>NZ_AMSH01000001.1 GCF_000300535.1 Bacillus xiamenensis
GCGCGGAGCGAATTTAACATTCGTGAGCACCGGCACGCAGGACTGCGGGAGAATGCGAGGGTTTGTCTACACGCTGAAAGCACCCTTTTATGATGGGTGCTCTTTGTCCCCGTGCGGCTGAAGTTCTTCAGGCACATCGAGAATGATCATATCTGATCCTATTTTTTGAATGTGATTCCACGGGACGCGGATATCATTTCCTTGTTTTCGAAGGCCAAACCACTTGACGGAAGGTATGATGAGTGCTGTAATTTGACCGTCCTGTTCATTGATTTCAAGGTCGGTTTGTCCAAGCACGCCAAGCCGCTCCGCTCTTTTGATATCGACGATCTCTTTTCCTGACAGCTCACTTAGCCTCAAAATCGCATCACTTCCCTTCCATATCATATATGCAGCAAAAAGAAGGAATAGACCGTCCCTTTCTCCATATCACAAGTGATGCCAATCTGCATACCAAACTGGCTGAAGTTGAGTAAAGCGCTTATGATCTTTCAGTATTCTATCCACCCGGTTCACCATGTCTTTGACATGTCCCGGATCATAGGATAACGTCCAGACAATAGAAGAAAAGCAACTCATTGCTGTGTAGATGGAAAAAAGAAGCCAAAAATCATTTGTGCCCTGCTTACTCAAATAGTGATCCACTTGCCCTGCTGAAAATGGAATGCTGATTTCTCGACTAAATAAAGACAGTTTATAAAAGTCATGAATGGGGTCGCCAAAGTCGGATTGATCGAAATCGATCACGCCAGCATACTGATTCCCTTGCAACAGGATATTCCCTAAATGAAAATCATCATGCTGGAACTGATGAGGTCTCCCCTTTACCGCATCAGCATGCGACTGAATAAAATCTAATACGAACTGATCATGAGAAAAGGCCACTCCACTTGATTGATAGGCATGGATATATCGTTCATGTTTCGCCATGACCTTCTCATCCCACGGCGCTTCATGAGCAGGTGCATGATATGTATGGATAAGACTCAGGTCTCTACCTGCCCGCCTTCCGATTTCATACTGCTCTTCGTTTGTGAGCCGATGAATGGATGCTCTAGCATTCTCCCCTTCGATAAAGGGAAAAATACGAAAGGTACAGCTTTGTTCAGCACTCATTCCGATCTCCATCACTTCAGAACAAAGAACCCCTCGATCTTTTAACTTTTGCAGAACGGACGCTTTTCTTTTTAGACTGGCATATTTCCGGATGTCTGATAGCTTGAGCACCAGCTTTTCACTAGATGTTGTGACCAAAAAGGTGCGGTCTCCTGAAAAGCCAGATGTGATCGGCTGGAAAGAGATGGCTTGTCTAAGCAGCGGAGAGAGCTGTTTCAGTTTTTCATATTTCATGAAAGCAGAGCCCCTTTCTTCTTTATATACAATAAACGGCAGACCTCTTGAGAAGCCTGCCGTGTTGTTTACTTTATGATGGCTGATCACCTGTCGGACTAATAAGCGAGAGCGCATAATCTTCTGTGAAGATTCTTTTAGATAAGTTATTCACGCCGTCTAATGTGACGTGATTGATTTCATCAATAATTTCATCGAGTGTACGATGTCTGCCAAGAAGCAATTCATTTTTACCATTTCGGCTCATCTTGCTGTTTGTGCTTTCAAGACTGAGCATCAGGTTGCCTTTCATTTGCTCCTTCGAGTTCTCAAGTTCTTTCTGCGTGATTCCATCACGTTTTAAGACGTCTAATGTTTGAAGGATCGTTTCAGATAGAAGGTTAAGCTGCTTCGCTCCAGTTCCACCATAGATCGTCAGCATTCCGTTATCTGCAAATGAGCTATGATAGCTGAATACGGAATACGCAAGTCCTTTATCTTCCCTTACGTCTTGGAACAAGCGGCTGCTCATGCTTCCGCCCAGAACATTGTTTAAGACGATCAAGTCATAAATGCCCTCATCTCCAGCCGGAAGGCCGTTAAAGCCCATGCAAAGGTGCGCCTGTTCTGTTTCCTTTTTGCGTGTGAGCTTGTCATAGTGGAATTGCGGAGCTTCTACAGGTTGCTTTTTCCCTTTCCCTTCATAGGAGCCAAACAATTTTTCAACCTCTCGAATGAAGGTGTCATCTACGTTCCCTGCAACCGAGATGACGACGCGGTCTGGCGTGTAGAATTCATCCATATATTTTCTAAGTAAGTCACCGTTAAAGGTAGAGAGGGTTTCCTCTGTTCCTAGAATCGGATAACCTAATGAATGGTCACCGTAAATGGCTTTGCTTAACAAATCATGAACGATGTCATCAGGTGTATCCTCATACATTTTAATTTCTTCATAGACAACATTTTTTTCTTTCTTCAGCTCTTCCTCGTCAAAAGCAGAGTGAAAAAACATGTCGCTTAATACATCGAGGGCATAGCCAGCATGTGAATCAAGCACCTTTGCATAATAGCAAGTATATTCTTTTGATGTAAAGGCATTCACTTGACCACCAATGCGGTCAAAGGATTCTGCGATATCACGTGCAGATCTCGTCTTTGTTCCTTTAAAGAACATATGCTCTAAAAAGTGTGAGATCCCATTAATTTCTGGTGTCTCATGTCTAGAACCTGTTCCAATCCAGACGCCAATTGCGACAGATCTCACAGTGGGATTGTTTTCGAGTACAATTCTTACTCCATTTTGGCATGTATACGTTTTGACCAAGTTTTTGCTCCTCCTATTCAACAAACAGATCGCATCACGGGTGTCTTTTTTCACTTAGGAGGTCAGAAACCGTTCCTAATTCATATCCTCTTTCCTTGATTTGAGTGATAAGTGCGTCAAGACTTTTTGCCGTTGCATCTGTTGGATGCATTAATATCATCGCCCCATTATGAATTTTCCCCAGCACCCGTTTTTGCAAAATGGCTGGTGATGGCTTTTGCCAGTCAATGGTGTCTACTGTCCACATAATGGTTTCCATTCCTTCTTGCATGGCAAGCTTTACTGTTTCTTCTTTAAAGCTGCCGCTTGGAGGCGCAAACCATTTCGGTTTTTTTCCAAGGGATTCTTCAATTTGGCGATTTGTTTTGGTAATCTGCTCTAATGCTCGTTCTCTTGTCAGTGTGCGCATATCCGGGTGATTGTATGAATGATTTCCAATTTCATGACCATCTGCCACGATTTTTTTGGCAAGGTCTGTACTGTTTTTCACCCACTTGCCTTCTAAGAAAAAGGTCGCCTTCACTTGATGCTTTTTTAGTGTATTCAACATCTTTGTTAAATGCTCGTCGCCCCAAGCGACATTGATCAGGAATGCATTCATCTTCTTATCCGGGTGTCCCTTATAGATCGGTTCAGCACCAAGTTCATGTAAATGAACAGATGGCTTTGTTTCTTTCAAAACAAGCCGCTTTTCATCGAATACGCCTCGTGCCTTCATGTTTTCGTACGAGGCATCAATATCCACCGTCTGTCCATTCAAACCAGGTACCTTTTTCCACACTTTATCAATCTTAGCATTTTGCGCCTTCACTTCATAGTCAGAAGACTTCGATTCAATCTCTTGATACAAATGATCTGTTGAAACAGATGCTACCTCGGCGTGCTCTTTCATTGATTCAATATATGTGACAGCAGCCGGCTGCTTCATCGTTTGATATGACACGAGCAGTAAAAACACAAACACAATGACTGGTAACGTTTTTTTCAATGGTTGTCCCTCCCCTTTACCACAAATTATGATGGGGAGAAACAAGGTAGAACTATTGTTGCCTGCAAGAAAAGAAAGAAGCCTGGCACGGATACCTGGCTTCTAACATTTTATTTGTTCTCATTAAGACTGTTTTTCTTCTTTTTCCTTTTCTTCACGTAAAACAGCTTTGCGAGAAAGGTTTACACGGCCTTGTTTATCGATTTCAGTGACTTTGACGAGTAATTCGTCACCAATCTTCACGACATCTTCCACTTTGCCAACACGCTCAAGATCAAGCTCAGAAATATGAACAAGTCCATCTTTGCCGCTGAAGATTTCAAGGAAGGCACCGAATTTTTCAATGCGTTTTACTTTACCTAAGTAAAGTTGCCCTACTTCAACTTCTCTGACAAGATCTTCAATGATTTTCTTCGCTTTTTGGTTCATGTCTTCTTCTGTAGAAGAGATAAAAATTGTACCATCTTGTTCAATATCGATTTTCACACCGGTATCTTCAATGATTTTATTGATTTGTTTACCGCTTGGTCCAATGACATCGCGAATTTTATCCGGATTGATTGTCATCGTTAAGATTTTTGGTGCATAACGTGACAATTCTCCTCTAGAAGATGGAATCGTCGACAGCATGCTATCTAAAATTTCCATTCTTCCTTTTTTCGCTTGTTGGAGCGCTTCTTCTAAAATGTCTTTTGATAGACCGTCGATTTTAATGTCCATTTGAAGTGCTGTTACACCTTTTGATGTACCTGCTACTTTAAAGTCCATATCTCCAAGTGCATCTTCCATTCCTTGAATGTCTGTCAGCACTGTGTAGTATTCGCCAGATTTAACAAGTCCCATGGCAATCCCTGCAACTGGTGCTTTAATCGGAACACCTGCATCCATCATCGCAAGTGTGCTCGCGCAAATACTTGCTTGTGAAGTAGATCCGTTTGATTCTAATACCTCTGATACAAGGCGAATCGTATAAGGGAAATCTTTTTCGGATGGGATCACTGGCTCTAATGCACGTTCACCTAGCGCACCATGCCCAATTTCGCGGCGGCCTGGGCCACGCATTGGACCTGTCTCACCGACACTGAATTGCGGGAAGTTATAATGGTGCATGAATCGTTTAGACTCTTCAACACCAAGACCATCTAGAATTTGAACATCTCCAAGTGCACCTAAAGTACAGATACTGAGTGCCTGTGTTTGCCCTCTTGTAAATAACCCTGAACCGTGCGTTCTTGGAAGAATTCCTACTTCAGAAGAAAGTGGGCGGATTTGATCAACACCGCGTCCATCTGGACGTATTTTTTCTTCTGTGATCAGGCGGCGGACTTCGTTTTTCACAAGCTTGTTTAAGACATCCTTCGCTTGTTTCAGTGTTGCTTCGTCACGCTCTTCTTCTTCAAATTTCTCAATCACAGCTTTTTTCACAGCACTGATCGCATCTTCACGAGCATGCTTCTCATGTACTTGAATCGCTTTCAGCAGATCAGCTTCAGCAAGTGCTTTTACTTCCTCTGCTAGTGCTTGATCGACTTCATATAAAGGAATATCGATTTTTTCTTTACCAACAGCTTTCACAATTTCCTCTTGGAATTCGATTAAGCGTTTGATCTCTTGATGGCCGTACATGATGGCTTCAAGCATCGTTTCTTCTGGCACTTCATCAGCACCAGCCTCTACCATGTTGATCGCATCTTTTGTTCCAGCTACAACAAGGTTGATATCGCTTTGCTCAAGCTGCTCAACATTTGGGTTGATGATCAGCTGTCCATCTACTCGTCCTACTGTAACACCAGCGATTGGCCCCTCAAATGGAATGTCAGACACACATAATGCTAAAGATGAGCCAAACATTGCAGCCATTTCAGATGAACAATCTTGGTCCACACTCATGACAATACTAATGACTTGTACTTCATTTCTAAATCCATCTGCAAATAGCGGGCGGATCGGTCTGTCAATTAAGCGGCTCGCAAGGATTGCTTTTTCACTTGGGCGACCCTCTCTTTTAATGAAACCACCAGGAATTTTACCTACTGCATATAATCTTTCTTCGTAGTTCACAGTGAGCGGGAAAAAATCAAGTGGTTTTGGTTCTTTAGAAGCTGTGGCTGAGCTAAGTACAGCCGTATCTCCGTAGCGTACGAGAACCGCTCCGTTTGCTTGCTTTGCAAGCTGGCCAGTTTCAACTGTCAGTTGACGTCCAGCCCAGTCTATGGTGAAGACATGTTTCTCTTGTCCCATTCTGAGATAAACTCCTCTCTTGTCGTAAAGTTTTTAGGTTATTTCTTATTATGAACAAAATGATTTTCACATATCAATGTGAAAGCTGTATGTAGAAGGGTTTTTGCCATTCTTTCAACATTTTAACCATAAAATATTGGTGATTATACGATAAAAAAGCGGGAATCCTCCCGCTTTTTACGATTATCGACGTAAGCCTAGTTTGTTAATTAACTCACGGTAACGAGTTACGTCTTTATTACGTAGATACGTAAGAAGATTACGACGTCTACCTACCATTTTCAAAAGACCGCGACGTGAGTGGTGATCTTTCTTATGAGTACGTAAATGCTCGTTCAAGTTGTTAATTGATTCTGTTAGGACAGCGATCTGAACTTCTGGAGATCCAGTATCAGATTCGTGTGTTTTGAACTCATTAATTAATTGAGTTTTACGCTCTTGAGTAATAGCCATCCTGTTTCACCTCCAAATCATGTTAGCCCCATCTACCTCGCAACCGTCGGTGAAGTCGGCCTGCCAAGTAAGTGGTTTTAAAGCTACAGGAATTATCATACTAAAAATATGCTGATTTTGCAAATGGTAGAGCGGTTTTTCTATGATTTTTTTGTTTCATTGAGATGTTGTTGAAAAAACTGAATCGCTTCTTCTTTATCTCGGCTAATTTGGGCCGTTAATTCTTGAATACCGTTAAATTTTTGTTCACTGCGGATGCGTTTGTACCACTGTAATTTAATCGGCTCACCATAAATTTCTTCGTTGAAATCAAAGAGATTCACTTCAATAGCAGGCTGATCAGGACGCTTTTCATAAAATGTTGGTTTGTAGCCAACGTTACACACGCCGTCATACACTTTGCCCTTCACTTCCGCTCTGACTGCATATACGCCTGTTGGCGGAATAATGTATTCAGCAGATAAACCGACATTGGCAGTTGGAAAGCCAATCGTCCGTCCTCGTTTGTCTCCATGAATGACAATACCGCGCAGCTGATAAGGTTTCCCTAGAAGCTCACTCACATATTCAACGTCCCCATTTTTCAATGCGGAACGTATGAGGGTGGAGCTGACTTTCCGGTCTTGATTGGAAAGCTTAGGTACGATAGTCGCAGCGATACGCCCTTTCCCATATTCATCAAACGTTTCCATTGTGCCTGCACCAAACCGCCCAAACGTAAAATCAAAACCAGCAACGGCATGCTTCACATTCAGTTCGTCCAAATATTGATCCACAAACTCCTGAGGGGACAGTGCTGCAAAGCTTTCGCTGAATTGTACAATGTATAAATAGTCAGCGCCTAGCTTTTCAATAAAATCAATCTTATCCTCTAGCGGTGTAATTAAGTCTTTTGGTTCACGTGCTTTTTGCAGAACATGTGATGGGTGCGGATGAAAGGTCATGACAGCTAAGACCAATCCCTCTTTTTCCGCAATGCTTTTCGCTTCGTCAATGACTTTCTGATGTCCGAGGTGAACACCGTCAAAATACCCTAAAGCCATCACAGACGGGGCTTGATCCTTTTGATTTAATGTATGTGGGTGTGAAATATGTATAGTCTTCACGAGATGGTCACCTTTTCTTTAAGATTGCTTGTCCTGGGATAAAATCTTCGCCGGCTTCATCAGGTTCTGTTTGGTCGGATGCTTCATATAAATCGCCATACAACGACCTGAAGGAGCAAAGACAGCGACACGATCTTCCTCTGCAAAATGAGCGAATTCATCAGGCATAGGCAGGACTGCACCGTTTTCCACTTTACTTGCTAATGTATCATTTATCTCCCATTTCGGCAAATGATTGAGCGCACGCTCGATCGGCACAAGGTGCTCATCTACCGTTCCTTCCTCGCTGATCTCGCGCAGCTCGTCAAGGGTGATACATTCCTCTAACGTAAAGTCGCCTGACCCTGTACGAATGAGATGTGACATGTGGGCCGGGAATCCCAGTTTCTTTCCGATATCAACGGCTAAAGTTCTGACATACGTGCCTTTTGAACACAAAACAGTGAATCTGAATGATACCTGGCCATCTTCAAATGTGACAGGTGTTGTCCGCTCAATACGATGAATGGTGATTTTGCGGCTTGGACGCTCAATTTCAATTCCTTCTCTTGCATATTCATAGAGCTTCTTCCCGCCAATTTTTACAGCCGAAAACATTGGCGGAATCTGTTCAATGGTTCCTTCAAACTGCTTCAGCACAGCATCAATATCATCTTCTGACATTGGTTCAGGCACCTTTTTTTCTTCAACTATTTCACCTGTTTGATCTTCTGTCGTCGTAGAAAAACCAATCGTGATTTCCGCATCATACGTTTTTGATTTATCTGTTAAGTACTCTACAATTTTCGTCGCTCGTCCAATACAAATAGGCAAAACACCGGACACCTCTGGATCGAGGGTTCCTGTATGTCCGACTTTTTTTGTGTGTAATATCTTTCTCACTTTAAACACACAGTCGTGAGAGGTCATGCCTCTTTCTTTATGTAATAAAAGAACACCGTTTATCATCTGCATTCTCTCCTTTCATAAACGATGAAAAAGGACAGACGATCATCGTCTATCCTTATTTCAACGTCTTATTCGTGATCTTTTGTGTTTAGTTCAGCAATCAGGCTTTCAATTCGGTTACCGTAATCAACGGACTCATCGAATTCAAAGTGCAGCTCTGGTGTTTTGCGAAGTCTGATTCGATTGCCAATTTCAGAGCGGATATACCCTTTAGCCTTTGCCAGGCCTTTTAAGGTTTCCTCTCTTTTCTTCTCGTCACCGAGAACAGAAATATACACTTTGGCAATTTGCAAATCACCGGACACTTCAACATCGGTTACAGTCAAAAAGCCGATTCTTGGATCTTTTAGCTTTCTGCCAAGGATGTCGCCCAATTCTTTTTTCATTTGCTCACCCACACGGGTTGCTCTCATACTCATGATCTTATCACCTCTAATTAAAACCACTCAATTTTCGTGATCGTTCGTTCAATTTCAGGAAAAGAATCAATAAAGCTTAATACACGCTGAAGTTCTTTTTCCACTTGAACCCGAGAGGAGGAAATCACGGCGATTCCAATTGAAGTACGCTGCCACGTATCCTGATAATCCATTTCAGCAATGGTTACATTGAATTTATGGCGCGTTCTTGTCAATATACGCTGAAGAACCGCACGTTTTTCCTTCAGTGAGGATGCATCATAGATCATGCACTCACATTCGGTATAACCGATCATTTTCTTTCAATTTCTTGCATAACGAATGATTCCAAGATATCACCTTCACGGATATCATTGTATTTCTTAATGGTAATACCACATTCATAGCCTTGTGAAACTTCTTTCACATCGTCTTTGAATCGTTTCAATACATCGACTTCGCCTTCAAAAATGACGACGCCATCACGGATTAGTCGGATACCACTGTCTCTAGTAATTGTTCCTTCAGTGACATAACCGCCCGCAATTGTACCGATTTTAGAAACTTTGAACGTTTGACGCACTTCAACTTGACCAATAATTTTTTCTTCGTATTCTGGGTCAAGCATCCCTTTCATCGCAGCTTCAATCTCATCGATTACTTTATAGATAATGCGGTGCAAGCGGATATCTACGTTTTCAGATTCAGCTGTACTCTTCGCATTCCCATCAGGACGTACGTTAAATCCGATCACAATCGCATTAGAAGCACTTGCTAAAATGATATCAGATTCTGTAATCGCTCCAACACCCGTATGGATGATTTTCACTTTTACGCCTTCTACTTCAATTTTTTGAAGAGCTGCCGTCAGGGCTTCAGCAGAACCTTGTACGTCTGCTTTCACGATTAAGTTGATATCTTTCACATCACCTTGTTTGATTTGCTCAAATAGATCATCGAGAGATAATTTCGCTTTGTCTGAACGCTGTTCATCAAGCTGTTTTGAAGCACGCGCCTCTCCTACTTGACGAGCTGTTTTTTCATCTTTGAATACGAGGAACTGATCCCCTGCATTCGGTACATCGTTTAAGCCAGTGATTTCAACAGGTGTAGACGGTCCTGCTGTTTTCACGCGGCGTCCGATGTCATTGACCATTGCACGAACACGGCCAAATGTATTTCCGACAACGATTGGGTCACCTACATGAAGTGTACCAGTTTGAACAAGAAGGGTTGCAACAGAACCTCTTCCTTTGTCAAGCTCAGCCTCGATCACTGTTCCTTTAGCCGCACGATTTGGGTTGGCTTTCAGTTCTGCTACTTCGCTGACAAGAAGGATCATTTCAATCAATTCGTCAATGCCTTCACCTGTTTTTGCAGATAACGGAACGAAGATCGTTTCGCCGCCCCAAGCTTCTGGTACAAGACCATGCTCAGTTAATTCCTGCATGACACGTTCAGGGTTAGCAGTTGGTTTGTCAATTTTATTGACAGCCACAATGATTGGTACCTCTGCTGCTTTCGCGTGGTTAATGGCTTCAATTGTTTGCGGCATCACACCATCATCTGCTGCAACGACTAGGATCGTCGTATCGGTTACCTCAGCACCACGTGCACGCATGGTTGTGAATGCTGCGTGTCCAGGTGTATCAAGGAACGTGATTTTCTTGCCGTTTTCTTCAATTTGGTATGCACCGATATGCTGCGTAATTCCACCAGCTTCGCCTTCTACGACTTTTGTTTTACGAATGCTGTCAAGAAGCGTTGTTTTCCCGTGGTCAACGTGTCCCATGATCGTCACAACTGGGGGGCGTACTTGCATATCTTCTTCTTTATCTTCAACTTCATACTTTTCAAGTTCAGTTTCTTCTAAAATGATGACTTCCTCTACTGGAACACCATATTCAGAAGCGATTAATTCAACTGTATCTTTATCAAGCTCTTGGTTGATCGTTGCCATAACACCAAGCATCATGAGCTTTTTAATGATTTCAGCTGTTTCTTTTCCAAGCTCTTCAGCAAGCTGGCCGACTGTCATCGAATTTGTAAATTCAATTTTTTCAGGAAGCTCTTTTTTAGGCTTCACAGGTCTTGCTTGCTGATGCTGCGACTTGTTTTGACCGCCGCGTTTATTTTTGTTTTTGTTTTGGTTGTTGTTTTTTTTGTTTTTATTAAATTGATTATTCTGCACGTCATTCTTCTTTCTATCATTGTTTTTGTTAGATGATTGTTTTTTTTGTTCTGCGGGTTTCTCGTTAGCTGTCTCTTTTGCTTTGGCTTTTTTATAGATAGCGTCTAGCTTTTTCACAGTGTCGTCTTCAAGCGTCGCCATGTGGTTGTTCACTTCCACGTTCATATCCTTAAGCGCTGCTATAATATCTTTACTTGAAACATCTATGGCTTTTGCGTATTCATATACTCTCACTTTAGCCATTCGTTCACCCCCAAATAAATTAATCGAGCAAGCTTATGAGCTTCTTAGCGAAGCCTTGGTCAGTGACAGCGACAACTACGCGAGCTTCTTTCCCTATAGAACGTCCGAGAACGGAACGGTCTTCAACTTTTCTAACCGGAACATTATAAAATTTGCATTTGTCAGATACCTTTTTCTCTGTGTTCGATGAGGCATCTGCTGCAAGAAGAACCAGCTTAGCACGCGCATGTCGAATTTCTTTGATCACCAGATCTTCTCCTGACACGACTTTACGAGCTCGATTTGCTAGACCCAGCAAAGGATACCACTCAGATTCAGTCATTTGGTTTTTTCACCTTTTCAGCTAGTTCTAGTAATTCCTCAAATATGTGTTCGTCAATCTGTGTCTGAAATTGCTGCTGTAAACTACGTTTGTTCTTTGCCGCAAGAATGGTTTCTTTATCGAGAGAAAGGTAAGCCCCGCGCCCGTTCATTTTTCCAGTAGTGTCAACTGACACTTCACCTTCTTTAGAACGAACAATGCGGATCAGTTCTTTCTTTGGTTTCATTTCTCCCGTTACGACGCATTTTCTAAGCGGGATTTTCTTTCGGCTTTTCACCTTTTATATCACCTCTTATTCGTCAGATTCCTCAGCTACTGGTTCAGCCTCTAAGAAAAGAGATTCAGAGTCTTCAGTTCTTGGGAAAATACCGAGTTCCCTTGCATCTGTTTCGCTTTTAATGTCAATCTTCCAGCTAGTCAGCTTCGCTGCGAGACGCGCATTTTGACCTCTTTTACCAATGGCTAAAGATAGCTGATAATCAGGGACAATCACTGTTGTCGCCTTTTCTTCTTCATTTACAATGACATCAAGTACTTTGGATGGACTAAGGGCATTGGCAACAAATTCAACAGGATCATTCGACCAATGAACAATGTCAATTTTTTCGCCTTTCAGCTCATTGACAATTGCTTGTACACGCTGACCTTTTGGTCCAACACAAGAACCAACTGGATCAACATCAGGATCATCTGTGCGAACAGATATTTTAGAGCGGTCTCCAGCTTCTCTAGCAACAGATTTAAGCTCTACAGTACCATCATAAATTTCTGGCACTTCAATTTCAAATAAACGCTTTAAAAGACCTGGGTGTGTTCTTGACACATAAATTTGTGGTCCTTTTGTTGTTTTTTCTACTTTTGTAATGAACACTTTAATGCGATCATGTGGTTTGTAGTCCTCATTTGGCATTTGTTCGTTGACCGGAAGAAGGGCTTCGATTTTGCCAAGTGACACGTAAATGAATTTGCTGTCAATTCGCTGAACGATTCCCGTCATGATGTCTTCCTCACGGTCGATAAACTCAGTGTAGATCACACCTCGCTCTGCTTCTCTCACTCGCTGCGTTACGACTTGTTTTGCTGTCTGAGCCGCAATGCGTCCGAAATCTTTTGGTGTGACTTCAATCTCAACGACGTCACCTACCATGTAATTTGGGTTGATGTTAACTGCATCTTCTACAGAGATTTCAAGGCGAGAATCATACACTTCATCTACAACATCTTTTCTTGCAAATACGCGAATCGTTCCCGTTTCACGGTTCAAATCAACACGAACATTTTGTGCTTGATTAAAATTACGCTTGTATGCAGAAATGAGTGCAGCTTCAATCGCTTCAATAATAATTTCTTTACTAATACCCTTCTCTTTCTCAAGAACAGTCAGGGCATCTAACAACTCACTACTCATTTTTATGGTTCCCCCTTATATCAATGAAAAGGTTAATTGAACGAAACTGCTAATCTTGCGTTCGCTATTTTTTCGTATGGAATATTGATCTCTTTCTTTCTTGTCTTAATCTTCACTGTCACTGTTGCAATCTCACCATCAAAGCTTGTAAGCTCACCTTCAAACGCCTTTTCACCATCAATTGGTTCGTATGTTTTCATGAAAACATTTTTTCCAAGTGCTTTTTCAAAATCAGCTTTTTTCTTTAATGGACGCTCCGCTCCAGGAGAGGACACTTCAAGAAAGTAGTTTTGGCTAATCGGATCTGCCTCATCAAGCTTTTCGCTCAAGGCTTCGCTCACTTTGGCACACTCCTCGATATCGACGCCTTTTTCAGAGTCAATAAACACGCGAAGGAACCAGTTTTGACCCTCTTTGACAAATTCAACATCAACGAGTTCAAGCTGTAAGCCATCTAATATTGGCTGCACCATTTCGCTTACGATATCCACTACTTTTTTGCTCATTCTCTTCCTCCTTGTGCTTTCGATAAACGCTCTTATCAATCATTCTGCATAAAAACCCTGCTTTATGTGAGCAGGGGGAGCAGAAAACGGATGAATAATGTCGAGACAAAAATTGCCTGTTCAATACAAAAGAGCGGGTTTCCCCACTCTTGTCTCGGTAATCGTTAGCATTTCCATAAAAACTATACCATATCCAATTTTTTTATGCAAATGAAGTTCCTTATTAACAGACGCTTTTTATCACTTCTTTTCATTCATTCTTTTTGCGTGTTCACTGATGACTTCTGCCTCCCTGCTCTCCTTTATGACTCGAAAGCCGTCATAATCTGGATAGAGCGAATTATCGTCTTGAATGCTTGTTAAAATCCAAAATTGGCTGCCTGCTCCTCCGAGTCGTTCAATTGTTGTCAGCCAGCTTTGATATACATCAGGACGTGCTGCTTGATTTTGATAGCCAAACTCTTCTAGCACAACAGGTTTTCCAATCACATTTCCATGATTGATATGGTCTTCAATCCATTTCACTCCCCAAGCTGCTGACTTGTTCCAGTGATCTGGATATAAATGATAGGTTCCATAATCGATATGAGGAAGAGCGGTCAAACGATCCCAATCAACGCCCTCTCCGCCCCCATATAGCCAATCGTCATGACCTGCTATGTGAAAGAACCCTTCATCTCCTACTGCGACAAGATGATTCCGGTCAATTGATTTGATCCAAGTACTCATTTCATTTGCCCAGTTTACTAGTAAATTCCCTGTAGGATCTGATTGAGCACGCGGTTCATTGGCAAGCTCCCACGTCATAATCGCAGGATCATCTTTATATTGAACACCTGTGTACGTATTGGTTCTCTCTAATACATAACGCACATAATTTTTGTAAGCATTTTTTATACGAGAATCGGTATAAAAATCATCATGTGATCCTGCCTGAAACCACTTTACGTATTGATTCATCCCGCCAAAATCATCCCAGTTGTTCACTAGCGGGATGACAAGCTTTATTCCTTCCTGCCCCGCTTTATAAATCGCATAATCTAGTTTTCGAAAACCCGATTCTTCATAAACCCCTGGACTAGATTGTAAAACTGAGTTTTCTTGAGGAGCCCCATCGTGAAATCCCCAAATACGTATGACCTTTAAATTCATTGCTTTCATATCATCGAACACAGCATCTACCATCTTTTTTGATTTGTAATGAAAATAGTAGTTATTTGTGCCAGCGAAGTAAAATGGTTGATTGTTCAACAAAAAATGTGTACCAGATGTTTGCACATAGGAGGCGGCTTTGACGGTTAGAGAGAACCAGCCTGCCCATACAACGATGAGTAGGGTGATACAAGACACCCTTTGAGCCCATTTCTTCATTCAGATTCTCCTCACATCTATCATTTTACAGGTGCGATCACATTTAGATGAAGCGGTGTTTGTGTATTTGAATCAAGTTAAATTGTCTGCTGTTTTAACAGTTTACTGTCTTTACCGATTCGAACCTCATATGTCCCGTGATAGGCTGGACATGTCACTTTGCCATCAGCATATGTTTTTTCAACTCTTTGTGCCGTCCACTCATTTAGCAGATTTTCATCACGTCGTCCTGCTTCATTGGATGTATATTTTCTATTCAGCCTGCCGGCCATCAAGCAGCCGGCCGCTTGATGTGAATCTGCTAGTCGATGAGACGATGATATTCCGCATAGGCTGTGGCCATATCAACTTGTGACCAGAAGCGATGATAAGTGAAACTTGGCGCACCACTCTCCCATTTACCTGATGATTCATTAAATGATGCTTGATATTTACTCTCAAGCGCTGACCATGCTGGATCTTGCTTAATTTTCGGACGAAGATCTGCAAAACTCGTATAAACTCCGTTACCTCCGCGCTGCGGATCAGAAGGAATGGTGCTGGTACCAGGGATCTGATTCCCTTGACCAAATGTTCCATTCCAGCCATTTGGGAAATACACTTCTTTTTTAAAGAAGCGGTGGTAGTCTTCTCTTTCCTCCTCTGTGACAATCCCCACACCATCATTATAATTCCACGCAACCTCAAGGAGCTGTGCGGCTGTCTCTTTTGCTCTTATACCAAGAGGTGTATAGTTTCCTGTCTCTTCCTTTGTTGCAGCAGCAAAGAATGTCAAGGCTTTGATCAGACTGCCAAGTACGCCCGTATCTTGAGAAGGATCTTTCGTTACAGCCGTTAAATTGGGATTGCCTGTTGCAGATTGGAAACCGCTCCAAGTGTCAGGCTGGCCGCTCCATTCTATATTTCCAGGAATCCAAAACTCGCCAGGTGCACTCGTTGTGGCAACAGCAGCATTTGTCCCTCCGAGAATTCTTTGTCCCTGACCATCTAAAAAGTATCCCTCTTGATCCGTCACAGGACGGGTGTCAACAAAAATGTAATCTAATGAGTAGTTGATCCATTTTGTGATAACAGATTTGGTCATTTGGACATTTTCAGACGTTTTGTCTCCATCTTTTACAAAAATGTAGTATAGCTCAGCTACACGCTCCATTGGCCATGCCTGCATCCCAAACCAATTATTAGAAGGAGGGTCAAGGTAAACAGGCGCATCTTCATATGCCATGTCATAAAATGTGCTTCTTCCGGCGGGATATGCACGATAGTCTCCATTCCAGCTATTGGTTGCACCTCCTGCAATCGCTCCTTCTTTTGATTGAAGCCATACGTAAAATTCAAGCTGTCTCTTTAACGTTTTCTCCCAATCACTTGCACCAGTAGCAGACGATGGCTTTAACCCCCCTTTATCTGAGGATAAAGCATAAGCAGCGACAGGGTTTTGATACCCTTGGTGACAATGACTTGCCCCGATACGCCATGCCCAATTTGCATACTCTCCAAGTCCACCGCCCCAAGAGGTATACCATGCCATTAAGTGATGACACGCACTCTTTCCATTCCCAGGAGACGGACGGCCCTGCTTTCCACTTCCAATCGTTTGAAAATATTTATCGTACATACCGTAGCGAAGGAAATCACCCATTTTTTTCGCTTTCTCAAGGTAGGTTGATCGCTGATAGCCAAGCTCTTTTGCCCAATACATTGCCTGTATCGCACGCGCATCAGCGTCTGTCGCATTGGTATAGCGCCACTGGGCGGCTGGCGCTTGATTTTCTTTTGTGAACAAGCTCATGAAACCTTCATTGGGCTTCCCAAATGTTTGATCATCTTGTGATGGATGAGGGATGGCCTCCCATACAGATTCTTGCGGCCCCCGCTGAAATGTGTTTACATATGCTGCCGTATGTGATGGGTTTAGCAAATTCCCATATTCATACCAATTGTCTACATCAAGTAGCCAGTGCATTAAATACGTTTCATTCGTTCCATAGGTTGACTTCAGTTCAGCATCAATCGGATCTTGACCAGCAGGATAAGCTCCGGTCAGCTGGCTAGGGTATTGATCCGGGTATGGTTTTTCTGAAGCATACGTGGCTGGACTAGATGGATTGTAAGAATTCATATGCGGCTGCTCATCATGTCCATCTTCATTTACTGGAATGATAAACTTCTCCATATTATCCCAAGCTGCTTCTAGCTTGCTCCAATCACCTGTATAATGTCCATACAACACTTCAAGCCACAGCCAGTAGCTATAAGCTTCTGAAGTCGTCATATGCCCATAATCCGGCGCCTCGCAAATAAGCGTTTCAATTGAATGATACGGAATGCCTTCTTTTGAAAAATATCCATGTGCATCGTTTTTAATTTGATGATAAAGCGTTAAAAACCGTTCTTTGTTTGTCATGTCCCTCACCCTTTAAATGAATTTAGAATTGATTTTTATTTGTCTGGAAGTGTGCCAAATACTAAAGCACCCTGATCAAAAACAGGAATCCTCGCTGTTTTTTGCATATTAGATGTTAACCCTTGAAAGGAATAATCATTTGAGGCATCCCATATATTCAACCGATTTGGAGCAGATAATCGAAACTGTATTTCCTTTTTATGCAAAGCTTCGCCTCCAGGAAAAATAGCTACACCAGTAAAATCGATTTCTGTAAAATAGACATGGGATGATGCGTCATATACCGTTAACGGGGATAAGGAGGCGCCTTCATTGTAGGCTGCGGTCACTTGAATATCTTTTTCAGTGAATCCACGCGCAAATATCTCGCTAAGATTGACGTAATATCTAAACGAAAGTGTTTGACTGCTTCTTGCCGGCCAGCCTGATCGATTATATAGAACGGCTTTGACCTGAGTAGATGTTGTATCGTTACTCATCACAGCTGCCTCTACAAAAAACTCATCCTCCACCTTTTCTTTAGGGGGGAAATTCGGCAGCTTTGACTGCCCCTGACCAAACAGTTGCACCATTTTGGCTAGATTTCCAGTAAAGGCAGCATTATAGTCTGTCGCCACCTCGTTTGTTACATAGTCAGAGATGTCATCGACATATTGATCCTGTGCATTAGGCCCACCAACAAGCGCTCCATAAAGAGTGTGCCGATGGTGAGGAGGATTTGTCAGCTGATTAGACCATGAGCCATGCGCAGTTCGATGATGTGGATGCATCGGCGGATTTTGGCCAAACCCAACAACATAGCTTCTATTTTGCGGATTATCACCTAGCATGTAGTGTGTTTGCTTGATCGCAAACGTTTGGTATTGATTCTTTTTTTCTTGGTCAGAGACCCAATCAGCGTATACAAAGGCTAAAAATGCTGCATTTGCTGAATAGCGAAGTGCCCCCCATTGATCTAACCACGCCAAACCGCCAGGCGTATATGTGATTCTTTCTACTTTCCCATTTTGAACAAGACCCGTGGACCAGTAATCTAGATTACGCTCTGCCGATTCTATAAATCTTTTCTCCTTTGTGATTCTGGCGAGTAAAATTTGAGAAGCAAAAAACGTATTGTCCCACGACATGGTAAATGTATAATCCCATTCCTTCGGCCATTCATCTACTGCTTTTAGTGCTTGATTTAAATAGGTCTGCTCATTTGTCGCCAAGTAGAGCCATATTCCTCCCCAAATGAGCTCGTCAATATAACCGCTCCATGAGTTGTAAAATGACTGAGCATTTGTTACACAATCTGTATATTTGCCGCGATATTGATCAGCAAATGCATAAAGCTGTTTGGCGTGTGTGAGAAGCTTTGCTGCATACGACGCATCTGTTTCTTTAAAAATAATAGAACCTGCTGCTAAAGCAGCTGCAGTTTGTGCGGCTACTTCTGTTCCTGGACAATGTTCATCAATTTTAAATGCCGGCCGGTTCATTGGCATCACTTCTGCTGGACCCCACCAGGCATGATCAGCGTGCCCATCACCTACTTGCGCCCAAAATTCGTTCGGCCCTGTATGGGCTTTCAAAAAGTAATCGGTTGCCCACTTGATTTGATCTAACATATCATCAAGCAGCTCCGCCTCTTCATAAGCTTCTCGGTACTCATAAACTGTCCATGCAAGCACAGCCGCAGAGTAAGCCATCGGCAGCCCAAACTTCACATGATCACCAGCATCATACCACCCGCCTGTTAAATCATGACCAACATCCTTCCCATCCTCTAATCCAGAATCCCCTCGCCAGTTAAGACGATTGCTTTCAGGGAGCTTTCCAGAACGCTGGGCTTCGTAAAACAAAATTGATTTTTGAAGAACCTCTACATAGTTGTAAGATGCCATTTACCTATTTCTCACCCCTTCTTTTTTTCTAAAGCGTGAAACATTGAACAATAGAAAAACGCCTCTCTTTCAGTTCGTTTGTGTTTTGTACAGCTATGAAAAGAATCAAACAAGGTTTCAAAAATGCGCATAGTGAACAGCAATCAGCTAGACGCTCACCGGGGGTTTTCTCTTGATTCTTCATGTGACTGTACCCAGAATGATCATATGTCGCATGAGAACATTTCAGACGGCCAAATTCTCTTTTTTGCTCTATTTGGGTAGAAAGAATGACATACAACCTCTGCTCGTAAAAACACGACGGTACATCAAGATATATGACCAAACAAGAAAAAATTCCAGTTAAAATGTTATTAGTTAACATAATAAAATTATTGTTTATAAAAAAAAGAACGCCCTCTTGCGGGCGCTCTTTTTGGATCACATTAGAATAAAGAAAGCTGGTTTTGATCAGGAAGTGCTTCTAAGCAGCCTTGACGATCTAAATATTCAAGGATGGTCTTAGAGACTTTCCCTCGTTTTTGCAAATCTTCTTTTGAGAGGAATTCACCATCTTGACGTGCGCGCACAATATTTAACGCAACGTTTGTTCCAAGCCCAGGGATGGAGTTAAATGGCGGGATTAATCCGTCTCCATCAATAATGAACTCAGTTGCACTTGAGCGGTATAGGTCTACTTTTTTAAAGTGATAGCCTCTTTCGCACATTTCAAGTGCAAGCTCTAGTACGGTTAATAGGTTCTTCTCTTTCGGTGATGCATCAAGACCTTTTGAGTTAATATCGTCCATGACCGCTCGAATCGCATTTGATCCTTTTGTCATCGTTTCGATATCAAAGTCATCCGCACGAACGGTAAAATAGGCCGCGTAGTACAAAAGTGCATGATGCACCTTGAAATAAGCAATCCGAACAGCCATTAATACATAAGCAGCAGCGTGGGCTTTAGGGAACATGTATTTGATCTTTTTACAAGAATCAATGTACCAGTTCGGAACGTTATTTTTCTTCATTTCTTCTTCCCATTCAGGAGGAAGTCCCTTCCCTTTACGAACAGATTCCATGATTTTAAAGGCAAGTGACGGCTCTAATCCTTGATAGATCAGATACACCATAATATCGTCACGGCAGCCAATCACTTCACTTAATTCACACGTTTTATTATGAATCAGCTCCTGTGCGTTTCCGAGCCATACATCTGTACCGTGTGATAGACCAGAGATCTGAACGAGCTCTGAGAAGGTGGTCGGTTTTGTATCCTCAAGCATCTGCCGAACAAATCTTGTGCCAAACTCAGGGATACCGAGAGTTCCCGTCTTACATCCGATTTGCTCTTCTGTAACGCCGAGAGGCTCCGTCCCTTGGAAGATTTTCATGACCTCAGGATCGTCTGTCGGAATTGTTTTTGGATCGATTCCGCTTAAGTCCTGAAGCATCCGAATGACCGTTGGATCATCGTGCCCAAGAATATCTAGTTTCAGCAAGTTATCATGGATTGAATGGAAATCAAAATGCGTCGTTTTCCAATCAGAACCTGTCGCATCTGCTGGATATTGAATCGGTGAAAAATCGTAAATGTCCATATAATCCGGCACTACGATAATACCGCCTGGATGCTGACCAGTTGTCCGTTTGACCCCTGTACAGCCTTGTACGAGCCGGTCGATTTCTGCGCCTCTCATATGAAGGTTATGGTCTCCTGCGTAGCCTTTCACGTAACCATATGCTGTTTTTTCTGCAACAGTACCAATCGTACCTGCTCGGTATACATACTCTTCACCAAACAGCTCTTTCGTATAGTTATGGGCAATCGGCTGATATTCACCGGAGAAGTTCAAGTCGATATCAGGCACTTTATCTCCTTTAAAACCTAAGAAGGTTTCAAACGGAATGTCGTGTCCGTCTTTTTTATACGGCGTCCCGCATTCAGGACAGTTTTTATCAGGAAGGTCAAATCCTGAACCGACCGATCCGTCATTAAAGAATTCAGAGTGCTTGCAGCTTGGACATACATAGTGCGGCGCAAGTGGGTTCACTTCCGTAATCTCTGTTAAAGTCGCAACGAGGGATGAACCGACTGATCCCCTTGAACCAACCAGGTATCCATCATCAAGTGATTTCTTTACGAGTTTATGAGAAATTAAATAAATAACAGCGAAACCATGACCGATAATACTTTTTAATTCTTTTTCAATACGGTCTTCTACGATTTTCGGTAATTCATCTCCGTAGATGCTCCGAGCCATTTGATAGCTCATTTCCCGTATTTCTTCATCTGCACCTTCAATTTTTGGTGTGTAAAGATCGTCTTTGATTGGTTTGATACTTTCGACCATCTCAGATACTTTTTGCGTATTCGTCACGACGATCTCTTTCGCCTTTTCGGCTCCTAAGAAGGAGAATGCTTCTAGCATTTCATCAGTTGTTCTAAAATGAACTTTTGGCAGTTCATGACGGTTAAGTGGATTCGCACCACCCTGTGATGAAATTAAGATTTTACGATAAATTTTATCTTCTGGATGCAGGTAGTGCACATTTCCAGTCGCCACGACTGGTTTATTCAGCTTTTCACCAAGCCTCACAATGTTTGTGATGATTTCTTTCAATGCCCGTTCATCTCGAATGAGCTCCAGCTGAAGTAAATGCTGATACACTTCTGGCGGATGAACCTCTAAATAATCATAAAATGCTGCAATGTCTTCCACCTCATCAGGTGACTTTTGCATCATTCCTTCAAAGACCTCACCCTTATCACAAGCAGACCCGACTATTAAACCTTCTCGATATTTCTCAAGCTGTGAGCGCGGAATGCGCGGTACCCGGTAGAAATAATCAATATGAGAAAGTGAAACAAGCTTGAATAAATTCTTTAGACCGGTCTCATTTTGAGCAATCAGTGTCGCATGATAAGGACGCGAGCGCTGGTACGCATTGGACTGACCCATGTTTTCATTCAATTGATCATGGTAGACAATGCCTCTTTCAGCCGCATCTTTTAGCATCTTCAGCATCAGGTACCCTGTCGCTTCTGCATCATAAATCGCACGGTGATGCTGCGTAAGTTCAATATCAAACTTTTTACACAGCGTGTTCAGCCGGTGATTTTTAAATTCTGGGTAAAGGAATCGCCCGAGTTCGAGCGTATCAATGACTGGATTTGATGCTTTATCTGTTTTAAGCAGTCGTTTATACGCTGCATTTAAAAAGCCCATATCAAAGCTCGCATTGTGTGCGACAAGGATATCTTGTCCAATCCACTCTTTGAAATCTCGAACGACATCGACGACATCTGGTGCATCTCTCACCATATCATCGGTAATACCGGTTAGCTCAATCGTTGTCGCTGACAGCGGGTGATGAGGGTTTGCAAACGCCTCGAATCGGTCAATGATTTCCCCGCCTTTGATTTTCACTGCTGCAAGCTCAATAATCGTATCATAAACAGCAGAAAGTCCTGTTGTCTCTACGTCAAACACGACAAACGTCGCATCCTCTAATAAAAGGTGCTCTGGATTGTACGCAATCGGTACCCCATCGTTGACTAAATTGATTTCCACACCGTACATCATTTTGATGCCATGCTTTTTACTTGCTGCATACGCATCTGGAAAGGATTGTACAACGGCATGATCTGTCAGGGCAATGGCTTCATGCCCCCATTTTTTTGCTTGTTCAACAAGTCTTCCGATGCCAGTGACAGCATCCATCTGACTCATTGGAGAGTGCAAATGCAGTTCAACTCGCTTTTCGCCCTCAGGTGCTGTGTCTTCTTTCAGCTGCGGCTTCATTTCATTGACGTCATTTGCGATCATCACAAGATCTCTCACAAACGTATCGTTTTGAATGCTTCCTCTAGCTTTGACCCACATGCCTTTTTTCAATGATTTCATGAGCTGGGCATCTTCTTTTTCTCTTGCAAACATTTTGATCAAAATACTATTTGTATAATCCGTGATTTTAAAGATACAAAGGGTTCTGCCGCTTTTCAGCTCGCGCGTTTCTGCATCGAACACGTAGCCTTGGACGGTGATTCGTCTTTCCTCGTCCATAATACTGTCAAGCGTACGAATTTCTTCATTGTCTTTGATTTGATATCCAATCATCAGTGGGCCAGACGGAGCTTCCTCTTGTTCCTCACTTTCTTTCTTCTCCATCTCAGTGAGGGCTTGCAAGGCTCTTTCCTGGTCTTCAGCGAGCTTTTGTTCTCTGAATTTCTGAATCTCTTGATCTGATACAAATATCTCTGTATCAAATTGCAGCTCTGGAAAACCAACTTGTTTAAATGCAGCCTGTAGCATTGGGCTGTACTTCTTCTTGATGGCTAAAGCTTCTGTTTCGCTTTTTGTTTTAATGATGATTTTATGCCCAGACAGCGCCGGTTTTTGCTGCTGAAGCAAGCTGATGATTGGGGGAGAAATTCCTTGAAGCTCTTCCACACAATGTGACCAATACGATTGAACGAGCTCTTCAGATATGTGCGGATCATTGACTTCAATCGTACAAGTAACTTGTGCAATATGAGAAAATGCGCTTGTCAGCCTGCTGAGAAACATGGCATATACCTTGTAAGGCAGAAGCGCCTTAAATTTAAAAAGGAAATGCCACGTTTTTGCTGCCTTATGCACCGTCAGTTTGACGATCTCGCCTTCTTCAAAATAACGACTGAGGTCATCATCTGTCATTTGAATCTGATTGAGTAATATATGAAATTGCCGCCGGGTAATCGGTAATTGTTCATCCAAGACAGGACCCTCCTTTTGCAAATCAGAAAGGTACCTCTTTTCTGCAGGAGGTACCTTCATTTTTTTGTTCGTTTTTATGCTTGTCTGATAAATGAAACCAGTTCATCTACAGATACTTCGTGTGATTCACCTGATTTTCTAAACTTCACTTCGACAATGCCCTCTTCTGAACGTTTCCCGCAGCTAATACGAATTGGCAGTCCAATTAAATCACTGTCTGCAAATTTCACTCCTGCACGCTCTTGGCGGTCATCGAAAAGGACATCATAGCCCTCTTTTTGTAGACGCTCGTATAATGTTTCAGCCAGTTCCTTTTGTGCATCATTTTTCATATTTAAGGCAAGTAGATGAAGATCATATGGCGCCACTGTTTCTGGCCAGATAATCCCTTTATCATCATGATGCTGTTCAACAATCGCAGAAAGGGTTCTAGAGATACCGATGCCATAGCAGCCCATAATCATTGGCTGTGCGCGCCCATTTTCATCAAGATACGTTGCATCCATTGCTTCTGAATAACGCGTTCCCAGTTTAAAGACTTGTCCTACTTCAATTCCTTTTGCAAACTGGATCGTGCCTTCTCCATCTGGAGAAACATCCCCTTCTTGAATCAAGCGAAGGTCTGTAAATTCTTTCACTGACACATCACGTGCAGGGTTTACATTGATATAGTGATAATCGGATTCGTTTGCACCTGCAACTGCGTTTGTCATTCCTTTTACAGCGAGGTCTGCATAAATAGCTACTTCTGCTTCTAGCTTAACAGGCCCAACAAATCCAGGCTCTGTTCCAATGATTTCAAGTACTTCTTCTCGTGAAGCAAGCTCTACAAGCTGTGCTCCTAGTAAGTTCTTCACTTTGACATCATTTACTTCATGATCGCCTCTTGTAAGGATCAAAACATATGCATCGTCTGCTTTAAACAAAACAGATTTGAGACATTCAGAAGGAGCTACTTCTAAAAATGCAGCAACATCTTGTATCGTTTTCACTTGCGGCGTGTGCACTTTTTCAAGTTCTTTGAAGTCCGCAGGGTTTGCTTCTTCTCCTTGATACACAGCCTCAGCCATTTCAATGTTAGCAGCATAAGAAGACGTATCAGAATAAGCGATTGTATCTTCTCCTACTTCTGACAGTGCCATAAACTCATGTGTATCTTTTCCTCCCATTGCGCCAGAATCAGCAATAACCGGTCTAAAATTAAGACCTACTTTTGAGAATATATTGGAGTAAGCCGTAAACATTTTGTTGTATGTGTCATCTAGGCTCTCTGGCGAAGAATGGAATGAATAAGCGTCCTTCATAATAAATTCACGTCCGCGCAATAACCCAAAGCGTGGTCTTTGTTCATCGCGGAATTTTGATTGAATTTGATAAAGTGTCAAAGGAAGCTTTTTATACGATTTCACTTCACTGCGTACGAGTGATGTAATCACTTCTTCGTGTGTTGGGCCAAGTGCGAACTCGCGGCCATGACGATCTTTCATACGCATGAGTTCTGGACCGTATGTATACCACCTTCCTGACTCTTGCCACATTTCTGCTTGCTGCATGACTGGCATTAACAGCTCAGCTGCTCCCGCCTTTTCCATTTCCTTGCGAACAATGGATTGAATGTGCTGGATGACTTTATGAGCTAGTGGCAGATAATGATAGATACCGCTTGTATTTTGTCTAATGAATCCAGCTCTTACTAATAGCTGATGACTTTTTGCCTCTGCATCTGCTGGCACCTCTCGAAGAGTTGGAATGAAAGTCAGGGATTGTCTCATGTCGTTACACCTCATTTATGAAATAGATCTTCTCACAAAAACTCTTGTTTCCCATGATGAGAAACAAGAGACATTGATTTTTATAAAAATAATCGCTGGATGTCATTCCACGTAACTACTAGCATTAATAGCATGAGGAACGCAACACCAATGAAGACAACAAGTGCCTCTTTCTCTCGATTAATTGGTTTGCCGCGAATGGCTTCGACAAATAAGAAGAGTAAACGTCCTCCATCTAATGCAGGAATCGGCAACAAATTCACGATTCCTAAGTTGATACTAAGGAACGCAGCAAACTGCATTAATGTTAATACACCTTGTTTTGCTACTTCTCCTGTCATGTCATATATTCCGACAGGACCTGCCAGCATATCTAGTGAAAATTGTCCTGTGACAATCTTTTGCAAGTTCGTTAAAATCAGCCCTGCTGTTGATATGACAGTCGTTCCTGAAGATGAAATGACTTTTAGAAATCCATTTTCCGTTGGCGGATAAGAGCCGAAGCGGCCAATGGTTTTTCCATCTGCCTTCACAGCTTCTGGTACAACTTGAACTGTGCTTTTTTTGCCGTCTCGGTCAATGACGACATTCATTTTTTTATCAGGGTTTTTTTGAACCGTTTGGACAACGTCTGTCCAAGAATTCATTTTATCCCCGTTAATTGAAATGATGTGATCTCCCTGCATGAGTCCAGCTTGCGCCGCTCGGCCATCCTTTGTGAGCTTACCGAGTACAGGATCATCCACAGTTACACCTTGAATAAAACCTAAAGCCACTAAAATCACATAGGCCAAAATAAAGTTCATAATCGGTCCAGCTGCAATGGCTTTAATACGCTGCCATACCGTTTTTGAACCAAATTGACGATTGTATGGCGCAATTTGAATTTCTTCACCATCTGCAATATAGAAGCTTGTTTGACTGACATTGTAACCGGTTAGGATATCTTCATTTCCAGCTTCATATCCTGAGATTCTCATCGAATGATCTAAATCAATCTGTTCGACTTCGATCACAAGTGCATCCGGGTATTTCTCTTTATCATTTAAAATGATTTTTTCTACTTCATTTTGCTCATTGAATAAGAGCCCTACTGTATGACCTGGTTTAATTTCAATGACTTCAGGGTCCTCTCCCGCCATTTTGACAAATCCGCCGATTGGCAGAAGTCTGATGGTATAAACGGTTTCTTTTCGTTTAAAGGAGAAAATCTTCGGCCCAAAACCAATGGCGAACTCGCGGCATAAAATGCCTGCGCGCTGCGCCATAATTAAATGGCCAAGCTCGTGGAAAAAAACGAGCGTCCCAAAAATAATAATAAACGCAATCACTGTATTCACGAACATACCACCTTATGCGAGGATTGATTGAACAAAGTCTCGTGTATCTTTGTCCACTTCATGGATATCTTGCAAACTAGGCTTTGAAATCACATGATGTCTGATCAGTGCCTTTTCAATCAATTCTTCAATTTGCAGGAACGTTACTTTGCCTTTTAGAAATGCATCAACGGCTATTTCATTTGCTGCATTAAGTACAGTAGGCATTGTCCCTCCTATTTTACCTGATTCATAAGCAAAATGTAAGCAGCGATACCTGTCAAAATCCGCTTTTTGGAAATTCAATTGTCCAATCTCCCAAAGGTTCAATGATTTCGCTTCTTTTAATGGCGCTCTGTCAGGGTAAGTGAGCGCATATTGAATCGGAACCCTCATGTCAGGTGTACCTAACTGAGCCATGACGCTTTTATCATGGAATTCGACCATGGAATGGATGATGCTCTCTTTATGTAACAGCACATCAATTTGATCATATGGGATATCAAACAGCCAATGCGCCTCAATCACCTCGAGCCCTTTATTCATCATAGTCGCTGAATCAATGGTGATTTTCGCTCCCATGGACCAGTTCGGATGATTTAGTGCTTCTTCAACAGTTACACCTTCAAGTTCCGTTCGTTTTTTATCTCGGAAGCTGCCACCTGAAGCTGTCACAATTAATCGTTCAATGTTTTTAGCTTGTTCACCTTGCAAAGATTGAAAAATAGCGGAGTGTTCACTATCGACAGGAAGTAAAGGCACGTCATATTTTTTGGCGTACTCTTTTACTATATGACCAGCTGTCACAAGTGTTTCCTTATTTGCAAGTGCGATTGTCTTTTTTTGTTCAATAGCCTTTAATGTTGGAACAAGCCCAACACTTCCTACAAGTGCATTGACCACAACGTCCACTGCATCATAGGTCGCTGCCTCAATGTTCGCTTCATCACCGGCAGCCATCTTGACATCGTATTCAAAAGAATGACCTTTTAAGATGCGATAAGTCTCTTCGTTTATACACCCAACGAATTCAGGCTGAAATTGTTCAATAATGGGAATAGCCTTATCTACATTTCGGCCAAACGTCATCGCTTTCAGCTTGAATTTGTCTGGGTGCTGCCTGATCACATCTAATGTTTGCTCTCCAATTGATCCTGTTGCGCCTAATAGCGAAATATGTTTCAAATTGCCACTCCTTCTCTCGTTCAATTAGTTTCTATGAGGTTAGCCGGCAAACGTGGCCAGCAGTAAATATAAAAACGGCAGAACGAATAAAAAGCTGTCAAACCTGTCCAAAATCCCGCCATGACCAGGAAGTATTGTCCCCGAATCCTTCACATGATAATGACGCTTTAAAGCAGATTCCACAAGGTCACCAAGCTGTCCAAAAATACTTAGCAAAAGGGTAATAAACATAACGAGCAGGTATGATGGCAAAAATCCTGTAACCGCCTGAAACACAAGTGACAGCACGACCGCTGTGACGATTCCACCGATAAATCCTTCTACTGTTTTGTTTGGGCTGATTTCTGGCCAAAGCTTTCGTTTCCCCATAGACTTCCCTATAAAATAGGCACCTGAGTCAGTGGACCAAATAATCACCGCTGCGAAGAAGATCGCACTCATGCCATATAAGCCTCTAATTTGGATAAAATAATAGAAACTCACGCCAATATATAATGTGGCTAATATAACAAAAGCAACCTCATCGAATGTGAAAGAGTTTTTGCTCAAAACTGTATAGGTTAAAAGGATTAAGACTGCAAATAAAGCAATCTGCATTTTGGATGCGTCTACGTTCGGAAAGAAGCTGTTTTCTCCTCCCATTAAAAGCCAAAGCAATATTAAGCTGACAATTCCAGGAATGCTGAAAATCGAGATCTTTTTCATTCTAAGAAGCTCAAAAAGAGCAACACTTCCCATTAAATAAATCAGCAAGGTAAATGGCATTTGTCCATAAATGACTGCAAGCAAAAACACTGCAGCTGCCAAAACACCCGTCAAAATTCTTTGTTTCATCTGCACCACCCTCTAAATTCCACCGAACCTCCGGCCGCGGCGCTGGTACTCTCCGATAGCGCCTATGAGATGCTTATCAGAAAAGTCAGGCCAAAGCACATCCGTAAAGACAAACTCGCTGTACGCAATTTGCCAAAGCATAAAGTTGCTTAATCTAATTTCTCCACTCGTGCGAATAAGCAAATCTGGATCTTGAAGAGATTCTGTCATTAAATAAGCTGAAAACATCTCTTCTGTGATGTCTTCTGCTCTAAGCTTACCTTCTTTGACTTTTTCAGAAATTTGTCTGCAAGCGGAGACAATTTCTGTACGCCCTCCATAGTTGAGCGCAAAATTTAAAATGAGTCCGTCGTTATTGGCCGTACTCTTTTCTGCGTTCTCTACCGCTTTTTTTGTATGCGGCGGGAGGCCGTCTGGATCACCTGTTAAGCGCACACGGACATTTTCTTCAATGAGTTCAGGCAGGTAGATGTTCAAAAATTCTTCAGGAAGCTTCATTAAAAAGTCTACTTCTAGTTTTGGACGTTTCCAATTTTCTGTAGAAAAAGCATACAAAGTCAGCACTTTGACATTCAGCTCATTTGCAAGCTTCGTCATGCGCTTGACGACTTTCATTCCTTCATGATGTCCGGCTACCCGTGGAAGAGCACGTTTTTTCGCCCATCTTCCGTTCCCATCCATGATAATGGCGATATGTTCAGGAATTTCTCCATTTAATATGTCTTCTTTTGTCAAGCTTTCTAAGTTGGAAGCTGCTGTTTGCTGATTCTTCCAATTTTTGAGTATATTGAGCATGAGATTCCTCCATCACCCAAAAAGGTTGCGTTCCCGCTAATAATATAGTCATCAACAGTATTAACAAAAAAACCCCCTGTAAACATGAAGAGGGTCTTTTCACTATTATCTATTGTACATAGTTTTTTCTTAAACTTCCATGATTTCTTTTTCTTTATCTTTTGTCACTTCATCAATTTTAGCGACATATTCATCTGTCAATTTTTGGACATCCTCTGTAGATGATCTTAATTCATCTTCAGTGATCTCCCCATTTTTCTCAAGCTTTTTCAAATCATCGTTTGCATCACGACGAACATTACGAACAGCTACTTTTGCTTCTTCTGAGTATTTTCTCACAACTTTTACAAGCTCTTTACGTCTTTCTTCTGTGAGTGCTGGGATCGCAATACGGATCACGTTTCCGTCACTTGTTGGTGTGATACCAAGGTCAGATTTTTGAATCGCTTTTTCGATATCACCGATTGCTGTTTTATCGTAAGGTGTGATAATCAGCATACGTGCTTCTGGCACTGTGATTGACGCAATTTGGTTTAACGGTGTTTGTGCACCATAATAATCCACTGTCACTTTATCTAGCAATGAAGCATTGGCTCTACCAGCACGAACCGTTGCTAGTTCGCGTCCGTATGCTTGAACGGCTTTTTCCATTTTTTCTTTTGTTTGGTTCAACACTTCTTTTGACACGTTATTTCCCCCTCACGATCGTTCCAATTGATTCGCCGCTTACGGCACGTTTAATATTTCCTTCTTCCATAATGGAGAAGACGATTAATGGAATGTCATTGTCCATACATAATGAGGACGCAGTAGAATCCATTACAGCAAGCCCTTCTTTTAGAACATCAAGATATGAAAGCTTATCATATTTTACTGCATCCGCATCTGTACGAGGATCAGCACTGTAGACACCGTCTACATTATTTTTCGCCATTAAAATGACATCTGCTTCAATTTCAGCTGCACGAAGTGCTGCTGTTGTATCTGTAGAGAAATAAGGGTTACCAGTACCTGCAGCAAAAATGACGACACGTTTCTTCTCAAGGTGACGGATCGCTTTTCTTCTTATGTATGGCTCTGCAACCTGTCTCATTTCGATAGAGGTTTGTACTCTAGACTGAATGCCAAGCGTCTCTAGGCTGTCCTGTAATGCCAGCGAATTCATCACTGTTGCAAGCATGCCCATATAGTCTGCTGTTGCACGGTCCATTCCTAAGTCACTGCCTGTCTTACCGCGCCAAAGGTTTCCACCGCCTACAACGACTGCAACTTCAACATCAAGTTCTGCAATTTCTTTTACTTGCTTTGCGATTGATTGAATGACAGTTGGGTTAATTCCATTACCAGCATCACCTGCAAGTGCTTCACCACTTAGCTTCAGTACAATGCGATTATATTTCGGTTTGCTCATGATAACCTCCAAGTGTAAACTATACCGTCTCTTATTATGCGTAAGAAACCGCCTTTTGTAAATCAATATCCTCTAAAAAATAGGGAACACAGTGCTTGTGCTCCCTAAAAAAGCCCCAGAGAGCTTTTCAAACATTATTTTTTCACTTGGCTCATGACTTCTTCAGCAAAGTTGTCTTGACGCTTTTCGATCCCTTCGCCCACTTCATAGCGAACATAAGTTTGAACAGTTGCATTTTTCGCACCGACAACTTGTTTCACTTTTTCATCTGGGTTTTTAACGAATGCTTGGTCAAGTAAGCAAATTTCTTCGAAGAATTTGTTTAGACGGCCTTCTACCATTTTAGCAACGATATTTTCAGGCTTACCTTCTTGAAGCGCTTGCTGTGTTAATACTTCACGCTCACGGTTTGCTTCTTCTTCAGACACTTGGTCACGAGAAATGTATTTAGGGTTTACAGCAGCAACGTGCATTGCAATGTCTCTAGCAAGCTCTTCGTCAGTTGTTCCGTTAAGAACTGCTAATACACCGATGCGTCCGCCCATGTGCAAGTAAGAACCGAATGCAGCGTTATCTTCTTTTGTGATCACTGAGAAACGGCGTAGAGTGATTTTCTCACCGATTTTCGCAATAGCAGATGTGATATGCTCTTCAACTGTTGAACCGTTTTCCATTTTAGACGCATGAGCTTCTTCAATTGTTGCAGGTTTAGCAGCAAGTAAATGATCAGCAAGCTCGTTTAGAAGTGTTTGGAATCCTTCGTTTTTCGCAACGAAATCAGTTTCAGAGTTCACTTCTAGGATCACGCCTGTGTTGCCGTCAGTTTTAATAAGAGTTAATCCTTCTGCCGCAATACGGTCTGCTTTTTTCGCAGCTTTTGCGATCCCTTTTTCTCTTAGAAGATCGATTGCTTTGTCGATGTCACCATCAGTTTCTGTTAACGCTTTTTTACAATCCATCATACCTGCACCAGTTTTTTGACGCAGTTCTTTTACTAATTGAGCAGTAATTGCCATTTTACATTTCCTCCTTCTATGTTAAAACACGGATTACTAGGTGAAAAAAAGGTGATAAAAGGCATTTCCCTCTTATCACCTTTTGAATAGGTTACGCAGTTGTTGTTTCAGTTTCTGTCGTTTCTTCTACAACAGCTTCTTCTTCGCCTTGTTTAGACTCAAGAATCGCATCTGCCATTTTAGCAGTTAGAAGTTTTACAGCACGGATTGCATCATCGTTTGCAGGGATCACAACATCAATTTCGTCTGGATCACAGTTAGTGTCAACGATACCGATGATTGGGATATTTAGTTTACGAGCTTCTGCAACTGCAATACGCTCTTTACGAGGGTCGATAATGAAAAGTGCATCTGGAAGAGTCTTCATGTCTTTGATTCCGCCTAAGAATTTCTCAAGACGCTCTAGTTCTTTTTTCAGTTGAACGACTTCTTTCTTAGGAAGAACTTCGAATGTACCGTTTTCTTGCATTTTTTCAATATCTTTCAAACGCTTGATGCGTTTTTGGATTGTTTCAAAGTTTGTTAATGTTCCACCAAGCCAGCGTTGGTTTACATAGTACATACCAGAACGGATTGCTTCTTCTTTCACTGAATCTTGTGCTTGTTTTTTCGTACCAACGAAAAGGATTTTTCCTCCGTCAGCAGCAAGGTTTTTCGTGAAGTTGTAAGCTTCCTCTACTTTTTTCACCGTTTTTTGAAGATCGATGATGTAGATACCGTTACGCTCTGTAAAGATGTAACGTTTCATTTTTGGGTTCCAACGGCGTGTTTGGTGGCCGAAGTGAACACCAGCTTCTAGCAATTGTTTCATAGAAATAACTGACATGTTGTTGCCTCCTAATATAATGGTTTTTTTTCCTCCGCTTAAGTCATGTTCACATAAAACTGCGCCACGGCAGCACCTTCATATGAATCATTAAGCGTGTGTATTTAACACCAAGAAATAATATAACACATGATGGACTGACAATCAAGAAACCTTTACAGCTTTCCGCTAAATTTTAATAAAAGCTCGATTTCTGTCTTGCCAGTTTTCAATTTTTTCGCTATTTCTTCTAATGATAGCCCTTGATCATATAAGGTCTTTACTTGATCCCCGAAGGTTTCTTCTATTTTACTTTCAGAAGGCGCAGAAGCTTCTGTTTCAAGAGGCGGAACGGGCTCGTTTACCTTTTCTTCCTGCACCTCAACTTCGCTTAGGAGAGCTGACAGGTGCGCTGGTACTGGATCTTCACTTTCTACCGATTGCTGGGATTCAATTGGTGGTTGTGGCTGCTTTGGTGTCTGAAGATCCGATTTCAGCTCTTCAGCAGAAAAATCAGGGGAAGTGGCTGCCGCTTTTGATAGTTTTTCATTCTCTTCTTTAACTTCCATCAAAAATGCAGCCAGGGTATTTTCCGTTTCTTCTAAAAGCTCTCGCTGTTTTTGTTCTGTTGCCTTCAGCGAATTCATTCTCGTGTATAAAATGATCACAAAATAAATAAGTGCAGCATGTAGCATAAAGCTAATCAGCCATAGCATATTTTTTCACTCACTAACTCTTTAAGATTGAATGGCTTTATCAAGCAGGTGCTTAAGCTTGAACAATGCCTTTGAATGGATTTGCGAAATGCGGGAGGTAGATAAGTTGAGCACTTGACCGATTTCCGTTAACGTCAATTCCTCTTTATAGAAAAGACTAATCACAAGCTTTTCTTTTTCCGAAAGCTCTGTCATTTTTTCAGCAAGCTGTTCAATTAATTCATCTTTCAGCATTTTCTCTTCAGGTGTCACTGACTTTTCGTCGCGAATCATGACTTGGACGTTTTCTCCGTCTTCTTGATCATGTAGCTTCTCGTCAATTGAGAGCAAATTCGCAAAGAACCCTTCATTCATCGTTGTGACAACATCTTGTTCACTCATGCCGAGCTCCTCAGCAACTTCTGTTGGCGTCACATTTCGCAAATAACGCTGTTCAAGCTTTTCAATAGCCGCTTCTACTTTTTTTGTTTTTTCTCTTGATGTACGAGGCAGCCAGTCCTCTTTACGAAGACCGTCAATGATGGCCCCGCGGATTCTGAAGGATGCATAAGTATCAAACTTCAGATCTCTTCCTGGGTCAAATTTTTCAAGGGCATCATATAAACCGAGCATCCCTAGACTGATCAAGTCTTCTTTATGCACTGACTTCGGGAGACCGATGGAAATTCTTCCAACATGATATGTGACGAGCGGCATATAGCGGCGCATAAGATCATCTCCAGCAGCTGGGTCCTTCCACTCTTTCCATCTAGCCCATAGCGCCTGATCTTCGTAATTTAAGGATTGCATCTTTCTCCCCCTATACTTCCTTAGTTATATCTTCATAATGCCTTGCTTCACAGTGCGGATCTCAAGCTCTGTCGTCAGCGGATCGAATTCAATCGTACGTCCATTACTGCCGCCTGTGTCCTCACTAATGATCGGGATATGATGAAGAGACAGATGTTCTTTAACAGCTGATACGTTTCTAGGTCCAATTCTCATGAGATCATTGGTTGACTTAAACTTAAACATTTCTGCGCCGCCAGCAAGCTTCGCCTTTAGCGCATGTTTGCGCGCTCCTTCTTTTAAGAGCAGATCAATTGTATGCTTGACACCTGTATCTGCATATTTAGCCAAGTTCTCTACAGCCCCTTTTGCAAGGGATGAGTCTGGAAGCATGACATGGACAAGACCTGCCAATTTTTTCTCTTGATCAAAGAGGACAAGTCCTACACAAGAACCAAGACCGGATGTCCGGATACGGTCCGGTGATTTCACAAGCTGAACATCTGCAATACCAACTTTTACAACTGCCGGAGTCTGCACGTTCATTATAGGTTACCTAATGCTTTGAAGAGTTTTTCAAACGATTCAAAGTCTGGCAGTAGAAACATATTTCCTTTCAGCTCTTGCTTATTTTGATCATCGAAAATAGATGTATCAATCACAATCGCCTGATCGCCGAGAGGACTAAACTGCATTAACCCTTCACTTATGACAGCCCCGAACATATCGAGGGTGACATCCGGAACACTTGGGTAAAGCTGCAATTTGGTTAAATCTGCAAGAGCTGATAAATAAGAGCCTGCTAAAATATTCCCCAGCTCATGAAGCGCTGACGTCCCTAGCACGTGTTCATGGATCGTATCAATATCAAATGACGGGTCCTGAACAAGCTCTCTGACAAATTGCTCTGCTTGCTCAAACGGCATAATGAAAAAGATCGAGCCGGATAAATCACCTTCCATTCTCAGAAAGATGCTGGCAACTGGAAGGTCTGCACCACCAAAGAAATCCATTAAATCTTCAAACGAGAGAACTTTGACAAAAGGAACAGCCATATCGATTTTGCGATTTAATAGGTTGGCAAGAGCAGACGCGGCATGGCCTGCTCCAATATTCCCAACCTCTCTTAATATATCTAGCTGTTCATCTTGAATTTCACTGAAAATGCTCATTTCACATCCCCCTTAATGAACAGGTGCATCTTGCACGCTCTTGTCGAGGACAGCACCAGCATGAATGATATTAAATAGACGCTGATCATGCTTAATAATACCTGTCACCCATGACAATCCTTCTTTTTCAGCTGAATCAGGAGAAGTTTCTACATCATCCTGATGGACAGTAATGACATCATTTGCTTCATCAACAATCCAGCCGACTTCAATGTCACCAACTTGTACGATAATCATTCTTGTTTCATCTGTGATGGCGTTGTCAGTTGATCCAAGCCTCACTCTAAGGTCAATCACAGGTGTCACGACACCGCGAAGATTAATGACACCGCATATATAAGGGGCAACGCCAGGAACTCTCGTCGGCTGCTGCCATTTTTCAATGGACTTTACTTCTGATACTGAAATGGCGTATTCTTTTTTGTTTACGATAAACACAATCATCTTTTCGCCAGTTTTGATATCTGTACTCATTTCAGACCGCTCCTCTATTGTTTTTTACTTGATCAGTGCATTACAGTCAACGATGAGTGCAACCTGACCGTCACCTAAGATTGTTGCGCCTGATATCGCAAATACATTTGGTAAATAATCTCCTAGTGATTTCAGCACAACCTCTTGCTGACCAATAAACGAATCGACCACAAATGCTGTCAGCTTGTCTCCTTTACGGACAACGATGATATGCAGTTCTTCCTCTAATTCATTCGCATTTGGTACGTTGAACTGTTTCTTTAGGTACACAACCGGTACGATAAATCCGCGGAAATCAATCACTTCACGATCATGCGTTTGAAGGATATCACTTTTCTTAATCACAGCCGTTTCAATAATAGAAGAAATCGGAATCGCAAAGGTTTCCTCTTCCAGCTTCACAAGAAGGACGGAAATAATTGATAATGTGAGTGGAAGCTGAATTGAGAACAGTGAGCCTTGTCCTTCTGTTGAGTTGATACTCACAGAACCGCCTAATGATTCCAGCTTGTTTTTCACGACGTCAAGACCTACACCACGTCCTGAGATGTCAGAAATCGTATCAGCTGTAGAGAACCCTGCTGCAAAGATCAGTGAATCAATTTGGTGATCTTCAAGTGTTTCCGCTTCCCTTTCTGTAATCACCCCGCGCTCTAATGCTTTTTCAAGCACCTTTTTACGGTTAATCCCGCCTCCATCATCTTCTACTTCAATGAAGACGTGGTTTCCGCTATGGTAGGCTTTTAATAGGACGGTTCCTTTTTCTGGCTTGCCTTTTTTCACACGTTCTTCTGGTGATTCAATCCCGTGATCGAGACTGTTTCTGAGTAAGTGCAAGAGTGGATCTCCAATCTCGTCGATCACTGTTCGATCAAGCTCCGTCTCAGCGCCTTCAATGATGAGTTCAATTTTCTTATTGAGCTCTTTCGTCAATTGACGAATCATTCGAGGGAACCTGTTAAACACAGTTTCTACAGGTACCATTCTCATGTTCAAAATGATCGACTGAAGATCTCCGGAAATACGTGTCATTCTTTCGACTGTATCGGTCAGTTCGTTGTTTTCAAGCTCTTTGGCAATCTGTTCTAAACGCCCTCTATCAATGACAAGTTCTTCAAATAAGTTCATGAGAGAATCTAGACGGTCGATGTTCACACGAATGGTTTTCGTCCCGCCGGCTGCTGCACCGTTATTGCCATTTGCTTTTGGCGCATCGTTTGCTGGCGCTTTAGGAGCAGGAACGGATGCTTTTTCTTTCTTCTGCTCAGGTTTTGCTTCCTGTTTTTCAGCCGGGGCCGTTTCTTCAAATGCGGAGACTTCAGAAATATCAACATGTTCAACCTCTGAAATCGATGTCACGATTTTTTTCACTTCGTCCATCGGCTGTTTAGATAGGTAAGATATGCTGAATTCAGATTCAAAATCTTCTGATTCTAAAAGTTCTGCATTCGGAATCGTTTTGACGACTTCGCCTACTTCGTTTAATCTTTCAAAAATCATATAGACACGAACTGCTTTTAATAAGCATGCGTCGCTTAATGTCACGGTTAGCTCATAGCATTTAAAGCCTTGTTCTCTCGCTTCATCAAGAACTGTTCGTTCAAATTCGTTATAGTCTAAATCTTTAGCAGCAGCTGGTTCATCAGCTGTCTCAACGGCAGATGCAGCCTCGGCATGGCTTCCTGTCACATCTAGTTTTTTACTAATCTCTGTGACATCACGTTTTCCATCCCCGCCTTCTGCAATCGATTGAACCATGGCTTCAAGGTGATCGAGTGCTTCAAACATGGTATCCATTGATTCAGGTGTGACAATCATTTGTTCATTTCTGATGGCATCAAACATGTTTTCTAAGTGATGCGTTAATTGAGCCATATCATCAAAGCCCATCGTTGCACTCATGCCTTTCAGTGTATGAGCGGCTCTGAATATATCATTCACTAGCTGCAAGTCAGTTGGGTTCTTTTCTAGTTCAAGAAGTTTTTCATTACAAGTTTGTAAGTGTTCTCTGCTTTCATCTAAAAAGATATCTAAGTATTGGTTTACATCCAACGTGTTCACGCCCTCTCTTTTTTCATGGAGCTTATAATTGCATGTGCGATGTCATCCACATGCCTTGTTTCATGTGCAAGACCTGCTTTAATGACTGATTTAGGCATTCCGAAAACAACACATGATTCTTCTTTCTCTGCAATGACTTTTGTATGACCGCTTGCGACCATTTTTTTGACACCCTCTGTACCGTCACTACCCATTCCTGTCATAATGACAGCAATTTTCTCGTAACCTTTTATGTTGCTGATGGATTCAAATAAATAGTTAACAGACGGTTTGTGACGGCTGTCAGTGTCTTCTTGGGACAGCCTGATCACTAAAGCCGCCCCTTGTTCATGAAGTGACATATTCATTCCACCAGGAGCTATGTATGCCACTCCGTTTTTAGCGATGTCTCCATCTTGTGCTTCTTTAATCGTAATTTGGGATAAATGATCTAACCTAGCAGCAAGAGATGCCGTAAATCCTGCCGGCATATGCTGCACAATTAAAATTGGCGCCTCTATGTCCTTTGGTAGCTTCGTGACAACTCGTTGAAGCGCCCTTGGCCCTCCCGTAGATGTTCCGATTGAAATAATCTTTCGGAATGAGCCGCTTCTTCCTTCTTGCGGACGGGGGGCCGCCACCGGGCTTGGCGGCTTCATGACCGGCTTCGGAGTGACTGGTTTCTCAGGACGTTTCCTGGCCAGGCCAGCCGCAAGTACCCGCTCAACAATTTGGCTTCTTACCTTGTGTAAATCGAGCGAAATACTTCCTGAAGGCTTTGTCACAAAGTCAAAGGCACCGAGCTCTAAGCAGTGGATGGTTAAATCCTTCCCTTGCTTCGTCTGGCTTGACACCATAATGACGGCAAGGTCGTGTTCAGCCAGAATTTGTTTTAATGCTTCTGTTCCATTTAGAACAGGCATTTCCACATCGAGTGTGACAACATCTGGATTCAATTCCTTGATCCGTTTTAAGGCATCTTCCCCATTACGCGCCGTTCCGACGACTTCAATTTCTTGCTCGGCACTTAGGAAATCACTAATGAGCTTTCGCATAAAGGCCGAGTCATCTACTACAAGCACTCTAATCATGAGTCCACCTTCCTCCTTTTAAAAAAAGAGGACAACTTATCTATAAACGTATGCTGCTCTCTCCGTGCCTCTCTTATCTGCTGATGATAAAGTGTTTCTGCCAGCATTTTAATGGTTTTACTCAGCCTTGAATGAGGCTGCTTTATATAAAATGGAATTTGTTCAGCTACTGCTTTAGGAACCGCAGGATCATCAGGCACTGCACCAGCGAACACAAGCTTTCTGTGTAGAAATGATGTGACCACTCCAGCCAATTTCCGGTAGGTTTCAGGTCCTTCTGAAGAGGTTTTACACCGGTTGACAATGATTTGCACAGACTGTTCAAACTGATGAATGACCAAGTGCTTAATTGCACTGTAAGCATCCATGATGGATGTTGGTTCTGGCGTCGTCACGACCACCACTTCTCCTGCCGATAAAACGAAAGGCAGTTGATCTTTTGACAAGCCTGCACCCATATCAAAAAATATACAATCAAAGTTATGCATCATGTTCTCCATCTCTTCTAAAAAGAACGACCATTGATCTTTATCTAAAGAAAACAGCTGTTCAAGTCCACTACCGCCAGAAATGTAATAAAGGTTGTCAGCTCCTTTTGTCATAGCCGCTTGTAAGGATTTTTTCCCGACGAGAACGTCTAATATAGAGCTAGTTGACGTTTTGCCTAGTAAAATATCAATATTCCCCATGCCGAAATCAAGATCAATGACGAGCACTCGCTTCCCTGTACCTGCAATAGACAGTGCCATATTCAGCGTCAAATTCGATTTACCTACCCCGCCTTTACCGCTCATGACTGCAATGGTTTTCGCTTGTCCGTTTGCACCAAGAGGAGCCGGCATGATCATTTGACTCTGCTGAACAAGTTTTCTTAAACCTTCCGCTTGGTCAGGCTTCATCATTGTAAGACCATCCTTGTTAAATCAAGGGGAGAGCTCTCAAGAATATCCTCAGGCACATTTTGTCCATTTGTTAAAAAGCCGAGCCCAATTTGAGATTCTGCAATGATTTGAAAGATGGTTCCCATCGTGTCTGTTTCATCTACTTTGGTAAAAATAAATTGCTGGATCGGAACGTGCTCAAAACGTTTGACCATGGCTTTCATGTCCTGATACTTTGATGTCGCACTCATGACAAGAAAACTTTGTATGCTTTCGTCAAACGGTATGATATCTGTCAGCTCTTTGATATACGCCTCTTCTTTAAAGTTACGGCCTGCTGTATCTATGAAAATATGATCATAGTCTTTAAAAGTCTGCTGCGCTTTTACAAAATCCTCTCTTGAATAACAAACTTCAAGCGGGGCATTCAGCAGTTCAGCATATGTTTTCAGCTGTTCGATTGCGGCAATCCGGTACGTATCTGTTGTGATAAAAGCGACTTTCTTTTGCTGCTGAATGGCCGTTTTAGCCGCCAGTTTTGCAATGGTTGTCGTTTTACCGGCGCCGGTTGAGCCAAACAGCACAATGTATTTCGAACGAATCATCGGCTCATCTGAGGGGTGAGCCGGCAGCATCTCTGTGAGCAGTTTTTCAAGCTCTTTTTCAACCTGATCTTCCTGAACAGCACCTTTTGTTAAAAGGCCCTTTAAACATTCATCTCGGATCTCATCATCAAGACCTTGATCCTTTAGCTTTTGATCCATCTTCTTCAGAGAATCAGGTAAGATTCCAACATGCCGCTCGTTTCTTGCATATTCTAAAGGCTGAGCTGCTTTGATTGGTTGAGCGGCAGCAGGCAACTCTCGTGCCAGCTGCTGAGTCTGCTCCTTTTTCGGTAACACCGGGATAGGAGTAGCGGCTGGATGTAATCCTTTACCAGCTCTTTCTTCAAAATCTTGATCCAGTACCGCAATCACTTCGACCATTTGCTGTTTCTTTAAACCGAACAGCTTTCGTTTGACAACGGTTTTCGAATTTAAAATGACGGCATCTTTCCCAAGCTGTTGCCTAATTTGAAGGGTTGCCTCCTGCATAGAATTCGCTGTGATTTTTTTCATTTTCATTAGATATCCACCACTCCGATGCTCTGTACTTCCACATTTGCTTCTAGTTCGTTATAAGATAGTACCGGCAAATCTGGGAAATATCTTTCTAACAACTGCTTCACGTACATTCTTATAGAAGGTGAGCATAATAGAACCGGCGTTTCCTGACGAAGCGAAAGCTGTTCAATTTCTCTCGCCACTGATTGAATCACACTTTCAGAGGATTCTGGATCTAACGATAAGTAGTTCCCATGCTCCGTTTGCTGAACGCTGTCAGCAATCACCTTTTCAACTCGGCCTGAGCATGTCACGACTTTCAATGATTCATTTTCTCTTGCATACTGTGCGGTAATCTGTCTTGCCAGCGCCTGTCTGACATACTCTGTCAGCAAGTCTGTATCAGTCGTTAATTTTCCGTAGTCTGCAAGGGTTTCAAAAATGGTGACAAGGTTTCGAATAGAGACCTTTTCTTTCAAAAGCTTTGCAAGTACCTTTTGGATATCGCCGACTGCCAGCGGATTAGGTGTCACCTCATCCACTAAGACAGGGTAATTTTCTTTCAGATGATCGATTAATTGCTTCGTTTCTTGGCGACCAAGCAGTTCATGTGTATTTTGTCTAATCTTCTCTGTGATATGAGTAGACACAACAGATGCTGGGTCGACAACTGTGTAACCAAGCATTTCAGCCTGATCTTTTTCTGCTTCTGATATCCATTTAGCCGGCAGGCCAAAGGATGGTTCGATTGTTTCAATTCCTTCAATCGGATCATCATCAGGCGTTGGGGACATTGCTAAGTAATGATCAAGCAGCAGCTCACCTTTTGCCACTTCGTTCCCTTTTATTTTCAGCCGGTATTCATTTGGATTCAGCGCAATATTGTCGCGAATTCGGACAACTGGAATGACGAGCCCTAATTCAAGGGCAAGCTGCCTTCTGATCATGACAATTCGATCTAACAGATCGCCGCCCTGATTGGCATCAGCCAGCGGAATCAAACCGTAGCCAAATTCAAACTCAATGGCATCCATTTGCAGGAGATGAATAACGCTTTCTGGGCTTTTCATCTCTTCTACCTCTGCCTGCTCCTCCAGTACTTCTTCAATTTCTTCTTGATCTTGTTTATTTTTCGACATCATGTAAGCCCCGAGTGCAAGTAAAGCTGCGATTGGTCCTGTTAAAAGTACACCGATCGGAGTAAACAAACCAAGAAGGAAAATCGTTCCTGCTGTAACGTAAAGCATAGGCGGGAAGGCAAAGAGCTGACTCGTAATATCTGAACCAAGGTTTCCATTAGAAGCCGCTCTCGTAACGACAATCCCTGTCGCTGTTGAAATGAGAAGTGCAGGAATTTGAGAGACAATTCCATCCCCTACTGTTAACAACGTAAAGTGGGAAGCTGCTTCTTGAATCGACATGCCTTGCTGAAGCATCCCAATGATGATTCCAAAGATAATATTGATAATAACGATGATGATACCTGCGATGGCATCCCCTTTAACGAACTTACTCGCCCCGTCCATCGCACCATAAAAGTCTGCTTCTCTCGCTACTTTTTCACGGCGGTTTCTTGCTTCACTTTCTGTCAGCATTCCTGCATTTAAATCTGCGTCAATACTCATTTGTTTACCTGGCATCGCATCAAGTGTGAACCTTGCAGCAACCTCTGATACACGCTCAGCCCCTTTTGTGATAACAATAAACTGAATGATGATCAGGATAAGGAAAACAACGAGACCAACGAGTATATTTCCTCCAACAACAAATGAACCAAATGTTTCTACAACCTTTCCAGCATCTCCAGTTGCTAAGATTGAACGTGTTGTCGAGATGTTAAGCCCTAAACGAAACAGCGTTAAGAGCAAAAGCAAGGATGGAAAAATGGAAAATTGCAGTGGTTCTTGCATGTTCATTGTGGTGAGAAGCACGATAAGCGCAAGAGAAATATTAATAATGATTAAAATACTTAATAGAATGGGCGGAAATGGTATGACCAGCATCGCCACAATTAAAATAACACTGAATAAAACAGATAAATCTCTTGCTGACATGCCTGTTCTCTCCTTTTAAAACCAAAAATTCATAAAATCTTTTGTTTCGTTTTATATACGTAAGCCAAAATTTCTGCGATTGCCTTAAAGTATTCTTCTGGCACCGCTTGATCGATTTCCACCTGATCATAGAGTGCACGGGCGAGGGGCCGGTTTTCTACTGTCATGACATCGTGCTCTTTCGCAATGGTTTTAATTTTCAAAGCCAAAATATCTGTTCCCTTTGCGATAACAAAAGGAGCGTCCATCTTTTCTTCGTCATATTTCAAGGCAATTGCGTAGTGGGTCGGGTTCGTAATGATGACGTCCGCTTTTGGGACTTCCTGCATCATCCGTCTCATGGCCATCTCCCGCTGCCTCTGTTTAATTTTTGATTTTATAAGCGGGTCACCCTCAGATTTTTTATACTCATCTTTGATGTCTTGTTTGGACATCCGTAAGTTTTTTTCATAATCAAATTTCTGATACATGTAATCGAGCCCTGCTAAGATGAGAAGTGCACCTGCAGCATATAACCCCATAATCAGCGTCATATTTGCAACGAAATGGAGGGTTTCCTCTGCCGTTAATAGAGGGAGCCGAAGGATTTCGTCAAAGTGCATCCATAGTGCGATGAATGTCGCAAAGCCAACAAATCCAATTTTCAAGATGGATTTTAATAGCTCTACGAGTGCTCGAATACTGTATATCCGTTTAAACCCTTTGATTGGATCAAGCTTTTCTAATTTCGGTTTGATCACTTCTGGTGAAAAGAGAAAGCCGACTTGTAAATAGTTACTGATGACCCCTGCCAGCATACCGACACCAAGAATTGGCATGAGGAGGAGCGCTGTCTCTTGAAGCAATTCCATGAATAGCTGGTGAATATTAGATGTGCTAACTTTCATTAGCATTGTTGTTGAATAAAAACGTTCAATGAGCGCAATCATACGCTCTTTCATAAAAGGCCCAATAAAAAAGAATGATAAAAAGATTAGTAGAAATGAGATGGCTGTATTGACATCGGTACTTTTGGCAACCTGTCCTTTTTTACGTGAATCCCGTCTTTTTTTCGGCGTTGCTTTTTCTGTTTTTTCACCTGCGAAAAACTGCAAGTCTAGCCTAAGTCTTATCATCATGACGAACCACCGACCAATGCTAAGAAATTCCTCATGGTGAGCACAATCGTTTCAAATGTATGTTGGACGACCCCGAAGATGACGCCCATACAGATGATGATCATAATAAAACTCACACCCATTTTAATAGGAAGTCCAACAACAAATACGTTCATTTGTGGAACTGTACGTGCCACAATGCCTAATGCCAAATCGACTAAAAACAAACTAGCGACAACAGGTGCCGAGATTTGAAAGGCAATGATGAACATTTGGTTGAAGCTCTTTGCGATAAAGTAAGCAAAGGATTCACTGCCGAAGTTCAGCGCATACTGATCAACTTGAATATATTGAAAGCTGTAATAGATTCCATCAAGCAGCAAATGGTGTGCATTTGTTGCCAGCATCAACAGCAGTGTCACTGTATAAAAAAACTGCCCCATCAGCGGTGTTTGCGCTCCTGTTTGCGGATCAATAATATTGGCGATCGCAAAACCCATTTGAAAATCAATGAATGAGCCGGCAATTTGAACAGCGGACACCATGATATATGCAATCAGCCCAAGGAGAAGTCCGACCATGGCTTCTTTCACCGCTAGCATCATATAAAGACCGTCGATGTCGAGTGTTGGCGGCTCTTTAATCGTGCTAAAACTAATGACAGCCAAAAACAGAGAGAAACCAACTCTGTGGACTGCTGGTATCGTTCGATGTGCTAAAAGCGGTACTGTCACAAAAAAAGCGGTGATCCGAATGAAAACGAGAAGAAAAGCAGGAAATAATTCTATGATTGACATCGCTGTTTAACCTGCAAATCGATCTAAATTCGAGAATAGCTCTGTCGTAAAGGACACAATGGTCGAAAGCATCCACGGACCAAACACAACAAGGCCAATGAGCACTGCAACAATTTTAGGAATGAACGCAAGCGTCTGTTCTTGGATTTGGGTTGTCGCCTGAAACACACTGACAATTAGTCCCACGATTAGTGCGAGCGCTAGAAGCGGCCCGCTGACAAGCAATACAACATACACTGATCTTTCAGCCATCGTAATGACAAATTCTGAACTCATGTTTTAAGCACCTACTCTAAAAGCTTTGCAGCAAAGATTTGACAATCAAATACCATCCATCGACTAAAACAAATAACAATATTTTGAAAGGGAGCGATATCATAACCGGTGGTAGCATCATCATCCCCATCGACATCAGGACACTTGCGACCACCATGTCAATAATTAAAAATGGAATAAAGATCATGAAACCAATTTGAAATGCCGTCTTTAATTCTGAAATAGCAAAAGCTGGTACCATCGCTGTTAATGGAATATCTTTAATCGATTCAGGGGTATCCATTTTTGCGTAACTAAGAAATAAAGCCAAATCTTTCTGTCTCGTATGTTTACTCATAAACTCTTTAATTGGCACTTCAGCCTTTTCATACGCTTGGTTTAACGTGATGTCATCATTTAAAAGCGGCGTGAGTGCCTCTTTATTAATTTGTGAGAACGTGGGTGCCATGATAAAAAATGTAAGAAACAGAGCAAGTCCAACAAGCACTTGGTTTGGCGGCATTGAGTTGGTTGCAAGTGATGTTCTCACGAACGAAAGAACAATCACGATCCGTGTAAAACAGGTCATTAAAATGAGAATGCCTGGTGCAACCGAAAATACGGTTAAAAGTAAAAGAAGACGGACAGACGTGCTGATATTCCCTGCACCGCTGGAATTAAATAAATCGATAAACTCATTCATTTTGTTTCGGGCCTTTCTTTCTGACTTCTGATTGGGTCTTTTTCAATTCGGCTAACTGCGCCTTTAAATTGGCTGAAAAAGAAGAAGTGGCTGACTGATCATGTTTCTTCACCTGCGATGTCAATTTTTGTACCATCTTTGGTAAATCTGTCTTGCTTTCCATCGCTTCTTCGTATTGTTTCACAATCGCTTCACATTCTTGTTCGTCATCAATTTCTTTTAGCAGCTGGATTGAGTCCGCTACGCCGACAACTAATACTCGTTTGCCCACTTTGATCAGCTGGACCGAACGGTTTTGACCAACCGTGGTTCCGCCAATATTTTCAACATATCGAAATGGTTTGAGTAAGCGGTTTTGTTTACCAACAAATCTCACCAACCCATAAATGAGCAGGATGACAAAAAGTAAGGCACCAATCATCTTGACAAAATCCATAATGGAGACAGAAGAAGAGGGAACTTCTTCTGCCGGATTCGTTTGATTATCAGTGGTTTTCTCTTCTGTATCCTTGGTGCTTTCTTTCTTATCTTTGATCCATTCACTCACTGTGCCGTTTTCTGGATCTTTCGTTTCAGCGAACAGTGAGGCAGGCTGCACTGTCAAGAAAAGCATAAAACTGATCATTGCTATACATATCAAACGTTTTTTCAACAAGTCTTACACCCTTTTTTAGCCTAACGTTTTATTAATTGCTTCAAGTACACGGTCTGCCTGGAATGGCTTCACGATAAAGTCTTTTGCACCTGCTTGAATGGCATCAATAACCATTGATTGTTGTCCCATCGCTGAGCACATAATGATTTTTGCAGAAGCATCGATTTGTTTAATTTCTTTTAATGCTGTGATCCCGTCCATTTCTGGCATGGTGATATCCATTGTGACTAGATCAGGAGATGTTTCTTTATATTTTTCAACAGCTTGTAAGCCATTTTCCGCTTCTCCTACTACATCAAATCCGTTTTTTACAAGAATATCCTTAATCATCATTCTCATGAATGCTGCATCATCTACGATTAATACCTTAGTAGCCATTTACTTATTCTCTCCCTATATGTTTGTTTATTTTAAATTAGAAAGTCTTTCAGACTGACTTAAAATGTCGGTCACACGTACACCAAAGTTCTCATCAATGACAACAACTTCTCCTTTGGCGACGATTCGTTTGTTGACCAGAATGTCTACTGGCTCACCTGCAAGTTTGTCAAGCTCAATGATACTTCCAGCAGAAAGCTCAAGCACTTCTTTCACACTGCGCTGCGTTCTTCCAAGCTCCACCGTAATGGAAAGTGGAATATCCATCAGCATATCAAGATTACCGAGCTGGCTTGTTGTATGCTGAGGCTCACTGAATGCTTCAAATTCAACTGGCGCCACATTTACAGGCTCTGCTGACTTTGGCTTCGCCTGTCTTTTCGGAGGTGCCGATTGCTGCATTGGAGCAGATTGTATTTGCGGAGCTGCCTGCTGAGGTTCAGGTGTACTTTGCGGCGTTTCTTGAACAGCCTCTTCCCCTGCTGGGTCTGTTAATTCTGCGATCAAATCCTTCGCAAACGTAATAGGGTAAAGCTGCATAATATTTGAATCTATGAGTTCACCTATCGTTAATCTAAAGGACACTTTGACAAGCAATTCTTCAGCTGGAATTCGGTCTGTCCCTTCTCCTTCTTTCACATCGAGTAGCTCAACACGCGGCGGAGAAATATCAATTTTCTTATTAAAGACTGTTGACATAGATGTCGCTGCAGAACCCATCATTTGGTTCATCGCTTCTTGCACTGCACTTAAGTGAATTTCACTTAACGACGGATCAGCGTTTGTTCCATCTCCGCCCATCATTAAGTCCGCAATGACCGCCGCATCTGTTTGTTGGATGACAAGCAGGTTACTTGCGCTAAAGCCTTCCGTATAATTCACTTCAATAGCGACATACGGATGAGGGAACTCTTCATTCAGCTTGCTTTTTTGAATCACTGTGACAGTTGGAGTTGTAATCTCCACTTTTTGATTTAATAGGGTTGAAAGTGCTGTTGCAGAGCTACCAAATGAAATATTTCCGATTTCTCCAATGGCATCTTGTTCCATTGCAGAAAGGACTGTATCAGGCTCTATATCGTCATTACTGCCTCCTTTTAGGAGCGCATCGATTTCATCTTGTGATAATTTACTTCCGTTATTCTCCATCTTCTTCACCTCTTATGTCGTGATCTAGAATTTGAATCGCCTGTTTCCGATTCACGCGGCCGGCCTGTCCCAAGAATTTCGGTTTATTTCCGACCATAACAGTAAGAGGCGCATTTACTGGTTTGTCCAAGGCAATACAATCACCAATTTCCAAATTCAAAAACTCTTCCACCGTCATTTCCGATTGTCCAAGCTCTGCGACTACCGGTATTTTTGCCGTCATAATCCGTTTTTCAATGGCCTTTGTTTCTTCTTGTTTCGGTTCATTTCGTTCAGACTGCATCCAGTAGTGTACAGACAGCTTCGGAATAATAGGCTCTAATACTACGTGAGGGATACACAGGTTAATAACCCCGCTCACCTCACCAATTTGTGTATTAAGAGAAATGACGACAACTGTTTCGTTTGGTGACACCATTTGAACAAACTGGGGATTTACCTCGAAATCTGCCATTTCTGGCTCGATGTCGGTTATGGACTGCCACGCTTCTCTGTAGTTTTCCAAAGCTCCCTCAAACATGTTTGAGATAATCTTTGTTTCAATTTCTGTAAGTGATTCTGTCTTATTATGACTAATGCCAATCCCGCCCATCAGCCTATCCATCATGGCATAGCCAATCGTTGGATTGACTTCAAGCATGATTCTTCCTTCAAGCGGGCTGACGTAAAATAAGTTTAATAATGTCATATTAGGAATCGAACGAATAAATTCTTCGTACGGTACTTGGTCAACTGAGCTGACAGAAATTTGAATATATGATCTTAGCTGCGCTGAAAAGTGTGTGGTGAGCAGTCTAGCGAAGTTATCATGAATTCTTGTTAAACTTCGAATCTGGTCTTTTGAAAAGCGCAGTGCACGTTTAAAGTCATACACTTTCACTTTTTTCGTCGTTTCTTCTTTTTTCAGCTCTTCTGCATCCATTTCGCCTGTTGATATGGCGGATAATAATGCGTCGATCTCATTCTGGGAAAGCACTTCTCCTGACATTTCTTCACCTCCATCGTGTCAATTAATCGCCTCTATTGCAGATTAAAGGAGGTTATATAAACTTCTTTCACCTTGCCATCTTGCAAATAGTTATTCACTTTGTTTTTGACTTGTGTTTTAAAATGTTCTCTGCCTTTTTGGCCATCAAGTTCATCTGCATTCGTCTCTGATAAAATGTCGATCACGGCATCTTTCACTTGGAAGCTTCTTTTTTCAAGCTCTTCTTTGGCTTTTTCAGAATCTGTTTCAATATTCAGCACAAGTTTGACCGCATTTCCTTCAGATTTTAAATTGGTCACAATCTCAGGAATTTCAACAGAAGCTTTTACGACTTCATCTGCTGTTGGCTCTTTTTCTGCTTTTGCTTCGTCTGACCCATTCACCAGAAAGACAATACCTGCTCCAATTCCGACGATAGCAATAATCATGATTAGCATTACTACGACTAATTTCTTCTTCATTCAAACTCCTCTATTCCTTGATTCAATGAAATGACTTGGATTTTTCTATAGAAAGAAATGATTTTCTCCTGAAGCTGCTCTTCATCTTCTTTCACAACGAATTTCTTTCCATTGGCGAGTGTAATGGTCGTGTCTGGAAAGCTTTCGATTTGTTCAATATGGAGAGCGTTAAGCATAAATCCTTTGCCATTTAATCTTGTCACTTCAATCATATTAAGCAGAGAAGCGATCACCCGCTCCCCCTACCTCCTATCGTTTCAGATTCACAAGCTCTTGCAGAATTTCATCAGATGTTGTGATCGTCTTTGCATTCGATTGGAATCCACGCTGTGCGATAATCATTTCTGTAAACTCGTCTGTTAAATCAACGTTTGACATTTCAAGTCTACCTGTTTGGATGACACCTGTTCCTTGTTCACCAGGTACAATGGCATTACTTGGTGCACCTGAGCTTAGCGTTTGGCGGTAAAGGTTGTCTCCAACTTTGTCTAGTCCGCTTGCGTTACTGAAAGATGCGAGTGATACTTGTCCAACATTTCTAGATACGTTGTTTTCAACAACTGAGATTGTTCCATCTGAACCAACGCTCACACTTGAAATGCCATCTGGAATCGTTATTTTTTGTCCATCCATACCAAGCAGGTAGTTTCCATCAGGGGTTACTAAGCTTCCTTCTGAATCCCGACCGAAGTTCCCTGTTCTTGTATAAAGAATTTCACCTTGTTTTTCGATACGGAAGAAGCCATCACCGTTGATATAGAAATCATACGGTTGATCCGTATTTTGAGAAGCACCCACTGACATAACCTTGTCAATAGATGATAAAGAAGATCCTAAACCAACTTGTTTTGAGTTAGTTGAACCCGAGTTATTTGTCGGTCCACCAGAGCTTGCAATTGTCTGACTGACCATATCTTTAAACGTAATACGGCTCTTTTTATAACCGTGTGTATTCACGTTTGCCACGTTATTGGCTACAATATCTAATTTTGTTTGGAAGTTTTTCATTCCGCTAATTCCTGAGTAAAGTGAGCGTAACATTTATTTTCCTCCTCGATTTGCTTACGATTTTTCTCCAACAGTTGTAACGTCCCATGGGCTGATTTTCGTTCCATCTTCTAGATATAGGAAATATTCATTGTCGATATTTTTGACAGATTTTACAATACCCGTAATATCTTGATCATCTTGTTTGCCCGCTACTTCTTTACCAATCCAGCCTACATACGTAGTAAATGGATCTTGGTGTGCAACAAATGTAGACATGACCTGATTCAGCTGAGTGATTGATTCGTTCATATTCATTTGCTGTTCTAAAGAAGAAAATGTTGCAAGCTGTGTGACAAACTCACGATCATCAATTGGGTTTGTCGGATCTTGGTTTTGAAGCTGCGTTAGCAATATTTTCAAGAACTGATCTCGGCCGAGCGTGTCTGTTTTCTTTGTTGTAGTTGAAGAAGTGTCCGCTAGTGTGGTTGTTCTGTTAGTAGAATCAACAGTTGCCATTAGATCTCCTCCTCTTCTTCTTCTGATCCAACAAGAGCGTCCAGTACATCTTGGAACTCCGTTTCCTGTTCATCAGGCTGCTGGAAATTTTGTCCCTTTGACTGTTGCTGCTTGTTTTCTTCACTAAACTGTCCAAATAACGGCTGCTCACTTGATTGAAGCGGTATATGGAAACGGTCCACTTGAACCGACATATTCGGAAGTGCCTGCTTGAGCTGCGGCAAATGATGCTCTAACAGCTCTTTTGCTGCTTGCGTCGAGGCTGTAATTTTACTCGCATACACACCGTTTTGTTTCGTTAGTTGAATGGTGATAAACCCAAGATTTTCTGGATTTAACCGAACAGTAAACCGTCCGCTTGAATTGCCAAATGGCGTAAACTTCATTTGCTTCCAAGTGTTTAAAATTTGCTGATCAACCGTTCCTGGCTTTTCATCAGACGTTTGCACCTGCTGCACAGGAGCAGACGATTGCAGTTGGAAAAACTGCTTATGACCTGAGAGAAGCGTATGGGTCATTATTTTTTCAGAACTAGGTGCAGCTGTACTTTGGCCCTTGACGACTTCTTTTTTTATAAGCCATTCAAGTGATGTAGCACCTTTTGCTGGAGATGCGAGAGAAGACTCTTGCCTTGGAGAAACCATTTCTTTTAACTCTCCTAAGGAAATTTTCCACTCTTTATCTGACCCTTTTGCATTCGCCATCATATGGTCGATTAACTGATTAAAGTGTTTTAGCTCACTTTGTGACATAGAATTCAGCTTTGGTGCTGATGCCTGCGAGAAGAACTGCTCTTTCACTTGCTGAACGAGCTTCTCATCTGCCCCGTTTTTCGATAGAAAATCGATAAAGTCTTCACCTTTCCCTTGAATATCCTGCACAAGTTTTGTATCAAAACTAGGCGGTTGCTGGTTTAGCAATTGATATAAGAAAAAGTGGACTTGTATGAGCTGTTCACTATGTTCTGCCGCTGACTTATCTCCTTGATCACCGTAAATGGCTGATTCCATTTTTTGAAATAATTCTTCAAGTGATTTTTGGTCAGATTCATCTAGCTTTTGACCTTGAAGCGCTTGAAGTGCCTCGAGAAGATCTTCATCCACCCCATCTTGAGGTGATTGCATCCATTTTTCAATGATCTGCATCGCATCATTGATAGATAAAGAGGCTCCCGCTGACTGAGAATTGACCGGGCTGCTTTGGGCGCCTGCACCACTTAGCAATTGTTTAAACAAACCGCGGGCAGATGCTGCACCCTCTCCCTTTAATCCCGAGAGACCTTGAGAAGATTGCTGCAAGGCTCCAATATCCAGTAGCTTCACTTATTGTCCACCCCCATTTTCACTTTCTTCTTTTTTGGCAAGCTCTTTCGTGAACGTTGCTGCCTTCTGAGGTGTCAGTTTTGCTAATATGTCCGTCAGCTTATTTTTACTAAGCTCTTCAAGAATGTTCAAAGCCTCTTTATCACTTAACTCTGATAAAATTTTCGCGGATTTCCCTGCATCCATGCTTTCATAAATGCTGGCAACCTTCCCTTTTGACTGCTGATTAGAAGATCCCGACGTATCAGAGGATGTCCCTGATGCATTATCGCTTGATGATGTACTATTTGATGAACTATCAGTTGCTGACGTACTATCTGTATCATTCTCAGATGTTTTTTCAAGTGAGTTGATTTTTTGATTCAATCTTTTAATCTCTTCATCACTTGTTTTCAAGTCTTTTTGTGCAATTTCGAGTTCATTCTTTTGCTCTTTAATCGTCTTTTTCAGCTCTTTCAACTCTGCATCATGTTGATCATTATTTGAAGATGACGTTTTTGAGCTGTCATCTGAACCAACTAAGCTGCTAATCACCGGAATGTTTTGGAACGGCTTCTTTAGATCATAACCCGCCATATAAAGGATTGTGCCTGTTACAATCACAAGCACAATCAATGGGATAATGACAATAAACAAGATCCATTGAAATTTACCGCCGCTTGATTCCTTCGCTTTTTCCTTCTTAGGCATTCATCTCGACTCCTAATGTCCTTGAAACATGAATTGGCTGATAGAGATATCATCCATTTCTTTCATTTCAATTGCCTTATGTTCAAGGGAGAACTTTTCAAATTGCTTTTCTTTCATTATTTCAAACTTTTTAAACTCAATATTCTTTTCAGTTAAATCTGATTGTTTTTCATTCATTTGATGACGTTTCATGATCACAAGCTGCTGATAATGATGAATGGTGTTATCTAAGTTTGTCACAAATTGCTGGTAATGACGCATTTCTTGGACACTCATCCCGCTTCTCAGCTTTTCTTCTTTGCTTTTTTCCATTAGCTCTTTTTTACTCATATTTTCATAGAGTTTTTCAGCGACTTGCTCAAATGCCGAAACAGATTGTTGATACGCTGCGAGGGATTTGTCTTTTTCGCTTTCTTTCAATTCTAAAAGTTTTTGAAATTTGTATTGATATCTCACTGTTTTTGTCAATCCTCTCTATTCATCAAACTGAGCAATATTCTCACACTGTCTTCGATAGATACAGCCTCATCGACATCCTGCTTCAAAAATGAAATGAGCTGCGGATAAGCCTGCATGGCCTCATCAATATCTTTAGAGGAGCCTTTTTTATATGCTCCAATGTTAATGAGGTCTTCAGCGTTTTGATAAGTGGATAAAAGCTGACGGAACCGATTGGCCGCTTCCTTGTGATCATGACTTGCGATATTACTCATGACACGGCTGATACTTTTCAGAATATTGACAGCGGGAAATTGTCCTTTGTTGGCCAGTGCACGATCAAGTACAATGTGACCGTCTAAAATCCCCCTGACTGTATCAGCGATCGGCTCATTCATGTCATCACCATCAACAAGCACTGTGTAAAACGCTGTGATGGAACCAAGTTGATTTGTTCCAGTTCGTTCAAGCAATTTCGGCAGTATAGCGAACACTGAAGGCGTATATCCTTTTGTCGTTGGCGGTTCGCCAGTTGCAAGTCCTATTTCGCGTTGTGCCATGGCGACCCTCGTGACAGAATCCATCATAAACATGACATTTTTGCCTCTGTCTCTGAAATATTCGGCAATGGCTGTCGCAGTATAGGCTGCCTTTAATCTCGTAAGGGCGGGCTGATCAGAAGTTGCAACGACAACAATCGAGCGCTTCAGTCCTTCAGCACCTAAATCTTTTTCGATAAACTCACGAACTTCACGACCACGCTCACCAACAAGTGCAATGACATTGAGGTCCGCTTCTGTTTGCTTTGCGATCATACCCATTAAGGTACTTTTTCCAACACCGCTTCCCGCAAATATCCCGATTCTTTGACCAGTGCCAACTGTGAGAAGACTGTCGATCACTCTGACACCAACACCCATTTTTTCTCGAATAGGCGGCCTGTCCATTGGGTTTGGGGGAGACTGATCTGTTGAAACAGGTGCAAGTCCTTTTGGAAGCATGCTGCCGTCCAGTGGATCACCGAAGGCGTCAACGACTTCACCAATTAACCCAGTGCCTACTTTAACCTTTAACGACTTACCCGTTGCTTCAACAAGACTGCCTGGTGAGATATTAGATGCCTCAACATAAGGCATGAGCAGAATGTTTTCATCTCTAAAACCAACGACCTCTGCTTTTATCGGATGGTGATTACTCCCTTTTTTGTGAATGAGACAGACATCTCCGATAGAGCTTTCTGGTCCCTTGGACTCGATCATCAGTCCAACAACTCGATTGACTTTACCAAAACGTTTATAAGGATCGGTGGTTTCAATCGTTTCTTTTAACACATCCATGTTCATTTGTGATCACCTGAATCAATGACTTCTAATAGTTTTGCTTTCAACTGATTCATTTGTGTATCAACACTCGCTTCCACTTTTCCAAAACTTGTTTCTACGTAACAAGTACCTTTTGGCGCTTTCTCATCCGAGTAAATGGCAAGGTGTGTATCCTTTTGAAGGATTCTATTCAATTCGTCTTTATATTCCATCACATGCTCGTAATGTTCAGGATCGACATAGATGGAAATATCGTCATATTCCTTTACTTCTGAAATGACCTGTTTTACAAGAGTCAAAAATTGTTCTCGTGAGTCCTCAGCTGCATTCCAGACTCGTTTAGCGAGTTCAAAGGCCAGTTCGACAATCTTTTCAGCAGAGCTTTCAATTTTTGCTTCATAGTCCTGTTTTGCAAGGCTGACAATGTCATTTGCTTGAAGAAGAATTGATTGATACTGCATATGCGCATCTGCTTCGCCCTTTTGGAAGCCATCTTGATAACCTGTTTGTTTGGCTTCTTCAATGAGCTGCATTCTTTCTGCTTCAAAATCAGCTCGGCGCTGATTGATTTCGGCGATTGTTTGTTCTAGCTCACTATTTGCTTGTTCTAAAATACGGCTTGCTTCATCTTGTGCATCACTTAGCACAAGCTTGGATGCTTCTGTTTCGTTGACAAGCTCTTCTTCGTGGCGCTCTTTTTTAAACTCCACTTGCTGCAAAGGAATTGTTTGACGGCCTTGCTCAGGAATAACAGATGTTTCATGTTTGATAATCCTAGACAATGATATCGTCTCCTCCGCCTCGAGCTATGACAATTTCTCCAGCTTCTTCAAGACGTCTTACGATGCTGACAATACGGGTTTGTGCTTCTTCGACATCTCTAAGCCGGACAGGTCCCATAAACTCCATTTCTTCTTTGAACGTTTCGACCATCCGCTGAGACATGTTGCGGAAGACAATTTCTTTGACCTCTTCGCTTGCCACTTTGAGCGCGAGTAGTAAGTCATCATTTTCAACATCTCTGATGACACGCTGGATGGCTCTGCTATCAAGGGTGACAATGTCTTCAAAGACAAACATACGTTTCTTAATTTCATCGGCAAGCTCTGGATCTTGAATTTCAAGTGTGTCTAAAATGGTCTTCTCCGTCGCGCGGTCTACACCATTAAGTACTTCGACAACCGCTTCCACTCCGCCCGTTTGGGTATAATCTTGCGTAAAGGTTGAAGAAAGCTTTTGTTCAAGAATACGTTCCACCTCATTGATGATCTCTGGAGATGTGCGGTCCATTAAAGCAATTCTACGTGCAACCTCTGTTTGTACTTCCTCGCCTAACTCAGATAATATTTGTCCAGCCTGCACTGGGTCTAAGTAGGAAAGAATGAGCGCAATGGTTTGTGGATGCTCGTGTTGGATAAAGTTTAAAATTTGCTCTGGGTCAGCCTTTCTAGCAAAATCAAATGGTTTCACTTGAAGAGAGGATGTTAAGCGATTTAAGATGCTGTCCGCTTTGTCCTCACCAAGCGCTTTTTCAAGCACTTGTCTTGCATACATAAGACCACCTTGTGATATGTAGTCCTGGGCGATGGCAATGCTGTGAAATTCTTCGATGATTTCATCTTTCTTAGCAGAATCTACACTGCGTACATTGGAAATTTCTAATGTTAATTTTTCTATTTCGTCTTCAGACAGATGTTTGTATACAGATGCTGACACGTCTAGCCCTAAGGAAATCATTAGGATTGCTGCTTTTTGTCTGCCTGTTAGTCGATTTGAATCTTTTCTCGACATGTGTATTCCTCCTAATCCTCGGACAGCCAGCTGCGTAGCAATTTAGCAAAGTCTTCTGGTTTATCTTTTGCCATTTTTTCAAGCTGATTTTTTCTCACCATTTCTTCTGTTTCTGGCTCAGTATCGATATCAGGAACATGGATTGGTGTACGTTCATCAAGCTCAAACTCTTCTTCCTCTTCTTTTCTGCGCTTACGCACGAGAAGAATAATGAGAGCGATAATTGCAAGTAGTAGCACACCGCCTACAATATAAACCCAAATCGGCATATTGTTTGAAGGGTCTTCTGTCGTCGTTTGCTGTTTACCGTCTAATTTTGATACCGATAACACGATTTTGTTATCTAAGTCAGCTTGAGTGAGCGCTTGACCATTTGTGTATTCTTTATCAATTGATGTGCTGATGATTGTTGAAAGAATCTTTTTGATATCATCTTGCCTTTCAGTAGTTAAAGAGTTCGGATCGTTTGCAGTTGGTGGTTCAACCAATGCTTGTATGCCAACGTCTCTAATTTTGTAAGGACTTTCTTTGATATCTTTATGGATGCGGTTGACTTCATAATTGATACGATCTTCGCTCTTTTCGTAATCTCCGCTGCCATTCTCTCCATCGGTACCTTGATAATTCGTGACATCATCGTCACCTGTTCCAGCTGTGCCTCCAGCTGCTGCGCCGCTTCCTGAATAGGTTTCAGCAATCTTTTCAGCGCTGACAGCGATCCCTTGCATGTTTTCTTGATCAACTGGTTCGACAAGGTCTTCTTTTCTTTTTTCTTCAGTGAAATCAATGTCTGTTGTGACCGATACGGCAACTTTATCTTGACCCATCATGGTTCCTAGCAGCTGTTGAATTTTTCTTTGAAGGTTCTTTTCAATTTCCTCTTTTTTCTGCTGCTGTGCATCCATTCCACTTGCATAGGAATCCGAGCTACTGTTTAAGTCGTAGTAGTTGGAATCTTGGTCCATAATGACAATGTTTTCTGTTTTTAAATTTGGCACACTTTTTGAAATAAGATGATAAAGGCCTTTTACTTGTTGCTGCGTAAGCGTGTAGCCAGGCTGAATTTGCAACACAATTGATGCTGATGCATTACTTTGCTCTTCTCCAACAAAAACGGAATCTTTCGGCAGGTTAATCATAACCTTTGAATCTTTAATCCCATCAATCGTGTTGATTAGATTGGATAGTTCTGTCTGAGTTGCGTCTACTTTCAGAACATCAAATTCATTATCTGTTAAACCGAAACCGGAATTGTTCGCAAAGAAGGAGTAATCAATATTCCCTGTCTTAGGAAGTCCCTCTGATGCGAGTGTTACTTTTAAAGAGTCTGCTTGCTTTTCCGGAACTAGAATCGTCGTTCCGTTATTTGCAAGTTCCGATTTAACGTTTTTGCCATCCAGTTCCTGTTTGATTTGTCCTGCTTCTGCCTCAGACAAATCTCTAAAGAGCGGAACCATTTTTTCAGAAGAAGCAAAGATGCTAACAACCGTAATAATGATTGCTAGGGCAGCTACGCCGCCAATCATGAGTATTTTTTGTAATTTTGATCGATTTCGCCAAAACTCAACTGTTTTTGTTCTTAATTGCATTAAAGTACGATTCATCTTAACCCCCGGTCATTCCATTCAGTCTATTTTTTGTCCGCCAGCACCTCCTACATCTGCATTCTCATAATCTCTTGGTACGCTTCGACTGCTTTATTTCGAAACTCCGTTGCAGCTGTGAGTGTCACATTTGCTTTCTGTGCAGCAATCATGACTTCATCGAGGTTGACATCTTTGCCTTGTGCAAGAGCATTTGTATACTGGTCTGATTTCAGCTGTGATTGATTCAATGCCTCAATGGAATTCTTCAGCACATCAGAGAAATTCGTTTGACTTTTTGGTGCAGCCGCCTGCAATGGCGATGCATTCGTCAATTCACTTGCTTGCTGAGCGGTTTGAAGCTGGAAAGGAGATATTGCGTTAACCAATTCTTTTCACCTTACTTTCCTATTTCTAAAGCTTTCATCAGCATGCTTTTATTCGCATTCAGCGCAGTCACGTTTGCTTCGTATGACCTTGAGCTGCTGATGAGGTCAACCATTTCCTTTAATGGATCGACATTTGGTGTTTGAACATATCCATTTTCATTGGCATCGGGATTTGTAGGATCATATTGAAGGTTGAATGGAGTTTCGTCTTCTGTAACCTTTGTTACTTTGACGCCGTTTCCTAATTTGCCGCTCGAATTCATGCTTGAGTTCAATATAGATGAAAATGATTCACCTGACGGCTGTAATGTGACGAGCTTACGTCTATAAGGCTCCCAGTTGCCATCAACCTGTTTCGCTCTTGTTGTATCCATATTTGCAAGGTTTGAGGATACAACGTCCATTCTGAGCCTCTGTGCAGTTAATGCTGAGGCCGAAGCGTTAACGCCTGAAAAAATCGACATTATTTACCTCCTGTCAAAACTGTTTTAAGAGAATTGAATTTTCCGCTCATTCTTTCAACTAGCGCATTATACTGAATTTGGTTTTTAGCGAGTTCACTCATCTCTTGATCAATATCGACATTATTTCCGTTTTCTTGATAAGAAGTACGGTTACTCGAGACAACTGAATAATTAGACCCTGTTTCAGAAAAATCAATGTGACCTTGGTATGTTTTATTAGCATCTAATCTGCTTGACGCATCATTTAGCATGTCATGGAATGCGACTTTTTTCGACTTGTAGTTCGGTGTGTCTATATTCGCGATATTATTACTTATGACTTTTTGCTTAACATTCGCTCTGCCCAAGGCATTCTCAAGGTTGCTTATCGTTCCAGAAAATATATCCAAAACCATATACCTCCAATCATATGTATTTCATTCCATTTAATCATGTCGAGATTTGTAAAACCATATGTTCATTGTAAGAAATAATAGGATTAAAGTCTATGATGTAGATGTAAAAAAAACTCGTAATATATATCTATTTTATGGATAGGTAAAAAGACCTAGATTCAAAGCACTACATAATTGTAAGGGTTTTCTTGGTAAATAGAGTGTCTTTTTTTGAAAAAATCCTCTTTTTTCATTCAAAAAAACCCTTTTCAGCATTTATTTCGGCTGAAAAGGGTTTTTGATTAATGAGATTTTAAATTTTCAAGTTCGATTAAAAATTTATTGTTTAACACTTTGATGTACGTGCCCTTCATTCCAAGAGAACGAGATTCAATTACGCCTGCACTTTCTAACTTACGCAAGGCGTTTACGATGACTGAACGAGTGATGCCTACACGGTCAGCAATTTTACTTGCCACAAGCAGTCCTTCGTTTCCATCAAGTTCTTCGAAGATGTGCTCAATTGCTTCAAGCTCACTATAGGAAAGAGAACTGATCGCCATTTGGACAACCGCTTTACTTCTTGCTTCTTCTTCAATTTCTTCTGCTTTCTCGCGAAGAATCTCCATTCCAACAACTGTTGCGCCGTATTCAGCAAGAATTAAATCATCATCTGTAAATCTATCTTGCAAACGAGACAAGATTAACGTCCCTAAGCGATCTCCGCCTCCGATGATTGGAACAATTGTTGTCAAACCTGATTGGAATAAATCACGGTTCTCAATCGGGAAAGCTGTATACTCACTGTTGATGTCAAGGTTTGAAGACGTTTCAGGGACATTGAATAGACTTTTTGTATATTCTTCAGGGAACTGACGGTCTTCAAGCATTTTTTTCATACGTGCATTTTCGATCTGTTGGTTGATGGAATAGCCAAGAAGCTTCCCTCTTCTGCTTAATACGAAAATGTTTGAATCAATGACATCTCTAAGTGTTTCTGCCATTTCTTTAAAATTAACTGGTTTCCCCGCTGCATCTTGCAGCATCGAGTTAATAATCCTTGTTTTTTGTAATAACGCCATAATAATGATCCTCCTAGATTACTTTATTCATTTGTTAAAGTATAAATTGACTTAAGTCTTTGTTATTTGCAATCTTTCCTAGCTTCTCTTCTACATACTGAGGGGTGATGGTCACCGTTTCCATTGTAATATCAGGCGCCTCAAACGAAAGCTCTTCAAGCAGCTTCTCAAGTATGGTATGAAGCCTTCTTGCACCGATGTTATCCGTCTCCTGATTGACGTGATAAGCCACTTCAGCAATCTTAAGAATAGCATCGTCAGAAAATTCAAGAGATATACCTTCTGTTTCAAGTAAAGCTTTATATTGCTTTAATAACGCATTATCTGGTTCCGTTAAGATTTTCACAAAGTCTTCTATACTTAATTTATCTAATTCTACACGGATTGGGAAGCGCCCTTGCAGCTCTGGAATCAAATCTGATGGTTTTGCCATATGGAACGCGCCTGCTGCTACAAATAGCACATGATCTGTTTTTACAGCCCCATATTTTGTCATCACAGTGGAACCTTCTACAATCGGTAAAATATCACGTTGAACCCCTTCACGAGAAACATCTGCAGATGATGCACCGCCGCTTTTGGCAATTTTGTCGATCTCATCAATAAAAATGATCCCTTGCTGTTCTGCTTTTTGGACAGCTTCCTGACCGACTTCATCCATATCAATCAGTTTTGACGCTTCCTCAGCAGTTAACGCCTTTCTCGCTTCTCTAACAGTCAGCTTTCTGCGTTTTTTCTTTTTAGGCATGAGATTGCTGAGCGCATCCTGCATGTTCATACCCATTTGCTCCATACCTGAGCCTTGAAGCATGTCAAACATGGAGGGCTGCTGCTCTTCGACTTCAATCGTAACGTAATGATCTTCAAGTTCACCCATAGCCAGCTGGTGAGCCATACGTTTTCTTGTCGATTCAAGTTCTACCTCTTCATTTGAGTGATCTCGATCGCTGTCATCTGTATCAGAGCCGCCAAACAGCATTTCAAAAGGATTTTTCACAGACTGGCTTTTTTTCTTCCCAGGAACAAGCAGGTGAACAAGACGTTTGTTTGCTTGTTTTTCCGCTTCTTCTTGGACATCTTTCATCTTTTCTTCTTTGACAAGTCTGATCGCTGTCTCCACTAAATCTCTGACCATTGATTCTACGTCACGGCCGACATATCCAACTTCAGTAAACTTCGTCGCTTCCACTTTAATGAAAGGTGCACCAGAAATCCGGGCAATTCTGCGGGCAATCTCTGTTTTCCCTACACCTGTCGGACCGATCATTAAAATGTTTTTAGGAACGACTTCATCCTTTAGCTTATCATGTAAAAGACTTCTTCTGTAACGGTTTCTTAAAGCCACCGCCACTGCTTTTTTCGCATCAAGCTGACCAATAATGTACTGATCCAGCTTTTCAACTATTTCTCTTGGGGTGAACGGCTTTTTCTCCATACGTCTCATGTCCTTTCTATTCAAGCTCTTCTAAAGTGATTTGATCGTTCGTGTAGACACAGATTTCTCCGGCCGTTTCAAGAGCAGCCCTTGCAATCTCTCGAGCTGAGAGGTGATCACCTGCATGTTTTTTGAGTGCTCTCCCGGCGCTAAGCGCATAGTTGCCGCCTGAGCCGATAGCCAAGATGCCATCGTCTGGCTCGATGACCTCTCCTGTTCCAGATACGAGCAGAATGCTTTCTTTGTTCATCACGATAAGCATTGCTTCAAGCTGTCTGAGCATCTTGTCACTGCGCCATTCTTTCGCCAGCTCTACTGCTGCTCGTTTTAAGTTACCACCGTATTCTTCCAGCTTTGTTTCAAACTTCTCAAAGAGTGTAAATGCATCTGCTACTGAACCAGCAAAACCTGCGAGCACCTTGCCTCCGAAAAGACGGCGCACTTTCTTTGCTGTATGTTTCATGACGACAGCCTGCCCAAAAGTGACTTGACCGTCTCCAGCCATCGCACTTTTTCCTTTATGTTGAACGGCAAAAATGGTGGTTGCATGAAATGATGACATGAAAAAACCTCCTTTTAGAATCGTTTAAAAGCCCTTGGGTGATGAGACATGTACGTTTTTCTTAAAGAATCTTTTGATACATGTGTGTACACCTGAGTTGATGATAAATTTGAGTGACCGAGAAGTTCTTGAACACTTCTCAAATCAGCTCCCTCGTTTAAAAGGTGTGTAGCAAAGGTGTGCCTTAACATGTGAGGATGGATATGTAATGTGCCTGACGCTTTTTTCATTAATTCACTTAGAATGAATCGAACGCCACGGTCTGTAAGAGGAGCTCCGCGCTGATTCAAAAACACATGTGAACCAGCACGATCTTTTCCCTTACCGATCAGCTTCTGCCTTCCACTCTCTAAATAAGTGGAGAGCGCTTCATGTGCGTAAGAGCCGAAAGGAACATACCGCTGTTTGCTGCCTTTCCCATGAACAAGCACTGTATCCATCGATAAATCAAGATCAGATTCTTTTAATGAACATAACTCACTGACCCTCATACCTGTTGCATAAAGAAGTTCTAAAATGGCTTGATTTCTTTGACCAAGCGGTGTGCTCAGATCAGATACTGTAAACAGCTCTTTTAGTTCCTCTTCGTACAAAAATGAAGGAATGCGCTTATCCTGCTTTGGTAAGCTAACGAGTAAAAAAGGATTTTCTTTCACAAGCTGTTCTCTTAATAAAAATTTATAAAAGCTGCGAAGTGCAGAGACTTTCTTACTAATCGTTCTTCTTGTAAGGCCTTTTTCATAAGCTTCTGTTAAATAAATTCTCGTATCTTGATAGGATACCTCTTCAAAACCGTTTATTCCTTGAATGTTCATAAATCTGACAAACTCTTCAATGGCCTCCGTATATCCTGAGATCGTTAAAGCCGAATAGTTTTTTTCAATCTGCAAATATTCAATGAATAAGTGGACAAGACGCTGTTTATTCGTCATTTTTACACCTCTTTAAGGCTTTTAAATGGTATCACATATCTTGCTTCCGGTGCAATGTTTTACTACAGAGATTTCGAAATAGTTTGAATAGTTTCGATTGCGCGCTTAGCGTACTCTGCATAGCGCTCCTGTTTGTTTTTAATTCGAACGCCAAGATCTTTCAGCAAGCCGAAGTTTGCATTCATCGGCTGGAAGCTTTTCTTGTTTGTCGACGTAATGTAGTGAGCCATGCTGCCAATCGCCGTTTCCTCAGGGAGTGTAACAAGCTCTTCACCTTTGACAAAACGAGCCGCATTAATTCCAGCGACCAATCCTGAAGCCGCAGACTCGACATAGCCTTCAACACCAGTCATTTGTCCGGCAAAGAATAGATCGTCTCTGTTTTTAAACTGATACGTCGGTCTTAGAAGGCTTGGAGAGTTAATAAATGTATTACGGTGCATCACACCATACCGAACAATCTCTGCCTCTTCAAGACCTGGGATCAAACGGAACACTTCCTTTTGATCGCCCCACTTCAGATGCGTTTGGAAACCAACGATATTATACAAAGTACCTGCTGCATCATCCTGTCTTAATTGAACAACAGCGTAAGGTCTTTTTCCTGTTTTCGGATCTTCAAGCCCTACTGGTTTCATCGGGCCAAACAGCATTGTTTTCTTTCCTCTTTTCGCCATGACTTCAATGGGCATACAGCCTTCAAAGAAGATTTCTTTTTCAAACTCTTTTAATGGCACAGTTTCAGCAGAAATTAATGCCTCATAAAAACGATCGAATTCCTCTTCAGTCATTGGACAGTTTAAATAAGCAGCTTCTCCTTTATCATAGCGTGATTTCAAGTATACTTTATCCATATTGATGCTGTCTTTCTCTAAGATCGGTGCTGCTGCATCGTAGAAATACAGATACTCCTCACCTGTTAATAATTTCAATTCTTTTGAAAGTGCTTCTGATGTAAGCGGACCAGTCGCAATAATTGTCGGACCTTCTGGAATGCTTTGCACTTCTTCTTGAAAGACTGTCACATTCGGGTGATTTTTCACGCGGTCTGTGACATTGGCTGCAAATTCATGGCGATCTACTGCAAGCGCTCCGCCAGCAGGAACCGAACTTTCATCTGCTGCTGCAATAATGGCAGAATCTAAATGACGCATTTCTTCCTTTAATACACCTACCGCATTCGTCAAAGCGTTCGCACGCAATGAGTTGCTGCAGACTAGCTCTGCAAATTTATCAGTGTGGTGAGCTGGTGTTTGTTTAACAGGTCTCATTTCATACAGATTGACTTTAATTCCGCGTTTAGCAATTTGCCATGCCGCTTCACTTCCTGCTAAACCTGCTCCGATCACATTTACAAATTGACTCATTGTACAACTCTCCTATTTCGTAAGTTCTGTTTGATGACATAAAAAAGCAGGTGAACAAGGCTGCTCACCGCTATTTTTGTTGTTCCTCTTTATAATCACAATTCACACATTGAACTTGAACGCCTTTTTTCAGCTTTTTCTCTACAAGCATATTTTCGCACTTTGGACACTTTCTTTCAATTGGTTTGTCCCAAGAGACGAATTCACACGCTGGAAAACGATCACAGCCATAAAAAATGCGGCGCTTCTTAGATTTCCGTTCAACGATGTTTCCTTCGTGACAGGTCGGGCATTTGACACCGATATCTTTCACAATTGGTTTTGTGTTACGGCAGTCAGGGAAATTAGAGCATGCCATGAACTTACCGTATCTCCCCATTTTGTATACCATCGGATGCCCGCACTCTTCACAGTCCACTCCGGCGTATTCAGGCTCAATCTCAACTTCTTGCATTTCTGCTTCTGCTTTTTCTACCCGTTTTGCAAAGTCTTGATAGAAGCTGTCGATAATGCGAACCCATTCGATCGTACCTTCTTCAACGCTATCAAGTTCTTTTTCCATTTTTGCAGTGAATTCTACGTTAATGATTTCAGGGAAGAATTCAATAATTAAGTTGAGTACAATTTCTCCAAGCTCTGTTGGAATAAACCGTTTGTTATCAAGTGCGACATAGCCGCGCTTTTGAATCGTATCTAATGTTGGGGCATACGTAGATGGGCGACCGATACCAAGCTCTTCAAGCGTTTTGACAAGTCTTGCCTCTGTATAGCGGGGAGGCGGCTGCGTGAAGTGCTGTTCTGGTTCGATATCTTTTGAAAGAACCGTATCTCCCTCTTTCAGATCAGGGAGCATTTTGTCCTTTTCTTCTAACTGGTCGTCCTTCCCTTCAACATATACCTTCATAAACCCAGGGAATTTCACCTTGCTTCCATTAGCACGGAAAGTAAGGCCGTTATTTTCAAGATCCACACTCATTGTATCAAGAACAGCCGACGCCATTTGGCTTGCCACAAATCGTTCCCAAATCAATTTATAAAGTCGAAGCTGATCTCTGCTTAGCACATGTTTGACATCTGCTGGTTTTCTTAGCGTAGAAGTCGGCCGGATGGCTTCGTGAGCATCCTGTGCATTGTCGTTCTTTTTGGCAGTACGTTTTGTTGTATTTAAGAAATTCTTGCCGTACGTTTGATCAATGAAAGCAGATACTTCTTCAATTGCCGTATTGGAAATACGTGTTGAGTCCGTTCTCATATATGTAATGAGACCTACTGTACCTTCTTTCCCAAGATCAATCCCTTCATATAATTGCTGTGCAATCATCATCGTCTTCTTCGCACGGAAGTTGAGTTTTCTTGCTGCCTCTTGCTGCAAGGTAGATGTCGTAAACGGAAGAGCTGGGTTGCGTTTACGTTCTTTTTTTGTCACTTTTTCAACAGAAAATTTGCTTCCTTTTAATTTCGAAAGGATTTCTTTTACATCTTCTTTTGTTTTCAGAGGATGTTTTTTGCCGCCCACGCCAAAGAAACTAGCCTCAAAGCTTTCTTTTCCTTTTAGGAATGTACCATCAATTGTCCAGTATTCTTCTGGTTTAAATTCATTAATTTCATTTTCTCGGTCAATAATCAGGCGGAGTGCAACCGATTGAACACGACCGGCACTTAAGCCCTTTTTGACTTTTTTCCATAAAATCGGGCTAATTTTATATCCAACAAGACGGTCTAAAATCCGTCTTGCCTGCTGCGCGTCAACTAAGTCCATATTGATCATACGTGGATGCTTAAAGGAATCTTTAATTGCATCTTTTGTAATTTCGTTAAAGACAACGCGGCAGTCAGAAGAGAGGTCAAGGTCAAGGCTGTGTGCTAAATGCCAAGCAATCGCTTCTCCCTCTCTATCGGGGTCAGCTGCGAGATAGACTTTCTTTGCTTTTTTCGCCGCTGTTTTTAATTCCTTTAAAACCGGGCCTTTCCCGCGAATCGTAATATATCTCGGTTCGAAGTCATGCTCAGTGTCAACACCGAGCTGACTTTTCGGTAAATCCCTTACGTGCCCCATTGAAGCCTTTACTTTATACTTTTTTCCTAAATAACGCTCAATCGTTTTCGCCTTTGCTGGCGACTCAACGATGACTAAATAATCAGCCATACTCAAAATCCCCCTTAAGAGGTGTTCTCTCTTTATCCATTTCACAAATTGATATTTATGTTAATTGCACCTATCTAACAGGCAATTGTTAAAAATTCTTTATGATGAACATCATTATAAACACGAAAAACAAAGTGTAAACTTAAATCTTCACTATTATTAAATATTCCTATGTCTTTTGTCAAACGATATTTTTATGAGGGTTCAGTATATTGAACGCCCTGGAAGAAGAATTCCTCTAAAATATCTTTCGTAGAATGAACAAGCTTGGCTCCTTGTTGAATAAGTCTAGCTGGACCTGTGGAATTAGAATCAAAGATCGATCCTGCAACAGCAAACACTTCTTTTCCTTGCTCCAGTGCCTGATAGGCTGTAATAAGCGAACCGCTCTTTTCTTTGCACTGGATCACGATGGTTCCTTTTGTCAAAGCACTAATTAATCGATTTCTCATCGGAAAATGCCACTTTTCTGGTTTAATATAAGGCGGATGCTCTGACAAAAGCAAATGATGTTCTCCCATGTATTGAGCCATTTGCACATGTTCTTTTGGATATAGATGTTGAAATCCACCAGCTACAACTCCAATGGTTTTCCCCTTTTTCCTGATACACTCCTTATGTGCAAGTCCATCAATTCCTTTTGCTAAACCACTGACAATCGTCCAATTTTCCTCTACAAGTTCACCAACGATTTTTTTCACACATGCTTCTCCATAAGAGGACGGTACACGAGTACCTACTACACCTAAACTTTTTTCTTCATTTAAATAGGTTATGTTTCCTTTTAGGAATAACACAGGGGGAGGATCATAAATGTGTTTTAGTGTGCTGGGATATAAGGATGATGTGATGGGAATCATGTGAATGTTTTGCTTTAAATAGGCTTGAATCATATGTTCAAAAATGGGGAATTCATTTTCTTCTGCTTGTTTTAAGCGGGTAAAGTCAATCTTTTGTAATGATCGATCCTGTTTGAAATGATGTGTTTCTTCATTTATATATAACTCAGGATCGACTTTCCACCATTTTGTTAACAAAGAGGGTGAGATGAGGCCTTTTAAGCGGTGAAAAATCATTCTTTCGGACACGTTGTACATACCATTCCTCCAGTTTAAGATAGATAGAAAGAAGAAGACTTGTCAAAGAACAAGTCTTCTTCTTTTATTAATGCGTTTTACAAGCTTCAAAGAGATTTTTCTCTTTTAACACTTTAATTAAGGTTTCTCCCATGACAGATGGCGTTTCTGCCACTTCAATTCCACATTCACGCATTGTTTTTACTTTTTCATCAGCCGTTCCCTTACCACCAGAAATAATGGCACCAGCATGTCCCATACGTTTTCCTGGAGGTGCTGTTTTACCGCCAATAAAGCCAACAACTGGTTTGGTCATATTTGCTTTTACCCATTCAGCTGCTTCTTCTTCAGCCGTACCGCCAATTTCACCGATCATAATGACAGCATGCGTGTCAGGATCTTCATTGAAAGCTTTTAATACATCAATAAAGTTCGTCCCGTTTACAGGGTCGCCGCCGATCCCTACAGCTGTCGATTGACCAACACCAGCTTCTGAAAGCTGATGTACCGCTTCATATGTAAGCGTTCCAGAACGAGAAACAACACCAACATGACCTTTTTTATGAATATAGCCTGGCATAATGCCGATCTTACATTCTTCAGGTGTAATCACACCAGGGCAGTTTGGTCCAACAAGTCTTGTCTTCTTACCTTCCATATAGCGTTTCACTTTGACCATGTCCAGAACTGGAATATGCTCAGTAATACAGATGACAAGATCAACTTCTGCATCGACTGCCTCTAAAATGGCATCTGCTGCAAATGGTGCTGGTACATAGATGACAGAAGCATCTGCTCCAGTTGTCTGCACTGCTTCAGATACAGTATTAAATACAGGAACTCCTTCTACTTCAGTTCCACCTTTTCCAGGTGTGACACCGCCAACGATATTTGTTCCATACTCAATCATTTGTTTTGTATGGAATAATGCGGTTGAACCGGTAATCCCCTGAACAATTACTCTCGTATTTTTATTAATAAATACACTCATTTAGGTTCCCTGCCTTTCTGCTCTACTTGACTAAAGATACAATCTTTTCTGCCCCGTCAGCCATAGACTCAGCAGAAGTGATATTTAAGCCTGATTCACTCAGGATTTTCTTCCCTAATTCAACGTTTGTTCCTTCAAGACGTACAACGAGCGGTAATGTTAAGCCGACTTGTTTCGTCGCTTCAACTACACCTTCTGCAATCACATCACATTTCATGATGCCGCCAAAAATGTTCACGAAAATCCCTTTGACATTTTGATCAGATAAGATGATTTTAAATGCTTCCGTTACCTTTTCAGCAGTTGCACCGCCGCCAACATCTAGGAAGTTTGCAGGGTCCCCGCCGTAATGCTTGATGATATCCATTGTAGACATCGCAAGACCTGCACCATTGACCATACAGCCAATGTTCCCATCAAGAGAAATATAGCTAAGATCATATTTAGATGCTTCAATTTCTTTTGGATCCTCTTCATCAAGATCACGGTATTCTAGTATATCTTTTTGTCTATATAAGGCATTGCTATCAAAGTTTAATTTTGCATCAAGTGCCATCACTTTTCCATCGCCTGTTACAACAAGTGGATTAATCTCAGCAATTGAACAGTCCTTTTCAATAAATGCGTTGTAAAGGCTTGTCATAAACTTAACAGCTTGGCCAACTAACTTTGTTGGAATATTAATTTTAAACGCGACTTCTCTCGCCTGATAGGCTTGAAGACCAATCGCTGGGTCGATGACCACTTTCACGATTTTTTCTGGCGTTTTTTCTGCTACTTCTTCAATTTCAGTACCGCCTTCTTCAGAAGCCATCAATACGATTCTTGATGTCGCTCTATCCAATACAAGTCCAACATAGTACTCCTTTTGAATATCGCAGCCTTCTTCAATAAGTAAGCGTTTTATTTCACGCCCTTCAGGCCCTGTTTGATGTGTAACAAGTGTTTTGCCGAGCAATTCCTCTGCAAACCCTTTCACTTCATCTTTTGTTTTTGCAATTTTTACCCCACCTGCTTTACCGCGGCCACCTGCATGAATCTGTGCTTTTACGACATATACAGAGCTTCCTAGCTCTTCTGATGCTTTCACTGCTTCATCAGGTGTAAATGCTACTTTACCATTTGGAACTGAAACCCCATATTTTCTTAGGATTTCTTTTCCTTGGTACTCATGGATATTCATTTCCCATCCTCCCAACATATGTAGAAACAAAAATTATAAAATAGACTGCGCTTTCATTTTAAAGAATAAAAAAGAGAATGTCTAGGGTTCTATGTAAAATCGTAAAATCCTTCTAAACATTCAAACTTTTATTTTATTAAAAATATAAATTTTTCAGTCAAAACACTTATTTTACCTTATTTTTTCATTTTTTGATCTAACCTATAGATAAATGAAAATATTTCTGCTACAGTATCGTATAACGCTTCTGGTATTTCCTCATCCAGCGTTAAATGGCGCATCAGTTCTACTAAATTAGGGTCTTCTTGGACGGGAACTCCTGCTTTTTTTGCTTCTTCAATTATATGATCTGCCACATAGCCGCTGCCTGTTGCGACGACTTTTGGCGCCTTTTGTTTTTCTTCATCGTAGTGCAGAGCGACCGCTCTTCTAAGCGGTTTTGAATCCTTCATACTCGTAAGTCCAGCCCTTTCTCGCTGATTTTATGAAAGTGTTCATCTAGAAAGTGAGACGGATCAATTGGCTCTTGCCTCTTTTTCGCTGTAATCCCAGTTAAACTATATCCTAGGGCATTTAAATTCTCTCGAACAGCTGGAATCATTGGATTAATGGTCCCTTGAAGTTCGTGTGCCGTCTCGACTGTAATTGACATGACCTTTTGCTGAATCGTACAGTCTATTAAAGTTTCTTCTAAGTTTTCCATGTTTAAGTAAAACATTAAACGGCACTGAGAAATATCAATAGAGCCATCTTTTTGCTTATGTCCTTTTAGAATAAAGGTTAAATCTTGAACACTATGTTTTGAGAAAAGAGGATAAGAAACCAGCATTTGATTCACCGTTTGGTTTTCCTGCTGCACAAATAACTGACCATTTAATCGATGAAACAATTGATCCACTTCTTTTTTTACGGGCTCTGGTAAATCAGCCTGCCTCGCATCATTTAGGGCAAGCTTTAATTGATGGAGCTCCTGGCTTTTTACATCTTGGCTGCCTTTTTCCAATAATTTCAGCATACCAATTTCATCTCGTACACCTATCGCCTTTTTCATCGTCATCAGTAAATCGAGCACATCGGTTTTATTGCTTAATGCTGGTTCAGTCTGCTGAATGACCTGTGCCAATGTGTTCGCCTCTGCTTTTGAAAGAAACGGAAATGCCTTTTGAAGCACAGCCGCCTTTGCGTCCACTTGTGGTCCTGCCTGCTGGATCCCTTGAAGGAGCGATGTGAGCTGTTTTAAATCCGGCTGCTGCTGTCCGTCTATCCCTTGCCTTGTGATGCTTGTCAGTATGCGTTCTATTTGCTGAAGCGGAAGCTGTTTTGGACTTAATAACTGCGGTATATTGTTCTGATTGACGGTATCCGCCTGCCGTCCTTGAATAACGGAAGGCTGGCTCTGCTTTGCTTGCTGAGAAGGATTGACATGAGGCTGCCCCTGCAAACTGCCCCCTTGCTTCGTTTGGCCTTCTTTTGCACCTAGAAGCACCGATAAGAGCTTTTCTGCATGGACGGTCGTCTCAGCATCTACGACGGAACGTACAGCCTGTGTAAGAGCCTGTGTGGTTTCTGATTGCTTCGGAAGCTGTGTTAATCGATCCAGCAGTGCTGTCACATCCTGATGAAGTGCAGAGGATGACTTCACAGCTAATATTGATTGGAGCACGCCTTCTTGAATCGGTAAATCTTTCTTTAAAGCAAAAAGAAGTGCTTGCAGTCCTTTTTTGATATCCGCTCCTTGAAGCTGTTCAATCCATTTCACCGCCGTTTTTAGCTCTGCCTCGTTGATGACCGGTTTTTCTTTTAAAAAGGCTGTAGCCGTTAACATGTTTTCTAGTCCATTTTTAAGTGATAGGCCTTCTAATAGTTTAGCCGCTGCATCCTTTAATGTCTTTGGATCCTGGTCAAATTGCTGAACAGGTCTTAGTTTATTGAGGCTGTCTCCATTCTCTTGTTCAAATTGGAACCAATAGAACGAGTCTGCCTTTAGCTGAGCCGCTAGCTGTGCTTTTATTTTAGTGGATCCTATTTGAACAAGTGCGGTATCATCTCCAAGCATTTTCAGTACTTTGCCAAGAATCAGCCGGTGAACATTTTCCTTTCCTTCGGTGTTTAGCGGAACAGCCTCACCCGTATTCAGCCGGCTATTCAGTGCTGTATGTATATCTTCAACTCTTGTCATCTAAGGCAGCCTCCTTATGTCAAAAATTTATGAAATAACGGATTTCACTGGCGCAAACGATATCCGGTGGATGGGGGTAGCACCATGTGTTTGAATGGCAGCCAGGTGCTCTTTCGTTCCGTACCCTTTATGTTTTTCAAATTGATACTCAGGATATTGTCGCCCGTACTCTTCCATCATCATGTCCCTTGTCACTTTCGCAATACATGCACCAGCTGCAATGGATGCACTTTTTGCATCTCCTTTGATGATGTTCTCCTGATGGATAGGAAGCGGGAGCGTCATCGCATCTATGAGTAGATAATCAGGTGTATGAGTTAGCTGCTCCACAGCCCTCACCATCGCCAGTCTTGATGCTTCGTATATATTGATTTCATCAATCGTAGCCGCATCAACAATGCCGATTCCGATATCAAGTGCTTCCTCTTGAATCAGATGATAATAGATCATTCTTTTTTTCTCAGATAGTTGCTTTGAGTCGTTTAATCCAAGCAGAACGGTATCTTCTTTTAATATCACAGCTGCTGCGACGACTGGGCCTGCCAGCGGTCCTCTTCCTGCTTCATCTATACCTGCAATACAAGTGTAGCCTTGCGCCTTTGCGCTCGTTTCAAATTGCAGCATTCGGTTCCATGCTGACCGAAGCTCTTGCTGCTTTTCTCTCTCTTTGTGCCATTTTTCTAGCAGCTTTTGGACACTTTTTCTCGTATCATCTTTCACAAGTTCATGAATGTATGACTCATCATCCGCATGCTTTTCTATCAATTCTTTTATTTGTTTCACAGTATACATCGGCTTTTCCGCAGCCTCCTTCTTTATATCGGCAGTTTTTCATAAAAAATAAAGACCCGCATGAGCTGCGTGTCTTTTAACTTTCAGGCTTCTCAAAAGTGAGGGGACCAAATTTTTCCGTTCGAATATCCCGAATAATGATTTCGGTCGTTTTGTCGTAATTAATGAATCCACCACTCATCAGACAGCCGCGCTTTGTGCCAATGGCATCAAACAGCTCAACTGTATCTTCAGGTATGTCTGCCAAATCATAGCGTTTTTTTAATCGCTCTGGATAGTGCTCTTCTAGAAAGCGGAGTGCATACACGGCGACATCCTGTAAGTTGATGATGGAGTCTTTGATCGCTCCAGTAACAGCCAGCCTAAGTCCTACTTGTTCATCTTCAAATTTCGGCCATAGTATTCCAGGGGTATCGAGCAGTTCAAGTTCTTTCCCGACCTTCACCCATTGCTGTGATGTCGTAATACCAGGTCGATCTCCTGTTTTGGCGATGTTTCTCTTTGCTAAACGATTGATCAAGGTTGATTTCCCAACATTAGGAATCCCGATAATCAGTGCTCGAATCGCACGCGGCTTGACACCTTTTGCTTTCATGCGGTCGAATTTTTCTTTTAAGATTTCTTTTGATATCGTGATGATCTGATTTAGCCCTTGGCCATCGACAGAGTTAATAGCAAGTGACCGAACACCTTGCTTTTCAAAATGCGCTTGCCACTCTTTTGTCATACGAGGATCTGCTTTATCGGCTTTATTTAAGAGCATGATTTTCGGTTTATTTTGAAGGATTTCTTCGATCATTGGGTTTCTAGAGGACATCGGAATTCTTGCATCTGTTAATTCAAATACGATGTCGATGAGCTTTAATTTTTCTGTGACTTCCCGTCTTGCTTTTGCCATATGGCCTGGAAACCATTGAATCGTCATATGTGCACCTTCTCTCTTCTAACGGTTGTCTCTATACATTGTACAAAAAAAGAGCCTGTTACAGGTAACAAGCTCTTTCCTTTGATATCATTATCGTCTGATTTCTTTGATACGAGCCGCTTTACCGCGAAGTTCACGTAGGTAGTAAAGTTTCGCACGACGTACCTTACCGTGACGTACAACTTCGATCTTAGCGATTTTTGGTGTGTGTACAGGGAATGTACGCTCAACGCCTACACCGTAAGAGATCTTACGAACTGTGAAAGTTTCGCTGATTCCACCACCACGACGCTTAATTACTACACCTTCAAAGATCTGGATACGCTCACGAGTACCCTCAACAACTTTAACGTGTACACGTAAAGTGTCACCAGGACGGAACGCAGGAAGATCAGTGCGTAATTGTTCTTTTGTGATTTCTTCAATCAAATGTTGCATCGTTTTCAACTCCTTCCAACAGATGCTCATGTCCTCTTTCTTCATTGCAGCGGAACATCGTTTTCAAACTTGAATCGGCAAGCCGTCCAAGTCACAAGTAGTATCATACCACACCTCTATGACGTGTGCAATACAATCTAGTCATTATGAAGCTGCCAAAGCCACCTTTTTTCTTCATCGGTTAATGTTTTGCAAGAATCGATCAAATCCGGCCGTCTTGTATAGGTTCGCTTCAAGGATTCTTTACGCCGCCACTCTTCAATCTTGGCATGATTACCAGAGAGCAGGACATCCGGTACTTTCAACCCTTTATAATCAGCTGGTCTTGTATAGTGCGGATGCTCAAGCAGACCTGTACTAAATGAATCTTCGATATGGGACGCTTCTTTTCCAAGCACATGAGGCAAAAGCCTGACCACACTGTCTGCAATCATCATCGCCGGCAGCTCTCCGCCTGTGAGAACAAAATCTCCGATTGAGATTTCATCTGTGACAAGATGCTCCCTGATGCGCTCATCGTAGCCTTCATAGTGGCCGCAAATGAACATAAGATGCTCTTCTTTTGCAAGCTCTTCTGCTTTCTTTTGTGTATATCTTTCTCCTTGAGGACAGACAAGAATAATGCGGGGCTTCTTGTTTGCTTTTTTCGTCAAATCTTCTACCGCATCAAATACAGGCTGTGCTTTCAGTACCATGCCAGCACCGCCGCCATACGGGTAGTCATCCACTGTTTTATGCTTATGATCCGAATACTCTCTAAAATTGACGACTTGAAATGAGACGGCGTCTTTCTCCTGAGCTTTTTTTAAGATCGATGAGTGAAGCACGCCTTCGAACATTTCAGGAAAAAGCGTTAAAAAATCAATTTTCATTCGTCAATGAGTCCTTCCATCACTTCAATGTGTACTTTCTTGGATGAGATATCAATTTTTTTGACGACTGATGGAATATAAGGGATAAGGGCATCTTTTTTGCCTTTTCTTCCAACAACCCATACATCATTTGCCCCTGGCGTTAAAATCTCTTTGATTTGACCGATGAGTTTGTCCTCTTCATCGTAAACTTCGCAGCCGATGATTTCGTGGAAATAAAATTCCCCTTCATCTAATGACCCGAGATGTTCTTTTTCTACTTTTAAAATTGATTCCTTTAATTGCTCTGCTTCATTTAATGAGCCGACTTCTTCAAATGTAAGCAAATCAAACTGTTTGTGCTGCCGGTGTGATGCGACAGTGACTTTCAGCGGCTCTTTTTGACCTTGCTTAAAAATATAAAGGACACTTCCTTTTTTGTAGCGCTCTTCTGGGAAATCTGTCTTTGACACGACGCGCACTTCTCCGCGCACTCCGTGTGTATTGACGATCTTCCCAACATTCAACCAATCTAGCTCCATGTTCTCAATCACCCCTGACGTATTTCCACAATGGTGCCGTCTTTTACGACGATGACATTATCTTGCATTTTGTCATCCCACTTATCACCTATTTTCACTTCAACAAGCGCATCCACTTCTGTTTCTTTCATTTCACTTCCTAGCGGCAAAATATGCAGCTGCTCGACCTGAAAATCAATTTGTCTGATCTTCTCTTGCCTTTTTTCAATGGCTTTTTGAAATTGAGGGATGGCTTCTTGTTGATGTGGTTCTTTTTCATGCTTCTTTAGTTGAAAATATAATTGATTGCATTCACGTTCTAGTCTTTCTTTTTTCTCCAAAAAAGTCGTTAACAGTTTGTCCTTACTGCTTTCAGTTAATACTTGCATCACGGTGACATGTTGAATGATCTGCATCTTCCTTTTTGTCCCCCTATCCGAAGGCATTTGTCCTCTACAGTATAACGAAAAATAGATTTAAACGTGTAAAAAAAGGGGAGGTCCTAAGCCCTCTCCCTTTTTAGTCAGCAATCTCAAGTTGAACTTTCTTAGAAGACTCTGCACCTGCTGCAAACATGACTGTTCGTATCGCTTTTGCTGTACGTCCCTGCTTTCCGATCACTTTTCCGGTATCTTCGGCATTGACAGACAGTGTGTAAATCACCTGCTCATCTTTTTCTAATGAAGATACGTGAATATCTTCAGGAAAATCAACAAGTGGCTTGACGATGGACACAATCAATTCTTCCAAGGACAGCTCTTTCATTATTTGCTGTTTTTCGCATGATGAAATTTTTCAAGAATTCCTTGGCTTGAGAAAAGGTTACGAACTGTATCAGATGGTTTCGCACCATTTTGAAGCCATTTAAGCGCTAATTCTTCGTTGATTTTCACCTCAGCTGGTGATACCACTGGGTTGTAAGTTCCAACTGTTTCAATGAAACGACCATCACGTGGTGAACGAGAATCTGCTACAACAATACGATAGAAAGGAGATTTTTTTGCTCCCATACGTTTTAAACGAATTTTTACTGCCATTTTACTAGCACCTCCGAAAATATTTCAACAAAATAGTATATTAACAATGATAAAAGGGTTTGTAAAGTGTTTTTTCTTAACAACGGTTTTATCATGTATAACCAATTACATAAATGGTAATTTAAAGCCCTTTTTCTTTCCTTTGGACATGTTGGTCATCTGCTTCATCATCTTTTTCATTTCGTCAAATTGCTTTAAAAGGCGATTGACTTCCTGTACAGATGTTCCGCTTCCCTTTGCAATCCGTTTTCTTCGGCTTGCATTGATGACCTCTGGCTGTTCTTTTTCCTCGGTCGTCATGGATTTAATGATCGCTTCGATGTGATTGAGCTGCTTTTCGTCTACTTGGACGTTTTTGAGCCCTTTCATTTTACCGGCTCCCGGCATCATTTGGATCAATTCATCAAGCGGCCCCATATTACGAACTTGGCCAAGCTGCTCGAGAAAATCATCGAGCGTGAAGCTCATTGTCCGCATTTTTTGTTCAAGCTCTTTTGCCTTATCTTGGTCAACGTTTGCCTGTGCTTTTTCAATCAGTGTGAGCACATCGCCCATACCAAGAATTCTAGATGCCATTCGTTCTGGGTGGAATGGTTCTAGCGCATCTAGCTTTTCTCCTAGTGCAGCGAATTTAATCGGCGTATTTGTGACAGCGCGAATCGAAAGTGCTGCTCCGCCTCTTGTATCACCGTCTAGTTTCGTTAGAACGACACCTGTTAAACCAAGCTGTTCATTAAAGCTTTTTGCGACATTGACAGCATCTTGACCTGTCATAGAGTCTACAACAAGGAAGATTTCTTCTGGATTTGCTACTTCTTTTACTTTCTGAAGTTCACCCATTAATTCTTCATCGATATGAAGACGCCCTGCTGTATCTAAAATGACATAATCGTGGTGTTCTTCTTTCGCTTTTTCAATTGCCTGTTTGGCAATTTCAACAGGACTGACTTGATCACCTAATGAGAATACTGGCATATCAAGCTGTTTCCCTAGCGTTTGAAGCTGCTGGATCGCGGCTGGTCTGTAAATGTCAGCAGCCACCATCATCGGCTTGCGATTATGTTTTTTGCGAAGTAAGTTGGCAAGCTTCCCAGTTGTAGTCGTTTTACCTGCCCCTTGAAGACCAACCATCATAATGACTGTTGGAGGTTTTTTCGCCACGGCGATTTTACTCTCTTCCCCGCCCATTAATTCAGTGAGTTCTTCTTTTACAACTTTAATGACCTGTTGTCCAGGGGTAAGGCTTTTCATGACCTCTTGCCCAACTGCCCGCTCGCTTACTTTTTTCACAAAGTCTTTCACTACTTTAAAATTGACGTCAGCTTCAAGAAGGGCAAGGCGTACCTCGCGCATCATTTCTTTTACATCTTGCTCTGACACTTTTCCTTTGCCGCGGATTTTTGAAATCGTCTGCTGCAGTCGGTCGGCTAATCCTTCAAATGCCATACTGTGCCGCCTCCTAATCTAATTTCTCAAGCGATTCAATTAAAGCTTCTGCTTCTTCCTTTTGCGCGGAGTCTGCTACAAGCTCTCTCATTTTTTTGAGAAGTTCTTTACGCTCTTTAAATTTCTTAAACAAGAGCAGCTTTTCTTCATATTGTTCAAGCATCGCTTCAGTCCGTTTAATATTATCATAAACAGCCTGTCTTGATACTTCATATTCATCCGCAATTTCACCGAGGGAAAAATCGTCTAGGTAGTAAAGCGACATGTAGCTCTTTTGCTTTGCGGTTAACAACGATTGATAGAAATCAAACAAGTAGTTCATTCTCGTTGTTTTTTCAAGCGTCATGGGCTCTCTCCCCTTTGTTAAGTTCATTCCCTTTACATCAACTAAGTTTACACGGTTCTCATCTGTGTGTCAAGTTTTTATCTTGTCACTTCCTGCGGTGCTATATAAATAAAAAATGCCGGCAGCTTTACCGGCATTTTCATTAGTCTTCTTGATCAATGACGTCTGAGAATAATCCATACACATACGATTCAGCATCGAATTCTTGCAGATCGTCCACTTTTTCACCTAGACCGACAAGCTTCACGGGGATGTTCAGTTCATTACGAATCGCAAGAACAATCCCGCCTTTTGCAGTACCATCAAGCTTGGTTAACGCAATTCCTGTCACATTTGTCGCTTTCGAAAATTCCTTCGCTTGCGCCATAGCATTTTGACCGGTTGTCGCATCAAGAGCAAGCAGTACTTCGTGCGGTGCATCTGGCACTTCGCGCTCAATCACTCTCTTGACCTTCTCCAGCTCTTTCATTAAGTTGACTTTGTTTTGCAGTCTGCCTGCTGTATCACAGATCAGGACATCTGCTTTTTTGGCTTTTGCAGATTGAACGGCATCATAGATGACGGCTGCTGGATCAGAGCCTGCTGTTTGTTTGACAACCGGGACACCTGAACGCTCTCCCCATACTTCAAGCTGCTCAATCGCACCGGCACGGAATGTATCACCTGCTGCTAAAATGACGGATTTCCCTTCATTTTTCAGCTTGTTTGCAAGCTTACCGATTGTCGTTGTTTTTCCAACACCGTTAACGCCCACAAATAAAATAATATTTAAACGCCCGTCTTCAATGTTCAGCTCAGAGATTTGTTCCTCTCCGCTATTGTAAATGTCAACGAGTTTTTCAGAGATGACGGCCTGCACTTCACTTGGGTCTTGAATGTTTCTTAATTTCACTTCTTTTTTCAGCTCATCAATCAGTTCCATCACAGTCGTAAAACCAACATCAGCACCGATTAAAACTTCTTCGAGTTCTTCGAAAAAGTCTTCATCAACCTTGCGATAGCGAGAAATCAGTTCATTTACTTTTCCTTGAAACGAATTTCTCGTTTTTTCAAGGCCATCTTTAAACTTTTCTGATACTGAATCGCTTTGCTGCGCAAATTTTTCTTTTAGTTTCTTAAAAAAGCTCATTGGTTCAAAAACCTCCTTTAATTACTGGACAAGCTCTTTCGTTTCTTCTAGTTTGACGGATACTAGTTTTGAAACGCCAGACTCCTGCATGGTGACACCGTACAGAACATCTGCTTCTTCCATCGTTCCTTTTCGGTGTGTGATGACAATGAACTGTGTTTCTTTGCTGTATTTCTTTAAATACTGGGCAAAGCGGAACACATTTGCTTCATCAAGCGCCGCTTCTACCTCATCTAGCACGCAGAATGGCACTGGCCGCACTTTTAAGATGGAGAATAATAAAGCGATCGCTGTTAATGCTCTTTCTCCGCCTGATAGCAGGCTTAGGTTTTGCAGCTTTTTCCCTGGCGGCTGGGCGACAATATCGACGCCAGCGTTTAGTAAATCGTTTGGATCTGTCAGCTTGAGATCTGCCCGTCCACCACCAAATAATGCTTGGAAAACAGACTCAAAATGCCCGCGGATTTGAGAAAATGTCTCAGAGAAGCGCTTTGTCATTTCTTGGTCCATTTCTTCGATGACTTGGAATAACGTATTTTTCGCTTCTGTCAGATCATTTCGCTGTTCTGTTAAGAAAAGATAGCGTTCATTTACTCGTTCATATTCATCAATACTGCCTAAGTTCACTGTTCCGAGCTCTTCAATGGCTAGTTTGATCAGTTTCACTCGTTTTCTTGCTTCATCCGGCGATAGCGACAGTTGGTACATTTCTTTTGCTCCTTCAAATGAAAGAGCATATTCTTCGTTTAAATAAGCGATGAGGTTATCAAGCTCTACTTCCATGCGGCCAAGCTTGATCTCTTCATCCTTTAAACTTGTCGTGAGCTGCTTGTAAAGACGTTTTTGCTCTTTGAGTTCACGTTCAGCAAATTCTAATGTTTCAGAAAGAGCCATACGCTGTTTACGGCGCTCTGAAATGAGTGCTGTCGTTTTGTTTTTATTTTCCAGCTTCTCTTTTGCCGCTTCTTCCAGCTGTTCTGCTCCGCTTGAGCTGGATGACATTTCACTTGTTAAGAGGGATAAATCTTCTTTTGTTTCCATCAGCGCTTTTTCAGCTTCTTCTAATTCAGCCGTTAAGCTTGAAAGTTTTTCTTGTTCATTAGCCAAAGACTGCTCTTTTTTGGCAAGTGAGATTTTCAGCTCTGTTAACTCGGCAGAAATGGTTTCTTTCGTTGAGCTTTGGGTCTGCTTTCGTTTGGTTAACGTGTTGATCTCTTCATCAAGAGACGTCAATTTCTCACCAATAGAGACTTCAAGAGCTGCCTGTTCTTTGTCCTTGCTCGCAAGTTCACTAGCGCGCTGCTGTAATTCTTCTTTTTCTTGATCGTAGAGCTCAAGATGAGCGTTAATATTTTTTTCTGCTACTTGCAGTTCGTATAGTTTTCCTTTCAGCTCTTGCTGCTTTTCTCGAAGTGTTTCGCCGCGCTGACGCAGTTCATTTAATTGGGATTCGCTTGCTGAAATGGCCTGCTTCGTTTCTTTTGTTTCTTTTTCAAGGATCGTTGTTTTTTCTTCCATTTCAACGAGCTGCTTTGTTAATGTTTCGATCTCTCGGTTCCTTGAGAGGAGGGAGTTGCTCTGTTTCTTCATGCCGCCCCCAGTCATTGAACCGCCCGGGTTCACGACGTCCCCTTCAAGGGTCACGATGCGGTAACGATGTCCGAGCATTTTCGCCAGTTCATTGGCGCCTTTTAAGTCTCTAACGATAAGGACTGTTCCAAGCAAATTCTGTATGACCTTCTGATACTTTTCGTCAAAGGAAACGAGCTGACTCGCTACACCGATAAATGCGGCATGCTGTTCAGCTGTTTGGATATCTCTGAACTGAATGGTTCGTTCTTTGATGACGTTCATTGGCAAGAAAGTCGCTCGTCCAAAGGAATGCTGCTTTAAGTAGCCAATGGCCTGTCTCGCAGCCGCTTCATTTTCCGTGACCACATGCTGTGTGGCTGCGCCAAGCGCGATTTCAATCGCTGTTTCATGCTGCTGCTCTGTTTGAATTAGCTCTGCAATCGCACCATGAATACCGCCTAATCGGTCCTTTGCCTTTAAGACCTCTTTTACTCCTTGGAAAAAGCCGGAGAAGTCTTCCTGCATCGATTCAAGCATCTCTTTTTTTGATTTTGCCTGTTGTACATATTGATAGGCCTGGTAAAGAGCCGTTTCTTTTTTCTCGTATTGACGTTTCATTTGCTCAAGCTTTTGTTCTGCCTCTCTAAAGCGTTTCACCTGAGCCAAGATGTCTTCTTCTCGTTCTGAAAGCTGCTGCTCCGCTTCCGTTTTCTTTTCTTTAACAGACACCCGTTCTTCAATATGTTTCTGGTTATTTTGCGTGAGACGCTCTAGCTGCAAGGCCGTCTGGCGCTGCTGCTCTTCAAGTAATTTGCGCTCATTTCGAATAGAAGCCTGTTCGTTTAATAGATCAAAATAATCGCTTTTCAGCTGTTCAATTTGACCTTCGACATCTTCACTATGGAGCGACAGCTGGTGCTGTTTTGTTTTCACTTCATCTTTTAGCTGCTGCACTTCTTTTTGCAGACTGTCACGCGTGATTTCCTGCTGCTGAATCTTCTCGGTTAACAGCGCCTGTTTTTCGGTTAAACGGATGAGCGCTTCTTCCAGCTGCCCTTGGTTAGCGGCTGCATTTTTTTTGCGTTCTTTTAGAACCTCTTTTTTTCCTTCAAGCTTTTCTAATTCCTCACTTGTGAAAAGGAGAACTTCTTGGAGGTCATGAATCGATTCGTCAAGCGCCTGAATTCGGTCCCTCGACTCTTCAATTTTGGCTTCTTTTGCCTGAATGTCTGTGGATTGCTTCATTTCATCTTGTTTGAAACGCTCGACCGCTTCACCAAGTGCTGTCCATTTTTCGTGAAGTGCTTCGATATCATGGACGGTGAGAGCAATTTCTACATTTTCAAGCTCTTCTTTCTTTTGCAAATAGTCCTTTGCAATGGATGCTTGCATTCTTAATGGTTCTACTTGATCTTCTAGTTCATGCAGAATATCTTCAACCCGGTTTAAGTTGTCCTGCGTTTCAAACAGTTTGTTCTCGGCTTTTTTCTTTCTGGTTTTATATTTCAAGACACCAGCCGCTTCTTCGAAGATGCTTCGTCTCTCTTCAGCCTTACTCGATAGAATCTCTTCTACCTTCCCTTGACTGATGATCGAAAACGCTTCCTTCCCAAGACCTGAGTCCATGAAAAGATCAATAATATCCTTTAAGCGGACTGACTGATTGTTTATGAGAAATTCACTTTCTCCAGAACGATACACCCTTCTTGTCACACTGACTTCGTGAAAATCGATCGGCAAAAAGTGATCTTCGTTATCCAGCGTTAATGTCACCTCTGCTAGGTTGACTCTTTTCCTTGAGTCACTTCCTGCAAAAATGATGTCTTCCATTTTTCCTCCGCGGAGGCTTTTCGCTGATTGTTCGCCAAGTACCCAGCGGATGGCATCTGTAATATTACTTTTGCCGCTTCCGTTTGGTCCAACAACAGCTGTGACCCCTTTGACAAAGTCCACGGTCACTCGCTGTGCGAAAGATTTGAATCCTATCACGTCTAAACGTTTGAGGAACATGAGAGTGATCCTCCTTATGTATTTAAAGTACTATCATCTTACCATATGAAGTGAAAAAAGATGATGGAAAACAGAGTGAAATCCCCCTGAATGACGAGGGGGATTTTATTGGTTCATATGATGCTTCTGTAATTTAGCAAGTGCTTCCTGTGCAGCGTGCTGTTCTGCTTCTTTTTTCGAGCGGCCGTTTCCAATCCCAAGCACTTCTCCTCTGAGCGATACATTCGCTTCAAATTCTCTGTTATGTGCTGGACCTTTTTCATGAAGGATTCGGTATTCAAGAACACCTTTCCCATCACGCTGAACAAACTCTTGAAGCTGGCTTTTAAAGTCCATGACATGCGAGAAAGCACCGTCGTTAATTTTCGGATACACATAGGCTTCCAGGAATTGTTCAACAGGCTCAAGCCCTTGGTCTAAGTAAAGTGCTCCGATAAACGCTTCGAATACGTCTGCTAAGAGTGCTGGGCGCTTTCTGCCGCCTGTCATTTCTTCCCCTTTTCCTAAAAGAACAAGGTCTCCAAAGGACAGCTCATGTGCCAGTGACACAAGAGATGGTTCACATACGATCGCCGCTCTTAGTTTTGTTAAATCTCCCTCGCTCATTGCTGGATATTTCGCAAATAAGAACTGTGAGATTGTCAATTCTAAAACAGCGTCTCCTAAAAATTCAAGTCTCTCATTATCCTCATAAGGTTTTTTCCTGTGTTCATTTACATAAGAAGAATGTGTAAAGGCTTGATAGAGAAGCTTTTCATTTTTAAAGTGTACGGAAATGCGCTGCTGGAATTCTCTAAATTGCTCTAGTTTTTTACTCTGTTTCTGTTTGTCTTTATAGTGTTTTGGCATAGCAACCTCCAGGTAGGCGTGTCATCGCCTTTAAGGATACTGATTATATGGAGTCTCTCTTTCTACATGCAAGGAAACGCTGCTCCTTAGCATCTGAAAAAGGCTGACAATTGATCAGCTGAATGTGTTGAAACTAACATAAATTTTCAAAGTCCCGTCTTGAAAATAGACGGGACTTTGTTACGCTTATTGCTGGCTATTTATGTAGTTCACAGCGTCACCGACTGTTGCAATTTTTTCAGCATCTTCGTCAGAAATTTCCATATCGAACTCATCTTCAAGTTCCATAACTAGCTCAACTACATCAAGGGAATCAGCGCCTAAATCTTCTTTAAATGAAGCTTCCATTTTCACGTCAGCCTCATCAACGCCAAGGCGGTCTACAATAATTTTTGATACACGCTCTAATACGTCTGCCATTGCCTTTCACCTCCCCTCAAAGTATTATAGTTGATTCGTTTTTAAAAAACTAGAGAAAACCTAATGAAATTTTGATATTTCTTAGGACATGACCATTCCGCCATCTACTTGGATGGTTTGGCCTGTAATATAACCTGCTCCTTCTGAAGCTAAAAAAACAACAACGTTGCTTATATCTTCAGGCGCACCAAAGCGTGCGAGCGGGATTTGTTTCAGCATGTCTGCTTGCACATTGTCATCAAGCTTGTCTGTCATATCAGTAGAAATAAAGCCTGGTGCTACTGCATTGACTGTAATATGACGGCTTGCCAGCTCTTTCGCTGTTGTTTTCGTTAAACCGATCACACCAGCTTTTGCTGCCACATAGTTCGCTTGTCCAGGGTTTCCGCAAACGCCAACGACTGATGCCACATTGATGATTCTTCCGCTTCGCTGTTTCATCATTTGACGTGTCACAGCTTTTGTACAGTTGAAGACGCCTTTTAAGTTTATGTTAATGACATCATCCCATTCATTTTCTTTCATTCTCATGAGCAGGTTGTCCTTTGTAATCCCTGCATTGTTCACAAGAATATCGATGGAACCAAATGTATCAATGGCTTGTTTCATTAATGACTGTACTTCTTCCGCATTCGAGACATCCGCTTTGACAGCAAACGCCTGCTGGCCAAGTGCTTTGATTTCATCGACTACTTCATTTGCTTTTGCTTCGTTTCCTGAATAGTTGACCACAACATTTGCACCATTCTTCGCTAAATCAATTGCGATCGAACGGCCAATACCGCGTGATGCACCTGTTACAACGGCTGTTTGATTTGTAAGCATCAAGAGTCCCCCTTTAATGTTTGAATTGCTGCTTCAATGCTTGCTTGATCTGAAACGGAAATAGTCGTCAGGCGGCGATTGACCTTTTTCACAAGACCTGAAAGCACTTTACCAGGACCAATTTCAATAAATGTTGTCACACCTAAATCAATCAGGCGTTCCACACTTTCTTCAAAACGAACAGGAGAATACAATTGTTCAATGAGTTTTGTCTCAATCTCCTCACGAGACGTTACGATATCTGCTGTTACATTGGAGATAACCGGTGTTTTGGCATCCGAAATGTCTAGCTTTGACAGAACATCTGTGAATTTTTCAGCTGCCGGCTTCATTAAAGCGGAATGGAAAGGTCCACTTACTTCCAGTGGGATCGCACGTTTTGCGCCCTTTTCTTTCGCTTTCTCTGATGCCAGTTCGACTCCTTTTGCAGTACCAGAGATGACGATTTGACCAGGACAGTTTAAGTTAGCGAGCTCTACAAGATGGCCGCTTTCTGTCACTTCTTTTGTCACTTCTAAAAGGGCCGCTTGGTCTAAGCCAAGAATCGCTGCCATAGCGCCTTCTCCTGCAGGAACGGCTTCATTCATTAATTCGCCGCGTTTTCTTACTGCATAAACGGCATCTTTAAACGAAAGAGCACCCGCTGCAACAAGAGCTGTATATTCACCAAGACTGTGACCTGCCGCATAATCGACTTTCATTCCGCTCTCTTCAAATTTCTTTAAGATGGCGATGCTTGTTGTTAAAAGAGCTGGCTGTGCATTATAGGTCAGCGTCAGTTCTCCTGCATCTCCTTCAAAAATCATTGAAGATAAATCAAACCCTAGGGTCTTATCTGCTTCTTCAAACACAGCTTTAGATGCTGCTTCTTGATCAAATAAATCTTTTCCCATGCCAATTTTTTGAGAGCCTTGGCCTGGGAATAAAAAAGCAATTTTACTCATGCTGCTTACCTCCATTAAGACTCATTCGTGTTTTCTTTTTGAACTTCTTGATGAATGATGGCTGAAACGTCTTTTTCAACGATATCGCGCGCCTGACGAATGGCATGGAAAATCGCATTTTCATCAGATGAGCCGTGCGCTTTAATAACAGGTGCTTTTAAACCAAATAAAGCGGCACCGCCATATTCGGAGTAATCCATTTTAGATTTCATCTGCATTAGTTTTGGCTTCATCATGCCTGCTGCGATTTTGGCTGTCAGGCTAGATGTTAATGTTTCTTTCAGCATTTTAAAGACAGAAAGGGCTGTCCCTTCAATCGTTTTCAGAGCGATATTTCCTGTAAAGCCATCAGTGACAACGACATCAGCTACACCTTCTAATAAATCACGAGACTCGACATTTCCTACAAAATTCAAGTCTGATGCTTTTAGTAATTCAAAGGTTTTTTTCGTTAAATCGTTGCCCTTTTTATCTTCTGTACCGACATTTAAAAGTCCAACACGCGGATTGCTCTTTGGGAAGACACGCTCTGCGTAAATGGACCCCATCATGGCATATTGCAAAAGATGCTCTGGCTTTGCATCAACGTTTGCGCCGACATCTAATAATAAGAACCCGCTGCCATCCAGTGTTGGCAAAGTTGGTGCAAGTGCCGGTCTGTCAATGCCATCGATCCTTCCTACGATAAACAGTCCTGCGGTCATGAGTGCGCCAGTATTTCCAGCTGAAATACACGCATCTGCTCTTCCTTCTGATACTTCCTGCGCCATTTTCACCATAGAAGAATCCTTTTTACGTCTAACTGCACGCACTGGTTCATCTGTTGGTTCAATGACTTCTTTTGCATCTAAAATGGTGATGCGTTCTTCATTTGTTATGTAAGGTTTGATTTTGCTTTCATCGCCGACAAGTGTAATCTCAATATCTGAAAATGCTACTAAGCTTTTTTGCACACCGTCTATAATGGCTTTAGGGGCATGATCTCCCCCCATTGCATCGACTGCAATTCTCATGTTATGTGCCACCTTTTACTTTTGTTTTGAGCGATACATGACGAAATCGCCTGAGAAGACAACTTCCTCACCCACATAGCTATTTACTTCAACTACGGTTCTGCCTTTTTCTTTATCATGTGAGGCAACTTTGGCTTTTGAGACAACTCTTTCGCCTTGTTTGACCTGCCTTGTAAACTTGATATTTGCTTTTGCTGTCAAAGCCAGTTCATCGTCGATGACGGCAACTGCCAGCGAATTTGCCTGGGCAAAGAGATGATGTCCCCTGGCAATTTGGTTACGGCTGAATACATGCTCTTTTCTCACTTCGAAAATGGAAATCGCTTGATCATCAAGCTTTACATCAATCATTTCTCCAATCACTTCATCCAGCGGAAGCGACTTCACTTCATCCTCTAATGTCTTTTCGGCAACGTGCTTAATTCTTTCGCGCAATTCAGGGATTGAGAGCTCCAAACGATCAAGTCGAACCGTTTGAATGCTTACACCGAATTTACCTGCCAATTCTTCATCAGTAATGAACGGAGTCGAGCTGATCGTTTGCTGGAGAAGCCTTTGACGTTCTTTTTTATTTAGTTTCATATGCAGACACCATCCGTACATTTATGACTAGGTACTAATAGTAGTATATAATCTCATAGATGATAAATCAATCCTTGTTTCAAAAAGACAAGAAAATTCCTCCAGCACTTGATCAGCTCAATTTATCTCCGCCAAGCACACCGCTGTCTACGAGTGTTTGACGAAGTTCTTTGTATTCAGGCTCTGTCCAAAAGGCGTCAGACTGCACGAGCTCTGCCGCATCTTTTCTAGCGGTTTCAAGCGCTCTATAGTCATGAACCATATCTGCCACTTTAAATTCAGGCATCCCGCTTTGTTTCTTGCCAAAGAAGTCGCCTGGTCCCCTTAGTTCCAAGTCTTTTTCTGACAGTTCAAAGCCATCGGTCGTTTCAGACATGATCCGCATCCGCTCTTTACCCGTCTCTGATTTCGGATCTGCCATTAAGATACAAAATGATTGATGCTCTCCGCGTCCGACCCGTCCTCTTAGCTGATGAAGCTGTGACAGTCCAAAGCGGTCCGCATCATATATGACCATGATGGTGGCGTTCGGCACGTTGACCCCGACTTCAACAACCGTGGTTGAAACGAGGATTTGGACTTCATTTGCGGTGAACGCTCTCATCACCTGATCTTTTTCATCGCTCGCCAGTTTCCCGTGCATTAAACCAATCGACCACTTACCGCGATACGCCTCCGTCAGCATGCTATGAACATCAATTGCATTTTGCACATCCAGTTTGTCTGATTCTTCTATGAGCGGACAAATAATGTATGCTTGTCTGCCTTTTCTCAGCTCTTTATCCACAAAAGCAAGAATCCTTTCAAGCATGTCATGCTTCACCCAATACGTTTCAATTTGCTTTCGGCCGGCTGGCAATTCATCAATGACGGATACATCCATTTCTCCAAAGACCGTAATCGCAAGGGTTCTTGGGATAGGTGTTGCGGTCATAAATAAAACGTCTGGGTCCTGTCCTTTACTTCTCAATTTTTTCCGTTGTTCCACGCCGAATCTGTGCTGTTCATCTGTAATGACAAGACCAAGCTGCTTAAATTCCACTTCGTCTTGGATGAGGGCATGCGTACCGACCAATAGATCAATTTCGCCCTCTTTCAAACGTTCCAGCAGTTCTCTGCGGCGCTTACCTTTCACAGAGCTAGTGAGCAGCGCAATATTCAATCCCCATTTTTCAAACAGCTGGTAAAGTGAATCTGCGTGCTGTTCTGCCAAAATCTCGGTTGGCACCATCAGTGCACCTTGAAAGCCGGATAAATGAGCGGCATAAAGCGCAATGGCCGCAACGGCTGTTTTCCCTGATCCAACATCTCCTTGAAGCAGCCGGTTCATCCGGTACGGGGACGCCATATCAGACATGATTTCATCAAGCACTCTTGATTGCGCTTTTGTCAGCGGGAACGGCAGACTGTGAACAAACTCAAAGACAGCTTCTTTTGAAAATGGATGCTGGATGCCTGATGTTTTTTCTCGTTCTTTTTTTCTGATCGCCTGCATCTTCAGCTGAAACATCAGAAACTCCTCGTACACGAAACGGCGCCTTGCTTGCTTGAGCGAATCTCTTGTTTCTGGGAGATGAATGGCCTTTAGCGCTTCTTGATACGACATGAGTTTATAAGCAGCGACGAGCTGCTTTGGCAATGGATCTTCCGCTTGATCTGCATAAAGCGATAAGGCTTGCTTCACAAAACGTCTCATCATCTTCACTGTCACATTTTCTTTGACCGAATAGACAGGCTCAATACTGCCATCTTGTTCGTGCGTTCCTTTTTTAAATTCCTGCACCATGATAGATTGACGGTTTTTATCCCATTTCCCTGTGACAGATACCGTATCACCTAAAACAAGACTTCGTTTTAAATACGGGCGATTGAAGCAAATAGCTGTAATGAGAAAACGCCCGACAAGCAGCCTGAACGTCAGCCTGCTTCTTTTTTTTCCATAATAGGTGAGAACGGGCTCACTGTGCACTTTTCCTTCCACTGTGACACGTTCGTCATGCCTTACTTCTTCTAAGTTGCGAAGCTCATAATCATCATATCGATAAGGAAAGTAGCCGAGCAAATCGGCTACTGTATGGATTCCAAGTTCATTTAGTGTTTTTTCTGTTTCGGCTCCAATTCCCTTTAGGACTGAGACACTATCTTGCAGTTTCTGTATCACGAGATGAGGTCACACCTCCGAAAATCTTCTTTTCAAGCTCTCTTGCTGTCGGTGTTGCAGCGAGTCCGCCTTGCGCTGTCTCACGAAGAGCTGTTGGCATCGTCTGACCAATTTTATACATGGCATCAATGACCTCATCACATGGGATACGGCTTGTAATGCCGGCAAGTGCCATATCTGCTGCAATCATTGCATTTGAAGCACCCATTGCGTTTCGTTTCACACATGGCACTTCGACAAGTCCTGCTACTGGATCACAAACAAGTCCAAGCATGTTCTTCAGTGTAATGGCCATTGCTTCAGCCGATTGCTGCGGCGTGCCGCCTGCCATTTCTACAATGGCGGCTGCTGCCATACCTGATGCTGAGCCTACCTCTGCCTGACAGCCGCCTGCTGCACCAGAGATACTTGCGTTATTGGCCACAACAAAACCAAATGCGCCGGATGTAAACAGGAATCTGACCATTTGTTCTTTCGTTGGCTTTAATGTTTCTTTCACCGCAAAGAGCGTACCTGGCACAACACCTGCTGAGCCTGCTGTAGGCGTTGCACAGATGGTTCCCATTGCTGCATTGACTTCGTTTGTTGCAACTGCCTTACTGACAGCATCTAAAATCGTATGACCAGACAATGTTTTGCCTGATGCGATATATGCTTGAAGTTTCACCGCATCTCCGCCAGTTAAACCTGATAATGATTTCACACCTTTTAGTCCGTTTTCAACAGCCTGCTCCATCACTTCTAGGTTGCGGTACATTTGCGAGAAAATGTCTTCGCGTGACTTCCCTGTCACTTCCATTTCTTGTGTAATCATGATTTCTGAAATGGAGGTATTCCGTTCTTCTGTAAGCTGCACGAGTTCTTTGACGTTTTTAAACATCCTACATAACCTCCTTGTTGTTACTCTGCAATTTGTGTCACTTGAATAATGTTAGGTAGCGTCTCCAGCTCTGATAGAACCGCCGGATCAATATTTTGATCCACTTCAATGGTCATCAGTGCCTCTTGCCCAACCTCTTTGCGCGCCACTTCCATATGACCGATGTTGATCGCAAATTTCGCTAACACATTGGCAACTGCCGCAATCGTCCCGTAGCGATCGTTATGAACGACAAGAATGGCTGGGTGATTACCTGAAAGTCTAAGCTCGAAGCCATTTAATTCTGTGATTTCGATTTTACCTCCGCCAATGGAAATCCCAATTAATTCAAGCTTTCCATTCGCATCTGAGATGTCTACTTTTGCTGTATTCGGATGCGCTGGTACGGCGTCTTCTTCTATAAATTCAATCTCGATGCCTTTGCTTTTGGCAATATCGATCGCTGTTTTGATTCGTTCATCAAATGTATCAAAGTCAAGAACACCGCCAATAATGGCTACATCTGTACCGTGTCCTTTATACGTATCTTTAAAAGAGCCATAAAATGAAACGACAATTCGTTTCGGTTCTCTTCCGAATAAACTGCGTGCCACTCTTCCTATACGAGCCGCACCCGCTGTGTGCGAACTTGATGGACCAATCATGACGGGTCCAATAATATCAAACACACTTCTAAATTTCATAGGTCTTCCCCTCTCATAACCGCTTGCGTAGTGGTTTGTTTCTTCCTTTAGACTAATGGATTCATTCGATTCCCGCAACTCATTTCAGCAATGAACGCCTAGTAAAAAATTGCAAAAGAAGAAGAAGGGCTTTATGTGCCCTTCTTTCTTTATTCAACAGCCAAAATATATGAATAAAGCGGCTGTTTCCCATCGTGGACTTCAACTTCTACATCTTCAAATGTTTTTTCAATATATGCTTCTAACGCTTCCATCTCATCAGATGTTGCATCTTCGCCTTTAATGATGGTGACAATCTCATCATCTTCTGTCACCATTTGGTTCAAAAGCTCTTTTGCAGCATCTAATTGATTTTTAGCTGTTAAGGTGATTTTTCCATTGTATAGACCCATATAATCGCCTTTAGCAATGTCGATTCCATCAATTTGGGTATCTCTCACTGCAAAGGTAATTTGGCCGCTTTTCACATGATCAATCGCTTCTAGCATCGCTGCTTCATTGTCTTCATTTGAAGCTGTTTCATTTAGAGAAAGAAGTGCCGACATCCCTTGAGGAACAGTCTTCGTCGGAATAACAACGACCTCACGACTTGAGACAGTTGCCGCCTGTTTAGCTGCCATGACAATATTAGAATTATTAGGTAAGATAAAGACGGTTTCGGCATGAATGCTATCAATTGCTTTGACAATGTCTTCTGTGCTCGGATTCATCGTCTGCCCGCCTTCAATCACGACGGAAGCCCCGATACTTTTAAACAAGTCCGCAATTCCTTCTCCCATTGCAACACTCACTACCCCAAAACGCTGTTTTTTAGCAGCAGGTGCTTTTGGTGCAGCAGTCGAGTGATCTTTTTCTTCATTGACGATCGAGCTATGCTGCTCTCTCATGTTTTCTATTTTCATATTGATCAAGCTGCCGTAGCGCTGTGCATATGATAAGACTTCTCCTGGGTGCTCTGCATGAATATGAACCTTCGCTAGCGTATCATCAGATACCACAAGAAGTGAATCTCCGAATTCGCTTAATTCTTCTCTAAAGGCATTTTCTTCAAAGGACTGTTTATCTTCTTCAAATTTCACCATAAATTCTGTACAATAGCCAAATTCTATATCTTCTGTGTTCATATGGCTTTGTGCACTTTTATGATGCTCTGCACTCACAAGTTCTTTTAATGTTGGCAAAGAGGCTGTTTTAGGAGGAAGATCCTCTCCTCTTAAAGAAGCAAGAAAACCTTCATATACACAAAGAAGCCCTTTACCGCCGCTATCTACAACACCGACTTCTTTTAATACTGGAAGGAGATCTGGTGTGCGGTCAAGTGATGCTCTTGCTTCCTCAATCGTTAATTCAAGAACACGATCAATTTGATCTTCTGCCGCTGAAACAGCAACCGCTTTCTTTGCTGCGTCTTTTGCAACCGTTAAGATGGTGCCTTCAATCGGTTTCATGACGGCTTTATATGCTGTATCAACACCCGCCTGCAAGGCAAGGGCAAATTCTTTGGCGTCAATCGTTTCTTTGTGCTCTATATTTTTACTGAACCCTCTGAAGAGCTGAGACAGGATGACACCTGAGTTTCCTCTTGCGCCCATCAATAGCCCTTTTGAGAGAGCCACCCCGACCTTACCAATGTGATCGGTATTTGTTTCTTCAACTGCTTTTGCCCCTGAAGTCATCGACAAATTCATATTTGTCCCCGTGTCTCCGTCTGGCACTGGAAAAACATTTAACGCATCAACAATTTGTGCGTTTTGAGAAAGATGGTGTGCACCTGCAAGAATCATTTTTGCAAATGAGCGGCCATCAAGATTTCTAATAGACAATATATTTCCTCCTTACTACGGATTCGTAACTTTTACTCCTTGTACGTAAATGTTGACTGAGTCAACTGAAAGTCCAATTGTGTGATGAATCGTATATTTGACTTTCGTTTGAACATTATGTGCGACTTCTGATATTTTTGTACCGTAGCTGACGATGATGTACATATCAATATGAATGCGGTCTTCTTTTTGACGCACAAGAACACCCCGGCTGAAGTTCTCTTTGCGGAGAATATCCGTCAAGCCGTCCTTTATTTGATTTTTGGACGCCATGCCAACAATACCATAGCAATCGATCGCAGCGCCTCCTGCCACCATTGCAATGACTTCATTTGATATATCAATTTGTCCGTATTTCGTTCTAAGTTCAATGGACACATTGGTTCCCCCTTTTTGAGAAATTGCCCTGAGTTATCACTATTTTACTATAAGACCCTTCTTTTTAAAAGAAATCATTCAATCCGACCCAATCCTACTTATACTATAGCCTTGATTTTTTATCAAGATGTCAAGGTATTTTTCTTGAAAGAGGTGGAAACAATCCTTGCAAACCCCTTGAAGCTGTGGTAAATTATTAAAGTATCTTGAGGCATCTCTAAGTACGTATATGAAGAATATGATGATGTTTTCGCAGTTAGGAGGGAAACAAATGGCACGTAAATGCGTTATTACAGGCAGAAAAACAAAAGCTGGGAACAACCGTTCTCACGCAATGAACTCTACAAAACGTACATGGGGCGCGAACCTTCAAAAAGTTCGTATTCTAGTGGACGGTAAGCCTAAAAGAGTATATGTATCAGCTCGAGCTTTGAAATCTGGTAAAGTTGAGCGTGTATAAGCAAGAGTAAACGCCTGCTACAGTTAAATGTAGCAGGCGTTTTTATGTGGAAATAAAGGAGATTACTCATTAATCTTTCTTAAATGAACCAAGCATCGCACGGACAATGCCGCCAAGAAATCTAGGCAGTTTGATTGTATAAAATTTCATTTTGTCCCCCTCCTAAAAGTACCGCTTGCAGCACAATTGAGCTTAATCAGCCATCCACATTGATAGGTTGGTCAATCTTTGCTTCTTACCATTATTAATATGCCTTCATGAAAAGAAAAAGTACCATTTGAGTGGATGAGTTCGTTACTAATACATAGTGTGGAACCTGGCTCAATATGACAATTTTTCAGAGGATATTTGAAACCTTTTAATGTCAGCTTTTCAACCGATGTACCGAAGGGCAGAAACGACACATATTTTTTACCTAAGTCTTGTTTGATTGCGTATGTACCAGGGCCAAACATTTGAATGATATTTTGTTTGTCTACGAGTGTGATGCTCTGTTTGTGCTGAATGCCTTTGTAAAGGAGATGGATATTTCCCAGAAAATGATCCGCTCTGCCGCCTGTGATTCCGTAGATTTGAATATGCGATGGGTTCTGACGAAGTGCCCAGTTAAGCGCAAGCTCTAAATCAGTTTCATCTTTCTCTGCCTGAAAAACATTCAGCGCAGGCAATGTCTTTTTTAGCTCATGAAGCTCTTCTTCTGTCACACTATCAAAATCACCAAATGCTCTTTCAGGAACAATGCCCTCTGCTAGTAAGAAAAGAGTCCCACGGTCTACACCGACCCAGAGAATGTCTTCACGAGATGCTTCATGAGTAAGCGGCGGGATGTATTCAAAAGGACCGCCGGCGACGATATGTATGTGCATGATTACGCTCCTCTCCATTGAAAAAAGAACCAAAGCTCACAATAACTTTGGTTCCTTTCCTTACGCTTCTCGAATCGCCTGAATGGCTGCTGCGCGGTTGTCTTTTCCGTATACCGCTGAGCCGGCGACGAGTAAATTAGCACCTGCATCCTTGCAGCTTCTTGCTGTTTCCACGTTGACACCGCCGTCTATTTCAATGAGTAAATCGGTTAAGCCCTTTTGTTCACTAAGTGCCTTTACTTCTTTTACCTTCTCGAGGACGGATGGAATAAACGCCTGTCCGCCAAAACCAGGGTTCACCGTCATGAATAATACTAGATCCACATCCTCTAATACATGCTCAATTTGAGAAACAGGTGTATGCGGGTTTAAGACGACCCCTGCTTTTACACCTTGCTCTTTGATGTGCTGTATCGTGCGGTGCAAGTGCGGACACGCCTCGACATGAACAGAGATGATGTCAGCGCCTGCTTTTGCAAATGCAGGGATATACTCATCTGGCTGTTCAATCATTAAATGGACATCGAGTGGCAGCTTTGTATGCGGTCTGATCGCTTCCACTACATTTGGTCCAAATGTGATATTCGGTACGAAATGACCATCCATCACATCAATATGAATATAATCCGCTCCGCCTTGTTCCACATCACGGATATCTTTCTCCAAATGAGCAAAATCTGCTGATAAAATGGAAGGGGCAATATAAACCATGATTTAGTACCTCGGCTTTCTGTCTTTGATTTCAGCTAAAAATTCTAAATAATGCTGATAGCGATACTCTCTGATCTGCTCATGCTCTACAGCATCTTTTACCGCACAGCCAGGCTCTTTCACGTGCAAACAGCCTCTAAACTTACAATCTGCGCTTCTCTCTCTGATTTCTAAGAAATAGAGCCCTAAATCCTCCGCTTCGATGCCTGTAAATTCAAGTGAGCTGAAGCCAGGTGTATCTGCAATGAGCCCTTCAGCCGTTCGTATGAGTTCCACATGTCTTGTTGTATGTTTTCCCCTGCCAAGATGGGAGGAAATATCATTTGTTTTCAGCGCCAAATCAGGGCTCATCGCATTTAAAAGAGAGGATTTACCTACACCGGACTGACCTGCAAATACGGTGATTTTATTGTAAAAGTGCGGGGTCAGCTGTTCAATTCCATCCTTCTCAATCGTGGATGTTAAATGAACATCATATCCAATTTGTCGATAGTCTTCTGCATATGCTTGAATGGCCTCACGCTCTTGCTCTGTTTTCAGCAGATCGATTTTTGTGATACAGATCAACGGCTTGATATGATTGGCTTCAACAAGCACGAGGAATCTGTCTAAAAGCGATGTGCTAAAGGTAGGCTCTGCCGCTGAGAAAACAAGCACCGCTTGATCAACGTTACTGATGGGCGGCCGAACAAGTTCATTTGTCCGCTCTTTTACTTCTAATAAGTAGCCTTCCTTATCGTTGTCTGCTTGATAGACGACATAATCTCCAACAAGAGGTGTTATTTTGTTTTTACGAAAAATGCCTCTTGCTCTGCACTGAATCACTTTTCCACTTTCTTCAGACTCATCCAGCACATAATAAAATCCGCTTAATGCTTTAATAATTTTGCCCTCAGGCATAAAGTCCCTCCTTTATTCATCATCAGGGTATTCGATCGTTTTGGAGCTCACCACTTTATCGTCCACCGTCACCTGATAATATCCTTTTTGACCTGGTTCAATCTTAAATTTAATCGTTCGCTCAGTTGGCGCAGTGATTTTAAAGGTTTCATATAAATCAGAAATGCTATGTTCTGCATCATCAATGGAAATTTGGACATTCATCTCCTGTCCTTCCGTTTCTGGTTCATACGGGATCGAAATCTTTTCAGTCACCGTTTTAGCCGGTTTTGCTTTTGGTCCAAGAGAGAACGTAATTTTGACCGTATCGCCTGGTTTGACAGCTGTCCCCGCTTCTGGTTCCTGCTTCACGACCTCGCCTTTTGGCACATCATCAGAATACGCTTCTTTTTCATCAAGCTTGAGTCCATTGTCCTCTAAATAATTCGATGCTGCCTGCTTACTATACGTTGTTAAATCACGTAAGGTAATATCGGCAGGACCTAAACTCACGGTTAAAGTGACTTCCTCATCTGCGGCGACAAGCTCTGTGCTGGCGGAAGGCTGCTGTTCCATGACGATCCCTGATTCGGTGTCATTATCATTCACTTCCTCCACGACGACCTGTTTAAACCCTTTTTTCTCTAATATTTCTTTTGCTTTCTCGACCTTTTCACCTGTGACATCAGGTAATTCGGTTTTTTCTTTACCTGTACTTTCGTAAAGCTGAATTTCTGTTCCTTCTTTTACTTTTGTTCCGATGTTCGGATCCGTTTTGACGACAAGTCCTTTTTCAATTTCATTGTCAGCGATCTCAATAGGATCAGCTGCGACAGTAAATCCGGCTTTTTTTAAGGTATCTTCTGCTTTTTCAACTGTCATGCCAGACACATCGGTGACCTCTATATCTTTTGGAAAAAGGAATCCCGGAAATACAGTGATCGCTAAAATCGTCGCGGTCGTCAAAATAAAGAAGATCGACGCCATGATCCACGGCCATTTTTTTCGTTTTTTCTTCGGTTTTTGTTTTTCTTTTTTCTTCGGCTTTTGAACTGGATGAACGGCTGTTTTTTCATGATCTTGATCAACTTGATGATCTTTCATAATGGGAATGGCTTTTGTTGCTTCATGATCTTCTTCAATCACAAAGCGTTTTTCTTTTAGTCTTGCAGGGTCAAAAGCCGTTTTTAAATCCTTTTGCATTTCAGATGCATCTTCATATCGATAAAATGGATCTTTTGCCATCGCCTTTAAAATGATGTTCTCCACGCTTTGTGGAACAGAAGGGTTCCATCTTCTCACAGAAGGCGGTTCTGACTGCAAATGCTTCAGTGCGACACTGACAGCAGATTCTCCTTCAAATGGCATGCGTCCTGAGATGAGCTCATAGAGCACAATACCAAGTGAATAGATGTCTGATTTTTTCGTCGCAAGACCTCCGCGTGCTTGCTCTGGAGATAAATAATGAACAGAGCCAAGAACAGAATTGGTATGGGTAATGGTCGCTGAGCTGAGTGCCATGGCAATGCCAAAATCAGTGACTTTGATATTCCCCATGTTGTCTATTAATATATTGTGAGGCTTAATGTCCCGGTGGACGAGCTGTTTCGCATGGGCTTCTTCCATCGCAGCCACGACTTGCTCCATGATGCGAACGGCTTCTTTTGGATGAAGCGGGCCATTGGCGTGTATGTATTCTTTCAGCGTCATCCCCTCGACATACTCCATGACAATATAATAAATGTCATCTTCTTCTCCGACATCGTAGATGCTGACAATATTTGGGTGGTCTAAGCTTGCGGCTGATTGCGCTTCTCTCCTGAAACGTCTAATAAAATCATCATCGCTTGCAAAGTCAAACCGCAAAATTTTAATCGCCACTTCGCGATCTAAAATCATATCCTCCGCCAAATAAACGTTTGCCATTCCGCCTCCGCCTATGACGCGAAGAATCTGATAACGGCCGCTGATCCTTTTTCCGATCAACACGTGCTGTCACCCTCCTCTGTTTGGGAGGAGATTTCTAACAGTACTGCTGTAATGTTATCTTCACCGCCGTTGTCATTCGCTGTTTGAACTAACTCTGTTACTTTTTCGTCTGGTGCGGTTGTTTGCGTTAAAATCTGAATTAGGTTCTCTTCTTCTACTTTATTGGATAACCCATCTGAGCAAAGCAAAATTTGATCTCCTGGATCAATTTCAAAAGTTCGTGCATCGATTTGAACGTGTTTATCCGTTCCTAAAGCTTTGGTGAGCACATTTTTTCTTGGGTGATATTCTGCATCCGCTTTTGAGATCTCGCCTGTTTTCACAAGCTCATTGACAAGTGAGTGATCATCCGTTAATTGGGTCAGTGCTCCATCTCTTAGTAAGTAACAGCGGCTGTCACCAATATGGACGATTGTGACCGTTTGCAAATGAACGAGCGCACAAACAATGGTCGTCCCCATTCCTTGGCATTCCTTATTGTTTCTTGCATGTTCATATATTTGGTCATTAATGTCGCTCACTTTTGAGATTAACCAGCTTTCTTGATCGGCTGGATTACTTGGAATTGAAGATGTTTCCTCCCAGTATTCTTTTAAAGAAGAAACTGCCATCTTGCTGGCTACATCACCAGCAAGATGACCTCCCATTCCATCTGCTACAACAGCTAGAATTGCGTCTTCTTTTGCTTCAAAAATACCTGCATCATCTTCATTATGCTGACGGACTTTTCCTGTATCGGTTTGAAAGGCTGACCTTATCAACATTCGTCACCTCGTCTCTTCCTGACGCTCCTTCGCTCTTAGCTGACCGCAAGCAGCATCAATGTCATGGCCTTGCTCTCGTCTAATCGTTACGTTTACGCCTCGTTCTTTCAGCGTTTTTTCAAATAGGAAGATTTGTTCTCTCGGTGTTCTTACATAATCTCTCTCCGGTACATAGTTCACCGGGATGAGGTTTACGTGGCATTTGATTCCTTTTAATAAATCAGCCAGTTCTTCTGCGTGATGAACTTGATCATTGACTCCGCCAAACAGGCCGTATTCAAAACTCACACGTCTGCCTGTTTTTTGAATGTAGTATTCAATGGCTTCCATTAATTTTGGTAGCTTATATGCCTTATTGATTGGCATGAGGCGACTTCTAATCTCTGTATTTGGTGCGTGCAGAGAGACAGCAAAGTTAATCTGCATTTGCTCATCAGCAAATTGATAAATCTTTGGAATGATCCCGCTCGTTGAAACCGTAATATGACGTGCGCCAATATTTAAGCCATTGTCATGGTTAATGATTTTAAGGAAGGCAAGCATTTCTTCAAAGTTATCAAATGGTTCACCAATTCCCATGATCACAACAGAGCTGACGCGTTCATCTGTTTCATCAAGCGCCTGCTGCACTTTCAGTACTTGGGCAACGATTTCTCCTGCCTCAAGGTTTCGTTTCAAACCGCCAAGTGTAGATGCACAGAATGTACAGCCAATTCTACAGCCAACCTGTGTTGTCACGCAGACAGAGTTGCCGTACTCGTGACGCATCAGCACTGTTTCGATTGTATAGCCATCATGTAATTCAAATAAAAACTTGATCGTTCCATCTTGAGATGTTTGTTTAATCACTGTTTTTAATGTTGTGATCGCAAATTGTTCCTTTAGTTTTTCTCTTAACTCCTTTGAGAGGTTAGACATTTCGTCAAAGGATGTGACACGTTTTTCATAAAGCCACTCAAAAATTTGCGTTGCACGGAAAGGCTTTTCGCCTTGTTCTTTTAACCATTCTTTGATTTCGTGAAGCTCAAATGAATAGATCGACGGCATGTCTGTTTTCAGTTCTTTTCTTACTTTTCGTTTTTGTTCTGTCATTTTTTATCCCTTCTTTCTCATGCTGCAAATAAAGAAACCATCTGTTCCGAAATAATGAGGAAGGATTTGCACACTTCCATTTTGAACAAACGGAGCAACCTGCTCAGGCAGCCGTTCATTAAGAGATAGATCGGGTTCGAAGTCTTGGTGTTCTTGTAAAAACGCATGAATCACTTGTTGATTTTCTATTGGATCCATTGTACATGTACTGTATACAAGGGTTCCGCCCGGCTTTAAAAGCGGAGCTGTTTCATGCAGGATGGCTTGCTGAATCGCTGCAAGTCTTGCTGCGTCTTCTGGAGACTTTGTATATTTCATATCTGGTTTTCGTCTGATGACGCCAAATCCTGAACACGGTGCATCAATGAGAATGCGGTCAAACGAAGCTTCACTATAAGCATCTGATGCTTTTCTTGCATCGAGCGCTTTTGCCTCAATTTTAGTTAAGTTCAGGCGCTTTGCTGCTTGTTTGATTAGTTTTACTTTGTGTTCATGTAAATCAAGCGACACAATTTTCCCCTCATCGTTCATTCGCTCTGCGATATGTGTTGATTTTCCGCCAGGAGCCGCACAGGCATCGAACACCATTTCTCCCGGCTGCGGGTCAAGCGCTCTTGCAACAAGCATGGAGCTTTCATCTTGAATCGTCACAAAGCCCTCTTGAAAGAAAGGAGTGGCTACGATAGAGCCTTTCATGAGCTTAAGTGCATCCTCAGATAAGTCGCCAAGCTCTGTTTCAATTCCTGCATCCATTAGTTCTTGCTGTAATGCCGCGCGGTCCGTCTTCATTCGATTGACACGAAGGGTTTGCTTTGGCGGTACTAAATGAATGCGGCACATGCTTTCTGCTGCTTCAAATCCGTACGCCTCAACCCATTCCTGAATGAGCCATAATGGGTGGCTTGTCTCCACCGATAGCCGCTTGACCGGATCTTTGATGGCATCAAATGATGGGACTCCCTCTCTTTGTACAGAACGAAGAACACCGTTGACAAGTGACGAAATGCCTTTATGTCCGCGCTTTTTCGTGAGCTCGACTGCTTCATGGATGGCCGCACGATCTGGAATTTTTTCAAGGTAAACCATTTGATACAGAGACATACGCAAAAGCTGCATCACCCACGGAGCCACTTTTTGCGGTTTTTTCACAAAAGGCGTGAGCATGTAATCAAGTGCCAGCTTATTTTGCAGTGTACCGTATACAAGCTCTGTTAACAGCGGTTTGTCCTGATCCGAAAGTTCTTGCTCTTTCATCACTGACTGCAAAAGCAAGTTACTGTAGGCTTGATTTTGTTCAAGTTTAATTAAAGCGTCCAGCGCTACTTCTCTCACATTACTTTTCTTCATTTAATAACCCTAATTTCTGTCCAATTTCGATATTTGCGCCTCTTAAGAAGTCTTCACCGCTCATTTTTTTCTTTCCAGCGGGCTGTACACTCGTTAATAAAAGGCCTTGCTCATTCCCCGTTCCAATGACTGGCCCTTCTTTTTGCAGCTCAATCACCTTTCCAGGTTCTTCCTTAGTTTGGAGCGAAACTTTTTTCGCTTCCCACACCTTTAAATTGGCGCCGTTCCATTCAGTATAGGCAACTGGCCATGGATTTAAGCCGCGAACTTGGTTGTAAAGCACTTCTCCTGGTTTTGTCCAGTCTAGTCTTTCCTGCTCCCGCTTAATATTTGGTGCATAGGTTGCTGCCTCTTCATTTTGCGGGATTGGCGAGATGGACCGGCTTAATATATTTGGAATCGTGTCTTTTAATAAGGCCGCACCAGCGACACTTAATTTATCATGCAGTGTTCCCACATTGTCTAATTCATCAATTTCTACTTCTACTTTGCTAATCATGTCACCTGCATCAAGCTTTTCAACCATATACATGATCGTGACGCCTGTTTTCTTTTTGCCTTGCAGGATCGCATAATGGATCGGTGCACCGCCTCTTAGCTCTGGCAAAAGAGAGGCATGAACGTTGATACAGCCAAATTCAGGCTCATCCAGTAATCTTTTTGGCAGAATTTGTCCGAATGCTGCCGTTACGATTAAATCAGGCTTTAGCGCAAGCACTTTATCGATTTCTTCATCAAGACGCACCTTTTCAGGCTGTAAAACTGGAATGCCATGTTTTAGGGCTTCTACTTTCACAGGAGGCGGCGTGAGCACTCGTTTTCTGCCTTTCGGGCGATCTGGCTGTGTGACGACCCCTACGACTTCATATCCTTCTGTTATGAGCGTTTGCAGCACAGGTACTGAGAAATCAGGGGTTCCCATAAATACAATACGTGCCATTTTCTTCACCCTTCCATTTCCGCAAGTTCTTTTTCTGTATAGGTTTGAATGATCTTCGACGTGAATAATACGCCGTCTAAATGATCAATTTCATGCAATAAAGCTCTTGCTAAAAATCCTTCTGCTTCTATTGTAAATGGTTTGCCTTTCTTATCAAAGGCTTTCACCTTCACATAATTTGGTCTTTCGACCGTTCCGTACAAAGATGGAAAGCTCAGGCAGCCTTCAATGTCTGTCTGACTCCCTTCCACTTCAAGAATCTCTGGATTGACTAAGTCAATCCTTCCAGAATCTTCTCCTATGTCAACCACAGCGATTCTTTTTGAGATGCCGATTTGCGGTGCGGCTAGGCCGACTCCATCTAGCTCAAGCATTGTATCATACATATCATCCAGCATTTTTTTGAGTTTTTTATCGAATGTATCAACAAGCTCTGTTTGTTGTTCAAGAACGTCTGCCGGATGTAAGACGATCGGTTTGATTGCCACTAAAAGCCCTCCGTTTTACATCATCATATATGGATTCATATCGATTGAAATCATCAACTGTTTTTGTTCCATTTCTTTTTGATAATGATCTTGTATTTTCCGTAATAAACTTGCCAGTTCATTTTCCCTTTTGTATTTTATCACGCATTGATAGCGATATCTATCTTTGATCTTAGCGATTGGAGAAGCAGCCGGACCGAGAATTCTTGTATTCGGTGCACAGTTCATTTTCAGGAACTGAACAATTTTGTCCGTTACATGTGCTGCCTTTGTCACTTCTTCATGTGACACAGTCACCATGGCCAAAAAGTAAAACGGCGGATAGGACTGATGACGGCGATGCAGCATCTCCTGCTCATAGAAGGCTTCATAATCATGCTGCTTGGTTAATTCAATACTATAGTGCGAAGGTGTATACGATTGAATAATGACTGAGCCCGCTTTTTCATGACGGCCCGCCCGGCCGCTTACTTGGGTGAGAAGCTGAAATGTTTTTTCACTTGAACGAAAATCAGGGATATGAAGGGACGTATCAGCACTCAGTACACCGACAAGTGTAACATCTGGAAAATCTAAGCCTTTTGCAATCATCTGCGTACCAAGCAGAATATCGGCTTCTTTGTTGCCAAATGACGTGAGAAGCTTTTCATGTGCCCCTTTTCGAGAGGTTGTATCCACATCCATTCGGATCACCCTCGCTTCAGGCAATACCTTCGTAAGCTCTTCTTCGACACGCTGCGTACCTGTACCAAAATAGCGAATATGCTCACTGCTACATTCCGGACATTCAGCAGGTACCGGAGCTTCATGACCGCAATAATGACACTTCAGCCGTTTTTGATCGCGATGATACGTAAGAGAAATCTCGCAATGAGGACATTGCTCCACATATCCGCAATCACGGCACATCACAAAGGATGAATAGCCTCTTTTATTGAGAAATAAAACGGCTTGTTCTTTCCTTTCCAGCACTTCTTTTAACCTGAGCATTAATTCTTCTGAGAACATGGACCGGTTGCCGTTCCTTAATTCTTCTCTCATATCAATTAACGAGACGTGCGGGAGCTGCTGCTGGTTCACTCGTCGTTTTAGCGTCAGCAATGTATAGACACCTTTTTTCGCACGTGCATACGACTCAAGCGAAGGCGTTGCACTGCCTAATACAACAGGACATTGGTGCCGTCTAGCCCGTTCAATGGCAACATCCTTTGCATGATACCGAGGCATTTCTTCTTGTTTATAGGACGATTCATGCTCTTCATCTATAATAATCATTCCTAAATTCTCAAATGGAGCAAAAACAGCAGATCTTGCACCGACGACAAGCTTGACTTCCTTGCGGTGGATTTTCCGCCACTCATCATATTTTTCCCCAGTCGACAATCCGCTATGAAGAACAGCCACATTGGAGCCAAAGCGTTCTTTAAACCGCTGGACCATTTGAGGGGTTAAGGAGATTTCAGGAACTAGTACGATCGCTTCTTTTCCTTTTTGGAGGACATGATCAATTGTCTGCAAATAAATCTCCGTTTTCCCGCTTCCTGTCACCCCGTGCAGCAAAAACGTTTCATGTTGATCATCACTCACTGCTTGGTGAATGGGTTTGGCCGCTTCAGCTTGTTCTGTCGTGAGATCAAGAGGAGTAGAGGGTGTAAATTCCCGGTCACGATAAGGATCTCGATAGATTTCTTCGTAGCTTTCTGTTAACAAACCTTCCTGAATCAAAGCTTTTAACGTTTGAGAACTAGCGCCTGTTTGCTGCTGCAGGTCTTTTGCTAAAAACGTCGCCTTATTTGCTCGAACCAAAAAGGATAGCAATGCCTTCTGTTTCACCGCATTTTTCTTTAGCCGCTCCTGCTTTTCTTCGAGTTTTTCTTTCGAAACGGCAACCTGAAGCATACGCACCTTTTTCTTTCCAGATTTTTGAGAGACATGGTATCTGACCTCTAGATGACCTTTTTGGACATGCTTTTGAATGTGCTTCAGCTGTTCAGGCGGGATGTCAGCGTAAAGGATGCTCTCTTGCTGACCGAAAAGCTCTTTCAATGACTGCGGAAGTTCCTCATCTGACAGCACCTGAATTTCTTTTTCATACTTGGCCTTCATCGCTGCCGGCAGCATGGATTGAAGAGCCGTGATATGATAGGATAATGTTTTTTCCGTCAGCCAGTGGGAAAGCTCCAATAGCTCATCTGTCAGAACAGGAGATACATCAAATAAATCCACAATGTCCTTTATGCTGCCTGTTTTTACGTCTGTTTCGTCTTTGATTTTTGTCACAAACCCTTGAATCTTCCTCGGGCCAAAGGGAACAACCACCCGCATACCAGCCTTGACAAGGTCTTTGAAACGGTCTGGCACACGATAGTCAAATGGCCGATCGATGGCTTTTGTTGTGACATCAACAATGACTTCAGCAATCATGCTTGATCACGCTCTTTTGGCAACAGTTGTTTTGCCTCTTTTAAAATTTCAAAAGCAAGGTCTTTTTTACTCATCATTGGCAGCTCTTTTTTTGTTCCGTCTGCTTTGATAATCGCTGCGACATTTGTATCTGTGCCAAAGCCTGCGCCCTCTGCTGTGACATTGTTAGCGACAATCATATCTAAATGCTTGGATTCGATTTTCTTTTTCGCATAATATTCTACATCTTGCGTTTCAGCTGCAAACCCGACAAGCAATTGGTGCTCTTTTCTTTTCCCCAGCTCTTTTAAAATATCTTTTGTCCGCGTGAATTCAATCTCCATTGCGCCATCCTGTTTTTTCATTTTATGAGAATAGGTCGTAACAGGCGTATAATCGGCAACTGCTGCTGATTTAATCACAAGGTCTGCATCCTCGTACACATCTAAAGCTGCCTGATACATATCCGCAGCTGATTCAACGTGCACCACGTTCACACCATCAGGCGCAGATAAAGAAACAGGCCCTGAAATGAGCGTGACATCAGCCCCCATTTGCTGGGCAGCTTCTGCAATGGCATAGCCCATTTTCCCGGTCGATCGATTTGTAAAGAAACGAACAGGATCGATTACTTCTCGTGTAGGACCTGCTGTCACCACGACTTTTTTACCTGAAAGCGGCAGCCTTTTTGGCTCTTCAAAAAACGCACGAATGTGTTCAACAATTTTCTCTGGCTCTTCTAGACGCCCTTTCCCAATGTACCCGCACGCTAAATAGCCTTCACTTGGCTCAATAAACCGGTAGCCGTCTTCATATAATGTGCGAATGTTCCGCTTGACAGCTGGGTGGTCATACATGTGCACGTTCATGGCCGGTGCGATCCATACAGGAGCTGTTGAAGCAAGCAAGGTCGTTGTGAGCATATCATCAGCAAGTCCTGCGGCCATTTTACCAATTGTATGCGCTGTTGCAGGGGCAACAAGAATGAGATCGGCCCAGTCAGCTACATCAATATGCGCAATGACTTTTGGATTGTTTTCTTTAAATGTATCCACATACACCTCATGTCGAGATAGGGCTTGAAAGGTGAGCGGAGACACAAACTCACGGGCAGATTCCGTCATAATCACTCTTACGTTTGCGCCTGCCTGTACGAGTTTACTAGTGAGTGCAGCTGCTTTGTATACGGCGATTCCTCCGCTGACGCCGAGTAAAATATTTTTTGACTGTAACATTTGTTTGTCCCCCTTAACGGCCTTTTTCACAAATTCGTCTACAATTCAAAAAAGTCAAAACCAATCATAGTTTTGACTTTTTTGAACGTATCGTATCTGCATTGCAGAAGCGATGTGTTATTCTTGCTCTTCTTTTTCGAATGTCAAAAGACCAGCATCGATTTCTTCAAGTGCTTTCCCTACAAATTTGTAGGACTTTGTATTTTCGATTTGTTGATCTTGATGGATCTGCATCTCACGTGCACGGCGTGCAGCCACTGTGACAAGCGTATATTTTGAGTCAAGTTTGTTCATCAATGAGTCAATTGAAGGATCTAACATGGTTTATTCTACCCCCAGCATTTTTTTATATCTTGGTGCGACTCTGTCTCTGCGCAGATGCTCTGCAAGGACGATCGCTTTAATTCTTTCACAAGCAAGTTCGACATCATCGTTTTCAACAACATAGTCGTAAGCATCCATCATTTCAATCTCTTCTTTTGCAGCAGCCATTCGGTTTCGAATAAGATCCTCAGATTCTGTACCGCGCGTCATAATGCGGTTTTGAAGCTCTGAAAGACTAGGCGGTGCAAGGAAAATAAAGAGACCTTCCGGGAATGCTTCTCTTACTTGAAGTGCACCTTGCACTTCGATTTCAAGGAAAACATCTTTTCCTTCGCTCAATGTTTGTTCAACATAGTCAACAGGCGTGCCGTAGTAATTCCCGACATATTCTGCCCATTCTAGCAGCTTTTTGTTTTCAATCATATCTTCAAATTCTTCCCTGGTTTTAAAGAAATAATCAACACCATTTCTTTCACCTTCACGTGGTTTGCGCGTTGTCACAGAAATAGAGTATTCAAATTTCGTATCTTCCTGGGAGAAAATAGCTTGTCTGACCGTTCCTTTTCCAACTCCCGAAGGTCCAGAGAGAACGATTAAAAGTCCTCTTTCTTTCATAATGGCGTATTACCCCTGCCCTTCATCTATGATTTCTTCTTTTACAGAAAGTCTTTGCGCGACAGTCTCAGGCTGAACGGCAGATAAGATGACATGGTCACTGTCCATAATGACAACAGCACGGGTTCTTCTTCCGTATGTAGCATCTATGAGCATGCCTCGATCTCTTGCGTCTTGTATCATTCGTTTAATCGGTGCTGATTCCGGACTGACAATTGAAATCATCCGATTCGCTGAAATGATGTTTCCAAATCCGATATTGATCAACTTTATGGTCATCTTCTTTCGTCCCCCTGTAATATAAACGTCTCTAGTCTCGCCGAAAGAGACGCACTGTAAACAGCATACACAATGACTATTCTATATTTTGCACTTGTTCTTTTATTTTTTCAATAGTACTTTTCATTTCAACCACCAGCTTTGTTAAATGATGATGGTTTGCTTTAGATCCAATCGTGTTCACTTCACGGTTGAGCTCCTGTACTAGAAAGTCAAGCTTTCGGCCGGCAGCTCCGCCTTGCGTCAAAATTTGCTGGAATTGCTGAAAATGACTTTTTAACCGTGTGATCTCTTCTGTAATGTCACAGCGATCTGCAAAGATGGCCGCCTCTGTGGTCAGTCTGCTTTCTTCAAGAGCCTCGCCGATCCATTCCTTCAATCTTTGATTCAATCGTTCTTTGTACTGACTCACAACCTCTGGCGCGAAGACGTTTATTTCTTCTGTAAAAGCCTCTAGCTCAGACAGCCTGAGTTCACAGTCTTTTTGAAGTGATGTCCCCTCTTGCTCTCTCATGAAGCAAAGTTCCTTCACAGCTTCTTCACAAGTGTCTATCAGCAATTGCTCGAGCTGCTCATTTCGGCTGACCGACTCTTCTACTTGAACAGCATGCTCCAGCTTAAGTAAGTCATGTGCATGCTCAATGCCTGAAATGTGATAGCGGTCCTCAAGGTCTTTTGCGGCTTTCATATATTCATCCACGAGCGGCCAGTCGATCTGCAAAGACCGGCTTGCTAGTTTACCGCCTTCAATCGTGACAAACAGCTCAATTCTACCGCGCTGCACGTGACGAAGAATGATTTTTTTCAATGTATCTTCGAAATATAATAGCGGCCTCGGCAAACGGGCATGAACCTCTTTAAAACGGTGATTGACCGATTTTAGCTCGACTGACACTGTCAGTTCTCCATCCGTTTTACTCGCTTGGCCGAATCCCGTCATACTGCGTATCATGTTAAAACACCCAATTCTTTCATATTAATAAAATGAAAAAGGTAATAGCAGACACTATTACCTCAAAATTATACCATAACGAATTATTTTTTTCTTGTCAAAAGTGATCCTGCCAGTAAAAAAGTTGGCAGTGCGGACATGCCGATGATCAGCAGCCAATCAATTGGTGCAATCGCCACCGTTTTGAAAATTGGCTGAAGCGGCGGGTAATAAATGACGACAAGCATCAGCAGCAGTGAGGACAAAACAGCACCGATCAAGTATACATTCCCAAATGGGTTACGTTCGAAAATTGATCGTTCACTGCGGCAGTCAAACACATGAATAAGTTGCGCCAAAACGAGTGTGCTGAAAGCAACCGTTTGCGCATATTGAAGATTGTTCGGATCGCGGTGATACACAAACATAAAGGCTAACAAGGTGGCAAGCCCGATAAGAAACCCTCTTGATATGACCTTCCAGCCAAGCCCTCTTGCAAAAATGCCCTCTTTCATGTTCCGCGGCTTTCTCTTCATCACATCGCCTTCAGGCTTATCCATTCCAAGAGCCATAGCCGGGAGACCGTCTGTCACAAGGTTTACCCATAATATTTGAATGGGAACAAGAGGCAGTGGAAGCGCTAAGAGCATTGCAAACAGCATGACCAAAATCTCTCCAACATTTGATGCCAGCAAATAGCGGACGAATTTGCGAATGTTTTCATAAATATTCCGGCCCTCTTTAATGGCGGATTTGATGGTCGCAAAGTTGTCATCAAGTAAAATAAGAGAAGAAGCTTCTTTAGCTACATCTGTCCCGGTAATCCCCATTGATATGCCGATATCTGCTTGTTTAATTGCTGGCGCGTCATTGACCCCATCACCTGTCATCGCCACAATATGACCATTTTTTTGATAAGCCTTTACAATTCTTAGCTTATGCTCTGGAGATACCCGTGCAAACACGTACACATTTTCAGCCGTTTGCTCAAGCTCTTTGTCACTAAGCTGGTCCAATGCTTTCCCATCAAGTACCTTTCCTTGCTTTGGTAAAAGGCTTAAATCCTTAGCGATCGCTTTAGCTGTTTCTACGTGATCGCCTGTAATCATCACCGTTTTAATGCCAGCATCTCGGCACTCTTTAATTGCTCGTCTGACTTCAGGACGAGGTGGATCAATCATGCCCTCTAGGCCGATAAATGTCAGACCGGTTTCTGCCTGCTGAACAGATGTGATTTTTTCTGTGAGACTTACTTTTTTATATGCAATCGCAATGGTTCTAAGCGCTTGTCTTGCTAACCCTTTAATCGCAGCTTCCGTTTCTTGTCGATGGGCCTTTGAAAATGAGGCGGTGCGTCCGCCGTGCATCATATGACTTGAACGGTTCATCAGCACATCTGGTGCACCCTTGGCAATCACATACCGCTCTTTCTGATTCGTTTCTACAACGACTGACATCATTTTTCTTTCAGAGTCAAAAGGAAACTCCTCCACTACATGAAATCCCGCTTCTATGAATTGCTCCGTAAAACCCGCTTTACGCGCTGCGGTGAGAAGAGCTCCTTCTGTTGGATCGCCGTCAAGCCTCATCTCTCCATCTTTTTCAACGATAGTCGATGTATTACAAAGTGCTCCGTATAATAACACCTTTTGCAGGGCCGGATGTTTATCCACATGGACAAGCTCTCCGTTTAAGGTGAAATCACCTGACGGCTCGTACCCTGTGCCAGAAATATGCCATGTTTTCCCCTCTGCCCACACATGTGTCACGGTCATTTTATTTTGTGTCATTGTTCCTGTCTTGTCAGAGCAAATAATGGAGGCGCAGCCGAGTGTTTCCACCGCCGGGAGCTTTCTGACAATTGATTTCTGTTTCATCATCCGCTGCACGCCGAGGGAAAGTGCGACGGTTACAATCGCCGGCAGTCCTTCTGGAATCGCAGCAACAGCGAGAGATACACCCGCTAGGAACATATGATACAAATCATGACCTTGCACCACACCAAGCACAACAACAAGCACAGTTAAAAATAAAGCAGCAACAATCAGAATTTTCCCAAGCTGTTCAAGACGTCTTTGCAGCGGTGTTTCCATATTGCCTGCTGAATCCAGCATACCAGCAATTTGTCCCATAGCCGTATTCATTCCTGTACCGATGACAACACCTACACCGCTTCCTCTCGTGACAAGCGTCCCCATAAAGGCCATGTTCGTCAAATCTCCAAGCGAGACATGATCTCGTGAAAGTGGACTCGCATGTTTGACCGCTGGGATGGACTCTCCTGTGAGGGCAGATTCTTCGATCTCTAAACTCTTTGTTTCGAGCAATCTGATATCTGCCCCAATTCGGTCCCCGCTTGAAAACTTCACAATATCTCCTGGTACGAGATGTTTTGACGGAATCTTGACCCACTCATTGTTTCTCCTTGCATACACATGCGGAGTTGATAATTCCTTTAGCGCTTGAAGGGATTTTTCCGCCCGCCGTTCCTGATAAAAGCCGAGCACACCGTTAATAAAGACAATCGCCACAATCGCGCATGCATCAACGTATTCACCTAAAAAGGCAGAAATGATCGTTGCCGCAAGTAAGATTAACACCATAAAATCTTTAAATTGCGCTAAAAAGAGGACGAAAGCCGACGCCTTTTTCCCTTCCTGCAATTCATTTGGCCCGTGCTTTTCAAGCCGCTTTTGCACATCTTTTTCTGACAGTCCGTCACCTATCGATGTATTCATTGTTTTTAATAAATCGGTTTGGTTCAGTTCATGCCAATTCATTTGACCTCGTCCACTCCTCTTTTGTTCTCTCTCATATGCCGTGTTCTATAAGCCAGTTTATTCAGACTCGTCCTAAATCATGCTATAATAATAAGACTGCCTAAAGAACGAGAATACGTAAGGTTCTTTCAGTAGATTTGTGTGAAAGAAGAGGGTGTATCCAACATGTCATTTGACGGCATTTTTACATACGGTATGACAAATGAATTGCAAGAAACATTAACTGGCGGAAGAATTTCGAAAATACATCAGCCATATAAACACGAGCTGATTTTTCATATCCGGGCAAACGGGAAGAATCATAAGCTTCTTTTATCCGCTCATCCGAGCTATGCAAGAGTGCAGCTCACAGAGCATCATGATGATAATCCAAGCGAACCTCCAATGTTTTGTATGCTCCTCAGGAAGCATCTTGAAGGAGGATTCATTGAACGGTTTGAACAAATTGGATTAGATCGCGTCATCGTGCTGCACGTGCGAAGCCGAAATGAAATTGGCGATGAACAGACCCGTAAGCTTTATATTGAAATTATGGGCCGGCACAGCAACTTGATTCTCGTGGAAGACGGAACGGAGCAGATCATTGACGGACTGAAACACCTTTCTCCATCTGTGAACAGCTATCGAACGGTACTGCCAGGACATGAATATCTTCTGCCCCCTGCTCAGCAAAAGCTGAATCCTTTTGACGTGACAAAGGAAGATATTTTAAAGCATTTACGTTTTCAAGAAGGGAAAATCGCCAATCAAATTGTCGATACGTTCTCTGGGGTTTCTCCCCTGTTTGCTAAGGAAGCTGTCTACCGAGCCGGTCTTGCCAATCAGGAAACGATTCCAAGTACATTGCTCGAGATGTTTCAGCTCATTCAGGCGCATTCTTTTACCCCTCAGCTCACGAGAAAAGACGGGAAAGAGTATTTTTATTTATTAGAACTTCAGCATGTCAATGGTGACATGAAGACGTTTGATTCTCTCAGCCAGCTGCTTGACCGTTTTTATTTCGGAAAAGCTGAAAGAGACAGAGTCAAACAGCAGGCATCTGACCTTGAACGGTTTGTTGTGAATGAAAAGAAGAAAAATGAAAACAAGCTGAAAAAACTAAAAAGAACCCTAGAAGAATCTCAAAACGCGCATAAGTACCAGCTCTATGGCGAATTGCTTACGGCCAATTTATATGCGATAAAAAAAGGGGATAAAGAAGCGACAGTCATCAATTATTACGATGAAGAAGGCGCAGAGATGACGATTCCGCTCAAAACAAATAAGACCCCTTCTGAAAATGCACAGGCGTATTTTACAAAATATCAAAAGGCAAAAAATGCCGTAGAGGCTGTAAAAGAACAAATTGAGCGGACATATGAAGAAATTGCTTATTTTGAAGAGCTGATACAGCAGCTGACCTCTGCCTCACCAAAAGATTTAGAGGAAATAAGAGAAGAGCTTGTTGAAGGAAAATATTTGCGTGCCAAACAAAAGCGTCATGCCAAAAAGAAAAAACCGTCAGCCATTCAGCTGGAAACGTATGAATCTTCTCAAGGCATTTCAATTTTAGTTGGAAAAAATAACAAACAAAACGAGTACTTGACCACAAAGGCGGCAGCTCGTGATGACATTTGGCTACACACAAAGGATATCCCTGGATCACATGTCGTCATCCGCCACCAAGCGCCTGATGAACAAACCTTGCTAGAAGCGGCACAAATTGCTGCCTACTTCTCTAAAGCAAAAGAATCAAGCTCCGTCCCTGTCGACTATACGAAAATTCGGCATGTGAAAAAACCAAACGGAGCAAAACCAGGCTTTGTCACGTATGATCATCAGCAAACCTTATTTGTCACACCTGATGAAGATGTTGTCTTAAAGCTGCGAAAATAAAAATAGCCGATAAAATCTTTGGATGAGATTTTATCGGCTATTTCTTTGTTGTTTTTTTCTTTCTATATAGAGGGCATCAAGTGCGTCTATGTCTTCTTGTTCGAGCAAACTCTCAATCGCCGCAGCCAGCTCCTTTGTTCGAGACGGGCTTGCACCGCTCGTAGATACTGAAATCGTCACTTTTCCCGCCCTCACAACCTTCGGCACGATCACATTGCCAAACTCTGACTGGCTCACGCAGTTGACAAGCTGATGAGGCGTTGCTGTTTGCGTTATCCATTCGTTCACTAAAGGATCGTTTGTGGCAGCGACAATGAGAAATGCATCCTTTAGATCTTCCGCGCCCACTTTCTTTTTCTCCCAATTCAGCCCATTTGTTTCAATGAGTTTGGCCATTTCATCACAAATGTCAGGACTCACAATGGTTATGCGGCAAGGCTCCATGCATAACGCACTCGCCCTTCTTGCCGCTACCAGCCCGCCGCCGGCGATAACCACTTGTTTATTGGTTAGATCAAGATGAATGGGAAGCATGGCTTTCTCCTTGAAAACGAAACGCACCCTCTTTGTTTAAGATGGTTTCTTGCACACGTTCAATATAAGCTGATTTCACATGCGGATGAAATCCAATATACCGGCAGACACGAACATCACGAAGCCGCTCTCTCGCCTGATCTGCTTCACTTTCAATCTCTTTCATTAAAATTCCAGTGAATAATAGATAAGGAACGATATAAACTGGCGTATTGTCATCTTCTGATAACTGCGCTAAGACGTCACGATAATTTGGTCCACATGCCGTAATAAAACATGGGAGAACCTCTGCACGGGGCAGCAGCGTCCGGACATCGTCCGCAATGCCAAATACATCTCGTTTTACATCTGGGTCCGAGCTTCCGCGGCCAATCAAAACGATTCGAGCTTTCTCGCCTTCATACCCTGCTTCTTCAATCCTTGCAACAACGGCTTTTGTTACTTCTTTGTTTACCCCAATAGGTCTTCCGTATGTCACCTTCACTTGCGGGAAACGTTTTTGCACTTTCTCAATCTCTTCTGGGATATCTGATTTGGCATGCATGGCGGTTAAAAGGAGAAGCGGGACAATCGCAATGTGAGTTGCTCCTTTTTGCACACAGGTCTCAAATCCTTCTTCTATAGACGGGTCTGTTAACTCTAAAAAACATATTTCTTGAATATCTGCTTTCACTAATGGCATGCAGCTTTTCATAAAAGAGATGGCTTTATCTTGTGCTTCTTTGACTCTGCTTCCATGTCCCACATAAAGTACAGCTTGTTTCATTTAGCTCCTCCTTCTCATCCTGCTTTCATCAGACGAAAAGACACGATGCATCAGCGTGTCTTTTCCCTGTTTCATTTATTTCTCGATCAGTGCGGGTTCAAACCAGTTTAGCTTTTGATGAAAATGAACGACATCTCCTACCACGATTAAACTTGGATGCTCGATTCCTTCTTTTTCAACCGTTTCAGACAGGGTCGCCACTGTGCAGCAAGTCGTCTTTTGCCTTGTCGTTGTTCCCCAGTGAATGAACGCAGCTGGTGTTTCAGGATCTCGTCCATTTTTTAGTAGAAGTCGCTGCACTTTTGCCACGTTTTTGACGCCCATGTATATCACAAGGGTATCAATCCCCGTTGCCAGTGCTTCCCACTTTTCTTCAAAGTGTTCATCCTTTTGATAATGACCTGTCACAAAGGCTACATTTGAGCTGAATTCTCGGTGCGTCACAGGAATGCCTGCATAAGCTGCTGCTGCAATACCAGAGGTAATCCCTGGGACGACTTCATACAGAATACCATGCTCAGCTAAACACTCGATTTCTTCACCGCCGCGGCCAAATACAAAGGGATCGCCGCCTTTCAGACGAACGACAACGTTCCCTTCCTTTGCATGAGCAACAAGCGCTTCATTGATGGCTTCCTGCCTCATCGTATGATGATTTGGCAGCTTGCCGCAATAGATCAATTCCGCCTCCGGTTTGGCATGGGCAAGAATCTCTTGATTGACAAGACGATCATATAAAATGACATCTGCCTGCTGTATTGCCTTATGGGCCTTTAATGTAATTAAATCTGGGTCACCCGGTCCGGCACCTACAATGTATACTTTCCCCATCGTGCTTTTCTCCCCCTGCCATCAGGCGATTATTTCGTCGTTCTCTTTACATAATCAACCAGTCGCTGTTTGGACTCCTCGCGTGACAATTCACCTGTATCTAGGACAAGCTCAGGCGCAGCCGGCTCTTCGTACGGTGAATCAATTCCAGTGAAAAATGGAATTTCACCGTTTCTTGCTTTTTTATATAACCCCTTTGGATCACGCTCTTCACACACGTTTAGATCACATTTCACAAACACTTCGTGGAATTCTCCACCTTCGACTAACTGTCTAACAATTTGGCGATCTTCTTGAAAAGGTGAAATAAAAGCAGTGATCACAATCGTCCCTTGCTCAACAAATAATTTCGCCACTTCACCGATGCGCCGAATGTTCTCTTTTCTGTCATCATCGGAAAAGCCTAAATCTTTATTGAGTCCATGTCGTACATTATCACCATCAAGAACGGTGACTTGGTAGCCTTGTTCAAACAACTCTCTAGCCGCTGCATTAGCGATCGTCGATTTGCCTGAACCACTTAGGCCGGTGAGCCAGATAATGCCGCTTTTATGATTGTTTTTCTGTTGATATTCTTTTTTTGTAATAGATGAATCATGCCATACGATATGTTCGTTACTCATGTCATACCCTCCTTTAAGATACCGTCGTTTTTAATCCTTCGATTAATGTTTCAATGACTTCTTTTCGGCTGAACGTGCTCGGTGGTAATTCACCGTTTCTCAGCATTGTTCGAACCTTTGTACCTGAAAGGATGACATGCTCGCTTTTATCGTGCGGGCACGTTTTTGGTGTGGCCATTGCTTCACATGTATTGCAGTAGAAGCTGTGTTCAAATTTTAATGGTGTAATACCAATCTCTTCGCTTGTGAATTGCTCAAATAGTTCCTGCGCCTCATATGTGCCGTAATAATCACCAACACCCGCATGATCTCTGCCGACAATAAAATGTGTACAGCCATAATTTTTACGCACAAGCGCATGAAAAATCGCTTCCTTTGGTCCAGCATAACGCATTGCAGCAGGGAAAACACCTAAAAAGACGCGGTCTTTTGGATAATAACCGTTGAGTAACACTTGATAGCTTTTCATTCTTACATCTGCTGGGATATCATCCGATTTTGTTTCACCAACAAGCGGATTTAAAAATAAACCATCCACTGTTTCCAGTGCTGTCTTTTGAATATATTCATGGGCGCGATGGACCGGGTTTCTCGTTTGGAAGCCAACAATGGTTTTCCAGCCGTTTTCTTTAAAATGTCTTCTTGTTTCTTCTGGCTCATACGTAAATTGCGGGAATGGTTTTTCACTGCGTTTCGTCAGTGTAATTTTACCACCAATATACGTGTCACCGCGTTCAAATAATTTTTTCACACCTGGGTGATTGCGGTCATCTGTTTTATACACATTCACTGCTTCTTTTTCCTTATCCGGTGTGTATTTGTCTTCCACTTCAATGACCCCGTATACCGTTCCATTGTACGATAGACGTACAATATCACCTTGACGAATCTCCGCTGCCTTTTCCTTAGTGACTGGCAGCGTAATCGGAAGAGACCAAACGACACCACTTGCTAGCCGCATACTGCTGACAACCGCTTCATAATCAGTTCTTGTTAAAAACCCTTCAATTGGACTATACCCGCCAATTGCAATAAGTTCAAGGTCTGCAAAAGAGATAGCATCCAGTTCAATTTCCTTCGCAGCTGTGCTCAGATCAAATTCTTCATTTACTCGATTAATTAATACGCCACCATGTGGTGTTAAACTCATTTGTTCATCTTCCTCTCAATGTTCATATTTAGTAGATCATAATAGTCGGATTTGTGTTTAAATCCCGCCGCCCTGTTCATGAATCGAGCTGCTCTCATTTTTGACTGCTTTCATTAGACTCAGTGCACCAAGTGAGGCAAGCAGTACACTCATCATGATAAAGATAGAGTAATAGTCTCCTTTTAAGAAAAGGCTCACGAGCAAATACGAGAGACTGAGTGATAAGAAAGGTGACACAACCCAGACTTTCAGCATTTTTTTCACGACATGTTTATGAAAAATGTTCGGTCCGCCCTTTGCCATACCAAGCCCGATAATAGACGAGGAGGTGATTTGGGTAAGTGGAACGGGTAGCCCAAAAATAGAGCTGACGATCACAAGTCCTGCGCCGGTACTCGATAATAGAATTCCTTCTCCCGTTTGATAGCGGGTAATTTTCTTGCCGTTTGTTTCAAGGACCCTTCTGCCTAGCAAAAGCGCACCAAATGCAACAAAGATTCCTCCGTAAAGGGTTCCTTGCCCAACTGTCAAAACACCTGAGGCGACAAGGGGACCGACGGCATTAGCGACATTGTTCATCCCTGCTGAAAACGCCTCTAGAAATCCGCTGATAATGAGAAGCACAGATAAAATCAATGTTCCCTTTTTTGATAATGTCCGTTTAGGGAACAATCTGATGATTTTGACAACGACAAAGGTAAAAACAAAGGCGACAAGCGGGATGATAATCCAAAAGGCGACAATCACTAAAATAGATTTCACATACAGCACTTTATACGCGACGGCCACACCGACCACAGCACCTACTGTGACTTCACTTGTTGATAATGGAATGGCCATGAGATTCGCGATGAAAAGTGATAATGCGGCAGAGCCAATAATGATACACACAATTTCAAGTGTGATGACAGATTCCGGCATAATCCCAGAGCTGATCGTTTTGACGACCTCTCCGCCGCCAATCACTGAGCCTGCTAATATCCCTACTGCACAAACGCTGAGTGCATAAATTGGCTTTTTAATGGCACCTGATCCATATGCGATACCCATCGAAGCGGCTGCTCCGCTTGCGCCAATGTTTAAAGCAAAGAATAAACTAAATAAAATTGCGGCGATTTCCATACATTATGCTCCCTTACTCATGTAATCCGCACTCGGTCTTTGCTGTCCCTGACCATCTACCAGAACGCAAGTCATCTGCTGTAAATGCTGGCTGTGTACACGGAGCACATCCGATGCTCGGATATCCCTGGTCGTGCAGCGGATTATAAGTAAGTTCTTCTCTAGACGTATATCTCCAAATGTCCTTCCACGTCCAGTGGATGAGCGGACATACTTTTACTGATTTAAATTTCTCATCTTTATTTAAGAAGTTCGTCCCTGCTCGTTTTGGTGATTGCTCTCTTCTTAAGCCAGAAAGCCATGCCGGATAGCCAGATAGTGCCTCTTGCAAAGGAATGACCTTCCGCATATGGCAGCAGCTTTGAGGATTCGTTTCCCATAATTTATCACCATGCTGCTCGTTTTGCTGTTCCACTGTCAGCTCAGGGGTTTTCAGCACGATGTCTAAACCAGGATATCTTTCCTTGACTGCATCAATGGTGTCGTATGTTTCCTTAAAATGCAGACCTGTATCTAAAAAGACAATTCTCGCATCCTTTTTTACTTTTGCAATCAGATCAATTAGGACAATACCCTCAATGCCAAAACTGCATGCATAAACGAGCTGATCACCATAGTGGCCGTACGCCCATTTCAGCACAGATAGGGCTCCTTTATACAAATCGTCCTCTTGAAATGTAATGGACGGCTCTTGCCAATTTTCATAAGTTAACATTATTTCTCCCCTTTCGGAGTACTGCTCCTATTACTGTTCTCCGCATTACTTCAATCTGATTTTTTCATTTTTTTCTACTTGAATCACTTGACCGTCCTGAACAATCAACGTAATCGAACCGAATTTCATATCCCCAATCAGTTCTTTCATGTGCTTCACTAAGTCCTCATCCTGATTTTGTTTCAATTCCATCTCCTCTTCCTCCTCACCGTTAAAATAAAAAAACTTTCTTTCAGTCCGAAAGAAAGATGAGGAAGTTCGCGATTTCCTTATCTTTCAAAATAGAATCATTTTGCAGGAAGTAGCACCTTGCGAATCGCAGGTTGCTGGGCTTCATCGGGCCAGTCCCTCCACCTCTCTGGATAAGAATTTTAATTTGTATTAAATATTAACACAATTCAAACAAAAGTCAACCCGACTTTATTGATAGGATTAGTTTTTATTTAAATTTGAGTCTATTTTACTATTTTTAACCAAAAGAAAAGCTGTGCTTTGCTGCACAGCTTTTAGACCGTTTCTTCCATCCAAGATTCAGACGAAGGATCTTCTCTCCATCGTTTTAGTTTATTCATAGAAGAAGGATCAATCGCTTTTAGCTCAAGTGCCGCTTCAGTCAGTGTGTCATAGTCTGTGAGTGTGACATATGGAATGTTTTTCTCTTGAAAAGCTGCTGCTGCTTTTGGCAGGCCGTATGTGAAGATAGCCACAACCCCAAGTACGTCACAGCCTTCTTCTTCTAGAGCGGCAACCACGTCAAGAACGCTGCCCCCGGTTGAGATGAGGTCTTCTACAACGACCACCTTTTGACCAGGCGATACGGCTCCTTCAATTTGATTTCCTTTTCCGTGCGCTTTTGGCTTACTTCTCACATAACACATCGGCACATTCAAACGGTCTGCCGCTAATGCCGCATGCGGAATACCTGCTGTTGCAGTACCTGCGATGACTTCAGCACCCTCGAAATGAGAGAGAATCAAATCTTTTAAACCTTCCGCAATGTCATTTCTGACTTCTGGATACGACAAGGTCAGACGGTTGTCGCAGTAAATTGGCGATTTGATGCCGCTCGCCCATGTAAATGGTTCGTCTGGTTTTAAAGAGACAGCTTTGATTTGTAATAGATGTTTAGCGATTTTCATTTTCATACGGCAGTCACTCCCACTCTTTCAAAATTTGTTGATAGGCGTCCACTGGGTTTACGGCTTTCGTGATGGATCTCCCAACAACGATTTGTGAAACACCTTGCTCTTTTGCAAAGGCAGGTGTCGCCACACGCTTTTGGTCATCGGTTTGATCATTTGGTAAACGAATTCCTGGTGTCACAGTGAGAAAGGAAGGTGAGATTTGCTCATGAATTACTTTTGATTCATGAACAGAACATACAACACCGTCAAGTCCACTTTCATATGCCAATTGTCCGTAATGAAGCACAGCTTCTTGTAATGGACGATCAATCAGTAATTCTTTTTTCATCATTTCTTCTGACGTACTTGTAAGCTGAGTCACAGCAATAATGCTTGGACGATTTTGCCCGGCAGGGGTTCCGCTTTCAAGCCCCTCTATCGCAGCCTGCATCATTCTTTTCCCGCCAGCTGCATGCACATTGACCAAATCTACACCAAGTGCAGCAAGCCGGTTCATTGCTTTTTGTACGGTTGTTGGAATGTCATGAAGCTTCAGATCAAGGAAAATACGGCAATTTTTTTCTTTCAGTGCGTCAAGGATGGCAGGACCTTCTTGGTAAAATAGCTCCATACCGACCTTGACGAATAAAGGTGTCCCTTCAAACAGATCTAAAAAGGCGTGCGCCTCCTGCCCTGATGGAAAATCAAGTGCGATGATGGGCAAGTGCTTCATGTTTCCAGCTCCTTCCGATACATTCCTCTACAGATGAATACCCATATGCCGCCAGCACATTCGGCAGCTCCTCAATGATTTCCGGGCAAATAAATGGGTTCACAAAATTGGCTGTCCCAACAGCGACTGCACTTGCTCCTGCTAATAGAAACTCAAGTACATCTTCAGCGCTTTGCACCCCGCCCATCCCAATAATGGGAATAGAGACTGCCTGACTGACCTCATGCACCATTCGAACGGCGACAGGCTTTATTGCAGGGCCTGACAATCCACCTGTTTGATTGGCAAGAATGGGTTTGCCTGTTTTTAAATCTAGACGCATACCAATCAAGGTATTAATCATGGTGAGCCCATCTGCTCCAGCCGATTCAATCGCTTTAGCAATCTCAGTGATATTGGCCACATTAGGTGACAGTTTCACATAGACAGGAACAGAAGAGACTTCCTTGACTGCCTTTGTCAATGACGCGGCCATCTTTGGGTCCGTACCAAAAGCGATCCCTCCTGTTTTGACATTTGGACAGGAGATATTCAGTTCGAGGGCATGGACATTCCTTGCTTGACTGATGTGTTTGGCCACTTCGACATAATCATCAACCTGTGAACCTGCAACATTCGCAATAATGGGTGTATCAAACTGCTCAAGCCAAGGTAATTCATTTTCAAGCACGCCTTTTAGACCTGGATTTTGTAAGCCAATCGCATTCAGCATACCGGCTCCAGTTTCGGCCACCCTCGGTGTTGGGTTGCCAAATCTCGGTTCAAGGGTCGTGGCTTTAATCATGATGCCGCCCAGCAAGGAAAGGTCATATAATGATGCGAATTCTTTTCCAAATCCAAAACAGCCTGATGCAGGAATGATTGGATTTTTTAAAGATAAGCCGGGTAATTCGATGTTTAGCATGATAGCGCCACCTCCTCCGCTTTAAAAACAGGTCCATCCAGACAAACTTTAACGTACGGTTTCTCGTGCTGATCGGTATGACAGACACAAGCAAAGCATGCACCGATTCCGCAGCCCATTCGTTCTTCCATTGAAATATAGACAGGCTTATCGGGATAAGAGTCTTTTAATGCTTTTAACATAGGTGTCGGGCCGCAGGAAAGCAAGACATCAAAGTTCAACTCATTCTCTTCAATGACATTTGTCACAAACCCTTTCGAGCCATATGTTCCATCAACGGTTGCGATAAATGTATCTCCAAGTGCTTGAAATTTCTCCTCATAAAATACATCCTTTTGTGATTGAAAGCCGAGGACATGCTTCACGATGACGCCTTTTTTCGTTAAACGCTTGGACAGCTCATACAGCGGCGGCACACCTATTCCTCCGCCCACTAGTAATGCCGTCTGCCCAGGCTTTACGACTGAGGGGTCATACCCGTTCCCAAGCGGTCCTAACACATCGACTGATTCTCCCGTCCGCTTTTGGGAAAGGAGCTTTGTGCCCTCGCCCTCTGCGCGGTAGATGATGGTTGCTTCTTGCTTGCCGGCATGAATGTTGGCAATACTGATCGGTCTTCTCAAAAGCGGTGTCATGGATTCGCTGACCTTTATATGAAGAAATTGTCCAGCTGTTTGAAAGGATTCGACAAGGTCACCCTTTAATGTCATTTCGTAAATATGATCAGCGATCTCTCGATTCGAGACGACCGTCAAGTATGCTTTTTTCATATCGTTACTGTCACCTCAGCATTCGTTTTCACTTCTGGCATTTCGTCTGCTCTAAATGTCATGCTCTCTAGCACTCTTAAAATCGCTTCCGCTGTATCTAATGACGTTAAGCAAGCGACACCATTTTCAACAGATTCACGTCTGATTCTAAAGCCGTCTCTTGCCGGCTGTTTTCCTTTTGTTAAGGTGTTGATGACAAATTGGGCTTCACCATTTCGAATGACATCGAGCAGGTTCTTTCCTTCTTCTCCTATTTTGCCGACAACACTTGATGGAATGGAGGCTTGTTTTAAGTAATTCGCCGTTCCTTCTGTAGCCAAAATATGATAGCCGATGGAATGGAATCTTCTTGCAATCTCAAGCCCTTCTTCTTTATCTTTATCAGCCACTGTAAGGAGAACTGTTCCGTCTTTTGGGATTTGAATGCCCGATGCAATCAATCCTTTGTAGAGGGCTTTTTCGATTGTGACATCTTTCCCCATGACTTCACCTGTTGATTTCATTTCAGGTCCAAGTGTAATGTCTACTCTTCTTAGTTTTGCAAAAGAGAAGACGGGAACTTTGACGTATACGCCTTCTTGCTCCACATGAAGACCTTCTTGGTAGCCATAGTTTTTGAGCTTCTCCCCTAAAATGACCTTTGTTGCTAAGTTGGCCATTGGAATGCCCGTAATTTTACTTAAGAATGGGACAGTCCGGCTTGAACGCGGGTTCACTTCAAGTACATACACTTCTCCTTTTGATAGGACAAACTGAATGTTAAGCAGCCCAATAATGTTGAGTCCTTTTGCGAGTTTAATCGTGTATTCTGCGATTTTCGCTTTGATGTCCTCAGACAATGTTTGCGGCGGATAGACCGCAATTGAGTCACCAGAGTGAACACCGGCTCTTTCAATGTGTTCCATGATGCCCGGTATCACAACCGTTTCTCCGTCAGATACTGCATCTACTTCAATTTCTTTTCCTGTCAAATACTTGTCAATGAGCACTGGATGCTGCGGATTGACTTTCACCGCATTCTCCATATAGTGAAGAAGCTCGGCTTCTTGATACACAATTTCCATCGCACGACCGCCTAATACATAGGAAGGACGGACAAGGACTGGGTATCCGATTAGATTCGCAATGGCTACTGCTTCCGGCACAGACGTAGCCGTTTTTCCTTTTGGCTGAGGCACGCCGAGTGTTTCTAATGTTTGTTCAAATTTGTCACGGTTTTCCGCGCGGTCAAGGTCTTCAAGAGAAGTGCCAAGAATTTTAACCCCTCTATTTGATAGTTCATCTGCTAAGTTAATCGCTGTTTGTCCGCCGAACTGAACGACGACACCTTCTGGTTGTTCAAGGTCGATGATATGCATCACATCTTCTACAGTAAGTGGTTCAAAGTAAAGCTTATCTGAAATACTAAAGTCCGTTGAGACCGTTTCAGGGTTGTTGTTAATAATAATGGCTTCATATCCTGCTTGTTTGATCGCCCACACTGAATGAACGGTCGCATAATCAAATTCAACCCCTTGTCCAATTCGAATGGGACCTGAGCCTAGGACGATTACGCTTTTTTTGTCTGTTCGTTCTGATTCATTTTCATCTTCATACGTGCTGTAGAAATACGGTGTTTCTGATTCAAACTCCGCCGCACATGTGTCCACCATTTTATAAACAGGAACGATGCCTGCTTCTTGTCTTAGGTTGTAGACATCCGCTTCGTTCATGTCCCACTCTCGGCTAATATAGATATCTGAGAAACCTTTGTGTTTTGCTTCTTTTAACACGTCTACATTACCTTTGTTTTCTTTTAGCGTCTTTTCAAATGCGATGATGCCCTCCAGCTTATGAAGGAAGAAGTAATCAATTTTTGAGAATGCATGAATTTGCTCAACAGTATAGCCTCTTCTAAGCGCCTCAGCGATATAAAACAGACGCTCATCTCCCGCTTTGATAATCCGTTTTTCAAGCACTTCATTTGTTATGTCCGCTTCATCTTTTAATTCAATGTGATGCACATCTGCTTCAAGTGAACGAACAGCCTTTAAAAGAGACTCTTCTAATGTACGGCCGATTGCCATCACTTCACCCGTTGCTTTCATTTGCGTCCCAAGACGTCTGTTGGCAGATTCAAATTTATCGAACGGCCAGCGCGGGATCTTTGAAACGATATAGTCTAGTGCTGGTTCAAAGGCTGCATATGTTTTACCTGTGACAGGGTTCATCATTTCATCAAGCGTTAGGCCGACAGCAATTTTCGCTGCAAGTTTGGCAATTGGATATCCTGTCGCTTTAGATGCAAGCGCAGAAGAACGGCTCACACGCGGGTTTACTTCGATGATATAGTATTGAAAGCTGTCTGGGTCAATGGCCAGCTGAACGTTACAGCCGCCTTCAATGCCAAGTGCGCGGATCAGCTTGAGTGACACATTGCGAAGCAGCTGATATTCACGGTCACTTAACGTTTGGCTTGGCGCCACAACGATACTGTCACCTGTATGAATGCCGACAGGATCAAAGTTTTCCATGTTACAAACAACGATTGCATGGTCACCGCTATCACGCATGACCTCATATTCGATTTCTTTAAAGCCTGCAATACTCTTTTCAAGTAAGCATTGTGTGACTGGGCTTAGCTTCAATCCATTCTCGACGATTTCTTTTAGTTCTTGCTCGTTTGTACAAATTCCGCCGCCTGTTCCGCCTAATGTATAAGCCGGTCTGACAATGACAGGGAAACCGATTTGATTTGTAAATGCCAACGCTTCATCAAGGTTATGAATGATTTCACTTTCTGGAACAGGTTCATTTAGTTCATTCATCAGATTGCGGAATAAATCTCTGTCCTCTGCTTTTTGAATAGCTGACAGCTTTGTTCCAAGTACTTCAACGCCGCATTCAGCCAGTACGCCAAGATCTGATAATTCAACAGCAAGGTTCAGTCCAGTTTGACCGCCAAGTGTCGGCAGAATCGCATCAGGCCGTTCTTTTCGAATAATTCGTGTTAAAAATTCTGGTGTCAGTGGTTCGATGTATACCTTGTCCGCCATTTCTGTATCTGTCATGATCGTCGCAGGGTTGGAGTTCACAAGAACGACTTCATAGCCTTCTTCTTTCAGTGCTAAGCAAGCCTGTGTACCTGCATAGTCAAACTCTGCTGCCTGACCGATGATGATTGGACCTGATCCAATGACTAAAATCTTTTTGATGTCTACGCGTTTTGGCATACTTCTTCCCCTTCTTTCTCAGTCGTATGAATCATTTCTATGAACTCGTCAAATAAGTAGTTCGCATCTTCTGGTCCCGGTGATGCCTCTGGGTGATACTGGACAGTGAATGCCGGTGCTTCTTTATGTTTTAATCCTTCAATGGTGTTGTCATTTAGCGCAATATGTGTGACTTCTAGCACGTCTTCATTAATGGCACTTACCGTATAGCCATGGTTTTGAGACGTCAAGGTCACCTTGCCAGTTGCTAGTTCCTTGACTGGGTGATTGGACCCTCTATGCCCAAATTTCATTTTTTCTGTACTTGCACCGCAAGCAAGAGCGAATAACTGGTGTCCGAGGCAGATACCAAAGAGTGGTACTTTCCCAATCAGCTGCTGAATCATTTCAACCGCTTCTGGTACATCGACTGGGTCCCCAGGTCCGTTTGAAAGCATGATACCGTCTGGTTTTAGCTGTAAAACTTCATCTGCCGTAATATTGTATGGCACCACAATGACATCACAGTCACGCTTATTGAGCTCTCGCAAAATACCGTGCTTCATACCGAAATCGACAAGCACAATTCTTTTTCCTCTTCCTGGGCTTGGATACGCATTTTTCACAGATACTTGACTCACTTGATCTGTTGGCAGCTGCATGGTTTGAAGGCGGCGCACAACGTCTTCTACTTGTTCATCAGGTCCTGCAAAAGCCCCTCTTAATGTTCCTGCACTTCGAATCATTCTTGTCAGCTTGCGTGTATCAATTCCGCTAAGACCCGGAATATGCTTCATTTTTAAATACTCATCGAGTGAATATGAAGAGCGCCAGTTGGAGGGCTTTTCACAAAGTTCTTTTACAATGAGCCCTTTCACAAACGGTGTGATCGATTCAAAATCATCACGGTTAATGCCATAGTTGCCGATAAGAGGGTAAGTGAGTGTGACAATTTGTCCGCAGTACGATGGATCAGACAAAATTTCTTGATAGCCTGTCATCCCTGTATTAAAGACGACTTCTCCCACTGACGATTCTAAGCTGCCAAAGCCTGTTCCTTCGAATACTGTTCCGTTTTCTAGCACTAAGCGTCTCTTCATTTTACTAGTCTCCCCTCTTGATAAACGACTTTCCCAGATGCAAGTGTCATGACCGGCCATCCTGATACAGTCAATTTGTCAAACGGTGTATTTTGCCCTTTAGATAAGAAGCTTTTTTTATCAATTGCCATTTCTTTGTTTAAATCAATGAGTGTGATATCAGCTGTTTGACCTTCTTCCAGCTTACCGTATGGAAGAGAAAAGGCTTCTGCTGGTTTGATGGTCATATAATCAACGAGTTCTTTTAATGTCCATTCGCCTGTTTTCACAAAGCGTGTGTACAGAAGCGGGAACGCTGTTTCAAGTCCTACAATCCCAAAAGGTGCTCGCTGCATGGTTTCATTTTTTTCTTCTTCTGTATGAGGCGCATGGTCCGTTGCGATGAAATCAATCGTGCCATCTAAAAGCCCTTCGATGAGTGCCTCGCGATCTTCTGCTCCTCTGAGCGGAGGATTCATTTTATAGTTTGTATCAAGACCCGGGATGTCTGCATCACATAAAAGCAGGTGATGCGGTGAAACCTCAGCCGTCACTCGAATGCCTGCTTTTTTTGCATCTCGCACAACTCGCACTGATTCTTTCGTACTGATATGACAGACATGATAATGGCAATTCGCTGCTTCCGCTAAGAGAACATCTCTTGCAATATGCACCGATTCACAAATTGACGGTATTCCGTTTAACCCATTTGCTTTTGAATATTCGCCTTCATGAACGCATCCTCCATAAATGAGGGAATTATCTTCACAGTGCGCCACAATCGCTCGATCAAGACTCGCCGCCTTTTTCATCGCTTCGTACATCATGCCAGCTGTTTGGATTCCAACACCGTCATCTGTAAAGGCAAAGGCACCTGCTTCTTTTAACGCTGCAAAATCCGTCAGCTCTTCTCCAATTTGTCTTGTCGTGATGGAGGCGTATGGAAGTACTCTTACAGATGAGGTCTCTTCAATTCGGTTCATGAGCCATTCCATTTGCTCTTTTGTATCTGGAACCGGCCGTGTATTCGGCATCGCTGCAATGGTCGTATACCCGCCTCTTGCTGCTGCCTTAGAGCCTGTTTCAATGGTTTCCTTTTTCTCGCCGCCTGGCTCTCTTAAATGCACATGAAGATCAATCAAACCTGGTGATACAAAGAGACCTGCTGCATCAATGACCTCTTCTCCGTCTTCTCTTTCTAAGTGACCAATTGCTTGAATCACTTCTCCATCTACCCTTATATCCTGCTGCACTTTTTCCCCTGTGCTCGATAAGATAAAACCGTTTTTAATGAGATATGACATAGACAGAATCTCTCCCTTTTTGATGTAGTCTGCTCTTTTGAAAAGCTCTTTTTAACACAGCCATTCGGATATACACACCATTTTCCATTTGTTTGAAAATCCTTGACTGTTTTGACTCTACTAATGAATCATCTATTTCAACACCTCTATTTACTGGTGCTGGATGCATAATAATGGCTCGTTCTTTCATGTTGCGTGCTCTGTCTACTGTTAATCCATAAGTAGACAAGTAATTGTCATTACCCATTTTTTCTGTGTGTCTTTCATGCTGGATTCTTAGCAGCATCACCACATCAGAGCGTTTGATGGCTTCTTCCACGTCGACATGCGTGCCGTGAGGGTTTTGTTCATCTCGGAAGGAGGCTGGTCCTGAAAAGAGTACTGTCGCTCCCAGCCTTGAGAGGACTTCAGCATTCGATCTTGCCACCCTGCTATGCTTGATATCGCCATGAATCGAAACCGTTAAACCTTCGAAGCCGCCAAACTCTTCGAAGATGGTCATCAAATCCAGCAGTGATTGTGTAGGATGCTGCCCGCAGCCATCTCCTGCATTGATGATCGGAATCCCTACCTTCCCAATGAGCTCGTTGTAATATTCGTCGGTGCTGTCCCGGATGACACACGCCTTAACACCGATAGATTCCAGCGTCTTCACCGTATCGTAAAGCGTCTCTCCCTTTTGAACAGAAGTACTTGCCGCATCTAGATTTAGCACATTCATGCCAAGTTTCTTTTCCGCTACTTCAAAGCTAAAGCGTGTTCTTGTGCTTGGTTCAAAGAAGAGGTTCGCCACAAACTCACCTGCTAAGCCATGTTCCTGTTTCCCCTTCTTCAGTGCGGATGCTTCTTCAATCAGCTCTAAAATGTCTTCCTTCGATAAGCTGCTCATTGTCGATAGATCATTCATTTTTTCTTCCCCCTCTAGTTTTTCATCACTTTCAGGTTCAAAAAAACCCTAAGCCTCGGCAGCTTAGGGTTCTCCAAAAGAAGCAGCGGCGCTTTCGCACGTTCTGCTCCATTTAGAACCCTTGTCAGCCTCACTGGACTTCTTTTAAAAGGTTTTCTGTATTCGATTCATTTGACTCATCTTCTTCTGCCTTCTGATGCGGCAGAATCATGTTTAACAGAACGCCGGTAATGGCAGCGAGTGCCATTCCAGACAGCGTAAGATTGATTTGTTTCACCTCAATGAATGCCCCGCCGATGCCGATGACTAAGATGACAGATGCGATAATGAGATTGCGTTTTTCTTCAAAATTCACTTTATGATCAATCAGAATTCTGAGGCCGCTTGAGGCAATGATTCCAAAGAGCAGGAACGAAACGCCTCCCATGACCGCGGACGGCACTGTACTGATTAATGCTGAAATTTTCCCGACAAACCCGAAGCAGATCGCAAACACTGCTGCTCCGCCGATGACGAAGATACTGAACACTCTTGTGATGGCAAGGACGCCAATGTTCTCCCCATAAGTCGTTGTTGGAGGTCCGCCAATAAGTGAAGCGAAGATGGTCGCTGCACTGTCTCCTAAAATGGAGCGGTGAAGACCCGGTTTTTTAATAAAATCTTGTCCCACGACTTTGCTTAGCACCACTTGGTGGCCGATATGCTCAGACATCGTCACAAAGGCAACCGGCACCATCACTGTGAGTATGCTTAAGGTCACAGCAGGTGTATAGTCGACAAATGGGACAACGAAGTCTGGTACAGCAAACCATTTTGCGTCAATGACCGGCTGGAAGTTCACAATGCCTTGTGTTAAGGCAAAGAGGTAGCCGCTGATAATGCCGATGAGTACTGGGATCAAGCTAAGGAATCCTCTGAGGAAGATCATGCTGATAATCGTGACAGCTAGTGTAAAACCAGCGACCATTAAATGCTTAAGACTGTAAACATGTTCGGTTGCGTTTGGGTCTACATACATTGCCATGTTGACAGCTGTTCCAGCTAATCCAAGTCCGATGACCATAATGACTGGTCCTACGACGACCGGCGGCAGAAGCTTCATCAGCCAGCCTGTGCCCAGCCATTTAATGAATAGTGCAATGAGCGCATAAGCCACACCCGCCATGAAAGCACCTACCATTGCGGCTCCTGGTCCGCCTGTTGCTTTCACATTCACTATGGGGGCAATAAAAGCAAAGGACGATCCAAGATACGCTGGTATTTGTCCTCTTGTGATAATTAAGTAAACAATGGTTCCAACTCCGCTTGAGATGAGCGCAACGGCTGGACTCATATCAATGATCTTTGGTACAAGAATGGTTGCACCAAACATAGCAAACAAATGTTGCAAGCTTAGTGACAGCCATGTGAACGGTTTTGGGATATCTCGAATGCCTAAATTGGCTTTTTGCTGACTCATGATTTTCCTCCTAGATGTGTCCTTTTTCATTAAAAAAGCCTCTTTGCGAATATGCGCAAAGAGGCCTAGAAAAACCGTACACGTCATTTTAGCCGTGTGCTCGGTGTCTCTGTTATTGCCCTCTTTGCAAACTCTCTGGAATGCATTTAAAAAGGTTATTTTTCATATATAGCGACAAGGTCATTTTGATCTACTTCATTGAGCTGAACCATGACGGTCTCTGCTTTTGATGTTGGGATGTTTTTCCCGATATAATCCGCTCGAATCGGCAGCTCCCGGTGTCCCCGGTCGACGAGAACAGCAAGCTGAATGGAAGACGGTCTGCCTACATCTACAAGCGCATCCATAGCCGCTCTGACGGTTCTCCCTGTGAACAGCACATCATCCACGACAATCAATGTTTTGTCATTAATATCAGCTGGAATGTCCGCACCTTTGACAAGCGGTTCTTGATTGTCTGTCTTCTTTGTCAGGTCATCACGGTATAGCGTAATATCAAGTTCACCCACAATCACTGGGTTTCCTTCAATCTGCTCGATGCGCTCTGCAAGGCGCTTTGCAAGATGAATGCCTCTTGTCTTGATCCCGGCAAGGATGACATCCTTCATCCCTTTGTTGCGCTCAATCATTTCATGTGCGATACGGGTAAGCGCTCGTCTTATCGCTTGTTCATCAAGAATGACTGCTTTTTGTTCCATCTTTTACACCTCTTTTTGACAAATAAAAAGCCCCTTCTGCAAAGGGCAGAGAGGGGCGTTCATTTGTGCATACACGTGCACAAATTGATCCGTTATCCTTCTCAGCCTCTCTGGACTGTTTTAAAGAATCTCAATTTCTTCGTTTATTATTTCAAAAAAAGAACGGCCTGTCAATCGTTATTTCTTAATGAATCGATAAAGCCCCGCATATCAGCTGGAATTGGTGCTGTGAATTCCATGTATTCTCCTGTTCTAGGATGATCAAATCCTAACACACCTGCATGCAGCAGCTGGCCATTGAAATCAACGGTTTTTCTTGGGCCATACTTCGGGTCTCCTGCAAGAGGATAGCCAATATATTTCATATGAACACGAATTTGGTGTGTTCGTCCTGTTTCAAGACGGCATTCAACAACCGTGAAATCTTTAAAGCGTTCAATGACATCAAAGTGAGTGACTGCCTGTTTTGCGTTTTCTTTTGTGACCGTCATGCTTTGGCGGTCTTTTTTGTCTCTGCCAATTGGTGCATCAATGGTCCCTGTGTCGTGCTGGATGATACCGTGGACAACAGCTGTATATTTTCTAGTGACGGTTTTAGCCACTAACTGATTCACAAGTGACTCGTGCGCCAAATCATTTTTAGCGACCATTAAAAGCCCAGACGTATCTTTATCAATTCGGTGGACAATGCCAGGTCTCATCACGCCATTAATGCCTGATAGGTCATTACAATGTGCCATAAGTCCATTCACAAGCGTCCCTGACACATGACCTGGTGCTGGATGAACGACCATTCCTCTTGGTTTATTCACCACTAGCACATCTGCATCCTCATAATAAATATCAAGATCCATTGATTCTGCTTCTACATTAAGTGCTTCTGGATCTGGAATCTCCACCTTGATTTGGTCTCCAGCTTGCACTTTGTAATTCGCTTTGACATGTTTCCCGTTTACTTCGATCAGCCCGTCCTTTACCCACTGCTGGACTTGGCTTCTTGACCATTCCGGTTCTGTTGTGCTTAAAAATTTATCGAGCCGTTCACTCGTTTGTTCTTCTGAAACGGCAATGTTTACTTGATTCATGTAGTTGACTCCTTATTTTTCTTTCCATCTAACAGCATTTGAATGAAGAGCAGAATTACCCCTACACATAGAGAAGAATCTGCAATATTAAAGATTGGATAATGATAATCCCCAAATACGAAATGAGCAAAATCCACCACTTCCTGACGGAAAATACGGTCGATAAAGTTTCCAATCGCTCCGCCAAGCATTAAAGCCAGTGCAACGCCAAGCAGTTTGTCCTTTTGTCCATGCTTTTGCAAGTAGTAGATAATTCCTGCAATAACAACGAGTGTGATGACATAGAAAAACCACATTTGCCCTTGGAGAATTCCCCATGCGGCTCCTGAATTTCGGTGGGACGTGATATAAAAGAACCCATCAATGACTGGAATAGAATCTCCGAGCATCATATTCTTGACAATGAGCCATTTTGTTAATTGATCTAAACAAATGATAAAGAATGCGATTATGTAATAGAACACACACGTTCCTCCAACTTCATACTTTGATCTTTAAGCATTTTATCAAGAAAACAGGAAGGAGTAAAGAAACTTTAGTTGACAGACAAAAACCTCCCTACATGTGGAAGGCTTCAAAATGAGAATCGTTTGATTCGTGAGGATAAGGGGTGAATGCTTTTTTCTCGTATTGCTTATGATATAAAAAATCGTCAGTCGTACGGGCTGTCGGAAGAATACTCATTTGTTCAAGCGGGATGGGTTGACCTGTCGCCTCACATATGCCATAGGTTCCTTGTTCAATTTTTGCAATAGCGAGCGACACATCTTGCAGTTCTTCTTTTATATGATAAAGAAGCGTTGTGGTTTTCGCTTGATTAAACGTGACATGTTCAGCGGGTGAACGAAATGATGCATATTCAAACAGCTTAGATTGCAATTCTTCTTTCATTTGAAGGAGTTCCATGTAAATCGTGTCTAGATCGCCATTCATGTCGCTGTTTCAACTCCTGCCCTCTCGTGATAATCATATTGTTGCCCCGCCTGCTTACTTTAAAGCCATAAGATTTTTCCTTTCGTTCTAAACGCTGTCATTTTCGCAAAATAGAAAGCGCCCCGCTATATACGGGGCGCTAGTTGGTGATGTCACACTGTTAATTCTGGTAATATTTCTCCACGATTTCAGCATTTTTCAGCGACAATGTTGGGTATTTCGGATTTGCACCAACATCCTTTGAAATAATGCGAGAACGTTCGCACAGTTCTCCTTCTGCTTTTTGAACCACAATACGTCCTGATGTGTATTGAGGCGCTGATGCATCTGCAAGCTGCTCATCTTCTACCGTTAATTCTGAGATGATGAAGAGCTGCTTCACATCTTCTTTAATGGATGCAAGAAGCTGCTTCACTTCATCTGTCGCATAAAGTGTCACACTGGCTTCAAGTGAACGTCCGATGACTTTCTCATTACGCGCAATTTCCAGTGCTTTCAGCACATCATCACGTACTTCCATAAAGCGGTCAAACTTCGTTTCCGTCGCTTCCGCTTGAGGAACAGTTACACCTTCTGGCATATCCGTTAACTGAACACTTGGCTCTTCAACAAAGCTTAAGTGGCTCCATAATTCATCTGCTGTGTGCGGAAGAATTGGTGCAGTCAGCTTCACTAACGCCATTAATGTTTCGTAGAAGACCGTTTGCATGCTGCGGCGGTCCGGATGATTCGCATGCTCAATGTACACCACATCTTTTGCAAAATCGAGATAGAATGAGCTTAACTCAATCGTACAGAAATTGTGAATGGCATGATACACAACAGAAAATTCGTAGTCGTCATATGCTTTTTTCACTTTATTGATCAATTTATTTAATTTGATCAGGATATATTGATCCACTTCACGAAGCTCTTCAACTGGCACCGCATTGACTGCTGGATCAAAGTCAAAAAGGTTACCATGCAGGAAACGGAAAGTGTTACGGATTTTACGATATACTTCTGCTACTTGTTTTAAAATATCATCAGACACTGGATGATCGGCCTGATAGTTAACAGAAGACACCCAAAGTCTAAGGATCTCCGCACCGAGCTGCTTTGCAACCTTCGTCGGATCAATTGTATTGCCTAATGATTTACTCATTTTGCGGCCTTCTTTATCAAGCGTGAAGCCATGGCTGAGAACACCTTTATATGGTGCTTTTCCAGTGACTGCAACTGCTGTAGATAAAGATGAGTTAAACCAGCCGCGATATTGGTCAGAGCCTTCAAGGTAAAGGTCTGCCGGACGAACAAGATCATCTCGTTCTTCTAAAACCGCTTGGTGAGAAGAACCGGAATCAAACCATACATCCATGATGTCCTGCTCTTTTGTAAATTCACCGTTCGGGCTGCCTGGATGTGTAAAGCCTTCAGGCAATAATTCTTTCGCTTCTTTTTCAAACCAAATATTTGAGCCATGCTCTCTAAATAATTGAGATACATGCTGAATTGTTTCGTCCGTGATGATCGGCTCACCATTTTCCGCATAGAAGACCGGAATTGGAACGCCCCATACACGCTGTCTTGAAATGCACCAGTCACCTCTGTCACGCACCATGTTGAATAGGCGTGTTTCGCCCCAAGCTGGAACCCATTTCGTTTCTTTAATATTGTCTAATAGCGCTTCTCTGAAATCTTTAATCGAAGCAAACCACTGAGCTGTCGCACGATAAATCGTTGGCTTTTTCGTTCTCCAGTCATGTGGATAAGAGTGCGTGATAAAGTCGAGCTTTTTCAGGGCGCCTTTTGCTTCAAGCTGCTCTGTGACGGCTTTATTGGCATCCTCGTAGAATAGTCCTTCAAAACCAGGTGCTTCTTCTGTCATGACACCTTTTTCATCTACTGGACATAGCACCTCAAGACCGTATTTCATACCGACAATAAAGTCATCTTCCCCGTGACCTGGCGCTGTGTGAACACAGCCTGTTCCTGCATCTGTTGTGACGTGATCGCCAAGCATCACAAGAGAATCTCTGCCGTAAATCGGGTGCTCTGCAACAATGGTGTCTAATTCTTTTCCTTTTAGTGTTTTAACAACTTCGTAATCGTCAAAGCCAAGTGTTTTTGCCACTTGTTCAGCGAGCTCAGATGCGACAACATATCGCTCCGTACCAACTTGGAGCACACTGTATTCTAGGTTTGGATGAACGCAAATGCCAAGGTTTGCAGGAAGCGTCCAAGGGGTTGTCGTCCAGATGATGAACTGTTCGCCGTTTTCAAGTACACCTTTGCCATCTTTCACTTTAAATGATACGTAAATAGATGGTGAGCGTTTGTCCTTATATTCAATTTCCGCTTCAGCAAGGGCTGACTCACTTGAAGGAGACCAGTTAACAGGTTTAAGACCTTTGTAAATATAGCCTCTTTTCGCCATTTCACCAAAGACAAGAATTTGCTGCGCTTCGTATTCAGGCTTTAATGTCACATATGGATTGTCCCAATCTGCTCTTACGCCCAAACGTTTAAACTGATTGCGCTGACCTTCGATTTGTTTCCAAGCATACTCCTCACATAGTTTACGGAATTCTGCTGTAGACATTTCTTTTCGTTTGACTTTTTTATTTTTCGTAAGGGCTGTTTCAATCGGTAAGCCATGTGTATCCCAGCCCGGCACGTACGGTGCATGGAATCCATTCATTGATTTAAAACGAACAATAAAATCTTTTAGGATTTTATTAAGTGCGTGTCCCATATGGATGTCACCATTCGCATATGGAGGTCCATCATGCAAAATAAAGGTCGGGCGTCCCTTTGTCCGCTCTAAGACCATTTGATAGATGTCTTTTTCTGCCCACTTCTCTTGGATTTCAGGCTCTTTGTTTGGCAAGTTCCCTCTCATTGGGAAATCTGTTTTCGGCATTAATAAGGTGTCTTTGTAGTTCATACCCATTCCTCCACATGCAAATTCTGATTAAAAAACAATAAAAAAAGCCCTCTCATCCCATAAGGGACGAGAAGGCTTGTCTCGCGGTACCACCCTTTTAGATAAGCGCTATAAAACAGCCGCTTATCCACTCTAAAATCGTAACGTGATTAGACGCCTTTTCTTACTGGTCCATTTCAGAAAAGGAACTAAAGGGGTGATCTCATTGCAGCGTCTCGTAATGTCAGGCTTCCACCATCCCTGATTCGCTTTATTACGCATGTAACCGCTGCGAGTGTCCCTTTCAAACGTTTATCTCTTGTTAATTTATGATGGTATTATATGCAACATGAGCACGTCATGTCAAGATGATGCGCTTATTCTTTTTCGTCAAAGACAGCATCTACTTCATATTCAAGCAAATGATCCCAATCATCATTTTTCAGCAGATCAAGCTGAGCTTCAATCAGCATTTGGAAACGAGTTCTAAAGACTTTTGATTGTTTCTTCAGCTCTTCGATTTCCATCGCAATCTTTCTTGATTTTGATAACGCTTCGTTGATAATGCGGTCAGCATTTTTCTCTGCTTCACGAATAATCAGTTTTGCTTCTTTGTCAGAATGACGTTTCACGTCTTCTGCTGCTTCCTGTGCAACAAGAATTGATTTGTTTAATGTTTCTTCGATTGTTGCAAAATGACTTAGTCTTTCATCAAGCTCATTGACTTTGTCTTCAAGCTCGTTCTTTTTGCGAAGCACGATTTCGTAATCTTTACGTACTTGGCTTAAAAACTCATTTACTTCATCTTCGTCATAGCCGCGAAAACTTTTTGTGAACGTTTTATTATGAATATCATTAGGTGTTAATGGCAACCTCGCCACCTCCAGATTCAAGTTCGTTATGTCAGAAGCTCAAATGTTACTTTGAATTTATCTTTTTTTGTCTTCCCATCAATTGTTTTTAAGCTAAAGCGGCCAAATCCCCTCACAGAGAGCTGATCGCCTTCACCAATTGTAAAGGATGGGTCCTCAGTGACTTTCCAGTTGACTTTCACAAGGCCATTTTTGACCAAAAGCTGTGCTTTTTGCCGAGACTGACGGCTGACAGCAGCACATACAGCGTCAAGCCGCAATGAAGAAATGGTATCTTCTTTGATGTCGGTCTTGCTGATGACCGGTTTTATATCTGTCTGGCTAATTTCTTCTAATGAAACGGATGCTCTGCCGACATGCGTTAGCTGCGCCCGAACAAAATCGGCGACATCGCTTGTACAAATAAACTTTACATCATCGTCTAAAAATAACAAATCACCGAATTTTTGACGCTTCAGGCCTGTCCCAATCAGTGAGCCAAGAAGCTTCGGATGTTCAATGGAAATAAACTTTTTCGCATAGTTCACCTGAAAATAAGACAGCTCAAAGTCCTGAATAGACGGTTCTAAATAATCTGGATAGATGAGGGCTCTTTTGCGCTCCGCTTTCTCATACCCGCCAAAAAACATGATGCCGAGTTCATCAGAATGCTGGATCACGGACTGGGTAATAAATTGCTCACGCGGGTCCAGAAAGTCCGTTAATTTCAATCGATATTGGTCGAGTGCGATTTTTTTCCAGCCTAACACTTGATCGACAAATGGCTGTTCGTCTTTTCTAAAATGTTGATAAATATCGCTCATTTTGTTCCCCTTTTATGTAAAAGAGCCTGGCAGCGCCAAGCCCGGCAGCCTGTTTACATGAATCGTACAATCATATTATAAAGACCAGTTAGTCCATAAGATGATGCAAAACGAATCACAAGCAATGCCACAATTGGCGAGATGTCAATCATGCCAATTGGCGGAATGATTTTACGAAATGGTTCTAAATACGGTTCGCAAATGTTTGCCAAGAAGCGGCCAATTGCTGTTTCTCTTGCAGAAGGCACCCATGACATAAAAATGTAAATAATGATCGCGAATGAGTAAATCGTTAATACCGTACCCAAAATATTAAAAATGAAATTTAGAATCACTATGATTTACCACCTCTGAGGTTCTTCCTCTGTCAAAAGTTCTGATATTGTGCCAGATACATCCACATTATCAGGAGTGCAGAGGAATATATTCGAGCCAATACGCTGGATATCTCCACCGATTGCATAAACGGTTCCGCTTAAGAAGTCGATGATTCGCTTTGCTTGATCGTGCTGAATGCGCTGCAAATTGACGACGACTGCACGTCTGTTTTTAATATGGTCGGCAATCTCCTGCGCCTCTGCATAAACACGCGGCTCACTTAACACCACTTTAGAGGATTTCTGCACGCTTTGCAAGCTGACGACATTTTGTTTTCCTGCCTGAGGACGCTCTTGAAATGCCGCTTTATCTTTCATATTTTTTTCTTCTTGTGCTGGTTCTCTTTCTTCATCAATGTATTCATACTCATACTCTTCATCGTCGAGTGTGAAAAAGCTTTTAAACTTATTTTTTATGCTCATGTCACGCACCTCCTGTTTCATTTCCAACAAGTGAAGAGCCAATCCGAACAAATGTCGCACCTTCTTCAATTGCGATTTCAAAATCGTTTGACATGCCCATCGATAAATGCTGACAAGGTGCATTTACTTGGTTCAGTTGTTTTACCTCTTGCTGAAGGTTTTTTAATGTTTTAAAACAGTTTCGTATCACAGTGTGATCATCTGTGAAAGGAGCCATCGTCATCAGTCCAGCAATTTCAATATGTTTGAAATCAGCGAGCTGTTTGACAAATGGAATCACGTCTTCGCTTTTTAAGCCGTGCTTTGACTCCTCAAGTGATGCGTTCACCTGTACAAAGCAGCGAACCGTGCGATCCGCTCTTTTTTCGATTTCATTCGCCAGAGACATTCTGTCGAGCGAATGTAAGTAGTCAATTGTCTGAATGACAGATTTCACTTTTCGTGTCTGTAAACTGCCGATGAAGTGCCAGTTAATGTTTTCATCGGTTATCGCCGCCTGCTTTTCAAGTAACCCTTGGTCACGATTTTCACCCAAGTGCAAAATTCCGGCTTCCTTGGCTTCTAATGCTCGTTCAATCGAGACATACTTTGTCACAGCAACGACCGATACATCGGCTGGATTTCTACCTGCTCTTTTACATGCTTCGTTGATTTGTTCATTTATTTGTCTGAGATTCTCTCGTACATTCAATTGCACTTATGCCTCCTTAAACCCGACAAAAGACATCATACGTCCTGTTTTCCCTTGATCACGCCGGTGTGAGAAGAAAAGCTGATCATTGCAGCTTGTGCACATCGAACTGACATGTATGTTTTCTTCTTTTATTCCTGCATGAAGCAATACGTTTTTGTTTAATGTTTTTAAGTCTATTTTGTATTGTCCTTGTGACATTTCGGAATACACATCCTCTGTTGAAAAAGGAAGCTTTTTCACCTGATCTATGACAACATCATCTACTATGTAGCAGCAGCTGCCAATGGATGGTCCAATGACGACTTGTATGTGATTGGCTTCGGCACCTTCTTGGTGAACCCATGCATCAACCATGTTGGCGCCAATTTGCTTGACGGTTCCTTTCCAGCCGGCATGAGCTGTTCCTATCAGGCCATTTTGCGGTGCTAGAAAATAAAGCGGAACACAGTCAGCGAAACAAAGAGCGAGCATGATGTTTGGTTCAGAGGTGTATAAGCCGTCTGTTCTAGAGAGTGCCTCATCATACTGAAGACTTCCTCTTCCCCTTTGCTCCTTCGTAACTTTCATGATGCGATCCTCGTGTGTTTGGTCAGCAAACACCCAATGAGAGAGCGGCACAGCAATCGCATCTGCTATGGCCTGACGATTCATTTGGACACTAGAAGCATCATCTCCTACATGGAGTCCAGTGTTCATTGATTGATATGGAGAAAGGCTGAATCCGCCATTTTTTGTCGTAAATCCGGCCAATACCTTTTTACCAGAACATACCATGTTCGTCCAATCATAAATGGTCATTGCATAAGATGATGTCTGCTGAAAGGGGTCATATTTGTCTATCAAAGCGGCCTCCCACCTTTCATTCATCTCTCTTTATATCGCTCCTATTTTACCACAAGACATGCATAGACAGTTAGTGGGATTCATTAAATATTACACTCAAATGTGCCCTTTCTACAGGTTTTTTTCCAAATTGATATGAAAACGTAATTTTTTTACCCGAAAAAGACATTGATTGCTGAGAATGGAGAGCTCGTTTTAAGGAAAAATGGAATCATTTGTTGCGGAGTTTATACGAATTAAGAAGACAACCGGACAAGTATCACATCTTCGCCAATTTTTACTATATTTCGCCATGGGACGATCATTTCCTCCTCTTTTCCGAAAAATCCCATCATTTTACCTGTCCCTCCAATGATAATCGCCTGTATTTTACCGCTTGTGACATTGATATCAATGTCACAAGTGGTACCTAATTTTTTTCCGCTGGACACATCGACGACATCTTTGATTTGGAATTCAGAAATACTGATCATCTGTCCTTCCCCGCCTTTCGTTTTCTACTATAATATGTATGATGGAAAAGCAGGGAAGCAGACCAATAGTTTCTCTTATCTACAATTTACTTAAGTGAGGACGGCCGTTTTGCCACATGACTTCGACTGGACATTCAAAAAAGGAAGTAAGCAAGTCACTTGTCATCATCTGCTTTGTCTCACCTTTATGAAAGACGGTTCCTTCTTTTAATAAGAAGGTATGCTGAAAAATCGGGAGAATCTCTTCTGCGTGATGGGTCGTATAAAGCAATGTGGGTGCATCAGGCTTTGATGCAATGAGTGAGATCGTCTCCAGCACTTGTTCCCTTGCTAAAAAATCAAGACCCGTCACAGGTTCATCTAAGATCAGGAGCTCCGGATCATTCATTAAAGCCCTCGCAATCAGTACTTTTTGTTTCTCTCCTTGTGAGAGGGTTTCATAAGTCCGATTGGCATATTTGAATGACCCAAACGCTTTTAAGAGATCAATTGCTTTCTCTCTCATATCATCTGTCGGTGTTTCATAAAGCCCAATAGAAGCAAATGCTCCGCTCAGAACAATTTCAAATGCATTGTCGTCTCCGTGCAGTTTCTTTTCAAGTCCTGCAGAGATAAGGCCAATTTTCTTCCGTAATGTTTCACCAAGAGCCTCCTTGCCAAACACATGTCCCAGCACCGTCATCTCACCTGACGTTGGAAAATAATACGAGCAGAGCATATTTAATAAAGCGGTTTTTCCCGCACCATTTAATCCATAAAGCACCCAGTGTTCCTGTTTTTTTACCTGCCAGTCAATAGAACGCAGCAGCCATTTTCCATTTCGCTTTAAAGAAACATCCTTTAAATCCAGTGACACAATCTTTTCCCCCTGAATGAAAATTCTGAATATAAAAATAATGAATGTCTACAGCATATCGCAAATGTCCCATTCGGTAAACCTCACGCAAAAAAAGCTGCTCCTATAGAGGAACAGCTTTTTTTGCGTGGTTACGAAATTTCAATTCGTACGCCTTCTTTTATATCAGGAAACGTGTGTGGTGATGCAAAAACAGCTCCCGGTAAGACTTCATCAAACGGCTCTTGGAAGTAGATCGAAATATGGCCGAGCTCCTTAAAGTTGTCATTTGCTTTATTGCCAAGTGCAGTAATGGTGTACGTTTGGTCGCCCACTTGAATGGTTCCGCCTAATTTCAGTGGCTCTTCTTCTACATGTTCGAACTCATGAATGACCGACATATCCTTTAATTCCTGCGGCGCTGCTGGTCCAAATAAAACAATCAGCTTATCTTCTTTAAACTGCGGGACTAATATCCCAATTTCTTTTACAACAGATTGTGTTACCATGTATCTCGATTCCTCCTTTAATACGTTTAATACATACCGAAGCTGGCAACGTATGCGATCACAACAGATAGAACCCCTGTAATCAGACGGCTATACAAAACAGCTGGTACCCCATATTGTACCGTTTCAGGCTTCGCTTCACCAAGTGATAGTCCAACTGGGATAAAGTCACACCCTACTTGACCGTTGATCGCAAATAGTGCTGGAAGGGCAAATTGAGGTGGAATGTTCCCTAGTGCGATTTGACTACCAATGAGAACACCGATGACTTGTGCAATGACTGCCCCAGGTCCTAAGACAGGTGATAGGAACGGCAATGTACAGACCACAACGAGCAGTAAGAGCCCCCATAGAGATCCTGCCAAAGGTGATAGGAAATGAGCAATCAGATCACCGATTTTTGTATAATTGATAATTCCAATTAACATACTGACAAAAGCCATGAATGGGATAATATTTTTCAAAAGCATATCAACAGAGTCACGGCCAGCCTGATAGAATGTGCCGGTTACTTTCCCGATTCCTCTTGAGAATCTCATCAAGAAATTACCTGATTCTTGACGTTCGATATTTTCCTGTTTTAGCTTTGAATACGTTTCTTTGAAGTTCTCTTTATCAATCGATTCACTGCTTTCTTGACCTTCTGCTACCGGTTCACCATCAGATGCTTCCGCAAAGGAAATATCTTTTTCCGTTACGCCTGATACGAAAATATCTTCTGTAATATGTTTGGCAAGCGGTCCAGAAGGAGAGGATGCCAGCACATCTACAGTTGGAATGCGCTTCATTGGATAAAGTCCGATTCGAGCAGTTCCTCCGCAGTCAATGACAACACACATCATTTCATCTTCTGGAATAGAGTTTTTAAAGCCATCACATGCTTCTGTCCCTGTCATTTCTGCAATTTTACGTGCAACTGGGTGAATGCCTCCCCCTGTAATGGAAACGACCTTTCTTCTTTTACCTGTTGGTTCAAGCACTAAGCCTTTTCCCCATCCGCCAGCACCTTTTGCAACAAATACTTTGTGGTTTGTCATGTCTAACCCTCCCCTATTGTGAATTCGCTTTCATTTTTCCTGCTAAATACTTTGTGATCCATTCAGTAATGATTCCGCGAAGTAAAATGACAACGATCCCGACTAAGAAGTAACGAACAGCAAGCTCTGACATAGAATATCCTGCTTCTTTAATCCCGTTCGCAATTCCTAAGTAGACAAATAGTTCTCCTGCATTGGCATACGGGAACAGTGATGTCACCGGATGAACAAATGAAACAGCTGAATCATAGAATGCTGGTTTTTGTTTTTCAGGTAAGAAGCGGCCAAACGTATAAGCCATTGGGTTTGTCAAAATAAGAACGGATAAGATCGGCATTAACGTATAGCGCAAAATGGTATATTTCGCTGCAAACTGAATGGCTCTATTCACTCGCTCTTCTCCAATAAACTTCATGACAGCATAAGTGAAAGTAAGTAACACAACAAGCGTTGGAACGATACCTGTAACAAGACCCATGAATTGCTTTCCGCCGGCTTCAAACATTCCGATAAAGTGCTCTCCAAACCATTGAATCCATTCCATGTTTCATCTCCCCTTTCTTTAGTTCACATTTGTTATATTTTTTTTAGAAATCGAGACAAGCGCTTGTTCCGCTGCCATGGAAAGTGCTTGCATGACAGCTGGTCCCCTTTTGCGCTTTTTCAATGTTTGCTTCATCATGTGGTGCTCATCTAGCACAGCCCCTACATGTTTTCCTTCATATGAAGGCAGTTCCTTAAATTTAGATAAGATCGAGACGCCGCCAAGCACATGACACTTTTGAATGATGTACGATTCATCGACAATGATGAGCGCAATGGCCCCAGGACCAAATTTGCGCCGCTCCATTCCTGAAAACAAGTGATAGCCCTGCTTCCCTTTATAGTCATCAATAAGGGAATCCATGCTCTTGCGGTAGTACTTGATTTGAATAAACGATAAACCATATTGCACAATGAGAATGATACAAAGTACGATTGCTAATTTTTCCATAGCCTCACGTCCTTATGATTGAAATAAGTGATCTTGTAATGAACGCAGCTTCCAGACCGTTGTATTTGAATCCAGTTCTACATCATCATGAGATAGGAATTGTCCTAGTTTGATATCTTTTTTCGCTACCACTTTTCCGCTGATTAAGCCAATTGGAATGTGACCATTCGTTTTCATGTCTTGATGTGTTTCAAGTACACCTCTTACGGAGTATCCGCCAATGCCGTCAAGTGTTTCTCCAGCTTTAATGTCTCTTTTCGCAACAGCAACCGTTTCTGATACTGGTACGCCAATTGGGTGAATAGAAGAATCATGTTGTAAGACTGCTTTTGCGATCGTGACTGGTGTTTCAAGACTCGCTAAGTGGAAAGGACGATAGAGCGTGTAGTGAGGACCTTTTCCAACTTTTAAGTAGCGAAGCTCTTCATCTACTGGCTCAAGCTCACTCTTGACGATAACAAATACGCCTGGTGCTAGACCGTTTACATATTCAACGACTCCGAAGTTATCCAGTACGCCGCCTTGCTGTTTTTGATTTAATTTATTTGCTACATTTTCTAAATTCGCTTCTACTCCGTGCATGCCCACTTTATCAGGCAAAAGTCCTGTCGCATTGCTTAACAGATTCATTTCTGCCATTGTTTTTGTTCCGTCCTGGAACGCAGCCAGCATATGAGCACTCATATGTTTACTATCTGCTTCTGCTTTACACGTATCTGGGTTTGCTTCTGGGAAGAATGGATTGTTCTTACCTTTCCCCGCAACCAATACTTCAAGCCCCATTGTTTTTGCAAATTCATATAGTTCTAGCGTTGCTGCTGGTTCGTCTCCAGCTGATCCAGAGTAAACAAGTCCTGCATTCGTAAATAATTTATGCATCACCAAACCGATGGTAATATCGACTTCCACATTTAAAAGAACGAGATGTTTTTTTGAATTAAGCGCTTCCAAAGAAATGTTTGCTCCGACCTCTGGAACACCTGTTGCATCTACAACGACTTCCACGAAATCTGATTGAATCACTTCTCTGTAATCATTTGTGACGACCATTTGATGAGGCTTCGCATGCTGCTTGTAAAAGTTTGCTGCCTTCTCAGCTGCATCAAGGTGAATGTCACAAACGCCTGCAACAATCATGCCTGGAATGTTAGAAATTTGTGAAATGAGTCCAAACCCCATTTGGCCTGCCCCAATAATCCCTACTTTGATCGGATCTCCGCTGCGTTCTCGTGCTAACAACTGCTGGTAAATTGACATCTAAATCATCCTTTCAGGTTTGCTTGCTTCACAATAGATTACTTGAAAAATAATCTGAAACTTTTAACAAATGTTATAAAAATTAACAAAAATCTGTTTCTTGTAACATTTGTTATTTTATTTATCATTTGTTATGAACTTAGTTTATATGATGTGTCAACTTTGTGTCAAGCTAAAATCGATAAATTTTTCAATCTTTTTGAGTCTAAAGACTCAAAAAAACTACCTAATCGGCTTAGGTAGTTACTTTAATAAGGCATCTCCAGTTTGTTCATCCGTAATTAATACATGAATTAATCCACCTTCTAATACCGCCCTTATCGCTTCAATTTTTTCTTCTCCTCCAGCGACACCAATAACAAGCGGGATCTCTTTCAGCTTTTTCGGGCTGATTCCCATCACTCGGTCGTTCCACGGATGCGGATACACCTCGCCTTTATGATCAATAAAGTTATAACAAATGTCACCAGCTACATCCTTCGCTTCGAGGATATCCTCCTCACCGCTTGTCATGTAGGATTTCACCATTGTTGAATGCTGCGGAACCCCGCCAATTCCTACAACGGCAATATTTGAAGATTCTCCAAGTTTAATGACTTTTTTGATCGACGGCTGCCTAATCAACACTTCTTTCGCTTCTTTCGTATCAAGCATGACAGGAACATGTAAAAACTCACATTTTGATTTGAGTGCTTCAGAACATCTGCCAATTATGTAATTGGCGTGGATATCTACATCTTCATTCCCGACACCTCCGACAAGCGGAACAAATGTGACAGATGGAAAATGTTGAACAGATGTAATCGCTTTCGCCATTTCATGCAGCGTTGTCCCTGAGGAAAAGCCGATGACCTGTCCATCCTTCATGACCTTTAATAAAAAGCCCGCAGCCGCAGCTCCGATCCTGCTTTTTGTTGTTTCTTGGCTGAGAGATTCAACGCATACGACTTCTCGTAGTCCGTATTTTCGCTCTATTTTTCTTTCTAACGACCCATATTGTTGATTGACTTCATCATGAATAATGATTTCCACGATTCCTGCTTCACGTGCTTTTGCCAAATATTTCGATATGAGCGAACGGCTAACTCCCACAGCTTCTGCAATTTTAGATTGAGTGGCGCCTTCTTCATAATACATATGCGCAACCTTTATGAGCAGCCTTCTTTCATCATGGAATGTCATAATAACCCTTCTTTCCGCTGATCTGTTCCCTAACAAATGATATTTGAAATAACATTTGTTAAAGACAGATTAAATGAAAAAAATAACCGAGTCAATACTAGAGAGATGTTCTCTAAGGAGAATGAAAAAAGCCGCACATCAAGCGGCGGCTTTAATAAATGTTTTTATTCATTTGTTTGATGGCTGCTTTTTCAAGCCTTGATACTTGCGCTTGAGAAATTCCGATTTCTTCAGCCACTTCCATTTGTGTTTTACCTTGGAAGAAGCGTTTGCGAAGAATCATTTTTTCTCGATCATTCAATCTGCGCATTCCCTCTTTTAAGGCCAATTCTTCCACCCATTGTGTATCTTTGTTCCGCTCATCACTAATTTGATCCATCACATAAATCGGATCTCCTCCGTCATTATAGATCGGTTCAAACAAAGAGACAGGATCTTGAATCGCATCTAGGGCAAAGACAATTTCCTCATGAGGGACTTCTAACACTTTCGCAATGTCTTCTGCCGTTGGCTCCTTGCTTGTCTCACTAATCAGTCTCTCACGGACTTGAAGCGCCTTATAGGCAATATCTCTTAGTGAACGAGACACCCGAATTGGGTTGTTATCACGCAAGTATCGACGGATTTCTCCTATGATCATAGGGACCGCATAAGTTGAAAATCTGACATTGTGGCTTAGATCAAAATTATCAATTGATTTCATTAATCCGATACAGCCTACTTGGAAGAGATCATCAACATACTCGCCTCTGTTGTTAAAACGCTGAATCACACTTAAAACCAACCGCAAATTGCCATTGACTAGCTTTTCTCTTGCTGTATCGTCACCTTCATCTTGCAGCTGTCTGAATAATTTTCTCATCTCGTCGTTTTTCAGAACAGGCAGTTTGGACGTGTCGACTCCGCAGATTTCCACTTTATTTCTGGACACTTTTTTCCCTCCCTACAGGAGCTGTTGTACAAAGTTCAGTATCTCCGTGGGATGGAAAAATATGCACGAGCGATCACAAGAAACATGCGGGAAAATGGAGATCCCTTTGACAGCGCAGGGATAGAGCTTTCAAAAAAATTTTTTTAGACCATCTTATTAAATTCTTTTTGCAATCGTTTAATAATTCTTTTTTCGAGCCTTGAAATATAGGACTGAGAAATCCCGAGCATGTCGGCAACATCTTTTTGGGTTTTTTCTTCACCGCCAACTAAACCGAATCTCAGTTCCATGATCTGTTTTTCACGATCGTTTAATTGTTCTAACGCTTTTTTCAGTAATTTTTTATCGACATTTGCTTCAATATCTCGGGTGATAATATCATCATCTGTCCCAAGTACATCTGATAAAAGCAATTCATTTCCGTCCCAGTCAATATTAAGCGGCTCATCAAACGATACTTCTGAACGGGTTTTATTATTCCGGCGCAAATACATCAAAATCTCATTTTCAATACATCTGGAGGCATATGTTGCAAGCTTGATCTTTTTTTCCGGATTAAATGTATTCACTGCCTTAATGAGTCCTATGGTTCCAATACTAATTAAATCCTCAATATTAATGCCTGTGTTTTCAAATTTTCTTGCGATATAGACCACTAGCCGCAAGTTTCTTTCAATTAGGATGGCTCTTGCCGTTTGATCACCTCTTGGTAATTTGACAAGCAATTCTTGTTCTTCATCCTTTGATAATGGCGGCGGCAGTGCCTCACTCCCGCCAATATAATAAATTTCATCACTCTTTAGCCCTAGCTTCATGAGGAGTTTATACCAGTAGTAAGTGAGTTTAAATTTTAATTTTTTCATCTTCTTCTCCCTTCTAAATATCAAGTTGACCTCGTAAGATAAAAGACATCATCAAAAACTACGACACCCCTTGTATGATTTTCCCGTCTAACAGATCAGGATGAATGATCGATTGAAATTCCTGATCTGCTGATAATCGGCTTAGACTGATCCCAACAAAGCACTTAGCTGGCTGAATCATATGTGTTTTTGTATAAAGGACGACCGTATCTGGTTTTATGCATAGTAGAAACCCATGATCATGCCCAACTGCACGATATGGAACAAGTCTTAAACGATCAAGCAGCGGGAAACGATCATCAAGCTTTTGCATCACTTCCACAGGATGAGACTGTTTCATTTGTTCGATAAATGGCTCTCCGCAAATAGACGTTAACTGATCGAGCTGGACGATCATGACAGGCGTTTTCGTTATAGGATCATACAGCTGATTGCCAGAATCAACGAGTCCATTTAAACGGATTGTCTCTCCCTGAATGTAGATCTCGACAAGCACTTGTTCATCATGCTGTCTTTTTTTCGCACCAACCTCTCCTAATCTTTTCTTTGAAAACAGCCAAATGGCTGGGAAACCGGTAAGAACAAAAAGCCAGCTAATAGGATCACCAAATCCATCATTTCGTGAAATAAGCAGTCCATCTTGAATGACTGTGTTTGTCTGCAAGAACGAATGAACTCCGATCATGCCTCCTCCCATCAAAAATGTGACAAAGTAAAAAGCAAACAGATTTTGAAAAAAGGAACGAAATCTTTGAAAACCAAAGGTTCCAAGCACGATCAAGATTGAAAAGAGTAGTTTGCCTAAAGGGTGCGACACAATCATTGCAAACGGTGTAAAGAGCAAGAGAACAATGCTCGATCCAATGAGAGCTCCTAACATATATCGCCTTTTTTTCACTTGTCGTTTGAGAATAAATGCCGTGAGTAAGAGCAGCAATAGATCAAAACAAAAGTTTAACAGCCAAATCACATCTAAATAAATGACCACCTTCTGCTCCTTTCATCTGAAACAAAGAATCAAAAGCAGTACTTGCACTTGTTTGTACCAGTATAAAACAGTCATAAGATGGAAGTCTGTCAATTCTTGTTGGGGATGATAGAGAACTTTTGGTGGATTGTTATTGTTTTTGTCGAGGAATGAATGTGAGGGAACAAAGAACGATTTCTCGGACAAGTGTTGAGCCGATGGTTCACGACAAAAAAGACACGCTCTGAAGAGTCGTGTCTTTTGCTGATGATTATTTTTCATTGATGGTTAATTTTCCTGCTGCCTTTTCCCTTGTAACATTTCCATACTCATCTTTTACAATGACTTCAATCACTGCACCTTTTGCTTTTGCAGCAGATGTTGCCGTCCAGTAGCCTTCATATGTTCCCGGTGCCACTTCACGAATCGGCAGCTCGGTTGTGTTTTGAAGACTTGATCTAGCATTGGTCAGCGGCATATGAATGACAAAAGTTGCTTCTAGCTTTTCCCTGCTTTCAAATGAAATTTTAACAGATTCACCTGATGATAGTGTGCTATCCTCTTTTGGGGTCAGCTTAGAAATGACAGGCGCGTCGTACTGGACATCAATGTCGACTTTTTTAGTTGTTTTGTTTCCAGCCGCATCTTTCGCTATCACTTTTATTGTATTTTCCCCGTTCTCAAGCAACACTCTTGCAGCATATTTCCCATCTTTGACTGTCGCTTTCTTTCCGTTGACCGTGACTTGATCAAGATGATCGTCCGCCACTTTTCCTTCTACGGTGAGCGATTCTCTATTGGTTTTTTCACCTTTTTTCGGTGTATCAATGGTCAAACTCGGCGCAGTTTGATCAATGATCACCTTGACCGGTTTGGACTGTTTCGTTGAGCCTTTATCTGTTACAGTCGCTGCCGTAAACACATGCTCCCCGCTTGAAACAGATACATTTTCTTTAAAAATACCCGACGAACCAGCTTTGACTTTGGCGACCTCTTCATCGTCTTGATAAATGGCCACATCAAGTCCAGGAGAAGCTGTGCCTTCAATCTCCAATTCACCTTTATTTGTGATTGTTCCCGTCTTTGGAGATGTAATCTCTGGCACATCAGCTTCATAGTTCACGAGCGCACGAATCATATAATTCCCCTCTTCTTTTGGAGAAGGAGAAAAGGCTCCGCTCGTCAGCTGCCAGCTTCTTTCAGCATTTGGCCCATCTTCATCTGTTGCAAGCCCAGGAGATTCCGTATTCTTTTTCGTTTGAATGTAGACAAGATAGAAATCTCCATCCACTGTAATGGCTTGATCTTCTAAATCTACTTTTGTCCATTCACCATTACGCAGTGCATTTGCTTTTAGTGGTCCTGCGATTTTCTCACCCGGTGCTCCACCTTTCCCTGAAGCATCATACACTTCAACGGCAAATTCATCGCCTCCAGGTGCTGGCCATTCTGATGTCCAGAAACGGAAAAGACCACCTGTGACTTGTGCTTGTTTCTTTCCCTTTTCCAGTGAAAACTTCACAGCCCAGCCATTGCCAGGATCGTAGAAAGCCCGCGCATTTTCGGCCGTTCCATCATCGTAGCCAATCTCTCCAGGAACGCCAATAAAAGGCTCAAGTTTCACTGACTTTTCAAACGGCTTTTCTGTGACATCCGCTGTAAACGAATATCCTTTAAAACCTTTCGCAAACACTTTGACTGTATAGACGCCGCTTAACGCTTGTAGAGAAAATTGACCGGATTCATCTGTTGTCACCGGCGCAATTTTGGCGTCCTCTACAAGATAAACAGTAGCATTCTTTACTTTGTCACCTGTTGCTTCATTGACAACCGTACCAGATATCGTTCGTTTCGCAAGTGGCTGTAAGGAGAAATTCGCTTCGGCTTTTTCATTTGATGAAACGCTGACTTTTTGGGTACGTGATTCAAAGCCGTACGCTTCAGCCTTCACTGTCCATTCACCCGCTCCTTGAGAAAGCTGATATCTCCCTGTCGCTTCATCAGTGTAAGTTGATTTCCCGCTTTCCAGAACACTGATTTGTGCCTTCATAGGAAGCGCCTTAACGGAGGGTCCATCTAGACTTTTATCTTTTTTCATATGTGTATGTTTTTCTTTTACTTTAGCAGGCTTTGCACTTTTCGGATTGACTGATTTCTTATTTTGGCTTGCAGACTTTTCTTTTTTGATCACGCCAAGTTGTTTCTTTGCTTTTTGAGGCAATGCTTGATCTGTGATGTTCACATCATCTAAATAAAAACCATCTTTTGTGACACTGCCATCCGTTCTTAGCTGAAAAATGACTCTCACCTTTTGACCTTGATAAGCAGATAGATCTACCTCACCTGCTGTCCATGCATTTGTTTTTCCTGTATAGGCTGCTACTTGAACAGCCTCTTCCCCCTCAGGCTGGACATGGACATGCACATAGTCATAATTGGCTTCAAGATCATGCCAATATTGATATTGTAAATAGGAAGAACCAGACTCTGGTACAGCAATTAGCGGCATCGATAAAGCGGCGTCGGTTTGATTTTCATAAGGACTGTCTAAGTTTGTGGCATAAACATGTTGCCCCGTAAATGCTTGTTTCGGACCTGTGGTCGGTGTTCCCCACTGCCACGGATCTTTTGTTCCACCACTGAACCATCCGCTTGGCCACGCTTCAAAATCTTGCGTGTACCCCGTAGTAATGGATGTTCGAATCGGGAGCGTATAAGGGTCTGATGCCGCTTCATTTTCTCCAAAATCCTTCACAATCCAGCGATAAGTGACGTTCTCACCCTCAAGTTCAGGAAGCTGGACCACATAGGTTCCTTTTAAATGATTTCCATCCGTTCGGTTGGCTTGGAGCGTCTCCCATTCACCTTGATCCACTTGGTAGATCAAGGATACATTTGTCACAGCTACTTCATCTTCCGCTGTGATCGTCAGTGGTGTTGGCGTTGCAGCAAAGATTTCATTCGGTCCTTTATGTGAAAAAACAGGCGGCTCTGTATCTTCCCCCTCTTTTGTTACCTGACCTTCAATCGTACCAATTCCATCGGTTAATGCGGTAATCGCTTCTCTTGCATCAACTAGTCCTGCCCCATAGCCATTGTTAGGGGATTCTGGAAACTGCTGATCTGTCAGGGGCTTCGCTGTATCCATGAGAACTTGCTCAATCTCATCAACAGAAAGATCTGATTGCACTTGGCGAAGAAGTGCCACAACAGCTGAGACATGCGGACCTGCCATTGAGGTGCCATTCCACCCGCCTTCATACCCTTTTCCTGGGATCGAAGAACGAATGTTTACACCTGGCGCAGCAATATCTGGTTTCATTACGCCATATGGAGAAGGACCTTGCAGTGAGAAAGACCCTAGCTTGTTGTCCTGATCTGTTGCACCTGTTGCAAAGGCTTCTGGGTAGTTAGCGGGATTTGCGATTGATCCCTCGCCCCCCGTATTAAATACATCGGTATTGCCAGCTGAAAACTCTGGAAAGATGTCCGCTGCTCTCCAGGCGTTGACCACATCTTTATACCAATCATCAAGACCTGGCCCACCGCCCCAAGAATTATTCACGACATCGGGTGCCTTTTCTGGATGCGGATTTCCATCCTTATCCTTCGGTGCTAAAATCCACTCACCTGCATCTAACAGATCAGCATCTGTCCCGCCATTTTCTGAGAAAGCTTTCACTGCGATCCATTTTGCTCCCGGTGCGACCCCGATTTGATTCTTTCCATCTGGCTCAGAGCCAACCATCGTTCCTGTCACATGTGTCCCATGCTCTAAGTCATCGTATGGGGCCTCAGATCCTGTCGTTGCATCGTACCAATTTAATTCATGAGATGGTTCATTTGGACGAGACGGATCAAACCCGCGGTATTTTTCTTTTAAAGCAGGGTGATCCCATTCCACACCTGTATCAATACTTGCAACAACTGTACCAGTACCGTCATAGCCTAAAGCCCACGCTTCTGGTGCATGAACTTGAGAAATATTCCACTCAATTCCATCGACTGCTTTGATTGGTTTGTTTTGCTTCGAACTCTTCAAATCAACAGGACGATGAATTTGACGTGTCTCATTCGGCAGCACTTGATCTACTTCTGGAAAAGAAGCGACCTTTTCCATGACCTCTTTCGTTCCCGTAACAGCTAGACCATTCACAATATAGTAGGAATGAATATCTTTCACTTGCTTGTTCTTTTGTTCCTTTTGTAAATACGCTAGCAGTGCTTGCTGCGTTTCATGAGATGTTGCTCTCAGCTCAGATACAACGGCTGACCTTTTTGTATACTGCGTTTTAGCAGCTGTTAATTTCTGCTTTTTGGCTTTTGACACAGCTTCTTTCGCTACTTTTTGCGCATTTGTTTGTGCCTTCATTTTGACTAAAAAGGTCAACATGTCTTCCTGTTGAAACTGCTTCTTTAATCTAGAAGAAATCTTTGCTTGTGTTGTCTTAGAGGAAACAGCTTCCTCCTGATATGAGGTAGAAGTCGATTTTGCTTGAACCATCCCAAAGCTTGTCATCGTTAAGGTACCAATCACCAAAAGACTCATCAAACGATAGACGGCGGTTTTGCGAAATTTCACTTTCAATAAAATCACTCCTCCTCAAATGGTCAAACCGTGTGTATCCGGATCCCCCCTTTTTTTCATCATGACAAGATTCATGGTGTTCTATTTAATGTAGTCAAATAAAGGTCAACATTTTGTCGTTTTTTGTAAAGGAAAACAAAAATGATTCTTTCGACTTAATCTATGTAAGTCAAAGCACATAAGATAGATACAATGATTCATACACTCCCAAGACTTTTCTATCAGATGAACACTGGTTCTTTCTATATTTAGACATAAAAAATCCCCTTCCAATGGAAGGGGATGAGTCGTCGTGCTTGATTAACGTTTGTTGCGGTTACGTAAGAACGTTGGGATATCCAGTGTATCATCACTTGATTGTGTATGTTGTCTTGGCTGTGCTGATGTTTGCTGATGTTCCTCACGTTTGACTTCACGCTTTTGTGGAATGGATTGATTTTGCTTTAATCCTTGTCCTAATGGATTTCTTTGAGGTTTTGTCACTTCCGGCTCTTGCTCAATAAAACCGGTAGCGATCACTGTGACCACAATTTCATCCTTCAAGTTATCATTAATCACTGATCCAAAGATCATGTTGACATCTTCATCAGAAGCGGATGCCACAATATCAGCTGCTTCTTGTACTTCATAAAGGCTTAGGTTCGTTCCACCCGTAATATTCATGATGACACCTTGTGCCCCATCAATCGCCGTTTCAAGAAGTGGTGAAGAAATGGCTTTTTTCGCTGCCTCAGCTGCACGGTTTTCACCTGTTGCAACGCCAATTCCCATAAGAGCTGAACCTTTATTCGACATGATTGTTTTCACATCAGCAAAGTCAAGGTTAATTAAACCAGGTGTGGCAATTAAATCTGAGATCCCTTGCACACCTTGTCTTAACACATTGTCTGCTGCACGGAATGCTTCAAGCATTGGCGTGTTTTTATCAACAATTTCAAGCAAGCGATCGTTTGGAATCACGATTAATGTATCAACCGCTTCTTTCATAGAAGCGATACCTTCAACTGCTTGAAGCTGACGCTTTCTTCCTTCAAATGTGAAAGGACGAGTAACGACTCCTACTGTCAATGCCCCAGAATCTTTTGCGATTTTCGCAATGACAGGTGCAGCTCCCGTACCAGTTCCACCGCCCATACCAGCTGTCACAAAGACCATGTCAGCGCCTTTTAATACTTCTTCAATTTGTTCTTTGCTTTCTTCAGCAGCTTTTTTACCGACCTCAGGATTCGCACCTGCTCCAAGCCCTCTTGTCAGCTTAGCACCGATTTGCATTTTTGTTTCTGCTTTTGATAGATTTAACGCCTGTGCATCTGTATTCACTGCAATAAAATCGACACCCTGTACGTCATTTTCGATCATTCGGTTGACTGCGTTATTTCCGCCTCCACCTACTCCGATTACTTTAATTGATGCTAGGCCGTCTATATTTGTTTCAAACTCCAACATGCTGAATCCTCCTAATCCGTCGAAAATCTAATTCTATTCCCAGAACATATTAAATAGTTTTTTCATTTTGCCCGGTTTTTTATTTGTCTCTTGTTGTACTTTTTGTTTTACTTTCGGTCTTGGCTGAGCTTCTTTTACTTGTGATGTAGAAGAAACCGGCTCCATGGACGCGCCTACTTCATGAAACGCTTCATCCGGCATTTGGAATCCAACCTGTCTGCCCTGAATCTTTGCATTGCGATAAGCAAAGTGGATTAACCCTACTCCTGTCATATATTGAGGCTCTCTCACCCCAATATAATTAGGACTTGCGATTCTCACATTGTTTTGCAAGACGGTTTGTGCTAGAGAAAGGATGCCTGGTATAGCTGCCTGTCCACCTGTTAGAACAAATCCGCCAGGCAAATCATGGACACCCATATTTCTTAACTCCTCTGCCACAAAGAGCAGAATCTCTTCCAGCCGTGCTTCAATGATATTGGCCGCTTCAAGTTGTGTATACGTCTGTTTTTGGTCAGTACCGATGACGGAAACTTCAAAAGTTTCCTCAGACGATGCCTCATCATAGAACGCATGTCCAAATTGTTTTTTGATTCGTTCAGCTTCTTCAGTGGAAGTTCTAAGTCCTATAGACAAGTCTTTTGTAATGTTCTCTCCGCCCAAAGGGATACTGTGAGTAGAATAGAGATGCCCGTTTTCAAATACGGAAATCGTAGTAGACCCTCCGCCAATATCGACAAGAGCTACCCCTAGATTTTTTTCATCTTTCGATAACGCTGCTGATCCCGATGCAAGTGGCTGCAGACATATATCCATAATTTCAATTCCAGCTCGCTCTACACATCGGAGCCAGTTATGTAGAATCGTTTTAGAGCCTGTAATTAACGATCCATCCACCTCTAGCCGAACACCAAGCATTTTTTTCGGATCTGTGATCTCATCTCTTCCGTCAACAATAAATTGTCTCGGAATGACGTCTATTACGAGATGTTCTTGAGGAATAGATACTACCTGTGCAGCATCCAAGACACGTCTCACATCTTCAGCATGTATTTCTTTGTTTTCACTAGACACTGCGACCACGCCGCTCGTATTCTGAATATGAATGTGGTTTCCGTTAATTCCGACAATCGCCTTTTGTAAAGGAAAACCTACCATTCTCTCAGCCTGTTCAAATGCTTGTCTAATAGAATGAACTGTCTCATCTATATCAACAATCGATCCTTTTTTTAACCCCTCTGAAGGGACATTTCCAACACCTATAATGTTAAGCGAATCATCCGCCATTTCTCCGACGATAACTTTTATATTGGATGTACCGATGTCAAGGCTGACGTAAATTTCATTGTTGTTCATTCTATGGCACCTCCTCACATATCAATACTTTCTATTCTATTATTTGCTGAACAACAATACAATGAATGTGTTTTTACAAGTGTGTAACAAAACTTAAAAAATCAACATTTATTATTAGGATTACTGAAAATATTCGTTACATCATATGTATATCCTTTTTTATGACTCACTTTTTTTCTTTTTTTCTCTAGAAATTGTCCATTTTGTTAGTAGAATTCTTCGAATAACGGCTATATTTTGAAATAATCTAACGCCGAATGCAAACATTCCGACTAAATACAAGTCTACACCAAGATGGACGCCCAGAAAAGCTAAACTTATTGCGAGTATAATATTAAAGAAAAAGCCTGATACAAACACTAGTTCATCGTATGCCCCTTGCAGATGTGCCCTGATTCCACCAATTAATGTATCAAGCGCAGCAAGTACAGCGAGGGAAAGATAGTTAGAATACTCATTCGGTATCGTAAAATTTGTTAAGAAACCGATCGCAACTCCTATGATTAAACCAAGTACAGGAAGCCACATTAAGATTTTCCCTCCTTTACATCGTCAAGAGGCTTCAATTCGTTTAATTGAATTGTACCGTCATATGCTTTTAAATGAATTTTGTCTTTTGGCTGGCTAATACTCAAGCTGAAATTTTCCTGAGCGAACAAATCGCCAATATCTGATACATTTAAACGGCTGTATAGTTTGTCTGCCTGCTGGCTGATGATCTTAATACTGACTGTATCACCATCTATACTGTAGCCATCCATTTTCGTCGTACCATTAATATCTCGAATGACACTTGTATTAATCACCCGGTGGTCATTAATGGACATATGTTTTGCCCCAAACATATTGACTTCGTTAATTAATTTTTTCAGAAGATCCGGCGGTATATTTTTAACTTCTTCTCCGGTAAGATCTTTTGAAAAAAGCTGAGTAATTTCAACTTCAATTCCTTTTCCCGTTACCTCTGTAAAACCAGCTTTTTCTTTTAAATCCTTCAACGTTTTTGTTAATTGTGTTTCTTTTGATTGATCTTCATGATTACTATACTTCTTTAGCATTTCATCATATTTATCAATTTCTTTCAGTAAATCCAATTCTTTACTTTTAGATGCAGATAAATCCTCTCTTAATTCCCAAACGTCGCGAGTATCACGAATTTTAGGCTTTTGTAAAGAGTTAAATTGGATGGAGACCATGATGCCAAATATCACCATCAGGACTGTCAAACTAAGTAATGGCTTCTTTTTCCTCAACACCACTCACCTTTTCACTTTTAATCTTTATTTCGTAAAAGAGGATTCATACGAATATCCTTTTTTTCAATCGTCAGGGAAATATGATCACTTGTCAGCTGATCAACCACTCCGCCTGCAATATTTAATGCAGGTATTAACACAGCTGGATCACCAATAGCAGAAATGACAAATGGTGCTGGATGCTGAATGCCGTCAACTGTGACGACTGGGCCGTTACAATGTATGTATGATTGGTGGGTGATTCTTTGTCCGTTAATGGCTACAGCAGATGCCCCTGATATAAATAGTTCGTTTATCACATGGAAAATGTGACTCTCATGCACAATGTAATTATTGACATTTTGTCCACTTGGGATATAAGATGCATCTTCAAGGGATACTTTTACCCCTTTCCCTTTTACTCCTATTTCTCCTGTAAACATTCTGTATTTCTCAACATCTTCCAAAACATTAAAGAACTGCTCTTTTTCATTTTTTAAACTGGACTCTGTTACTTGAACCTTTGATTGAAGACGATAAAGTTCTTTTTCAAGTTTATGATTCGCCTTTTCTTGCTTTGTCAGCTGACTTTTCAAAGAATATTCTTTTTTCCATTGTTCTGTTCGACTGACATCTGCTTTATGCTGCTTTGTATATTGGTATGAAAAAGAAATCAGAAACCCAAGAACAAGCATTACAATTGAGAAAATGACTGTTTTGCCTCTCAACGTTCATCTTCCTTTTTCTTAGATTTAAACGCTTCAAAATACGTAGCGACTTCCATATGAATAGTGCCTTTCTCAGATGACGAAAGTTCTTTGACAATAGCCGGATAGGTTGTCATTTTATCTGCGAATGTTTTAATAGATGCAAGGACGGTGTTTCCGTCATTCATATAAAATTTAACGAGCCACTGATTTGAACTTGTCGGCACATAATATACTTCTGAGATGAGTTCCTGAATAGAAGCTGGCAGTTGATTCAAAGATCTAACTGTTTGCTTCAACTTCTCTTTGTTGTCCCAATCAACAAAAATAGGTCCTGCATCACTTGGCGTGACTTCATCTGGTAAGGCTGTCCCATTTTCAAGAAGCTCATAATAAAAATTCCCCTTTTGAAGATATGCAATATTTGCATATTCTTTTACAGCAATACTGACCTTATTTGGGAAATGTTTTTTAATACTGACACTTTTAATCAGTTTATTTTGCTTAATATGGTCTGCTGTCAAATCTTTATTTAAATTCCAAAACTCTGTCTCGCCTTCTTTAATTTTTGAAAGTTTCACGAGCTGTTTTGTTGGTACATGTTCATTACCTGTAATCGTTAGAGAAGAAATTTTACTGATTGGTGTTTGCAAATAAACAATAATTAAAATCATGATAAAAAACAGCAGGATAAAAGAAATTAATCTCCGATTCGCTTTCTGCTTTCTTTGTTCTTTAATTTTAGGGATTCGCTCTTCTATATTGACGATCTTTTCATTTTCATGATCAGGCCGCATATATACTCTTCACCTCATTCAAAGCTGCTTGTCCGCACCTTTGGATCATTCTTTATTTTGATTAGAAAACAAACGGCATTCTTTCATGCCGTTTGTTTTTCTGTGAAGCCAGCATTCATAAAAGGTAGCCTTTAATTTGCTTCACCAATAATTTCTACTTCTGTATGCATATCTACATTGTAGTCATCTTTGATTTTCTTTTGAATGTACTGAATTAAGTCCAGCACATCTTGAGCTTTGGCGCCACCAGCGTTGACAATAAAGTTTCCATGCATATCGGAAATTCTTGCTCCGCCAATCTGATACCCTTTTAGATTCGCCTTTTCTACAAGCTGTCCTGCATATTCTGGTAATGGATTTCGAAAAATACTACCGGCGCATGGTTTATTATAAGGTTGCGTTTCCTTGCGATAGTCTTTATTTTGCTGCATTTGCTTTGTGATTTTTTCGCGTTCGTCCTGCTTGAGCTTGAACACTGCTTCAAGAACAATACCAGGACGTTTCTTTTGAAGTACAGAAGTGCGATAGCTAAAGTTCATTTGCTCATTTGTTAACCACTCGATGGTTCCATCTTCAAATAAGACTCTAGCTTTCACAAGAATTTTGCTGATGTCAGATCCATGTGCCCCTGCATTCATATAAACAGCACCACCGATAGAACCTGGTATACCCGCTGCAAATTCCAATCCTGAAAGACCTTGCTTACTAAGAGACGTTGCGAGTCGTACAACGGAATAGCCTCCGCCAACTGTAATTTCTTCGCCATTTACAGTTAAATGATCAAGCCCAGCGCCCAGCTTCAGAACTACACCGCGAATTCCTTTATCAAGTACAAGTAAATTGGACCCTCTCCCTATAACCGTCCAATCTACGTGATGTTTTCTCACCAGATCCATAATTGTTTTGACTGCGTCGACATCTTTTGGAATGATGAATAGATCTGCCGGCCCGCCTATTTTCATTGTCGTATGATTTGCAAGCGGTTCATTTTCAAGTACTTTACCAACTTGCGCTTCTAATAATTCATTCTTCAAGTTCTCCATATTACCCTCCGCCTTACCTCATATCATTGAATCATGAAGTCGTAATTTCTTTTAACACATTATATAAACGTGCCGCCGCATCTGGCACTCCGAGTTCTTTCGTTAGACGGCTCATTTGATTTAGTCTTTCTTCATTACCTGCAATTTCATCAATTGCATGCAGCAAACGATCTGCAGAAAGCTCTGATTCTCTTAAAACGATAGCAGCATCATGTTTTTCGAGTGATCTCGCATTAATTTCCTGATGATTTGCTGTCACGTATGGACTTGGAATGAAGATTGTTGGAATTCCAAGAGCTGTCACTTCAGCAATCGTTGTGGCTCCCGCTCTTGCAACAATGACATCAATCGATTTCAGGTACTCCGGCATTTGATGCAAGAAAGGCTTTGTAACCATATTCGGTGCTGCACCTTTTTCCTTTAATTCATTCATGACTTTTTCATAATGAACCTCGCCAGTAATATATAAAAGCTGGTAGTTCTTTTTCTTTAATTCATCTTGCATCTCAATGACTGCTTTATTGATTGGCGCTGCACCTCTGCTCCCGCCAAAAATAAGAACCGTTTTTTTCTTCTCATCTAGCCCAAACTCTTTAAGAGATTTCCCCTCTTTAATAGAGACGACTTCAGAGGCCCTTGGGTTTCCCGTAAAAACAACCTTTTCAGAAGGAAAATGTGCCTTTGCTTCTTCAAAACAGATGGCTACTTTTTGAACATATCTCGCCAAAAACTTATTTGTGATGCCTGGCAGGCTATTTTGTTCGTGAATAATGGTCGGGATTTTCAGCTTAGAAGCCGCATAAACAACAGGACCACACACATAACCACCTGTTCCAATAACAGCATCTGGCTTAAACTCTTTTAAATAAGATTTGCTTTTCTGAACTCCCTTTAGAAATCTCATCACCGTTTTTACATTATCAAAAGAAAGCTTTCTTTTAAAACCTGTGATTTCTATTGACTTGAAAGGGATATTTTCTCTTTCTACAATTTTCTTTTCAAGTCCATTCTCAGTACCAATATATAAAAATTCTACATCAGGATGCAGTTTTTTCACTTCTTTCATAAAAGCTAGAGCCGGATATATATGTCCGCCTGTTCCGCCTCCACTGATTACTATACGCATTATACCATTTCCCCTCAATTTTTTTCTGCTCTGAACAAAGTATAAACCCTGTTTTAAACAACAGGGCTCCGTTAAAACCTGTAAAGAAGAGTCAAACATCATGTTTTTGAAACAGAAACTGCCATTTTCACTCTTCAAATCATTTTTTTATACTTTTGCAAATTAAAAGTCTATATGGTTTCATGAATAAGCAGCAAATTAATATCTAGCGTACCTACTTACATTCAAAAGTACGCCAATTGCCATCAGCATTAAGGTCAGTGATGAGCCGCCATAACTTAAGAATGGGAGTGTGATACCCGTCACAGGAATTAGACCGGTGACAACTGCGATATTAATCATTACTTGAATGGCAACCATTGAAATGATGCCGACTGCTAAGAAACTTCCATATAAGTCTGGTGCACCAAGTGCTATTCGTATACCTCTCCATAATAGAACACTAAAGAGAAGCAAAATGAGCGATCCACCTATAAAGCCAAGTTCTTCAGACAATATTGCAAAGATAAAGTCTGTTTGAGGCTCCGGCAAATAGAAGAATTTTTGTCTGCTTTGACCTAGCCCCATTCCGAACAGACCGCCTGGGCCAACAGCGTATAAGGATTGAATAATTTGAAAACCGCTGCCTAGTGGATCTTCCCAGGGATTTAAATATGAAGTAATTCGTTTTATTCGATAGGGTGCTGATAAGACAAGTGCAGCAAATCCGCTGAGCCCTAAAAGACCGAGAAAGATAAAGTGAGCGATTCTCGCACCTGAAACAAATATCATAATAATACAAGTTCCAACCATAACCGTTCCTGTTCCCAGGTCCGGCTGCAGCATAATGATGGCAAATGCAGAAAACACAATGCCTAATGCTGGGGCAAACCCTTTACGGAAGGACGTGATATTCTTTTGCTTTTCAGATAAGAATTTTGCAAGAAACGCAATCATCGCAAGCTTCATAAATTCAGAGGGCTGAATACTAAACGCACCGACACCGATCCAGCTTCTTGATCCATTTCTCTCCATACCGACACCTGGGATCAGTACGAGCATGAGGAGTAGAAAACAAACAGCAATCAATATCTTTGACCAAGTCCGCCACGTCCAATAATCAACTCGCATAATGAAAAACATCGCGATAACTCCGATTCCGGCAAACAAAAGCTGTCTTTTTGCAAAATAAAACGAATCATCAAATTTATACGATGCCCACACAGCACTTGCGCTGTACACCATAATTAAACCAATCGTCAATAAAAGTAACGTAATGACAACAAGCAAAAAATCCGGAGAAGTTTTCTTATTCGTCAAGAGACCGACACCCCAAGCATAATTTCATTTGGGCTGTCAGTCATATTGAGAGACAAGCCCTTATTTAAGCATATGCACGGCGTTTACAAACATGTCTCCACGTTCTTCAAATGTTTTATGCTGATCCCAGCTTGCACAAGCCGGAGACAATAAAATCACGTCTTCTTCTTCAGATATGCTAAACGCCGCAGGTACTGCTTGTTCAACATTATCGACATGTTTTACGTGATGTATTCCCAGCTCTTCACCAAGCTTCACAAACTTAGGTGCAGTCTCACCAAATGTGATAATTCCTTTCACATTCTTCATAAAAGGTTTCAATTCATCAAATTCATTGCCTCGGTCGAGTCCGCCTGCCAGTAAAATGGTCGGCTGCTTAAAGGCTGACAAAGCTTTACTTGTTGCCAGTATATTGGTCGCTTTACTATCATTATAAAATTTCCTACTTTGAATTGTATCCACAAACTGCAAACGATGCTTCACCCCGCTAAATGTGGTGAGAACATTGGCAATCGCTTCGTTTGAGCAGCCTGCACTTTTCACAACACAAATAGCTGCTAAAATATTTTCTTGATTATGCTCACCAGGAAGGACAACTTCCTTGAGGTCAATGATATGTTCATTCATATAATAGATAGCACCGTTTTTAATAAAAGCACCATGTTCTACTGGCTCTTTTACTGAGAAAAACACTTTTTTCGCCTTTGAACATTCTGCTAGTTTGACAACAGATGGATCATCTAGGTTGATCACAGCGATGTCATCTTCTTGTTGATGTGCATACACTTTCTGTTTTGCTTTTTCGTATTCTTCACGAGTGTGGTGATAGTCTAAATGTGCGTCAAAAATATTTAATATTAAGCTGATTTTGGGTCTAAATTCCACAGTTCCCATTAACTGAAATGAAGAAAGCTCAGTCACGATCCATTCATCGCCTGCTGCATTAGCAGCAACTTCACTAGCAACCGTGCCTATATTACCTGCTACCAATGTTTTCTGGCTGTCTTTTTTCAGCATTTCATAAATCAATGTAGTGGTCGTCGTTTTCCCATTCGATCCGGTAATCCCGATAAATGGAGATGAGGTCAAATGATAAGCTAACTCTATCTCAGTCCAAACTGGAATCTTTCGGCGAATTGCCTCTTGAACCATTACATTCTCATAAGGAATTCCAGGATTTTTAATTAAAATTGTAATTTCTTTATCATCGAACATACGAAGAGGATGACTGCCACAAATGACATCAATCCCTTTTTCAGAAAGTAACTGAGCAGGATCATTCTCTTCAAAAGGCTTTTGATCATTTACCGTCACGTTTATTCCGTGTTCGTGAAGAATTGAGGCTGCCGCATATCCGCTTTTTGCAAGGCCTAGTACTAGTACATGTTCGTTTTTTAACATTTGCATCTTATTCAATTATAACCACACCTCAATGTAAATTCCTAAAACAGCAAGTAACAAACCAGCTGTCCAGAAGGTGACAACCACTCTCCACTCAGACCAGCCAACTAACTCATAATGGTGGTGAAGCGGGCTCATCTTAAAGATTCTTTTTCCCGTTGTTTTAAAGGAGATGACTTGAAGGATAACAGATAACGTTTCAACAACAAACACTCCTCCAATAATGACAAGTAACATTTCAAGTTTCGTTAAAATCGCAATAGCTACAATGGCCCCGCCTAAAGCAAGTGATCCTGTATCTCCCATAAATACTTTTGCAGGATGTGCGTTAAAGACAAGGAAACCAAGGACTGCTCCAGCTACTGCTACTGAAAAGATTGCCACATCATACTGTGATTGATTCCAAGCCAGTATAGCAAAAGCTCCAAATGCAATAGCAGCTGTTCCAGATAATAGACCATCTAGTCCATCTGTTAAGTTGACTGCATTAGAACCACCGACAAGCATGAAAATGACGAGGATAAAATATGCCCACCCTAAGTCAAAGCTGACATCTGTTCCTGGAATACGTATCGTCGTTGCAAACTGGTAATAATGGAAGACTGCATAAAAAATCACAGCAATCACAATTTGACCAATCAATTTCTGTTTCGACGTTAATCCAAGATTTCGTTTCATCGCTACTTTAATATAATCATCTAAAAATCCTAATAAACCGTAGCCAAGGGTAACAAATAACAGTAAAAACATTTCCGGACTAATTTCAGAGAATTTGTTGATCATCACAATCGTTGTAATTGTAATAGAAAAGATGATCATAATTCCGCCCATTGTCGGAGTACCTGATTTCTTTTGGTGAGACTGCGGGCCTTCTTCTCTAATACTTTGACCAAATTTAAGTCTTCTTAAAAACGGAATAAAAATCGGGGATAAAAGAACACTGATTAAAAATCCCATTATGATTGTAAACAATATCACCTGTTCAAGCATTGTTCTTTACTCCTTCCGAATTTCCAAAGCCGTTTCCCGTCAGAAAATAGCATTCATTATTATGATATTCATTCGTGACTTTCATATGTTGTTTTTGTACAAAATGCTTCATTTCATTACACTCTTTTCATCATTTTAAGATTTGTTTAGATCTAAAATAGCGTCCATTGCAACCTTTGCATCATCAAAGTCATAGACTTGATCGCCAATAATTTGGTACGTCTCATGACCTTTTCCCGCTATTAAGACTGTATCGCCTTTTTTCGCATTGGCAATGGCAAAAAAGATGGCTTGTTTCCGATTCACAAAGCTATGGTAATACGCTTCTGGTACTCCATTTTCCATGTCTTTTAAAATAGCTGATGGGTCTTCACTTCTTGGGTTATCTGATGTAAATACAGGCTCATCTGCATATTTCACAGCGATTTGAGCCATCTGTGGGCGCTTGGTTTTATCACGGTCCCCGCCGCAGCCGATCACACAGAAAATTCTACCTTCCGTTAATTCTCTACACGTTGTGAGTACATTCTCTAAACTGTCAGGTGTATGCGCGTAATCAATGATGACAGGGAAGTCTTGGTCACAGTTCACAAGTTCAAAGCGTCCTTTGACTCCCTCAAGATCTTCAATTGCACTGACAATCGTTTCAAACGTTAAGCCGGATACGATCCCTACTGATACAGCAGCCAGAATGTTATACACATTGAACTTCCCAATAAGGGCAACTGTCACATTTTTTGTGCCGATTGGAGTGATCAAATCAAATTGTGTTCCCTTTGGGTTGATTTGAATGTTCTTTGCCATTACATCTGCATCTTGCTCTATGCCATACGTCGTGATTTCAGCAGCTGTGACTTTTTCAAAATAACTTGAAACTTCATCATCTGCATTTAAAATGGCATGCTTCGGCTTATCGTGCTGAAAGGCACTCCCAAGCTGGGAGAATAGTAAGCTTTTTGCATGTTTATATTCTTCCATTGTGTTGTGGTAATCCAGATGATCTTGACTAAGATTTGTAAAAACAGCAATATCATAATCACACCCATGAACACGGCCCATCTGCAAAGCATGCGAAGATACTTCCATAATAGCCGTATCTACATCATGATCAAGCATCTGTTTAAAAGTCTTTTGAAGAGTGACGCTCTCAGGTGTTGTATTTTTGACGTCGAGAATGTCATCATTCACCTTCATATACATCGTCCCAATTAAGCCTGTTTTCTTTTCGGCTTTTCTCATCATTTGTTCGACCATGTGTGTTGTTGACGTTTTCCCGTTTGTTCCTGTGATACCGATTAGATGCAGCTTATGAGTTGGCTGTCCATAAAAGGCATCAGCCATTCTTGCAAGTGCTCTTTGAGAGTGTTTTACAATAATGACTGGTACCTCTGTTATGTTAAGTGGGCGTTCTGCTACAATCGCTGCAGCCCCGCTTTTCACCGCTTTTTCAGCGTAATCATGTCCATCTACTGTATAGCCTTTTATACAGACAAAGAGACTCCCACTTTTCACTTCTCTTGAATCCATTTCAATAGAAGTGATTTCAGGGTTTTCATTTATTAATTCGTTGTTTTCACTTTTAAAGTATGTAAGGAGTTGTTGTAATTTCATTTCATATCAAACCTCTCAAATTCGTTCAAGTGCATGTCTTGTGAAAAAAACACACAGTCTATATTTTATCGTAAAAAAAAGGATACATCCAGCGTATTCCTTAAGTTTCTCTTGGAAAAAACACACTTTGTGCTCTTTTTTGATAGCGACCCTTCTCTTTCAACAAAAAGAGGCAGCCGAATGAGTGCGGCTACCCTCTGTTCATTCTTTATTATTCATCGTTTAAGTATAATCGGATCGTTGAGCCTTCTTTGACCTTTGTTCCGGCCGCAGGCGATTGCTTCACCACTTTGCTGCCAGATCCAGAAGCGTCGATCTTTAAATTAATCAGGAGTGATTCAAGATCAGAAACAGATCCTCCTACAAGATTCGGTACTTCAATGGTTTTTGTGTCCAGCCACTGATACTTCTTTTCGATTTGTCCCTTTCTTTTTTTCACACCCATTTCAGGCAGGCTGTCTCGCATAATATGGCCGACAATTGGTGCTGCCACTGTACCACCAAATTGGATGGTGCCTTTTGGGTTATCCACTGCAACGTACACAACGATGCTTGGGTCATCAGCAGGTGCAAACCCGATAAACGACACGATGTGGTTATTTTCCATGTACTTCCCGTCTTTTACTTTCTGTGCCGTTCCTGTTTTCCCGCCGACCCGGTATCCTTCAACGAAAGCATTCCGGCCAGTTCCTTGAGCCACTACACTTTCAAGAGCATATCTGATTTCTTTTGACGTCTCAGCTGAAATGACTTTCTTCTTGGCAATCGGTGATTGCTTTTTGACGACCTCTTTTGTAATCGGATCTATCCATTCTTTTGCAATATAAGGTGTGTAAAGCGTCCCGCCATTTACCGCAGCAGCTACTGCGGCCACTTGTTGGATCGGCGTAACGGATACACCTTGACCAAAGGCAGTTGTTGCCTGCTCTACAGGACCTACACGATCAAGCGGGAACAAAATTCCTCTTCCCTCCCCTTGAAGATCGATTCCTGTTTTTTGACCAAATCCGAAATCTTTAATATAAGAAAATAATTGATCTTTTCCAAGACGATCGCCTAGCTCGACGAAGCCTGGGTTACAGGAGTTTTGTACCACTTCTAAAAACGACTGTGACCCATGTCCTCCTTTTTTCCAGCATCTGAGCCTTGCGCCATCAACTGTCACAGAGCCACTGTCAAAAAAGTGGTCACGTTTTAAATTCACTTTGTTTTCTTCTAATGCTGCTGCCAGCGTAATGATTTTAAACGTTGATCCTGGTTCATATGTGCTCCACACCGGTAAATTTCGGTTAAACACTTTTGGATCAACAGATTGGTAGTCAGCTGGATCAAAATCAGGCCTGCTTGACATCCCCAGTACCTCACCATTTTTTGGGTTCATGGCAATGGCGATCATGCCATCTGGGTTATATTTTGCCTGCGCATTATCTAATTCTCGTTCAATAATGGTTTGCACTTTCGAATCGACCGTTAATTTCATATCAAGTCCATCTTTAGGCGGTGTATAATCATCTGCTTCATCTGGCATTTTCTGTCCCTTTGCATCGGAATAGAATTTCACAGATCCTTTTTCACCTTTTAAGTCATCATCATAGTAAGCTTCAAGTCCAAGCAATCCTTGATTATCAATTCCAGCAAAGCCCAAAACATGGGACAAGAAACTTCCAAAAGGGTAATGTCTGATGCTGTCTTCTGCCACATAGACCCCATCTAAATCAAGCTCTCTTACCTCTTTTGCCTTTTCATGAGATACTTTTCTGCCCTCTGGAGAAATTCGCTCTATTGATGTTTTCTTGGTGACGTGCTTGTACGCTTTCTCCTCCGACATATTCAGCACTGCTGCCAGCTTTTTGCTTGTTTCTGCTGGGTCTTTGATCTGCCGCGGTACAACTAAAATAGAGGGAGCACTTTTGTTCGTCGCCAGCTCTACACCATTTCGATCCAAAATATCTCCTCGTTCCGGCTCAAAAGGGAGATTACGGCTCCATGAATCTTTCGCTAAGCTTGTCAGCTTCTCACCCATAATAAATTGTACATATCCTAATCTAGTATCTATGATGAAAAAAATGATCACCCCAAACAGCAGCACGAAAAGCAATCGTTTTCTCACTGTTACACTTGACACTCGCACGCCCGGTTCACTCCTTACATATGGCTTGTTTTCATCATATGCAAGCCCGCCTTTTTGTAGAACGATCTCGTCCCATTTGCTGGAATAAAAGAAAACCTAGCAAATGATTTGCTAGGTTGTTCCGTTAATTTGGACTTTTAAATGTCACGGTGACGACTTGATCTGAAATCTCCGCTCCACTCTTGACGCTTTGTTTGACAGCATATCCTTGTCCGCTTGTTTCAATATGCACACCAGAAATGGACGCATATTGCAGTACTTCCCTTCTTGACCAGCCCGTCATATCAGGCATTTTAATGGTTTTTCCTGCTGTTTTCAAAAAGACTTTCTGGCTTTCAGAGAATTCAGAGCCTGCATTCGGCCACTGGCGTTTAATGGATAGACCATCACCGATGACAACAGGCGTTAAGTTTTTGTTTTTGGCTTCGGTTTCTGCCTGCTTCACTTCTAAATCTAGGAATGAAGGCATTGTTTCTTGTTTTACTTTTTGTTTGCTTGATTTTTTATCGTCTGTTTTTGTTGGTGCGATATTTAAATAGAGCAAACTATTTTTCATTACAGGGTTGAAGATTTCCGAAACAGGGGCAGAGCCTGTTTGCGTTTCAGATAGCTGAGGCTGCTGTACTGCCACATAAACAAGCAGCTTCGGATCATCTTTTGGTGCCATTCCCATAAACGAATAGACGTAATCATTTCGGCCTTTGAGGTAACCGCCGGCACCGCCAATTTGTCCTGTTCCTGTTTTTCCGGCGACGTCAAAGCCTTTGATTTGATATGGCTGACCTGTCCCAATTTTCGAAGAAACAACCTCACCTAAAATGTCACGAACTTGTTTGGCTGTCTGAGAGGAAATCGGTTTTCCTGCTACTGTTGGTTCGTGCTGTAAAATCGTTTTGTTTGTGTTCGGGTCTGTAATATGATCAATGACATATGGCTTCATCATCGTTCCGCCGTTTGCAATCGCTGTCGCCGCTTCAATTTGCTGAATTGGTGTAATCGCAGACGCTTGACCATAAGCCGTCGATGCTTTGTCATATTCGTATCTAAAATTGATTTTACTAGACGCTTCGTTCGGCAAGTCTATTCCCGTTTTGTCATAGAAATGGAATTTTTGCAAGTATTGTTCGTACCTCGTGAAGCCAAGCTTCTCCTTTGCCAGTTTCGCAAAGGCAACGTTTGAAGAACGAAGAACACCTTCATGAAAATCAATTTTCCCCCAGCCATTTCCGTTGTTATGGTCTCTTACAAGACCGCCGCCTACTTTATAAGTTCCCGATTGATACTTTTCACTGCCTTGATATACTCCTTCCTCAATCGCAGCAGCAAGTGTAAAGATTTTCATCGTTGAACCTGGTTCAAATGCATATGAAATGACATCATTGTTATAATTCGTAATGTCCAGTTCATTTAAATTAAAGCTTGGGCGCTGTCCCATCGCGAGAACTTTTCCTGTTTTCGGATCAACGACTGTCGCAATGATTTTCTTCGGCTTATATTTTTTAGCGACCTGCGTCATACTTTCTTCAAGAAATGCCTGAATTTTTTGATCGATGGTCAGCGTGACGTTTTTCCCGTCTTTCGGGGCGACAATGTCTTCTTTGCTATTCGGAAGCGCCCATCCGCTTCTGTCACTGTTATACGTCACATAGCCGTCTTTTTCTTTCAAATATTTATTCAGAGCCTTTTCAAGACCCATCGCACCTGACATATCCTTGGTTGCTTCATCTAATCTGGCATAACCAATTAAGTTCGAAGCAAACATGCCGTTTGGATAATAGCGCTTCGTGTCCTTTTCAAATGCGATTCCAGGAAGCTTTAGCTTTTCAATTTTTTCCTTTGTTGAAAAGCTAATATCCTTTCCGGCTTTACCAAACTCGACTTGGAACGCGCCCTTTGTATTCAAGCGCTTTAAAATTTCACTTTCGCTCATATCAATGACTTTTGACAGCTCTTTTGCTGTCTTTTCTTTGTCAACGACATGCATCGGATGCTTGAGATCGACTGTCATTTTCTTGCTCAGGATTGCAATGAGCTTATAAACAGATGTGTCCTCTGCAATCACATTTCCATTTCGATCTAAAATGGACCCTCTTTTGGCTTCAAGTGTTTTCTTCGATTGATATTGTTCATTTGCTTTTGCGGCTAACACTTGTCCATCTACTGTTCCAGTAACCTGAATATAAATAAAACGTGCAAGGATGATAAAGAAAAACAGGGCGAAGCAAATACTCGCAATTGCCGCGCCTCTGTTCATCATTTTATTCTTTTTAGGCATCGCCATGTTAATCGACCTTCTTCACATCTTTCGATATACTTAAGCCTGCTTTTTTAGCGGCTTCAATGATTCTTTCTGGTTCACTTAGTAAATCTTTTTGCTTTTGTAGCTCAGTGATTTTTTTCGATTCTAAAGACACTTGCTGTTCTAATTTCTGTACTTCGATATTTGCTTGATAGACAGCAAAGGCTTTAGAAATGATAAGGATGGAGCTGCACATAAGAGCCATGACAAACATGACAAGTAAGATTTTTTCACCAAGTGTAATAGAACCTCTTCTTCTAATGACAACCGATTGGCCTTGCCGCTCTGTTTGATGTTGCTTTATCTCTCTTTGATAAGCCAAATTACTCATAAGAAACCTCCTTTTTATCATCATCTATGGTGTCAATTACTTTTTTTCTGCAATTCGGAGCTTCGCTGAACGGGCACGGTTGTTATTTTCCAGCTCTTGTTCTGATGCAACGATTGGTTTTCTCGTGATCAGCTTCAGTTTTGGTTCAAGTCCTTCTGGAATCACTGGTAGTCCGTGCGGTAGTTCTGGAAGAGAAGACATTTCTTTAAATGTACTTTTACAAATCCGGTCTTCAAGTGAATGGAATGTAATAACAGAAATTCTCCCCTTCGGATTGAGTAACTCTATTGCTTGTTCTAGTGCTTCTTCAAATACTTTCAATTCGTCATTTACGGCAATTCGGATCGCTTGAAACACCCTTTTCGCTGGATGTCCGCCAGTTCGCCTTGCAGGTGCGGGAATTCCTTCTTTGATAATGTCGACAAGCTCACCCGTTGTTTCAATTGGCGCTTTTTTTCTGGCTTCTTCAATTTTGCGTGCGATTTGCTTGCTGAATTTTTCTTCCCCATATTTGTAGAAAATCCGAACTAGATCTTCAAATGGCCATTCATTCACCACTTGTTTTGCCGACAAAGCAGCGGTTTGATCCATTCGCATGTCAAGAGGTGCATCATGGTGATAACTAAAGCCTCTTTCTGGTGTGTCGAGCTGAGGAGATGAAACCCCAAGATCAAAAATCACACCGTCTACGCTTGTAATGCCTTGTTCATTCAGACGTTCTTTTAAATATCGGAAGTTGCTTTTTATAAAAAGAATGTTCGCTTTTGCATCCGCGAGCTTCTTTCGTGCATGATCCAGTGCAGCATCGTCTTGGTCAAATCCAATTAATGTACCTTTTTCTGATAATTGAGATAGTAAATATGAGCTATGACCTGCGCCGCCTAGCGTGCAGTCCACATATGTACCGTCTTCTTTGACGTTTAAACCGTCTACTGTTTCTTTTAATAATACTGTCTCATGTTGAAACATGATGTTATGGTCCCACCTTTTTCAAATAGAAATGAATGTGTAGAAAGCTTGCTGCACAAGGGATTATTATATATCAAATCCAATCATGTTTTCAGCAATTTCAGCAAAAGAATCTTCTTGCTCTTCTGTATATTGTTCCCAGATCGACTTACTCCACAACTCAATTCGATTTGAAACGCCGATGACCACACATTCTTTTTCGAGTTTTGCATATTGGAGTAGGTTAGAAGCGATGTTAATGCGCCCCTGCTTGTCCAGCTCACATTCGACTGCGCCAGAAAAGAAAAACCGGGTAAACGCACGTGCATCTTTTTTCGTCAGCGGTAGTGCTTTGAGTTTCTCTTCAATTTGTTTCCACTCACTCATAGGGTAGCCAAATAAACATTGATCAAGCCCTCTCGTGAGCACAAACTGTTCTCCGAGACCGTCTCTAAATTTAGCAGGGATGATCATGCGCCCTTTTGTATCAATCGTATGTTGGTATTCACCCATGAACATGACAATCAGGCCCCACTTTCTCACCCTTACTCTCCACTATCCACCACTTCTCTCCACAAAACCTATTTTACACTGTTTCTACATAAAAAAAAACCCTGAACTAGTCAGGGTTCATTAAAACTTTATTTCAAAGTTTGACAATTTGCTGCTTGTTTTGAAATGAAAATGGCATATTTTTGAACTTTTTGAAGAATTCCGGACCATATTTGTTTAAAAAGTACATGATATTCCAAATTCTTTCTTGTGGTGCATTAAGTGGTTTTAAACTATTTTCAATCCGTTCAAAGTCGCGAAGGATGTATCCTTCCTTCTCTTCCACACGCTTCGCCACCTTTTGATAAACAAACTGAAGCTGGTCTTCAATAAATTTGGCATTTTTATCTAGCAACTGTTCAAAGCTCGGTTCAATCTTTAGTGCTTCTTGTCTGATTGCCTCATGAACATTCGCTAATTCACGTTTGGCGTGATCAACCGATTGAACAAAGCTGTCTGGAAGACTTTGCTGAAAGTGTGCATCCTTCTTTTCTTTCACACCATTTGTCAGCACTTCTTCTACCGACAATTCTCTTACCGGCAGCTTCTTGTCAATGTGCCTTTCGAGAATGGTGACGTGCAGCCTCGGAAGAACAGGTGCCATTTTGATGTCAAAGTGCTCAAAGATTCCTTTCAGCTCACCCCAATAGTTCACTTCACCATGTCCAGCCATAAAAGCAAGGGTTGGAAGAAGGGTTTCCTGCATCAATGGACGTGTCACCACATTATTGCTGAACCGTTCTGGGTGCTCCTCCACTTCCTGCAAAAGCTCATCTTTTGTCCAAGTAAGGCCCACTTCAGGTACAGAAAACTGGTGCTGCTCTTTTTCAATTAGGAAACGCTCCTCATCGTATTCGTAAAACAGGTTGGCCTGGTGGTCACCCGCTTCAATAATCGGCTGATACCCAGCTTGCTTCATAGCAGCCTGCGTTTCATTTAAACGCGTTGTGATCGCATCACTTGACTCAATTATTTGTTTGAATAACGAACGCTCAAGCGGTTTGACGCCGAAGTCTCCTGAATTCAATAACAGCAGCCCGTCTTCTTCAAACAGGTCGCAAATAATCCATTCAAAGAAATCCGTAAATGTGTCTGATTTGCGTAAACATCGAAGAAGTTGATCAAACAAATCGTTTGTGTAAGCAGATTCCTCATAGGTTGAAAATACATCTCGAAGCCACTTCTCTGTTTTCTCTTGATGGAGAGATGTTCTTTTCGCAGCCGATTTTTTGACGTTATGTAAAGGCAGCTTGTGTTTGACTGGACCTTTTTCGCCAGACGTGTACACAAAATTAATTTCATCGACATCATGATCTTCACCAGCGACCCAAAAGACCGGAATCACAGGAACACCAAGCTCTGATTCTTTTTCTTTTGCAAACTGAATAATGGATATCATCTTATGTATGGTATAAAGCGGACCTGTTAATAGGCCTGCCTGCTGCCCTCCAACCACCATGACACTCCGTTCATCACGGATCTTCTCAATGTTCTGACGCATCGCTGCCGATTCAAACTTCGCGTGATATGCGCTCATATAATCAGCTAAAGCCTCGCGCGGGAAGCTCCTTTCCATGAGATCGTCGTATCTTTTTTTCCATGTGTGCTCAGAATGTATATCATAATCAAAAAAAGCAGTCATCTCTTTTTTTTCTTCTATATAATCACGTATGAATAAATTCTGACTTCGGATGGAAAGTTCAGTCAATTGCATGTTTAGAACTTCCTTTCTACAATAAATAGTTAGTTTACCGAAAAAAGTATAGCATGTAAATGAGCTCACTCAAAAGATTTTGTTTGCTTTTTTTCCAATACTTCCAAGCTTCTATTGAAGAAAGTGAGATATGGCGCCGCCATCTCTTGAGCTTGAGCATTTTTTAAAAGATAGCCAACGATCGCTTCTCGTTCGGTTTGGCGGCCTTTGACGATATCTTGAAGCATCGACGATTGATTGCCGGCCGTTTGATGACAAATAGACATCACATGAGCCCAGAGCCGCTCTTTTTCAGACAAGCCTAGAATGGAAACCGCTTCTTCAAATGCGCATTTCATCATGTGTTCATATGAAGGGTTGGACATAAGCTCCCCGTTTTTCACATGTAATAAAGCCGTCAGCGGATTAATGCAAACATTGACAAGCAGTTTTTCCTCCAGCACCTTTTTCCATTCATCTGTATAGATCATCTGAAAATGAGCAGCTGTCTTCTTCAGCTCATCACTCATCTCTGCTATATCCTCATGAAGAAATGCCCCCCACTTTATGACACCAATGCCTGTATGGTTCACTGCGTGATCTGACACCTTCATCGCACCGTGCTCTACCACACCAATATATAACGGATGTGGCGTGTTCCATTTCTTTAAATCCATTAGGTGGGCCATTCCGTTCTGCAAAAATAAGATCTTTTGGCGAGGCAGTGCCGATAGTTCATCCAGCACACCTTGCAACTGATGATATTTCACCGTCACAATGAGTAAATCAAACAGTCCTTTTACCCCTGTCTGTGCATCAACAACTGTCTTACATGTTTCTCGTCCCGTCATTCGTTCAATGCCTAATGCTCGAATTTCTTCTGCCTGTTCTTTTCTTCTTGTAAAGAGAGTGATCTCATGATGCTGTGATAAATAACTGGCACAAAGCAGACCAATCGCACCGCCGCCAATGATTCCAATTTTCAACTGCCGCACTTCCCTTTTCTATTTACTTCATCATATCAGCTATTTTACCAGTTTCGTGTCTCGATGCAAAAAACCGGTGACGCGCCATGATTGAATTTTTTTAATTTAAAAACTATAATAATAAGTGTAAAAACTTTTTAGGCGGATGGGATGAAAACGCCTTCAATGACATCACTGTCGACATTATGTGTGTAAGGGGGAAGATCGTATGACACAAGTGAAACGCCTTCTAATTAACTACAAAACGTTAGAGGAATTTAAACAATTTAAGGAATATGGCATACAAGAACTTTCAATGCTTGAAGACCTTGAAAGTAATATGATTGAAAATGACAGCAATTCTCCATTTTACGGAATTTACTTTGGAGATAAGCTTGTGGCACGTATGAGCCTCTATCAAGTGGATGGCTCGACGAATACGTATTTTGACCATAATCATGATTATTTAGAGCTGTGGAAGCTAGAAGTGCTGCCAGGGTATCAGCGCAAAGGGTACGGAGAAGCACTTGTTGAGTTCGCAAAATCTTTCGGACTTCCGATTCGAACGAATCCACGTGTCAAATCTGCTGGTTTTTGGGAAAAAATGGGCTTTGAAGCAGTGAAATATGATATGGAACGCGATAAAGGGGAAAATCCACTCATTTGGGAACCCGCACATATCCGAAAGAATACAGGTGAATCCGCTTAATGATTGATGACAAAACGCCCCTCCTTTTATCTATGAGGGGCGTTTTTCTATTTGGCGTAGTCTTTTAAGCTGATATTCTGTTTGACTCTTTCAACAATTCCTATGAGTGCCCTGTAATCTTCCTCTGTCATTTTCAATTGCCGCTTCAATTGTTCATTTTCTTCGGTGAGCGACTTTAATTGATGTTGTGCCTCCTTAAGTTCTTCGCGTAAATAAGCGGGACCCGCCGGTTCTTTCTCAAGCTGCTCTAAAAACTGAATCACCTCTCGAAGCGTCAATTCAGTCTGATCAGAAGAAGCTTTCTCCTCTATCGTGATCGCATGCTGCGGTATGCCTGAGGAATGAATTCCAATCTTTTTACGCAGTTCTTTGCGCTGCTTTTTCGCAAGCTCAATGCCTGCCTGATACTGCTTTCTGACGTAAGAGTTCCACCTGAATCCACACGCTGCCGCTGTTCTTGACAATGCTTTCCCAACCTCTTCAAATGCGGAAAGCTGGGTCCCGCCATCTCGGATATGCCTTAAGACAACTTCTGCTAAAAGCAAATCTTCATCTTGTGTCCATGCGTCCTGTCTTGTAATCGTCAATTGATCATCCCCCCTGAATCTGAATACCATATCATATGCGCTTACTAGAGTAGGTAGACTATTTGCAGGAGAGAAAAGCTAAAAAATAGACAAAATAAAAAAAACGCAAGGGAAGATTCCCTCACGCTTTTTTTATGAATTAGTTGCTTTTTACGTCTTTGCCTTTGTATGTTCCGCAAGATTTGCAGACACGATGAGAAATTTTCATTTCACCGCATTCTGGGCAAGCTACCATACCAGGTACTTGTAGTTTGAAATGCGTACGACGCAATCTTTTTTTCATTTTAGAAGTTCTTCTAAAAGGTACAGCCATTATTCCCACCTCCTTAAAGAGTTAAGATTCATTATTTTCTTCTAAGAGCTTCTTCAAGCCTTCCAGACGAGGATCAATTCGGTTTTGATGTGCATCTTCCGAAATGACCGCCCAGTCATTCCCTTCCTGTGGCGCAGCACCTTTTGCGTCTGTTTGGTCGCAAAAGATTTGCATCGGCACTTCCAGAAGGATTTCTTCCTTGACTATAGGCGTTAAGTCAATGATATCGTCCTCAACAACGGACACATCTTCATCTTCTATATCGTCTGTCTTATGAAGTACAAATAGTTCTTTTGTTGAAATCGCAAATGGATAATTTACATCAACAAGCGTTCTTGAACAAGGCAATGTCATTTCACCTGTGATGGTTAAATCAAATGCGACTTGCTTTGATTCGATCACTCCAGTCCCTTTCACCTCTATTGGTGAAATACGACGTATATCTGAATGAAGGCTAGTAAGTTCATTTAAGTCAACCGTCTCATGAAAATCGAAGCTGTTTTTAGCTTTTTGATGTAACTGATAAACTGTCCATTTCAATTGTATCACCTCTAAGAGCAACAAACATGATTATAGCTTTCATCATGCTATTTGTCAATATTTTTTCTTTACAGTCCTTTATGATGTCAGAGGGTTGTTTGACATCAGTTCCTAGAATGCCTACACTGAAAAAAATGGGCTTCATTTTTCCCTTATGCTACTGTAGCATAGACCATTTAACCAAGCAAGAAAGGCGGAACATCTATTGAAAGCAGTAGGAGTCATTGTCGAGTACAATCCATTTCATTATGGACATGCCTATCATGTTCGCCAGGCGAAAAAACAAACCTCCTCAGATGTTGCCATTGCCGTTATGAGCGGTTCGTTCCTCCAGCGCGGGGAGCCTGCCATCGTCTCAAAATGGGCACGCACAAAAATGGCCCTAGAAAACGGTGTGGACATTGTGTGTGAGCTTCCATATATCTATGCCGTACAAAAGGCAGAAACCTTTGCAAATGGCGCTGTATCCATCCTAGATGCTTTAAAATGCCGATCTCTTTTTTTTGGGAGTGAGGATGGAGATATCAAAGCATTTGAGCGCACAGCACACGCTTGGCATGAGAAAAAGGAAGAAATCGACCTTTTAACAAAAGAAAAGGTGAAAGAAGGTCTTAGTTATCCGGCAGCAGCAGCCGGTGCGTTTCAAGAAGCCATTGATTCATGTCTCTTACTGGATTTGTCTAAACCAAATAATATTCTAGGCTTTCATTATGTAAAAGCCATCTTAGAGAGATCCCCTCACATGCAGCCTTACACCTCTCAAAGAATTGCATCTGATTACCATGATGAAGAGCTGCCTGAAAACCAGAAAATCGCAAGCGCAACAAGTATTCGAAAAGCCTTAAAAGAACAAGGTTCATTTGAAGCGGTCATGCCTTATCTCCCGAACCCTACTTTAAAGCAATTACACGACTATCATGCTTCATACGGTCTTTTACATACGCAAGAAGCCTATTTTCGTTTCTTAAAACATGTCTTTTATACAATGGATACGAGTGAACTAGAGGACATCTATGAAATTGAAGAAGGCATTGAGCACCGCATGCAAAAGGCGATCACACATGCGTCCTCCTATGAGGAATATCTATCACTTGTGAAAACAAAACGATATACGTGGACTAGGTTACAGCGGATGAATACACATCTGTTAATGAACGTGAAGAAAAAGACGATGCATCAGCTGCTGGAGGAGAAAAAAGCGCCTTATATTCGTTTACTCGGTATGTCAAAGAAAGGGCAGCAATATTTGTCTCTTGTGAAAAAAGAGTTGGACGTACCGCTTGTGAGTAAATTGTCTTCTTTTTCACATCCCGCACTTCATCTTGATATTCGTGCTTCCCGCGTCTTCAGCCTTCCCATCAGTGAACCAATGCAAACGGAATTAGCGTCAGCAGAGTTTAAAACATCACCCATTCGATATGACGAAGAAAGCGGTCTGTTTCAATCTCGATAGAAAAGAAGACAAAGGGCTAAAATAAAGATCATTTTAGCCCTTTGTCAACAATTTTAGAGCAGCCCTTGGGGACGCTCTTTTTTTATGATGCTTTTTCTTTTAATGTGTTTAAATAGTCCAGTGCATCCTGCATAGTATCGACCGGAACGATTTTCATATCACTTTTAATCTCTTTTGCTGTTTTGACGGCATTTTTATAGTCAGAGTTTGGATCACCTTTCTCGTTTGGTGCAAAGAAGATGTCTTTCCCTGCTTTATCGGCTGCTACGACTTTTTGATCAATCCCGCCAATCGGTCCGACTGTACCATCGGCGTCAATCGTTCCAGTTCCCGCTATCGCATAGCCATGTGTTTCGTCTTCTTTTGTCAGCTGGTTATATATTTCAAGTGACATCATTAAACCTGCCGATGGACCGCCAATGTTTTCGATGTCCACCTTCACAGAGGGTGACACTTTCACATGACGGTCTGTAAATAGTGATACACCAATTCCAACTCGTTTTGGGTCTTCTTTAAATCGTTTCAACGTTATTTTCTGTGTGATTTCTTTGCCATTTCGTTCGAGTACAAAACGGACCGTTGTGCCTGCTTTTTTACTGCTGATATATGAAACCATTTTATCTGCAGAATCATACGTTTGATCATCGACGCTTTTGATCTTGTCGCCAACTTGAATCTTGCCATATGCAGGCATCCCTTTCATCACATAGCTCGCATACACCCCGTTAAACGTATAGTCCACTTTTTTCCCTGCTTTTGTATAAGCTGCAATCATCGCGTTTTCTTGAGAGCTTTTCATCAGCTGAAGCTGTCGTTTCATATAATCCTCATCTGACTCTCCGTCCGCTTTAATGTTTTCTTCTGGGACGATCTCGTCATACTTGTTCATTTTTGCAAGCAAATACGTATATGGATTTGCTGGACCTACTTTAATGGTCATAAGAGAGAAGCTGCCCTTCTCGCTATATCCTCCGTCCACTTGAATATGCGGAGCAATCTCTGTTGCATCACCTGGCTTTGTGATATAGTACGGCAGTTTGACAAAGGTTAAACCAAATAATACAAGAACAACCACAAAAAAGCTGAGCCAGCGAATATTCAATTTTTTCATTCGATTAACACTCCCATTTATCAATGACATCTTTCAGTTTACCTTTTAGTTGATCTGCGGCGAGCTCACCTGCTTCAATCATCTCTTGCACCTGTGTAAACGCACTAGAGCTAAATGTTTCAAGCTTCGGCCGGATCATGAGATCTGCGTGAATGGTTTGGTGACGAACCAATTCATTTTGAAGGATGTCCAAGCTTTGCATAATGACATCCGATAATCTCGTCGCCTTTTCTGTTTTTTTCACCCTTGATACATCAGAGGCGATAACGAGGTCTGCCCCCATCTCTTTTAAAACAGAAACAGGAATGCGGTCAACTACCGCTCCATCTACCAATTGTCTGCCGCCTATTTCATGCGGAACAAACACACCTGGAATGCTAATGCTTGCTCTGACTGCTTGTGAGACAGACCCTTCTTTGAACACAACCTTCTCCCCTGTCCCGAGGTCACAGGCGACAATCGCAAGAGGCATTCGCAATTCCTCGATTTTTTTCCCATATGTAAACGTGTGGATCAACTGCAAAATTCGATTTCCTTTTAAAAGACCGATTTTTGGCAGTGTATAGTCAGCATAATACTTTCTTCTGAAGACAAGTGCAAGTTTTTTCATTTTTTCTACGTCTTGTCCTGCCGCATAAAAGCTTCCAACAAGTGCGCCAATACTGCTTCCGGCGATCATATCCACCTGAATTCCTTGTTTCTCAAGACTAGATAAAACTCCGATATGCGCCAGCCCCCTGGCACCCCCGGAGCCCAGCGCAAGCCCGATGGTCGGTCGCTTCATGTAAATCCACCCTCCTCTTTCTATGCATATATACGAATCTATAGGTCTAAACATGCCCCTTCTACTCGTATAGTAATAGAAGACAGGCTCGGCTAGTTTCTCTTTTTCTTTGATCACGAGCTCGCCAATAGATTATAACGGCAAGGGGCGAAACCTCCATGAAAAAATGGAACACACTGTTCATCGCTGCTTTTTTTATCTTTTTAACAGCCACTGTGATTACACACCCACAAGCCTCTTTGCAAGCGTCGAAAAATGGACTTGCAATGTGGTGGGAGGTTGTATTTCCATCGTTGCTTCCTTTTTTTATTTTGTCCGAGTTATTAATTAGCTTCGGGATTGTTAGATTTGTCGGGGTATTATTAGAACCATTTATGCGCCCCATCTTTCGAGTGCCAGGTGTAGGCGGGTTTGTCCTAGCGATGGGGATGGCCTCAGGCTTTCCTTCTGGCGCTAAATTGACGACGCGGCTCAGGCAGGAAGGACAATTGACGAGAATTGAAGCAGAGCGCCTTGTTTCATTTACAAATTCTTCGAATCCATTGTTTATTTTTGGAGCGGTGGCGGTTGGTTTTTTTCATCACCCTGCTTTAGGCATTGTCTTAGCCTGTGCACATTATTTAGGGAATCTAGCGGTCGGTGTGACGATGCGGGGATATAAAGCGCGGCACGATGCACACCTTAGAAGCCGGAAAGGATGTTTATTCCCACCAATAAAAGAGGCATTCAGTGCGCTTCATACAGCAAGACTCGCAGAGAAAAGACCGCTTGGCCAAATTTTAAGCGATGCTGTCATGTCGTCCGTTCAAACACTCTTTATGATTGGCGGCTTTATTATTTTATTTTCCGTCTTTAGCAAAATGCTGGCAGTTGTTCATGTGACCGACCTTCTCTCCGTGGGCATCGGTTATATGCTGCAAACGATGCACCTTCCGCCAGAATTAAATCTTGCTATGATTGCAGGTTTATTTGAGATCACTTTAGGAAGTCAGCTGACGGGTTCACAGGAAGTCACTCTTCTCGCTAAAACCATTGTGGTCAGCTTTATTTTAGGATTCAGCGGGTTCTCTGTTCAAGCTCAGGTAGCAGGCATTTTGGCGGCAACTGATATACGTTTCAAACCTTTTTTCTTCGCCCGATTGCTCCATGGAATGTATGCGGCTGTCTTCGCCTTCTTATTATTCAAACCACTTTATGTATCTCGATCAGACATGGCTCTTCCAGCAGCAGCCTCTGAAGCAGGCCAGCAAGTCGTCATATTCAGCAGTACGCTGTGGAATCAGCTTGTGGCAGCCGGCCCTCTTATCACGTTGGTCAGCTTGATCGTGTATATTGCTTTATATTATCAAAAACTAAAAAATGGATGAGTGCAGTGTGCACTCATCCATTAAATTTTTCTTTCAGCGCGGCTTCTACCTCTTTTGGTACAAGCTCTTTGACTGATCCATGATATTTCGCTACTTCTTTGACAATGCTTGAGCTTAAGAAGGAGTATTGATTATTCGTCATCATGAAAAACGTTTCAATGTCATCATTTAACACTTTATTCATTGATGTACCTTGCATCTCATATTCAAAGTCCGTCACCGCTCTGAGTCCGCGTAAGATGACTTTGGCTTCTTTCTGTTCCGCATAATCGACAAGTAGCCCATGAAAGGATTCTACTTTGATATTTGGCAGATCCTTTGTCGCTTGGCGAATAAGCTCACACCGTTCTTCAACCGTAAATAACGGTTTTTTTGATGAGTTGTTCAGGACGCATACATACACTTCATCAAAGATCTTTGCCCCTCTTTTGATAATATCCAAATGGCCCAATGTGACTGGATCGAAGCTACCCGGACAAACAGCTATATTCCCCATTGCTTTAATTTCCCCGCTTTCTATAGATCGTAATGCCAGTCAATCCGTACAGTTCCTGTCTTGTGATGTGAAGTTGTCCAGCTTCCTCTGGCAGCGTAACGTCTTTATCGTGCTCACACACAATGACGCCATCATCCGCTAATAGGGAATGTTCATCAATCATATCAAGAAGTGCTTTGAGCTTTTGATCTTTATACGGCGGATCAAGAAAGATGGCTTGAAAGGATTCTTCTCGTTTCACTACAGCTGCGAGTGCACGGTTTGCATCATTTCGAAATACTTCACTTTGATCCATCAGCGACAATTGATTCAGATTACCTTTAATCGTCTGAATCGCCTTCATATCTCGATCAACAAATATACAATGATCGAATCCTCTGGAAAGCGCTTCAATTCCTAAACCACCGCTTCCAGCAAATAAATCAAGGGCCCATCCGCCATCAAAATAAGGACCAATCATATTAAAAATGGATTCTTTGACTTTATCTGTTGTCGGTCTTGTTGATTGACCTGGTACCGCTTTAAGCGAGCGGCCTTTTCTCGTTCCAGAGATGACTCTCATTTTCCCACCACTTTTTCTACTTACATCTATTGGTTATTGTCTCATGACAAAAATTCAACATTATCTTACCACATCCACTCCACATGGGACAATGCACGGAATTCCATTCATTTTCTATGTATATATGAGAGGACGCAGGGTCATACTACTTGTAACAGCATCTGATGTGGTGCTGTTGCCAACCGCGGAGAAGACTTACGTTTCCCCATAAGTTCTTCCTCCGGTTTCTCCTCTCCCTTTGCCTTCTCCTTAATGAATCATTAAGAATAGAAGGACCCCGCGGGTGATGCCGCGGGGATTTTTTTGTGTCTTTAAAAGCCCACCTTATAATCATACTCTTTTGCTTTGTCCAATTTGGATTCGTACTCTAATTTAATAAAAGGTTTATATGAAGGCTCAACACGTTTCACAAATGGCAATGAACTGAGCTTTGCCATGTGGCGCTCGAGATCATTCATATCACAATAAATCACTGCATATTTCATTTTCCTTGAAATATAGTGAACATTCCCAAATTTTCTTAGCGCTTTTGACTGCTTCAATGAATGCAGCCAAACAACCATCCCTTGACGTTTGGTTTCCATCTTTTCACCTGCCGCTTTTCAATTCTTCCCGTTCATTATGTAAAAGACGAGACGTTCAAGTCTCGTCAAGATACTTTACAGCCACAGCTGCCTCCTGATCCACAGCCACCGCCGCATGATGATAGACCATCAAAATATGGGTTCCCTGTTGGAACTTTAATATATGCTGATACAGCTTGACCGATTTCAATACTAATCTCATCTAGGATGGATTGAATCGCTGTTTCTGCTTTTTTGAAATCAACCACTGTATCGTGAAGATCTAGCTTTCTTTTGACCTCACGCATTTCTTTTGAGATCGTTCTATAGTCCGGATGGTATTTGCCGAACCGCTGCACATCCTCATATTGCTCTTTTACTTTTGTAAAATGGGCAATAATTTGTTGGGCTTCTTCGTCTTGCTGGAGACGCTTAAAGCAGTTGCGGTAATGTTCAGCCTCCTCCGACTGAAGAATCATGGCAGCCAATTGATTTGCTTGCTCTTGGAGCTCCACAGATTCGATTGTCGCATACATAAATGTTGCACCTCCAATACATAGTTTACCATGAAACCTATGGATCAGAAAATGCTTTTACATGACAAATACATCCCATGTTTCTCTTTTCTGCTTATATTCGGGGTGACGAGAATTCAGCACAACGGTCATTTTATGCTTTCCCTTTGAAAGATGCTTGACCACAAACGCAGCAGTATACTCATTGCCCGCACGTTTCCCGTCTACATATACAGTAAAATACCCTGTCTTCTGATCCTTTCTTAAGGGAGAAGGCTCAAGATGAACATCTTGAAGTGTACTTTCTATATAGACCACCGATCCCTGCACTTTGTATTTTAAAAAGCCTTGCTGCTTCATTTCACTTTGCGTCTGCTGTAAGACTGGTACTGCTTGTTCCTGCTTCGTTACTTGCTCTTTTTCATGTTGACTTTGACACCCGGTGACAAGAAAAAGCAATGCGCATATTGACAGCATCCATTTCATGATCTGATTCTCCTTTCGTCTACTTTCATAGGATGCTCATGAAATAGACATCTTAATCAACTCAAAAAAGCCTCACCCGGCTCCATTTTGATTGCGCATTGCTTGAAACATCTGAATCATCATTTCAGCCATTTGGACACTATTGCTCAACTGACTCACACGATGAGGAATGGTTTTTTCGTAAAAGTTCATTTTATCTAATTCAAAGGAATTTAGATTTTCAGGATGCCGCGTCAGCTGTCTGTACCAGAGCGGACGTTGCCTGATGAATTTGATTCGATCCTCTTCGGCCATGACAAACTCTTGTACTTCTCTCCGCACCAAAAGCATCCCCTTTCCATTAATCTTTCCTGAAGGAGAATGGGTGCTGGCTGCCTCCAGATGAACCCTTCTTTGAGCCATTTGATGAAAATTGACCGAGTAAGCTTTGTAAAGAGGAAATAGACTGGCTCATTTTATTAATTTGTTCATTCATTTGATCAGCGTCCATTTTTTTCACAGCAGAAACCATTTTAGACATAAAATCTGCTTTTCCTGGTTCACTTTTCTTAGTGGCTTTATCTTTTTTTTCTTTTCCTTCTTCAGATGGTTCTTGACGGTAAGGAGACCACATCTCATCTTCCTCACCAAACATGACCCAATTCTCGTATAAGCTTTGCCAGCTTTTTTCTTGCGTCTGCACTTCTTGAATTAATTTCGGATGGCGTCTGACGAACTGTTTAAATTCATCAATGGATGTTTGCTTTTGTTTATTTGTCATATCCTCACCCCCCATACAAATGCCTACTATACTATATACACCAGCATCTGTTTTGGTGAGCCTCTTTTTTATAAAAAAACAGCCGCGATGATTGCGCAGCTGTTTGAGTGTTAAGACGTTTTCTTAATGAAGTTTTGTGTATAGTACTTTTCTTTCACACCGACGCCAAGGTGCGTATAATCCTGATTTAATAGCGCCTTCCGGTGACCTTCACTATTCAGCCAGCCTTCTACGGCTGCAGGGCCGTCTACATAATTATAGGCAATGTTTTCCCCAGCAAGCTGAAATGTGACTTCGCCTCTTTCTAACCGGTCTTTTAGCGTCCCGTACTTTTTAGAGTCATGGGAAAAATAGTGATTCTCTTTCATGTCCTCACTATGCATAAATGCCACTTCAGACGTTTCATCATCCCACTTTAAGGTCGGCAGTTTGTACTTATGCCGGATAATATTGGTCATATCAAAAATTTGTTTTTGACTGGAAGCTTCAATATCTTTCCACTTTTCACCCGAGATGGCGTCAGGCTCAATCAATTGACCTCGGTAAACGACTTCATATGGCTTTTGTTTCACAAATGTATCTGCGTTAAAGGCTCTGATGCTCGAAAGAGTGCCTTCAAACTTATCCATATAGAGCTGGACATACACATCATCTCCCACTTTCACCGTCGGCCTTGTGTTCATATCATCTTCTGAGAATTCAAAGCGATATGAATTTTGCTCATCCTCTACATGAATGTAAGGAGCGATTTGTGTCTTTTTAAATACTTCACTCGTGGCTTGACCGATTTTAAATGGTTCAACATTCAGGCCATCCCCAGTTGCAAACAAGGTCACCACTTTACTGTCCTTTACCCCTACTTGAATATAGTGTTTCTTCGATTGGTTGTATATCCACCAGTCATAATCATATGCGGAAGGATCAATGCGATCTGGTTCTCCCAGCTGTTTAAGCACTTCGTTTGAAGACTTCCCCATAAAGGACATGAGGCCCTTTTTAGGGATATTGATCGGCTTATCGCTAGATGTTTCTTCATTAGACACCTTCGGCTCATTGCTGTTATCTTTTTCTGGTGAAGATCCATATTGAATAAACAGAACATACGTTCCAGATATAATCAGGAGGATGAAGAGTGTTTTAAGCACAGTTTTCAAATAAACACCTCCGTTAAATTGGCAAGGTACAAAAAGTACCTTCTACTGTCATTTAAACAAAACTTGCGCCATTTATCAACGACAATACAGCCTATTTAACACGAATTTAAAATATGCCCCTCTAGTGAAGAAATCCTTGTCCATGATCTTGATCCTGTTGAGAGATTTCCGTCAGCGCATCTCCCGCACGATCATTCGATAAATCTTCGACTGATAAATCTCCAAGGGCAACGATTCCCGTTAGTGCTCCGTTTTTGACAACGGGGATACGGCGAAGCTGATGTTCGGACATCAACCGTACGATTTCTTCTAGCGTGGCATCTTCTTCAGCTGTCAATACTTCCTTTGTCATCAGTGCGTCAATTTCCTGTGAATTTGGCTTTTTCTCAGCAATGCCTCGCAGTACAAGGTCACGGTCTGTTACAATGCCAACGAGCTGATCTCCATCAACTACTGGAATGGCACCGATGTCAGCATCTCTCATTTTGACTGCCGCTTCGTAGGCATTATCGTCCTTTTGGCAAGTCACTACTTTTTTCGTCATGATATCTTTGATTTTTTTCGTTTTCACGTTGATTCCTCCATCCGTTATTTTCTTTATTACTGTAACCAGCTTATAAAAGAACATACCTTTCACAGTTGAAAGTTTAACGCTTTCATACTATGATTGTCAGTAAAGGGAATTTTTATAAGGAGGGGTTTTGGGTGAAGTTTGAAGGAACGGGAATTGAAGAGGTATCAGCTGACTTAAATAAATTGGATTTTATTATGGAAAGTGAAGGATTTGTACGAGCCGATCAATGGGATTATGAACGCGTGACGTACGACAAGAAGTACAAGATGGTAGAGGGAACATTTTATTTACGAATCTCCGGATACGCCACAGAAGGAGATGTCGGCTCCAAAAAAGCACACATCCAACTACTGACACCTTTACTTGGAAAACACTACTATCCGCACGGTGTTGAATATGGAGAAGGCGAAGACTTCCCTAAATCTCTTATTCAATCAAGCCAAAAAACGCTGAACCAATTGAAAGAAAAACTAGAATCTATGACTGCTGAAGCATAAAAGAAGACAAAGGGCTAAAATCAAGATCATTTTAGCCCTTTGTCAACAATTTGGAAGCACAGCCCCTCTGGCTGTGCTTTTTATTTATTCATATTTCGGAATGAGCGCATCTGGTACGGCATCTTTCGCTCTTTCCTTTCTTGCCCAGTCAAAGAAAACAACAGCAAGAATCGAGCCGTATACAATCTCCTGAATAATTTTCATTAAAATAGCGCCTAGCTGCTGATCTTCTAGCAGCGGCAACGTATGAAACATGTCAGGGCCAGTGAGCGCAAGTCCTGTGAGCATATCACTTGGCACACATAGATGAAGTGCTTGAATCCATGCGCCGGCATCTGAATAGGTCGCATAGATAGGTGCCTCACTAAACATAATGAGTGCACAGGCAGGTGTCATTAAAATACCATCTGCCATAATATACCCCAGCTTTAAAATACCCGTGATCTGCGGCTGACTTTGGACTTTATGGACAAGCGGCCACCACATGAAAAAGGCAGCGATAAAGATAACAACTGTCATCAATGCATGATAAAACGGATCGGTTTTAACAAAATCAAACACAAGCGGAATATGATACAGCGAAAACAATCCGTTAAATCCAAGGAGGGCAATCAAAGGCTTGGAAAACAAACGAAAAACAGCCTGAATGCCTCGCGTCTGAATGATCCGCTCCCAAATCGCAGCAGGTAAACCTGTGATCAGAAGCGGCGGGATGACTAAATAGAGCACAGCCATTTGCGCCATATGTGCACTGAACATAATATGCCCCATTAAATCAATCGGACTGCCCTTCACTGCATATAACAAAACAAGCCCAGTCAGAAACAGCGTTTTCTCTTTCACCGTCGCACGGTGCTTTCCCTTTGTCACAAGAAGCAAATAAAAAGCAGCTGCAACCACAATACATATCAAATAGTAAGGACTCCATAAAGCCCGGAATCCGAATATCTCTAAGTTTTCCATTGCTGCGCCTCCTTCAAGGGCAAAGCGGGCTTACCACCAAATAATGGTCAAAAAGGCTAAAACGGTAATAAACGCGACAAACACACCTGAGTAAAGAAACAACGCGGGTGTTTCATGCCCTTTTTGGTTCATGTGCATAAAATAATAAAGCTGGAAGGCCACCTGAATGACTGCAAGCAGTAAAATAAAAGGGACTGCGAACCAATTTCCGACGTCTTCAGAGGCGATCGTTAAAAAGGCAACAAACGTTAAACCAATCATCAAGCCGAAAGAAATGAGCTGATGCTTCATTTCTTCGGCATTTTTCTTTTTACGATAGACAAGATCGACTTTGGACTGATTTGTGTTTTTATTTCCCATTCTTATCCCACCATTCCCATTAAATATACAACGGTAAAGATGAAGACCCACACAACATCAATGAAATGCCAATAAAGGCTTGCCACATAATATTTTGGTGCATTGTATAAATCGAGTCCGCGTCTCATATTCCGAATCATAAGAGCGGTGATCCAGCAAAGCCCAAATGCAACGTGAGCTCCGTGTGTTCCTACAAGTGTATAGAAGGAAGAGCCAAGTGCAGAGCTGGTAATGGTAAATTCATACGCATGCACATAGTGATAAAACTCATAAATTTCAACCCCTAAAAATCCAGCACCTAAAAGAACAGTGACACCGAGCCAAAGCTGCATTTTTTTAAAGGCAAAGTTTTTCATATGATACATGGCATACACACTCGTTAAACTGCTCGTTAACAGGAGCATTGTGGCAATAAAGACAAGTGTGAGGTCAAACATTTCGGTTGTTTTTGCTCCGCCTGCATTCGAATTTTTCAGCGCCAAGTAAGTGGCGAACAAAGATGCGAACAGGACGGTTTCTCCCCCAAGAAACAACCAGAACCCGACGAACTTATTCTTTCCTTCTAACGTGGCTTTCTCTGGAGAAGCCGGAAAGGTTTCCGCTGTCATTTTTTGTGGTTCCATTATGCTTTCACCCCTTTATCATCGTCATCCGTCAAATCTTCTTTGTGAATATGGTATCCATGATCATCTTTAAGAGACCTGACCAGCATGGTCGTAAATGTGATGCCAAGACCAATGAAAATCACTGGAAGACCCCAGTCGTGCTCTTGACGATACATGAAACCAAACGCTGACACAAATAGACCGAATGAGATAATGATAGGCAAGATGGAATTATTCGGCATGTGAATATCATCGAGCGGTTCAGATGCTGTCATTCCTTTTCTACCATCCATTTTCTCAATCCATAATGGATCAAGGCCTCGTACAAGCGGTAGCTGCTTAAAGTTATATTCTGGCGGAGGTGAAGTGACTGCCCATTCAAGGGTTCTTCCATCTCCCCAAGGATCGCTCGACACCCGCTCTCCTTTTGCCGTTGTCCAGATGACGTTAATGAGCATAATCACGACTGCCACAAACATAAACAGTGCCCCAATTGAACTGATCAAATTCCCAAGCTCGAGACCCTGTCCCGGCAGGAACGTAAATACCCGGCGCGGCATGCCCCATAAGCCGAGGAAATGCTGGATAAAGAACGTTAAATGGAAACCGATGAAAAAGAACACAAAGCCAATTTTTCCAAGTTTCTCATTCAGTAATTTCCCAAACATTTTCGGCCACCAATAATGCACACCTGCTAAAATTCCGAATACCACCCCACCGATAATGACGTAGTGGAAATGCGCCACAACAAAGTACGTATCATGGAACTGATAATCTGCTGCTGCTGCTGCAAGCATGATCCCGGTTACCCCGCCAAGTAAGAACGACGGAATGAACGCAACAGAATACAGCATTGGCGTTGTAAACTTCACATTACCGCCCCAGATAGTGAGCAGCCAGTTGAATACTTTGATTCCTGTTGGCACTGCAATTGCCATCGTGGCTACGGCAAAGATCGCATTTGCAATTGGTCCAAGTCCCGTTGTAAACATGTGATGCGCCCATACCATGAACCCAAGGAAACCAATCAATACAGTGGCAAATACCATGGATGAATAACCAAACAATCTTTTTCTTGCAAACACAGGAATGATCTCAGAGAAGATTCCAAATGCCGGCAGAATCAAGATATATACTTCCGGGTGTCCGAAAATCCAGAACAAATGCTCCCAGATGATCGTATTCCCTCCGAGCTCTGGATTGAAAAAGCTCGTATCAAACATTCGATCAAGCATCAGCATCGCAAGCCCTGCTGTGAGCGGCGGGAATGCGAATAAAATCAGTGCAGATGCAACAAATGTCGTCCAGGTAAAGAGCGGCATTCTCATATACGTCATGCCAGGTGCTCTCATATTAATAATCGTCACAAGAAAGTTAATACCGGCAATCAGCGTTCCAATACCCGCTATCTGCAAGCCTAAAATATAGAAATCCATGCCATGCCCTTCTGAATTCAGCGTGAGCGACGCATAGGCAGTCCAGCCCGCATCAGGTGACCCGCCCATAAACCAGCCAAGGTTTAAGAAAATCCCTCCGAAAAAGAAGAGCCAAAAACCTAGTGAATTCACAAACGGAAATGCTACGTCACGTGCACCAATTTGAATTGGTACAACCGCATTCATTAATGCAAATAAAAGCGGCATTGCTGCAAGGAAAATCATCGTCGTTCCATGCATGGTCATGATTTCATTGTAAACCCCTGCACTTACAAAATCATTTTCTGGGATGGCTAGCTGAATACGGATAAACATTGCTTCCAGACCGCCAACCAAAAAGAAAAATCCCCCTGCCACTAAATACAGTACGGCAATTTTTTTGTGGTCAACCGTCGTCAAGTAATCCCATAAGACAGCGCCAAACCCCCGCTTTTTAGCTATTGTATTCACCATGAAATCCCCCTCTTATCTCCCATTTGCCCCTTTTCATATCAATGTCTATCTTCACGATCTCTCAAACAGACTGTGTCTGACAGATGACTATTTCTTGGATGTAGAGACTTATTCGGGAGCTCTTAACAAAAACTTCACATAGATCACATACCCTTTTGAACGTGCACAGCTTCAAAGGATGTTCAAGACATCACTCGATTTTCAGACCTTTTAAATACTCGTAGAGTGCATCCGCTTCTGAGTCATTTAATTTAGGGTACGTCCCTGTCATCTTATTGCCTGGTTTAAAGCTCTCTGGATTTTTCAGCCAAGCCTTGACATTTTCTTTGTTCATGTCTTTGATCCCAGCTACTTTTGTCCGCTCTCCGAAGGTTGCAAGGTTTGGAGCCGTCCTTGCCGCCTCCGGCCGTTCATCACTAGGCTCTACAGCATGACAGCTTAAGCAGTTTTTCTCTTTAAAGAGCTTTTCACCCTCAAGGGCCAAATCTGATGTAGATGAAGGCTTTTGATAATCCGCCATCTTTTTCGTCCACCCTAAAAACTCATCCTGAGAAAGCGTTTTAACTTTAAAGTCCATTAAAGCATGTGAAGGGCCGCAAAGCTCCGCACATTTCCCGTAGAAATACTCTCCAGCATTTTTCGTTCGTTTTGAGTCAAAGGTTAAATAAAACTTGTTTTCGTTGTCTGTATTTGTATCAATTTTACCCCCAGCCGATGGAACCCAAAAAGAGTGTTTCACATCAGATGCTTTCAGCTTAAAGTATACCTTTTGGTCAGTCGGTACAATCAATTCCTGACTTGTGACAATCCCATAATCAGGGTATTCAAATTCCCACCAATATAAGCTGGCTCTTACATTCACAACAAGTGTCTTTTCAGGATCTCGTTTCTTCTTATCCATAGCGCTTGTATCCCCTAGCTCAAGCGTGTATGCCACAACAGGTACAACGAGAATAATGAGTAGAAGAATTGGAATCGCTGTCCACGTAATTTCTAGGTTGCGGTTCCCTTCCACCTGTTTTGGAATCGTATCTTCTCCCACTTTAGAACGTTTGAATTTAATGATGACGTAAAAGAAAATGATCGATACAACAATGACGACAAGAACCATAATAAGTGTACTCAGTACCGTTAGGAAAAACTGTTTATCTGCTACTTCCCCAACTGGTTTGAGTGTTGATAAGTATGGTTCACCGCAGCCGGCCAAAACGATCGTCAGTAAGAGAAACAGTGAATAAACACGCCATTTTCTTATCATAATTTGTCCCAACCCCTTTTGCTTGATCTCCTTTGCCTTTCGCTTTTTACCTCTTATTTATAAAATCACCTTTCACCCATCAATAACCCCCGCCCCTTATAAAAGCACTTACATTTCCTCTTTTCATAAAAAAATGATGTTTTTACTCAAAATACCATCTATGTATAAACAGAAAGCCGCCTAAATAGAACAGAATATCAGGCGGCTTTCATAGTTGTAAGAAAATGTTGTGTTATAAGATATAGCCATTGTTTTGATGTGATCAAAGTGTATTTCACTCTAGAATAGTGTAATAATAATCATCGCAACGAAAAAGATGGTTAAGTAGTTTAATGAATAAACGAACATGAGTGTTGACCACTTCATGATGTCTTTCATTTTAAAGCCCATAAGACCAATCACCAGCCATCCAATGTTCAGCAATGTGCCAAGTGCGACAATCGGCCACCCTAATCCACTTAAGAAAAATGGAAGCGGGAGAAGACATGCTGTCCAAATGATAATTTGGCGTTTTGTGACTTCAAAGCCATAGACGACTGGAAGCATTGGAATACCTGCTTTGCGGTAATCCTCCGTTTTCTTAATCGCAAGTGACAAGAAGTGCGGGATTTGCCAGATGAACATAATCATAAACAGGACCCAAGCCGTTGTGTCGATTGTGCCTGTAACAGCTGTCCAGCCAATTAATGGTGGAACTGCACCTGATACACTCCCAATGACTGTATTGATGGTGTAATGGCGTTTAGACCACATCGTGTATAGAACTGCATAAGTAAAGACACCAATAAATCCAATCACTGCTGATGTAACGGTTGTCATCAGAAGCATAATGAGTCCAAGTACGACAAGCAAAATGCCAAATGCATACGCTTGCCCCGGCTGAATTTTACCTGTCACCGTCGGTCTTGTTTTTGTTCTTTCCATTAGTATATCAATATCACGGTCAAACGCGTTATTAATGGCGCATGAACCGGCAATAATAAGAGAAGAACCAATCATTGTGAACAGAACAATATCAAGATTCCCAAGGAAACTCATATCTGTAAAATAAAAAGCAAGCCACATTCCAGTAAATGTTGTAATGAAATTGGAATTGACGATGCCCATTTTAATTAGTGCAAGAAAATCTTTCAAAGCTGTTGTTTCTTCTATTTGTCCATGAATAGCTGCATCTACAGCTGTTTTGGAATTTGCCAATGTGTATAACCTCCCTTGCCCAAACCTTCAAACGAACGAATAAAACGTAAAATCGTTACAACTCTATCATACAAGATAAAGAGCTGTAAAAAAACATCCTATTAAATAATAAACGACAAACTTGAAGTTATTTGTGAACTTTTCGTGAATTTATGAGGATGTGCGTTTTAGAAGGCAGTGCAAAATGAAATATTCTCTCCTCTATTTCTATCAGACTGTCAAAGAAAGATCAAGCACTCTAAATCTGTAAACTTTGTGAACTAACATATCATTTTTTTGTGAACTTTGGTCATTATGAATTGCAACAGAACACGCATTTGGCTTAAACTTGAAAGCATGTGAGGTTTTCATGTATCAGCGTGTAGACAAACCCTCGCATGCGCCCGCAGTCCTGCGTGCCGGTGCTCATCCATGTCATTACGCTCCGGTACTCGCCCTTTCTAGACTGCAAAGGTTGTCTATGACGCTGAAAAGAAGGCAAAGGTCTTGTTAGCCCTTTGTCAACCATCTGTTATATTCAGAAGTTTTTTAGAGAAGGTGAAATCATTTGATGAAATTTGCTTTAAGGCTATTGAGCGTTGTCACAACGTTTGTGATGCTGATCGTTCTGATTGGCGGTGCGCTTGTCACAAAAACCGGCTCGGGTCTTGGCTGCGGTCGACAGTGGCCCCTTTGCCACGGTCGTTTCTTCCCTGAAATGAACCCTGCTTCCATCATTGAATGGAGCCACCGCATGTCAACAGGAGTGTCCACCATTCTTGTACTGGCACTGGCGGTCTTATGCTGGAAAAAAATTAGTCCAGTATTCCGTGAAACCAAATTTTTGGTCATCATGTCCATTATATTCTTACTGCTTCAAGCGCTGTTAGGGGCACTCGCAGTCGTGTTTGGTTCTAACGCACTTGTCATGGCACTGCACTTCGGTATTTCACTCATTTCTTTTGCTTCCGTCTTATTGCTTGCGCTTCTTGTGTTTGAAGCAACCAGATCTGAAACAAAACTTGTGAAGCCGCTTTATATCGGCAAAAGAATGCAGTTCCATATTTATGGGTTGATCACATATACGTATATTGTCGTGTATACAGGTGCCTATGTGAGACATACAAAATCAAGTCTTGCCTGCTCTGTCTTCCCGTTTTGTTCAAAAGACGGCGCACTTCCAGCGTATTTCAATCAGTGGGTTCAAATGTCTCACCGAGCAGCAGCCCTTCTTTTATTCGTCTGGATATTTGTCGCTATGTTCCATGCCATTAAACATTATAAAGAACAGAAGCAGCTGTATTACGGATGGATCATTTCAGCCATTCTGATTACACTTCAAGCGATTTCAGGTATCATGTCTGTTTATTCTCAGCTTGCACTAGGTTATGCGCTTGCTCATTCCTTCTTTATTTCTTGTTTGTTTGGTGTCTTATGCTACTTCTGCTTACTCATTGCGCGGTTTAAATATGAAAACAAAGAGCCATTCAGGTAAAAGATAAATCCCCCTTTCATACGAAAGGGGAATTTTTTTATTGACCTTTTGCTTCTTCGAATAGAGAAATGGCTTTCTTGCGTCTTTCTTGATGATCAACTGTAGGCAGAGGATAGGTATCCCCTATTACGCATCCCGACTTCATTTGTTCATCTATAGGCATTTTACTCGGTTCGTGAATCCATTTTTCATCCACATGCTTCAGCTCTGGTACATATCTTCTAATATATTCGCCGCTTGAATCAAATCGCTTTGACTGAGTTGTGGGGTTAAAAATACGGAAGTACGGCACGGCGTCTGTTCCGACAGAGGCTGCCCACTGAAATCCTCCGATATTCGAAGCCTCATCATAATCTACGAGTTTTTTCGCAAAGTACGCCTCGCCCTTTCTCCAATCGATCAAATAATCCTTTGTTAAAAATGAAGCCGTCACCATTCTCAAGCGGTTATGCATCCAGCCTTCTTCATTTAACTGCCTCATCCCCGCATCAACGAGCGGAAAGCCTGTTTCTCCTTTGCACCAAGCTTCAAAAAGTGCCTCATCTTCATTCCATTTGATCCCTTCAAAAGAAGGATTGATTTCTTTTTGTTTCATCTTTGGATAATGCGCAAAAATCATATGATAAAAATCACGCCACGCCAGCTCTTTAATAAATGTTTCCCTGCCCTCATCTTCATAAAGGGCTTCCTCATTAATAGCATGAAAGACCGTTCGGATAGAGATTGTCCCTGTTTTTAAGAACCGAGACAGTTTGCTCGTTCCGAAAACAGACGGAATATCCCGTTTCTTATGATAATGCGTCAGTCTCTTTTGAATAAAGGTATGGAGCGTGTTCATCGCTTTGTCTGAGCCAATTTGATCAAATTTCCTTGCGCACCTCTTGATGATGCCTCTTAATTTGTCATCTCCTTTTTGCGAAAGTGACTCGTTACAAATCATATGCCCGCTAGAGAAGAATGTTTTGTCAACTTTTATCACAGGCTGCTTCTCTTGCTTCCGCCATGATTGATAGTATGGAGTAAACACTTGATAATGAAATCCATCCGCTTTCATAATATCTCTTGCCCCATGAAGGTGGGTATCTTGCCACTTTGACACATGAATGCCCTTTTCTTCTAAAAAATTGGTCACTTGATTATCTCGCCTGTGACCGTTTCCTACTTGATCTTCATTAAAAAAGACGGCTTTGATGTCATAAACATCCATGACCTGCTGAAAGGCAGACAAGACATCATCGTGGAAAAGGTGAACATAAACTTGAGATTCTCTCGCTTCCTTGACGAAATGAGCCAAGTTTTGAAAGAAATGTTCGTTGTTTAAATCCAGCTCCATCTCCGTAAAAAATGGATCTAGATGATAAAAAGCAAATAATGGGTACTGATGTTTTTTTGCGTATGTGATCGCTTTTGATAAGGCCGTATGATCATCCAATCGCATATCTCGGCGAAACCATATCACGACAATTTCCAACGTTCTTCACCTCATCCTATAGTTTAATCACTCCTGCAGATCACTGCACATTTTAATGCGCTCAAAAAAAGACACATCGCGATGGATGTGTCTCTCTCATTATTCAGGTTTTAAAACAATCAGCAGATCACCGGTTTGAATCGGCTCTCCATTCGTGACATGAATTTCATCCACGACTGCAGAGAATGGTGCTTGTACCGTTGTTTCCATTTTCATGGCTTCATTGATCATCAGATGCTCACCTTGTGAAATTTTTTGTCCTTTTTCAACAAGCACTTTGATGACAGTGCCAGGCATTGAAGCAGCAATGTGATTTGGATTTGAGCGATCCGCCTTCATTTTTTCTTGAACAGAGGATTTAATGCTTTCATCCTTAATCACCACTTCACGCGGCTGTCCATTCAGCTCAAAGTAAAGGACTCTTGTAGCATCTGGATTCGGTTCTCCAATAGACACCAGTTTGACAATGAGGGTTTTTCCTTTTTCAATTTCTACCTCAATCTCTTCACCAAGTCTCATCCCGTAGAAGAACGTTGGTGTATCAAGAACGGAGATATCCCCATAGCTTTCTGCTGTTTGAACAAACTCAGAAAAGACTTTCGGATATAAGGCATAGGCAATGGCATCTCGTTCTGTCAACGTTAGATCATGTGATTCTTTGAACTGCTTTTTAATTTCTTCAAAGTCCACTGGCTCGAGCTTCTCACCAGGTCTTACAGTAATCGGCTCTTCCCCTTTTAAAATCAGTTTTTGCAGTTTTTCTGGGAATCCGCCATGCGGCTGTCCTAAATAGCCTTTAAATAATTCAACAACAGAATCTGGGAAGTCCAGTGTTGCTCCTTTTTCGTAGACATCCTCTTCTGTCAAATCATTTTGCACCATATAAAGCGCCATGTCTCCGACCACTTTAGAGGAAGGTGTGACCTTGACAATATCACCAAACATGTCATTCACACGTCTGTACATTTCTTTCACTTCATTCCAGCGGTCGCCAAGGCCGACACCTTTCGCCTGCTGCTGCAGGTTACTATACTGGCCGCCAGGCATTTCATGCTCATAAATTTCTGTATGCGGTGAATTCATACCGCTCTCAAACTCATGATAATATTTTCTGACAGAATCCCAGTATTGAGAAAGACGTTCTACCGCTTTGACATTCATTTCTGGCTTTCTTTCATGTCCATCTAATGCATAATATAATGAGCTTGCACTTGGCTGTGATGTAAGCCCCGCCATCGAACTGACCGCAACATCAACAATATCAACACCTGCGTCGATCGCTCTTGCATAGGTGAATAGTCCATTTCCACTCGTATCGTGTGTATGAAGGTGGATTGGAATGGTGAGCTCGTCTTTTAAAGCAGATACAAGCTCGTAAGCTGCCTGCGGTTTCAGTAATCCCGCCATATCTTTAATGCCTAAAATATGAGCACCTGCGGATTCAAGTTCCTTTGCAAGAGAGACATAGTAGGTCAGATCATACTTCGGACGTGATGGATCAAGAATATCTCCCGTATAACAAATGGCTGCCTCGGCGACTTTGCCTGATTCACGAACAGAATCAATGGCAAGCGTCATGCCCTTGACCCAGTTTAAGCTATCGAAAATACGGAACACGTCAATGCCCGCCTCTGCTGATTCCTTGACAAATGCTTGAATCACATTGTCCGCATAGTTTGTATATCCGACAGCATTCGATGATCTTAAAAGCATTTGGAACAAGGTATTTGGCACTTCTTGACGAAGTTCTTTCAACCTTTCCCAAGGATCTTCTTTCAAGAAACGATACGCCACATCAAATGTAGCACCGCCCCACATTTCCATACTAAACAGCTCTGGCCATAATCCGGCTGTTGGCTGGGCAATTTTCTTTAAGTCATGTGTTCTAAAGCGTGTCGCAAGCAAAGATTGATGTGCATCTCTAAAGGTTGTATCTGTTAAAAGGACGCCGCTTTGATCTTTTACCCAATTGGCGAGCCCCTCAGGTCCATGCGTGTCTAACAATTGTTTTGTTCCAGACGGAATCTCTTGATGGACAGGCAGCTTCGGTACATTTGGTTTGTCAAAATGAGGTTTCTTTTTTTCGGAAATACCCGGGAACCCGTTAATGGTAACGTTGCCAATATAAGTTAACATTTTTGTTCCGCGGTCTTTTTGCTTAGGGAAGTTAAATAGCTCTGGTGTTGAATCGATAAATGATGTATCATATTCCCCTTTTAGAAACTTCTCATGCTTTGCGACGTTTTCAAGAAATGGGATGTTGGTTTTAATGCCGCGAATCCTGAATTCTTGTAAATTTCGAACCATTTTAGCAGCAGCTTGCTCAAATGTAAGAGCCCACGTGGACAGCTTGACCAAAAGTGAATCGTAATAAGGTGTAATGACCGCACCTTGGAAGCTATTCCCTGTATCAAGACGTACACCAAATCCGCCGCCTGAACGGTAAGCCATAATTTTTCCTGTGTCCGGCATAAAGTCATTCAAAGGATCTTCCGTTGTCACCCTTGATTGAATGGCATATCCATGTGTAAAGATATCTTCTTGTTTTGGTATACCGACTTCCTTGCTATGTAGGTCATATCCCTTAGCAACAAGAATTTGGGTTTGAACGATATCGACACCTGTGATCATTTCTGTGATTGTATGCTCGACCTGTACCCTTGGATTGACTTCAATAAAATAAAACTCGCCATTGGCGACTAGGAATTCTACAGTCCCGGCATTGACATACGACACATTTCGCGCCAGCTGAACAGCCGCTTCGCAGATGTCTTCACGTAATTGCTTTGAAAGTGACACACTTGGTGCAACCTCAATGACTTTTTGATGACGCCTTTGAACAGAGCAGTCACGCTCATATAAATGAATGATATTGCCGTGATTATCCCCAATCACCTGCACTTCAATATGTTTCGGATTTTCAATCAGCTTTTCAACGTATACTTCGTCATTTCCAAAAGCAGCTTTCGCTTCTGACTTTGCACGGTCATAGGCTTCACTTAGCTCCTCTTTCGATCTGACAATCCGCATACCTCGGCCGCCGCCTCCAAGTGAAGCTTTAATGATAAACGGGTAACCGTATTCTTCACCGAATGTTTCGACTTCTTTGATCGAACCAACTGGCCCGTCACTTCCTGGAATGACTGGAATTCCAGCTTTTTTCGCTTCATCTCTTGCCTTTACTTTATCTCCAAACATATCTAAGTGCTGAGAAGTTGGACCGATAAACTGGATGCCTTCCTCTTCGCATCGTCTTGCAAAATGAATGTTTTCGGATAAAAATCCGTATCCTGGATGAATCGCATCCACGTCATTTCGTTTTGCAATTTCGATGATCCCCTCGATGTCAAGGTAGGCATCAATCGGCTTTTTCCCTTCTCCAACTAGATATGCTTCATCCGCTTTATAGCGATGATAAGAACCTGAGTCTTCTTTGGAGTAAATGGCTACTGTACGTAAATTGAGCTCCGTACAGGCTCTAAAGACTCTGATAGCGATTTCCCCTCTGTTTGCAACTAGAACCTTTTGAATTGTTCTCTGTGACATTCTCACTCCTCCATATCCCTTAAAATTTTATATGTACTTATAATAAAGGAAGAAATGAAAACTGTACACTTTTGTTTTCTAAAGATTCGAAGTTTTCTGCATTCCACTTTTTTGAATCGATGGTTTGCTGATTGATTTTTTCTTTTTATAACGCTCTTTATATTCAGTGAACATGCTGATATTCAGCAATATTCCCATACATCCACTCAGTAAAATAATAGAGGACCCACCGTAGCTGATAAACGGAAGTGTGACCCCAGTAATTGGAATAAGTCCTGAAACACCGCCCAAATTAATACACGTTTGAATCGCAATCATTGAAGATATTCCTATTGCAAGCAAACTTCCAAACGGATCTTCACACTTTCTTGCAATATAAAAACCTTTCACGACAATGAAGCCAAGCAGAGCAATAACAAAAAATACACCGAAAAAGCCAAGCTCTTCCGATATGATCGCCATGATAAAGTCTGTATGAGGCTCTGGAAGGTACCCATACTTTTGAACACTCTCTCCAAGACCAAGACCAAAAAAGCCGCCTGATCCAATCGCATAATATGAATTAATCAATTGGTGCCCAGAAGCGCCTGCATCTTTAAATGGATCTTGGAAACTCTCAAAACGTCCAAGACGATTCTGCGTGAAAATTTTATCCCAAAAAAGAATAATAAACGGCGTCACAACGACCATCACTGCACTAAATAGAGCTAACAGTTTCGCAAGCGTTTTACCGCTAAAGCCTGAGCATAAAATCATCGCCAGGGCAATCATGCCGATGATAAAAGCTGTCCCGTAGTCTGGCTGTAAAATAATAAATCCGCATAGGATGGAGACAACCACAATTGGAGGTGTAACTCCTCTTAAAATATGATCAATATAATGCTGCTTTTTGGCATAGACAGCAGCAAGATAAATAATGACGACGATTTTTACGAATTCCGCTGGCTGCAGACTAAAAGGGCCTAATTTGATCCAGCTTCTGGCATTCCCTGCAATGTGACCGCCAAAGTACACATAAATCAGAGAAAACACAGCTAGCAAAAGCATCACAATTTGGAACTTTTTATTTAAGAGCAGCTGATACGGAATGAGGGCTGTAAAGATTAAGATGACCGCCCCGACAATCATAAATAAAAGCTGTTTCTTGAAAAAATTATCTGGAGCGGCATCATATCTGATAACAGAAGTAATCATACTTGAGCTATACACCATCACCAAACCGAATGCGCTAATTAATATAATGGCGAACAATAATGAGTAGTCATACGATCTTAGCATTCTCTTTAACATATAATCCTCTTCCTAACGTCTATTTCTACTGTTGTATATCCTCTTAGCTGTTCTTATTCTACTACATTTTCTCCGTTTGATCTCGTTTTACCTCTTTTATATTGTTCGTCTTTCATGAGAGAATCAAGTCCGTTTGCCATCAATCAAAATAAAATGGCGGACAAAAAAACTCAAACTTATGTGGTGGAAGTTTGAGTTTTCAATCATTATTTTCTTGTGAACGCATCATGAAGTGCGGAAAGCTCTCTCTCAAGCTTATCGAGTAGTTTCTTGCCTTCATGTTGATCAACTAATCCAAGCCGGACAGCGAAATCAATTTCTCTCGATAATCCGAACATTTGAGTATCTAAAACCTCTTCATAAAGAGGACATTGCGGCATCGTTAAGTTGTCCATTTGCACTTGGATCAATTTTAAAATTTTATCTGCATCCAATTTTAATAAAGCCAGTGCTTTTTGCCGATGATCGACTAAAATTTCTGACGCCAAAAGTATCCCTCCGTTCCCCAGGCGAGTACCTAATTCTTCTATTTATCATAAAGCGAAACGCCCAAAATTGCAAGCAGATTTGTACAGTTCGCTTTGTAAAAATAAAAAGAAGCCATTCGTCATTAAAAGATACTCATCTCATATTTTTCACTCATGAGCTCAAGCAGCTTAATACCCGCAATGCTATTCCCTTTTTCATCCAGAGCAGGTCCGAAAATACCTATACCAAAATCATATGGCGCTGCCCCCATAATACCACCTGAAACACCGCTTTTGGCGGGAATTCCAATGTTAATGGCAAATTCTCCGCTTGCATTGTACATTCCGCAAGTGACCATAAAGGTTTTACAAATTCTAGCGACATCTTTTGAAAGGATTTGCTTCCCAGTCTCTGGGTGCCTGCCGTCTAATGAAAAAACACAAGCCACTTTCGCCAAATCCAAGCTGTTCATCACGATGGCACACTGTTTCGTGTAAACGTCCATGACATCTTCTACATTTCCCTTAATGATATGATATTGCTTCATATAATAGCACATGGCTCGGTTAATCATTGATGTATCAAATTCGGATGCGGCTGTTTCTTTGCAGTATGTAATGCTTTTGTCATTGGCAAGCTCTCTAATAAAAGCGAGCAAGCGGTTGAGCTGATCTTGCGGCGTTGCACCTCTTATTAAACTTGTGACGGCCAGCGCTCCTGCATTAATCATTGGATTGAGCGGCTTATTGGGGCTTGCTGTCTCAAGCTTAATCATCGAATTAAATGGATCGCCTGTCGGTTCTTGGCCAACATATTGAAACACTTTTTTGGGCCCTTCTTCTGAGAGCACGAGTGCCAGAGCTAATACTTTCGAAATACTTTGCAAGGTGAACCGTTTATCAACATCCCCTGCTGAGTGGCAAGTATTACTTACATGATAAACAGCCACAGATAAATCCGTCTGATCCGCTTTACCGAGAGCAGGAATATAGGATGCTACTTTGCCATCTTTGGCTACTTTTTTTGCTTCTTCTACAAATCGCTGAAGTTCTTCATTGTCACGACATGCCATGCTCAATATCCTCCCTCACTTTCATGTAAGATTAGTGTGTACAAGGAGATGCATGTTTATGAAAGTGACAAAGCATGTGAAAACTTCTATAATGTAAGGTGGAAAGGGGTTGTCTTGAACATGAGCATTATTCAAATCAAGGGGAACGTACGGTACAAGATCACCATTGATCCAAGTGTATGGATTTTTGATGACCGCAAGTTTTTAATGGATTCATTTTTTGAGAAAGGTGCAGCAAGTGAAGATACTCAGCTGGATCACGAGCTTGATCAAGAGCGGGTCATAAGAGAAGGTCAAACACTTCCGCCTACATTAAAAACAGAGAAGAAGTATGAAAAAGAAAGACTCGTCACAGGCAGCTTTGGTATGAAGCTTGGCGACATGCTGAAAAATGCAGAACCGTTTGAAGAAGCGAAGACGTGTGAATTTGTCACAGAAACAGAAACGATTGCTGCGCCTCTCGCTAAGGCGATGGAAAGCATTGCCCATTTCAGTCAAAACGGAAAGCCTATCACAGAAAAAGGACCAATCCACGTCTATTTCGCGGATCAGTCCAACATCACTCAACCAATTAAAGGAGTCAAAGAGTTAATCATTACATAAGATGGCGGGTCTGGACTATAACAAATCAGCTGCAAGCTGTGCAAGTCCAGACCTTTCTCCTTTGACAAGCTTGACATGTCCAGATATTTGCTGGCCTTTAAAGCGCTCAATGACATATGTGAGCCCATTATTGAAGCTGTCTAAATAAGGGTGATCAATCTGCTCTGGATCTCCCATCAGCACAATTTTACTACCCTCTCCGACTCGTGTTAATAACGTTTTCACCTCGTGCTTTGTTAAATTTTGCGCCTCGTCTATGATGATAAATTGATCCGGAATACTTCTCCCGCGAATATACGTTAAAGCTTCCACTTGGATTGAACCGATCCCCGCTAAGATCGCATCGAGTTCCCCAGGTTTTTTTGTATTAAATAAAAATTCCAGGTTGTCATAGATCGGCTGCATCCATGGTCTGAGCTTCTCTTCTTTTTCGCCTGGCAAGTAGCCGAGGTCCTTCCCGACAGGAACAATAGAGCGGGCCACGATGAGCTTTTTAAACATCCCGAGGTCCTCTGTTTGCATTAATCCAGCAGCGAGTGCAAGTAGCGTTTTGCCTGTTCCCGCTTTTCCGATAAGTGTCACAAGCGGAATATCGCGGCGTAAAAGCAGCTCTAGCGCCATCGTTTGCTGGACATTTTTTGAGCGAATTCCCCAAATATGTTCTTGATCATAAATGAGCCGCTTTACATATTCTGCTTTTTGATCAAGCATGCCCACAGCAGAACCGCCTTCATTTCCCTTCATAATGACAAATTGATGCGGATTTAACCGGGCATTGGTGACGTCTTTTATAGGTAATTGATTTTGCTTATAGAATGTATTCAACTGCTCAGTTGGAAGATAGAGCTCATGATAGCCGTTATCAATGTCTTCGTTTTGTAGCACACGATCACTTAAGAAATCCTCTGCTTGCAGACCAATCGCATCCGCTTTTACTCGAACTAAGACATCCTTGCTGACCAAAATCACCGGCCGGCCATGCGGCTTTGTTTCTTCCTCTAAGCTCAAATTCTTTGCAACAGCCAAAATCCGATTATCGTTTGTTTTTTCGATGAAAATTTCTTGAAGTTCATGGAAAGAGCGGTGGTTCAGTTCAATACGCAGCGTTCCTTTTGACTCCAGCGTGATTTTTTCATGTAGTTTTCCTTTAGATCTCAATCCGTCAATTAAACGTGAGACGCGCCGTGCATTTTGCCCAACCTCGTCCATATATCTTTTTTTAGAGTCTACTTCTTCTAACACAACGGCCGGAATCACAACCTCGTTGTCTTCAAATGAAAAGATTGAATTCGGATCCTGTAATAACACATTTGTGTCTAATACATAAATTTTACTCAGGTCCTTCGCCTCCTGATCGGGGTTTCATTCATCTTTGTCTTTCCAAAAACGATTGTTAAAATATATGTTTTCATGAATAAAGTTAGAAGGTTAATTCAACAATAAAATAAATCATGCAGTTTGTGAAGGAGGGAATACACATGCGACTATTTTTTACATTATTCATGATTCAAACCATTCTTTTTTTAGGCGCTTGCCAGCACCAGGAGAAGCCTTTGGCTCAAGACCAGCAAAACGGAAACCAGCACTTAGTACGCGTATCAGACTCATCCAAGAAAAACCCCGATCAAGCCCGCCCATCAACAGATGTGGCGCAGCATCTAGTGAATGTGACTGAGCACGTAGCAGATGTAAATGATGCTACAGCCATCGTAATCGGCCGCTATGCTGTCGTCGGCATTGATGTAAAGGATGATTTAGATAGAAGCAAAGTAGAAACCATTAAATATTCAGTTGCTAAAGCACTGAAGAATGATCCAGATGGTGCGAATGCTGTTGTGGTCGCTGATCCAGATACAGTGAGCCGTTTAAAGGAAATGGGCAAGGAAATTCAAGCAGGCCGTCCCGTAAGCGGGATTATGGATGAACTGGCAGCCATTGTTGGGCGCGTTATGCCAGAGATGCCTCGAAATGAAATCGACCGTAACGAAACAGATCCAACAAATGAGCCGAATGATCAGCTCAAACAACAAGATCAAAAGCAGTTAGAAAAAAATCAAAATGATCAATCAAACCATCATATGAATCAGAAAAAATAATGAAAACGGCTTATATCTCCTGGGATATAAGCCGTTTTCTCTACTGATTTCAAGTGGATTAGAAAACATGCTATAATAAATGCATTAAAGTGAGGTGAAAATGATGAGAGTGAAGTGCTCATTATGTGAAAAGCTTGAAACCATTGATGATGATACACTCGTTGCTAAGCGGTTAAGAAATCGACCGATTCATACATATATGTGCGATGACTGCCAAGAAAGAATTAAAGTAAAGACAGAAGCACGCATCAAAACCGGCAGATTCTCTCTTTATCAAGATCCTGCGACGAAAGATAAAAAGAAGAAAAAAGAAAAAAAAGAACAAAAGACATAAAAAAAGACCTGACACATGTTCAGGTCTTTTTTACGTACTCACTGTTCCTTCTTTTTTCGCACGATGCAGCCTTATTTTATAAATAATTAAAATGGCAGCTGCCACAACTAGGCCTTCTGCTACTGGCAAGAAGATTCCTAGAAAGGTGAGGAACGTGCAGCCAAAAATCAAAAACAAATAAATGACGAGCGCTTTTAAAATCGGTAAGCGTCTAGCAAAGCCGAGCTTAAAAACAATAATCGCTAAAACAAGGATGGTGCCATACAGAAGCCACATCCCTGTTTGCGGGTTTTCATCGACACGAAAGAGCATCGCGAAAAAGGATAGATTCTCACTTACTTCCTGATCATTCAAAAAGATTCCCTCCCCTTATCTTTCAGGGTTCTATCTTTTTTAATTCTTCATGGGTTTAAGATAATCCTGCTAGCTTTTTCTTCTTCGCTGCTTTCTCACGCTCGTTTTTATCTAAGATTTTCTTTCTTAGACGGATAGATTCAGGTGTAACCTCACAGTATTCGTCTTCATTTAAGTACTCAAGAGATTCCTCAAGTGACATAATACGTGGTTTTTTCATACTAACCGTTTGATCTTTTGTCGCTGAACGTACGTTTGTTTGTTGTTTCATACGGCTCACGTTGACCACAAGATCGTTTTCTCGGTTGTGCTCACCAACAATCATTCCTTGATATACTTCAGTACCTGGCTCAACGAAGATCACACCGCGCTCTTCAACGCCTTGGATTCCGTAAGCAGTCGCTTTACCTGTTTCCATTGAAACAAGTACACCTTGACGGCGTCCGCCGACTTGACCAGACTGCATTGGCTGGTAGCTGTCAAATGTATGGTTCAAGATACCAAAACCACGAGTTAATGAAAGAAATTCAGTTGTATATCCAATTAGACCACGTGATGGAACTGTAAAGATCAGGCGAACTTGACCATTACCATTATTGATCATGTCAATCATTTCACCTTTTCTTGCGCCCATTGATTCCATGACAGAGCCAGTATGCTCTTCTGGCACATCAATTTGAACACGTTCTACAGGCTCACATCGAACACCATCCACTTCTTTTACAATAACTTCTGGCTTCGATACTTGCAGTTCAAATCCTTCACGTCTCATATTCTCAATCAGAATCGATAAGTGGAGCTCCCCGCGTCCAGATACAACCCAAGCATCAGGTGAACTCGTTGGATCTACTCGAAGACTTACGTCTGTTTGAAGCTGCTGCTCTAGACGCTCTTCGATTTTACGTGATGTCACGTATTTTCCTTCACGGCCTGCAAACGGGCTGTTATTGACAACAAATGTCATTTGAAGTGTCGGCTCATCAATACGAAGGATCGGCAGTGCCTCTTGGTGTTCTACCGGGCAAACTGTTTCACCGACGTTGATGTCTTCCATACCAGATACAGCGACAAGATCTCCAGCTTTCGCTTCGTTAATTTCCACTCGTTTTAACCCTTGGAAACCAAAAATCTTTGTCACGCGGAATTGTTTTACACTTCCATCTACTTTCATTAGAGCAACTTGCTGGCCAACCTGCATGGTTCCTCTGAATACACGGCCGATTCCAATTCTTCCAACATAATCATTGTAATCAAGTAGTGCCACTTGGAATTGAAGCGGCTCTTCATGGTTGTCGATTGGGCTTGGAATGTGGTTGACAATCGCTTCAAACAGCGATTCCATGTTTTCATCTTGCTTGCTTGCATCGTTACTTGCTGTACCATTGATTGCTGATGCATACACAACTGGGAATTCAAGCTGTTCTTCTGTTGCATCCAGTTCAATGAACAAGTCAATGACTTCATCGACTACTTCAGCAGGACGTGCAAAGTCACGGTCAATTTTATTGACAACAACAATTGGTGTTAAGTTTTGCTCAAGTGCTTTTTTCAGCACAAAGCGTGTTTGAGGCATACAGCCTTCATATGCATCCACAACGAGAAGTACACCATCTACCATTTTCATGATACGCTCAACTTCACCACCGAAATCGGCGTGTCCTGGTGTATCTAAAATATTAATGCGTGTATCTTTATAATGGATCGCAGTATTTTTAGCTAAAATTGTAATACCGCGTTCTCGCTCTAAATCATTTGAATCCATGGCTCTCTCAGCGATATTTTCATTCGCACGGAAAGTACCAGCTTGATGGAGCAATTGGTCAACAAGCGTCGTTTTACCATGGTCAACGTGGGCAATAATTGCGATGTTGCGAAGGTCTTTTCGAAGTTTCACATTTTCATCTCCTAAAATAATTAGATAACTTTCATATTATATCACAATCCCCTTTAAATGCCGATCGTTTTTCTGTAAACTTATATTAACTATAAAAAAAGGGATGGAGACAAATGAAACAAATCAAATGGCTTCTATTATTATGTGCATTACTTGCAGTCGTCAGTATGGCGTTTATTGGGGTATCTGTTGCAGAAAAAAACGTACTGGGCACATGTCTAAGTATTGTGTTTGCCATGATTTTCATGGGTACAGGATTTACATTAAAAAGAAAATTAAACGTACCATCATAAAATTTATCAAAAGCCTTTTACATTCTACATGTAGAAGGCTTTTTATTTTGGATGAAATCAAGACAAACCACCTATGTAATCCTGATGATTCAACTAAAAACTTCATATATAGTTGGCAAATGTAAGCAATCTGAACTCTTCCATTTTTCGACAAGAACTTTTATAGTTCTCCAAATTCAAACATAAAGTTACATTTTTCCTATTCTTCCACAAAGTTTCTCATGGTATGCTGTTCTTGCAACAAAATTTAACAGAAAAGGGAGAGAAAAGAAGCATGAAGAAGTTTTTGAGCAAATCGCTCAGCTCTGTTGTATTTTTCGCTTTAGCTATCATTTTTACTTTCACAACAGTAGCTCCTGGGCAAGCAAGTGCTGCAACTTTCAAAGGGATTCCTTTTGAGCAGCAACAAATTATTAAAGATTTATTGGAGAAGAACGAGCGTGTTATTAGTATCCTCGTTAATTCATTTATCGAGGAAGACAATACTTACACATTCGATGCTAAGAAAGCTGTTGAGCTTGGTCTTACTGAAGAAGAAGCTGCTGCTGCTGAGAAATTCTTAGATCGTGCAGCTGTTCTTACAATCGTTTTCAGTGAAAGTATCTCTAAAAACGAAAAAGGAAAGTTAGTATTTGATGCTAAGAAAGCTGTTGAACTTGGTCTTACTCAAGAAGAAGCGACTAAATTTGAAAAGTTTTTCAACTCAGCGATCAGACTTGCTGATCTTGCTGGAGACGCTATCGTTCTTGACAAAAAAGGAAATGTTGTCATTGATCAAAAAATCGCAAAAAGTCTTGGGTTCAGCTCTACTGAATTAATGGTTTTAAACCAATTAATCAAAAAATTCCCTCAAGACCAACTTAAAACTTTCTTTGATGCCGTTCAAATGGCTAAAGAAAAATTAAGCTAATCTTAGCCCCCTATCTGGTTCATCCAGATGGGGGTTCTTTATTTTATCCAATATATAATGAGCATGATAACGTATACGATACCCGCCCGTAATAACAGCTTTCTATAGTAGCGCATTTCGAACTTTCTTTTTTGATCCATGGTCATCCAGCATCTTCATGAGAGGAATCGTCCCTTTCGTTTCTCGATAAAGATGATAACATTTTCACATGTCAATATACTTGTTTATTCACTAGCTCCTTCTATATAGAGGATTCATTCATCACTCACTTTAAACTCCACCCAATGTATCGTTCATTTCAACTCTCATCTAACTTGAAGAAAAGTGCTTTCACTTGCAATTTCTAAGATAGCCCTTGAATGCCTCTTAATTTGAGGACATTCTATTTAATCTTTTTGGAATGTTTTGTTGTATTCACTTGAAATAAAATCAGAGGATACCTCACTAAGCAAATCAAACATCTGTTCACAAGCCTTAACATCAATTTAAAGTTTCAATCGTATGGACATTTCTCTTATCAAAAAGTTTTATATCAAACAAAACCATCACTCCATTAGAATGAAGTGATGGTTTGTTTTATCTTTTATTTCCGCTTCCTTTTATGTAATCATGCAAGATTTTTTCACAAATGGATCGATTTCCGGCAACAATGCTATTTTTATCTAGGAAGGTGAGTGGTTCACCGTGAATGTTTGAATAAACAGCCCCTACCTCGTCCAAGAGCACACAGCCGGCCGCATAATCCCACGGCGCAAGCCTTAACGTGACATATGCGTCACTTCTGCCGCTTGCAATATAAGCAAGCTCAAGCGCAGCTGATCCGATCGTTCGTGTCCCTCTGACGTCGCGTACGAGACGGGCAAATGGCTTGGCGTCAAAATGCGGGCTTTCAATCGCCCATGTCGGGTTAATACCAACAATGGCCTTTTCAATGGCAACATCTTTTAAAGGCGGAAGTAAAATATCATTCATGTAGGCCCCTTCTCCTTTGACCGCATGATAGAGTTCGTCATGAATGACGTCATAAATAAGACCAATCTTCCCCACACCATTTTCAAATATCCCAATTGAAATGGCAAAATTTCGTTTTTGATGGACAAAGTTCATTGTGCCATCAATTGGATCTATGATCCAGACAATCCCGTCAAGAGAGGTCACCTCTTCCCCTTGGCCCTCTTCTCCTAAAATGTGATGATCTGAAAATGTCGACTGAATCTTTTCAATGAAGAAACGTTCTGTTTCTTTATCGATGTTTGTGACAAGATCATTTGGATTTGATTTTGTTTCAATTGATAGACCTTCCTGCATGGATGCCTTAATGCGGCCTCCCGCTTCTTTCACCCAAAGCTTTGCAAGACGGTCAATTTCCACCCAGTTTGTCATCAGACTGTAAACCTCTTTTCTATGTAGTACCTATTTGTATTAGCATACTGATATTATGTACGTAAAAGCAAGAAAAAAGCAGCTTCATACAAAAACGAACCGATGACTTGGTTCGTTTTTACCTCCCCTTGTTTTACCCTTGGAGCTGCTCCCATTCTTTTCTTAGGCGCTCAAGCTTTCGTTTGCTGCGTTCAATTTGGATATCATCTTTTTGCTCGATGGCTTCATGAAGCGTAGAAAGCTCATAGTCAACCTCTAATCTCCACACAGCGATGCGATTCTTCTTCTCTTGTCTATACCCAGGCTTCACGATTTGCTTCATTGGTCAACGCCCCTTCCAGAGAATGATTCATTCCTTGTCAGTTTTCATTGATAAAAAATTCAATCGATAAGAGAAATGGTTCTTGCTTATATCGTATGAAGCGATCGCATAACCGCAACGACATTCTGAAAATTGTGTCTTTACCTATTTGTTATGTACCACAAATTCGATATGTTTAAACTCCGGCACCCTGTCCTCCGTCAACTTTGACCTGGCAGTGCATCTTTTTTTGAGCTTGACTCAAGCTATGATAAAATATGATCAGCGAAAAGATACAGGAGGCATAACATGGCTGAGATGCGTTTTAGAGATGAAGATTTTGAAACATTTACAGTTGACGGGTTAGATGAACGGATGACCGTATTAAAAGAAAGAGTCCGACCAAAGCTTGAGGCACTTGGTGAACATTTTGCACCGCTTCTTTCTTCTATTACAGGAGACGAAATGTTTGTTCACGTCGCAAAGCATGCGAGAAGATCAGTCAACCCGCCAAATGATACGTGGGTTGCTTTTGCAAACAGCAAACGAGGGTATAAAAAGCTCCCTCATTTTCAAATTGGGCTTTGGAAAACTCATGTATTTGTATGGTTTGCGCTCATTTATGAATCTCCAGTGAAAGGTGAGTATGGGCAATTATTCGAAAAAGAGCTGGACACGATTCAAAAGAAGATTCCGCAAGACTTTGTTTGGTCTAAAGATCATATGAAACCAGATGTACTCCGTCACAGCGAACTTGATGCTGAACAGCTGAAAACACTGTTTGAACGTGTTCAAACCGTCAAGAAAGCGGAGCTCCTTTGCGGCATCCAACTGCCCCGGGAAGAGGTCGTTCAAATGAATAATGAAGAATTCCTATCAAAGATCGAACATGCCTTCCGAACGTTAACTTATCTATACCGCTTTACACAAAAAGAATCCGTATAAAAAAATGAGCCTATGTCGGCTCGTTTCAGATTATTGACAAAGGGCTAAAATGATCTTGATTTTAGCCCTTTGTCCTCTTTTTAGTGTGACATGAAAACCTTTGCAGTCTAGGAAGGATGACTAAAGGAGAGGAGAGAATGTGACTTTATTGTGTAAC
>NZ_AMSH01000002.1 GCF_000300535.1 Bacillus xiamenensis
AATTTAACATTCTTGAGCACCGGCACGCAGGACTGCGGGAGAATGAGAGGGTTTTTTCTACACGCTGAAAGCGTCCCTTTGGGCGCTTTTTCTTTTGACCTTGATCATTTGTCCATTTTTGTTTAGCCTTGATCATGAGGAACCCACGATTTTTTATTCTTTCATGAGAATGAAGGAAATCGTACATACTTTTGAAGAAGCGATTGCTTGAACGAAGGAGGATTTGACAACAATGAGAAAGATGATTGCGATTGATTTGGACGGCACACTCTTAAATACAAAAAGTGAAATTTCCATACAAAACCGGCAGGCACTGATTCGTGCGAAGGAGGCTGGATATATTGTAACCATTTGTACAGGGCGGGCGACTTTTGATGTGAAGAATCTTCTTGGTGATTTGGACATTCCCATTATTGCGGCAAACGGAGGAACAGTCCATACCGAAGGATACAAGCTCTTCAGCAGAATCACACTTGATCAAGAAACAGGGAAACGTGCTGCTAAGGCATTAGTGGAACGGAACATTTACTTTGAGGTATATACAGACGATGCCCTCCTCTCCCCCTTTGATGGAAAAGAGAAGCTGAAAGCAGAATTTGATGTGCTCAAAAGTGCAAATCCAAATGAGGATGCAGCTGATTTATGGGAAGGGGCCATGACCCAATTTAAACAATTTGGCATCAAACCAGTAGATGATATCCGCCAGATTTTCGAATCGAATGAATCGACCTATAAATTACTGTGCTTCTCATTTGATATGAACAAGCTGCAGGAAGCACGAAATCTTCTTGCCGAGATGCCTAAGCTCTCATTGACTTCGTCTGGAAAACATATCATTGAGGTGCTGCCGAAAGAGTCAGGGAAAGGACATGCCCTTAAAAAGCTCGCCGCCCATTATGGCGTAGACCGCTCCAATATTTATGCGATCGGTGACAGCCCTAATGATCTATCCATGTTCGAAGAAGCAGGTCACCGAATTGCGATGGGGAATGCGGTGGATGTCATTAAAGAAAAGAGCACATACGTCACAAAAGGCAACCACGAGGATGGCGTCGCCTATTTTATTGATCTGCTTTTACAGAATCAATTCCAAGAAAAAAAGACGCTTGTCTGATCAGCGCCTAGTGAGAAGTCCAGAAGTCCGATTCGCGTGTTGGTCGGGCTTTTTCTTTATTTTTCGATTCTAACAGCCGTCTCATATTTATCCTTCCAGTACGAGCTTGTTTTCATATTGGTAATGACAACGCCATTTGAGACCGTCACATGAATGACTTGATTTGATCCTGCATAAATGGCCGGCATCAATGAAGTCCCATTGAAGAAAACGAGATCTCCCGGCTTAAGTTCCGAACGTTTCACAGGCGTTCCTGCTTTGATTTGTCCTGATGCATAGCGGGGCAACTCAATGCCAAGCACTTCTTGATAGATAAACTGTGTGAATCCTGCTGTATCAAATCCTTGTTTTGGGTTCGTACCGCCTTTCACATAAGGAACTTCCCCAATATACGTAGCGGCTTTTGAAACGACCTTGTCTTCCTTCGCTAGTTTCAATTCAGTTAATCGTTTCGCACCTGTCCATTTCTCGCGCCAATATGATTCAGACAAATAAGAGATCGTCACACTTTCGGAACGGCTCGCGTGAATAAAGCGGTCACCTCCAATGTACATCCCTACATGAGAAATCCCTTTTTTATACGTGTTGCTAAAAAAGACAAAGTCCCCAGGACGAATATCGTCTAGTGCCACTTTCTCTCCAACCAGCCATTGCTGTTCAGCACTTCTAGGCAAATAAATCCCAAGTGATTTTTCAAATAAATATTGTAAAAAGCCTGAACAATCAAAACCGACTTTTGGATCTGCTGCACCAAACACATAAGGAATTCCTAGATATTTCATCGCATCTTTCACAAGTTGATCATCCGAGATTTCTTGGGAGGAAGGCAGCCGTTTAACCGCATAAAACCGGTCTGTCCAATATTTGCTTTTGCTGATATCTGTTTTCACCACACCTTGACTGAGCGTGATGTGGATCACCTGATTGTTTCCAGCATACAAAGCCACATGTGTCGGAATATCTTTTGTTTCATCAAGACTGCGGAAATAGACAAGGTCTCCAGGCTTTGCTTTCTCCCATGATACCTTTTCCCCAAGCTGATATTGATCAATCACCTTTCGCGGCAAATCGAATGTACCGGATGTTTTGTATACATATTGAATAAAGCCAGATGCATCAAACCCCGTTTTTGGATCGGTTCCTCCTTTATGATAAGGGGTACCCATCAGCGTTTCCGCTTGCTCTAAAGGAGATTTTGTTTGAGCAGACACCTCTGATTGAGACATAAACATCAGTCCTACGAGTGCACATCCTCCAAGCAGCATCCCTTTCCATTTCATAATCTATTCCCTCCTTTCTTCTATAGTTTCGGCAAGACACCTTTCATTTTACACCTTTTTTCGCCAAAAAAGAGCACGCAAGGCGTGCCCTCATTTCACCATTATTTACTTGCTTCCATTTTTGACTGCTTTTGCTGTTCGATTTTCTGCATTTCAACTGAGATCTTTTGTTTTTCATGATCTGTGAGGCTATCACTAAATTTAAAAGCAGACATAAAGACAAATACTAAAATTAACGCAACAAACGGCCAGCTTGCTTTTAGGAATTTCATTTCTTATCCTTCCTTTCGTTTTCTTTTAATGTTTGAACTTTATCGGCATGATCGACTTCAAAGAAAATATGTCCGTCTTTTTCTTTCCAATCCGCATTCGTGCCATTTGTCAGCATACGGATAATGGATTTTGATTCAAAGGATCCTGCTTTGACTGGAGCAGGCGTTGCTTCTTTGATATACATTGGGATCACTTCAAAAGTTGCTTTTCCATCTTCATTCAGATGATACTGAACAAGTGCAGAATCACGTGTTCTTGACCAGCCTTGGTCAAAAACAAAGTTCCCTAGGCTATAGAAAATCGCTGTTCCATTGTAGACTTCCATAGGCTCAAGAACGTGCGGATGTGCACCGATAATGATATCAGCACCAGCCTTTGACATCGCTCTTGCCAATTCTCTTTGTCTGTCGTTTACTTCATTGTTGTACTCCTGTCCCCAGTGAGCATGAACAACGACGATATCTGCCTTTTCAGCAGCTTGTGAAATCATCGGAATAAAGATAGATGGATCGGCTGGCAAAATACCTGCCTTGCGATTCGATGCTTTAAAAGCTTTTCCATATACATCTGTAAAACCAAGGGTAGCGATTTTGACACCATTCACTTCTTTGTACGAAATGTTCTGCTTCGCATCTTGGAGGTTACGCCCTGCCCCTGTGTATCCAATACCTGATTTTTCAAAGGCATTGATTGTGTTGTTCAACCCTTTTTCACCGTAGTCTGATGCATGGTTATTCGCAAAGTTTAGTACGGAAAAATTCAAATCCTTTAGCGTTTGGACAGATTCTTCATCTGTTTTCAAATGAATATTCTTTTGCGCCGCCTGTTCTTTATCTGATGCAACTGGATGCTCAAAATTCCCTGTTACATAATCTGACGCATCAAAATATGGTTTAGCGTAGCGAAAGAGATGCTGTTTTCCATAGCGGTCTGTCACTTTCTCTACATTTCTTCCAAACATAATGTCGCCAACAAACGAAGCGGTTAGGATGTTCTCTGGATTCTTTTCTACAGTTGGCACTTGTGCTTTCCCGATAAATGTAAATAGGAATGTACAAGCAATGACAATCGGTAAAGCAATCAGTACGTGTTTATTCGTCTTTTTCTTTTGATTCTTTGTGATTTTCAGCAGCTTTTCCTGAAAGCTCAATTTTTTATTCATCATTGGACACACCTTATCTTAAAATAGATAGTAAACATACATGATGGCAAATGTTGCACCACTTAGAAGTAACGTGCTTCCAAGGGTAATCGTAAGACCTTGCTTTTGAATTGTATTCGCAATCAATCCAGGTACGATAATTCCGATTCCGCGGAATTCTGCTATTTCAAAAGGGACCACTGGATAGAAGAAATCAAATATGAGCTTTAAGGCAATCCCTGTAATCAGCATCGCCGCAAACTTTCTGCGTCCGTACAAAATCATAAATTTTGATAGACCAAAGCGAACGATCACGTACGTCAGCAAGCTGACAGATAAGACGACTAAGATGAAGACTGGCTGGTTAAATACAAGCGCAAGATAACCTGGAACAACCAGTCCAGCTGGTACGATACCTGTTTTTTCTGCAAAGATTAAACTGAGTAGAACACCTAAAATTAACGAGATATAAAGATCTGATCCGAACATTTTCTATATTTCCTCCTAGCTGACAAGCTGCTTAATTTTGTATTCTTGAATTTTTTCGATTAAAGGTTCAGCGGCTCCGTGAATATTGCCGACTCCATAAACCACTCGATTATGAAGCTTTTTCTCAAGCATGTTCATAATTTGTTCTGTAGATTGATATTCAAGGTTGTGTAAGTGGTCAGCCGGGATTTTTCCTTCCTCAAATGCCTTCACAATTGGATCAGTCGTTTCACCAATTAAGACAAGATCACTTGCTTCAATATAAGGGAGTACATCCTCTGCAAACTGGATCGTTCTATCTACACGATCCGCACGGCAGTTCATAATAATAATCGGTTCATCTGTTGGATATCCAATTTCCTTCACACGCTTCCAAATGTTCAATGTAGATGCTGCGTCATTTGCCGCAAATCCATTTACAAAGTGGCCAGGTGTTTTCGCGTCCATTAATGGAAGAATTCTCATCGCTCCTGGATCAGGCGGCGCATTTAACATTCCTCTGAATGCCGTATCTTCATCAATCCCTAATGCTTGAGCGACACCAAGTGCAAGCGAAGCATTATCTGGGAACACCATGTACTCAAATTTCCGTAAATACTCATCAGTAATCTTGGAATTATCTGCAACAATCACTTCAGTGTTGCGTTTTTTCGCAATCTCTTTAAAGAAATCTGTATATTCACTATCCGTAATAACCAAGTGTCCATTGTAAGGAATTGTCGCTGTAAAGGCTTCAGCTATTTCATCAAGAGTTGGCCCCATTACATCCATATGATCTTCAAGAACGTTTACGATCACGCCGATATTCGCTTGAAGCAGCTCTTCCTGAAAGATAATTTGGTAATCTGGATTGACCGCCATACATTCACTGACGATGGCATTTGCTCCTCTTTCAACTGTTTCTCTCATAACTTCTTTCTGCTCACCGATATTTGGTCCTTGCGGTTTCCTTTTAATCGGTTTCTCTTCTGGCGTATCCCAATAAATCATTCTTGCATCCGTTCCTGTTGTTTTGCCGACAGTTTTATAACCTGCCTCCATTAAGATACCGGTTGTCAATCTTGTAACGGTGGACTTTCCGCGAATACCATTAATATTGACGCGCACCGGCAGGGCATCGATATTTTTCTGATGACGCTTCTTTTCAATAAAGCCAATCCCTAACATGATGACACAGGCTATAACGATTAACCACATCGCTTATCTACATCTCCTTTTTTATATGAGTGTGATATGTAAATTCAATCAACAGTATATCTGTTCAGCATAAAATCACAATCGGTATTATGTAACATAATCTTTCGCTTCCTCGTATGCCAAATTCCTCTCATCAGAAGGCGTATTTGCCTAGCTCTCGCTCAAATGAAAAGGCCAAAAGACGGACTAAAACTATTCTAAATTTCTGCTTTGAAGATGAGAAAGCGTTACCATCAAACACCCCAAAATTTTTTGTCCTTTTCTCCCTAAATTTTTCGACAATTATTAAGATGTATTTCGAATCAATGTTTTAAAACCCTTTCATCTCGATGAAATCAGTCATATCAACGCTTTAAACGAATAGTGTGTGTTTTAGAATGTTTTATCTTTTTAAATGAACAGGTTAGAAAGTCATCCTCATTCATCAGAATGCTGCACGTTGACCTATGACAAAGGTCATATCCAAAAAAATCAAGTCTTATGCTTATTTTCGGGTCACGAAAAAATGGTATAAGATGTCAAATGTTGATCAATTTGTTATAGCTTCTCTTTACGATATTCGCTCCTTATGACCTAAACAATGAAACATTATTCATTTCTTTTTATCAAGATTCATCATTTCTTAACATTTTTAATATGATTTTAGTTGAAAGTTGTCGGTTCATGTCATCCTTTCTCCAAAGATGACGCATAAAATCATCTTCTCCGCTTACACTATGGTTAAAAAATCTGTGAGAGGAGGCTAAAGATGCCAAACACGAATGAGCAAACACGCTTACACTTCCTATCAGGCAATTTCGAGGAAAAAATTCGAATACTGAAAAAAGCATTTCAGCAAAGTGGGGATTTTGAATATCGAGAATTGATGGTAAATGAAACGAAATCTGTCCTTTTCTTTATTAAGACAAGAATTGATGAAGGCAAACTAAACGATTTTATTATCGGAAACTTGTTAGGCCCTCCTGGAAAGCAGGACTATACAAAATCTCTTAGTACGCTTGAAACAGGAGACTTAACGCTGATTACCGACAGCATTATTGCAGGAAGTATTGCCTTTCTTGATGAAAAATCCTCGCAGATCAAATTATTTGCCGTTGGACAGCCGCCGCTGCGCTCTATTTCTGAACCTTCTTCTGAGAGTATTATTGCGGGCGCACATGATGGGTTTGTTGAGAGTCTGGATACCAATTTATATTTGCTGCGTTCACACTTAAATGATCGCAAACTCGCCATCCAGTACCATAAGGTCGGCACAAAATCAGAAACAAAGATTGCCACTATTTATATTTCTGATATTGCCAATCAAGAAAAGGTAGACGAGGTCAACAAACGAATTTCTTCTATTAAAGTAGACACGCTGCTAAGCCCTGGGTCTATTGTGGAGGCAATTGAGGATGATTCGTATTCAATATTCCCGCAGCTCATAGATACGGAAAGACCAGACAAGGTGAGATCAGCGATCCTTGAAGGGAGAATTGTGGTGTTGATGGATGGCAGCCCGATGGCCCTCATTCTGCCTATTACGTTCTTTAGCTTCTTTCAATCTCCAGATGACTATAATAGCCGATGGATTCCGGCTACGTTTATTCGTATGCTACGTTATCTTGCCTGTATGATCGCTGTGATTTTGCCATCTTTTTATATTGCTGTGATTGGTTTTCATTATGAGGTTGTCCCAGATGAATTAGCGATTACGATGAAGAATTCCATTATCGGCATTCCTTTTCCACCTTTAATAGAAGCGATGCTGATGGAAATTACGATTGAGCTCATACGCGAGGCTGGGGTGCGTCTGCCAAAGCCAATTGGTCAGACGATTGGGATTGTAGGCGGTTTGGTCATTGGGGACGCAGTTGTCAAAGCTGGACTGATTTCAAACGTCCTTGTCATTGTGGTCGCAGTAACAGCCGTAGCATCCTTTGTCCTGCCATCCTTTGAAATGACGTCAACCATTCGTATGTTGCGTTTCCCCCTCATGTTTATGGCATCAATGTTTGGGTTTATTGGCATTTCCTTCGGCCTTTCTATCGTACTGATGAATTTATGCCGCCTAGAATCACTAGGTGTCCCGTATTTATCTCCAGTTGCCCCATTTAACTGGCAGGACTTAAAAGACACTGTGATTCGATTACCGATGTGGATGTACAAAAAGCGCCCTGTTTACTTAAATCCACAAAAGAAGGAGCAAATTGAAAATTTGAGAGGATGGAAAAATAAAAATGAAAAATAAAATATCTCCACCTCAAGCTGTCTTTTTTATCATTCAATCTCAAATTGGTGTCGGTATTTTAGCTCTCCCCAATTTGCTCATGAAAGACATGGGACACGATGGCTGGATGGCGATTATTTTAGCCTGTTTTTTTATCCAAATCATCAACACTATTTTTATATATATTATCCACAAGTATCCAGACACATCATTTTTTCAAACGTTAATTGAGGTGTTTGGAAAATGGGTCGGCCGGTCTTTGGCGGCGCTTTATACGATATATTTCGCATCGGTTTGCATCGTCGTGCTCTCCATTTTCACAAGAATCCTTGGTATTTGGGTGCTGCCACTTACGCCCAACTGGGTCATTAATCTGTTATTGATGATATCCATTATCTATATTGCAAAAGAACAAATTACAGCGATTGTCAGGTTAAACTTTATTTTGACTCCCTTTTTACTCTTTCTGTCTCTCTTAATGTTCTATTCGTTAAAAGGGACCAATATCGACTATCTCATGCCCTTTTTCCAAATGGACCTTTCTGAAGTTGCACTTGGATTAAAGGATGTCGTTCTATCTATGAATGGATTTGAGATGATTCTTATTATCTCACCATTTATGAAAGGCAGCATCAAAGTACGGTATAAGGTGATGACCATTGCAAATATATGCACGACGCTTTACTACCTATTCATTACATTGATTTGCTTTATGTTTTTTAGTCCGATTGAGCTGAAGGTGATTCCGAGTCCTGTCCTTTACTTACTAAAGACCATTTCATTCGGTATCATTGAGCGGACAGACTTAATTTTTCTCAGTTTCTGGGTGTTTGTCATTCTTGCCACACTTAGCAACTACCTTTACTTCTGTGCAAACGGTTTATCCAGCATTCTAAAGAAAAAGGATCACAGAAAATATGTGTATTATTTTGCCATTTTGGTCTATGCTGCTAGCTGCTTTCTTTCAACTGATAACTTTAGGATTCAGCGCTTTAATGACTTTACCACCATTGCACAGTATTCATTTATTTACACACTTCCGGCCTTTATGGCCATTATCATTTTCATCAAACATCGCAAAGGGAAGGTGAAATCACATGCGTCATAGGTTCATACTGACGCTGCTTATGTGTATTTCTCTCATCTTCATGCCTGGCTGCTGGGATCAGAATTTATTAAAAAATATCTCTCTTGTATTAACATCTGCTGTTGATCAAGGAGAGGATGACAACGCAAAGTATTCAATTACCTATCGAAAGGTGCAGCAGTCCCAAAGCATGGAGCAAGGAAATACAGGCAGTTACTTAACCACACTCCTCACAACGGAAGCACCTACTTTACGCAAGGCAAGATCGAACTTCAGCCGGATTGTGGACCAAAAAATCGACATATCCAAAATGCGGGTCATGCTCATTGGTGATGAGTTTGCACAAAATCGCCTGCTCCCTTACCTAGATATGTTTTATCGCGATCCCAAAAGCCCTTTACTCGCAAACCTGGCTGTGGTACAAGGGGGAAGCTGTGTGGATGTGATCAACGAGCTACTGAAGGAAAAGCTCATTGTAAGCGACTATTTAAATAACTTAATCACAACCGCATCACGCTCCTCCCAAGTAGCACCTAAAAACATTCAAAGTATCCGGTCTAAAATGCTCCAAACCGGCGAGGACTTCACACTGCCATTAATTCATTTCGATCAATCGAAGAAATTAATCAGCGTAAAAGGGGTTGCACTATTTGATAATGAGAAAAAGAAGGGCGAGCTGTACGGTCAAGATGCGATCTTGCTCACCGTGATGGATAATAAAATGGGCAGGTATGCCAATTTCACCAAAAAAATCAGAAATGACATGAAATTAAAGGAGAACAATTACATCACCATTCAAGTCACAGATACAAAGAGAGATATCAAGATTGAGAATCCTGGTCACCGAGACTTAACATTTTCACTCGAATATGAATTCAAGACCTCGGTTCTCGAATACCCAAAAGATAATCTAGATACAGACAAAAAAATTGAAATGCTCAACAAAAGACTTTCAGTCATTTTGACAAAAGAAGCAGAAAAAATCATCGCTACGATTCAAGAAGCGAATTCTGATGTTCTCAGCCTCGGCAGAAAATATCGGGTGAAACATTATGATGAGTATATGAAAATGAACTGGATAAAAGATTATCGCAAGGTGAAAATCATTCCAAAAATCAAAGTGAATATTACACAAACAGGCATTATTAGTTAAGAAAAGGAAGACACCCTCTTTCTTTTCTTTTTTTTATTTTTTAAGATTGTCTTTTCAATGCTTTCGTGATAACCTATCTGTGTAAACGGTTACACATTGACGAAGGGAGGCACTCCATTGGCTACAATTAAAGATGTTGCAAAAGCTGCACAAGTGTCTGTTGCGACTGTTTCACGCGTGCTCAACGATACTGGATACGTCCATATTGATACGAAAACCCGAGTGACACAAGCGATGCAGGAGCTGAACTACTTCCCCAATGAAGTGGCACGATCCCTTTTTAAAAGAGAATCAAGATTAGTTGGTCTTATCTTACCTGATATCACTAACCCCTTCTTCCCTCAGCTGGCTAGAGGCGTTGAGGATGAGATACATGCGAACGGTTTTCGGTTATTATTCGGAAACAGTGATGAAGATCGAGAGAAGGAAATGGCCTATTTACAAACCTTTAAGCAAAATCAAGTGGTCGGTGTCATCGCTGTCACAAACGAACCTGAATCGGATCTGTACAATGATGATGAGCTGCCTGTTGTGTTTTTAGACCGAACCGTTCCAAACGCACCTTCTGTTTTTGCAGATGCTATGGCAGGCGGGAAAATAGCTGCAATGGAATTAATCAAACGCGGCAGCCAGCAGGTCACATTGCTAAAAGGGCCCGCTCATCTTCAAACAGCGCGGCAAAGATTCAAAGGCGCTCTCGATGTTCTGACTGAAGAAGGTGCCAACTTCCATGTGATGTCTAACGCTTCTTTTTCCTTTCAGGAAGCCCGAAAAAGCGCCAAGGCTCTGTTTCAGCTGTACCCTGAAACAGATGGCATTATTGCCAGCAATGACATCGTAGCAACAGCCGTCATACACGAAGCGCTTCGAATCGGAAAAGCCATTCCAGATGAAGTCCAAATCATTGGATTTGATGATATTCCGCAAAGCGAACTGCTTTTCCCTTCTTTATCAACGATACGGCAGCCCGCCTATGACATGGGGAAAGAAGCTGCAAAGCTGATCATCAAAGCCATTCAGAAGCAGCCAATAGATCAATCAGTTATTCAAATGCCCGTCTCTTTTATTGAACGAGAGACCACAAGAAAGGTGGATTCACAATGAGTCAAATTGTTGTCGTAGGAAGCTGTTCCATGGATTTAGTTGTCACATCGAATAAGCGGCCGAATGCCGGAGAGACCGTCTTGGGCGAATCATTTAAAACGGTCCCAGGCGGAAAAGGCGCCAATCAAGCCGTTGCAAGTGCAAGGCTGGGCGCAGATGTATATATGGTTGGCAGAGTCGGTGATGACGCTTACGGTCAGGACATTATTCGCAATTTACAAGCACAAGGTGTTCGCACCACCTATATGAAACCGGTTACCGATATGGAAAGCGGAACAGCTCATATCATTTTGGCAGAAGGAGATAACAGCATTGTTGTCGTCAAAGGAGCAAACAATGAGGTCACACCTCACTATGTAAATGAGGCACTTTCTTCTATTGAAGACATTGGAATGGTCCTCATTCAGCAAGAAATTCCTGAAGAAACAGTCGAAGCCGTCTGCGCCATTTGCAGTGAGAAAGGGATTCCAGTCATCTTAAATCCCGCACCAGCTCGTCAAGTGTCTCAGCAAATATTAGATCAAGCTGCCTATATTACACCAAACGAGCACGAAGCAGCTCTTATGTTTGATGGACTCACAATAGCAGAAGCTTTGCGTCAATATCCAAACAAATTACTCATTACAGAAGGAAAAAATGGCGTACGATATTTTGATGGATCAAAAGAAGTATTAGTCCCGGGCTACCCTGTCAAAGCAGTCGATACAACAGGAGCGGGCGATACCTTTAACGGAGCTTTGGCTGTAGCACTAATAGAAGGAAAGTCTCTGTATGACGCACTGGCCTTTGCAAATCTCGCAGCATCCATCTCTGTCACTAAATTTGGCGCACAAGGCGGCATGCCGACAAGAGACGAATTGGAGAAGAAAGAATGAAAAAAAACGGCATATTAAATAGTCATATCGCCAAGGTGCTTGCTGACCTTGGTCATACAGATACAATCGTTATCGCTGACTGCGGTCTGCCAATTCCAGCAGGTCCAATCAAGATCGACCTTGCATTATCAATCGGCACACCATCTTTTCAGGAGGTCACCTCCCTCCTGCTTCAGGAAATGGCCGTTGAAAAAATCACCGTAGCCAGTGAAATCAAAGAAGCCAATAAGAGCGATCATTTGTTTTTAAAGAAAGCGCTCTCACATCCGTTAGATGAAGTAGACCACGAGACTTTCAAAGACATGACCAAACAGGCAAAAGCAGTCATTCGAACGGGCGAAGCGACCCCATACGCAAACTGCATTCTTCATGCCGGTGTCATCTTTTAAAAGGAGGAACCACATATGAACATTGAGATGCATAACATCCATAAGGCCTTTGGGAAAAACACCGTTCTATCCGGGGTCTCCTTTGACCTCGTCACAGGTGAAGTCCATGCGCTCATGGGTGAAAACGGAGCAGGAAAATCCACTTTAATGAACCTGCTGACAGGCCTTTATTCAGTGGATCAAGGAACGATTCAAATTGACGGAAAAGAAACCGCTTTCAAAATTCCGAAAGAAGCTGAACAGCACGGAATCGCCTTCATTCATCAGGAGCTGAACATATGGCCTGATATGACCGTACTCGAGAATTTATTCATTGGAAAAGAAATCTATACAAAGCTTGGTCTCCTAGACACCAAGAAAATGAAAGCCCTCGCCCAAGCGCAGCTGGACCGATTGTCTGTCAACCTCTCACTTGATCAAGAGGCAGGAAGCTGTTCTGTAGGACAAAAACAGATGATTGAGATTGCAAAAGCGTTAATGACAGATGCGAAGGTCATCATCATGGATGAACCAACGGCTGCTCTCACAGACCGAGAGATTGACAAGCTATTTCAGGTCATTGAATCACTCAAAAAAGAAGGCGTTTCCATCGTCTATATTTCTCACCGTATGGAGGAAATCTTTGCGATCTGTGATCGGATCACGATCATGCGTGACGGAAAAACGGTTGATACGAAAGCTATACCAGACACGAATTTTCATGAAGTCGTCAAAAAAATGGTCGGCCGCGAATTAACAGATCGTTACCCTGAGCGCACACCTTCTAAAGGTGATGTTGTCCTAGAGGTCAAACAAGCGACGAGGAAAGGACGATTTCAAGATATCAGTTTCTCAGTCAGAGCAGGAGAAATCGTTGGTGTCGCCGGCTTAATGGGAGCTGGCCGGACGGAAATGATGCGATCGCTATTTGGCCTCGATTCACTTGACCAAGGGGAAATCTGGGTACACGGAAAAAAGGCTGTCATTAAAAAGCCCAGTGATGCCGTCAAGCTAGGCATTGGCTTTATCACAGAGGATCGCAAAGATGAAGGACTGATGCTGGATGCATCTATTCGAGAAAACATCAGTTTACCTAACTTAGACAGCTTCTCTCCAAAGGGGCTGATTGACAAGAAAAATGAACAAGATTTTGTAGACCTGCTCATCAAAAGGCTGACGATCAAAACTGCTTCATCTGAAATTTCTGCACGCAGCCTGTCTGGTGGAAATCAGCAAAAAGTCGTCATCGCCAAATGGATCGGCATTCAGCCGAAGGTATTGATTCTAGATGAGCCGACAAGAGGTGTTGACGTCGGGGCGAAACGAGAAATCTATCAGCTCATGAACGAGCTGACGGATCGAGGCGTTGCGATTTTGATGGTCTCCTCTGAGCTCCCAGAAGTTCTAGGGATGAGCGACCGAGTGCTGGTCATTCATGAAGGAACCATCAGCGGAGAATTAGATAAAACAGAAGCCACACAAGAACGAATTATGACACTAGCTACAGGAGGGAAGTAACATGAAACCACTTACTTCAAATGGACGATTCGACCACATCATGCAAAAGCTTGGGCCATTCTTAGGACTCATCATCCTTGTCGCCATTGTTTCTATTTTAAATCCAGCCTTTTTAGAGCCATTAAACATTTTAAACTTACTAAGACAAATCTCCATTAATGCCCTCATTGCCTTTGGAATGACGTTTGTTATTTTAACCGGAGGGATTGATTTGTCTGTCGGTGCAATTCTAGCGCTGTCTAGTGCTCTGACCGCCGGCTTTATTGTGTCTGGCATGGACCCGATTCTCGCCATCATCGTTGGATGTATCATCGGTGCCATTCTTGGAATGGTCAACGGTCTTTTAATTACAAAAGGAAAGATGGCTCCTTTTATCGCAACACTTGCCACGATGACGATTTTCAGAGGATTGACGCTTGTTTATACAGACGGAAACCCCATTACAGGGTTAGGCTCTAACTATGCGTTTCAGCTATTTGGCCGCGGATATTTCTTAGGTATCCCTGTTCCAGCGATCACCACGCTTCTCACCTTTATTGTGCTTTGGGTGCTGCTTCATAAAACACCTTTCGGCAGAAGAACGTATGCCATCGGAGGAAATGAAAAAGCTGCGCTCATCTCAGGCATTAAAGTACCACGCGTGAAAATCATGATTTATTCATTAGCGGGCTTCATGTCTGCTTTAGCAGGGGCGATTTTAACCTCTCGACTAAACTCTGCTCAGCCAACAGCTGGTACGTCGTATGAGCTTGATGCGATTGCTGCCGTTGTACTTGGCGGGACAAGCCTGTCTGGCGGAAGAGGACGCATTGTTGGCACACTGATCGGGGTACTCATCATCGGGGTCTTGAACAATGGGATGAACTTACTTGGTGTTTCATCATTCTATCAGTCTGTTGTGAAAGGGATTGTCATCTTGATTGCAGTCCTACTCGACAGAAAGAAATCTGCTTAAGGAGGCAGCTGCTATGAAAAAATATGTAATCCTGATCATGACTCTCTCATTATTCATGCTTTCTGCCTGCTCGCTAGAACCGCCAGAGTGGGCCAAATCAACAAAGGATGGCAAGAAAAAAGATATTAAAATTGGTCTGTCGATCTCGACGTTAAATAACCCATTCTTCGTTTCTCTCAAAAACGGTGTGACAAAAGAAGCGAAAAAGCTTGGCATTGAAGTGGTCATTGCAGATGCACAAAATGATTCAGCCAAACAAACAAGTGATGTTGAAGATTTAATTCAACAAGGGGTCGATGCATTACTCATTAACCCAGCCGATTCCTCTGCCATCTCAACCGCTGTCGAATCAGCAAATGCTTCAAATATACCTGTCATCACATTAGACCGCTCAGCAGAAAGTGGAAAGGTAGAAGCACTCGTTGCCTCAGATAACATCAAAGGCGGCGAAATGGCAGCGAACTTTATGATCGACAAGGTTGGTAAAGGAGCAAAAGTGGCTGAACTAGAAGGTGTACCAGGCGCTTCTGCGACACGTGAACGAGGAAAAGGCTTCCATCAAATTGCAGACAAAGAGTTAGATGTGACAGCCAAACAAGCCGCTGACTTTGACCGGACAAAAGGACTGAATGTCATGGAAAACCTGCTTCAAGGTAATCCAGACATCAAAGCCGTTTTTGCCCATAATGATGAAATGGCACTTGGCGCTTTAGAAGCGATCCAAAGTTCTGGAAAAGACATCCTTGTCGTCGGCTTTGACGGAAACGAAGATGCACTGAACTCGATCAAAGCAGGAAAGCTATCCGCAACAGTCGCGCAGCAGCCAGAGCTGATCGGTCAGCTGGCAGTCGACGCTGCAAGCGATGTATTAAAAGGCAAGAAAGTAGAGAAAAACATTGCAGCTCCATTGAAACTCGAACAAAAGAAATAAACACTAAACCCCCGGCAACCTCGGGGGTTTTTCACATTATTCTGGTCTTTTCAGCACAAAGGACGTGCCTAAATGGGCATAATCATTTCCCGCTAAACGCGCAACTGGCTTCAATTCATGAGTAGAAACATAGCCTTTTTCCGCATCATAAACAGTCTCATCTAAATGCGCACACACCACCCGTCCAATGATATGATCGACTGTGATCTCCCCTTCATCATTTTGAAAGGTGAGATGCTTTTCCAGCTGACATTCAAAGCGAATGCGCGCTTCCTGAACCCCCGGCACTGAAACGACATGGCTCTTCACTTGATGAAGACCGGTGCGATCCAGCTCACTCTCTTCCTGCGGCAAAGTAGCAGCTGTTTCATTAATATCTTCGATCATCGCTTCATCACTCACATGGACCACAAACTCTTCCCTGTCGATGATATGCTGCGCTGTATCTTTCATCTGTCCTTGACGTCGCCCGATAGAAACAGCGATGAGCGGCGGGTGTCCGCTGACGACATTAAAGAAACTAAATGGTGCGGCATTGACGACATGTTCTTTAGACAGACTTGTAATAAACGCAATGGGTCTTGGAACAATGGAACCAGATAATAATTTATATGCTTCTTTTCGTGACAGCTGATCCATTTGTAATGTAATCACTTCAAGCACGCCTCCTCTTTTATGTAACGACATCATACCATGTCTATCTCTGTCTGCCCTTGCTCCGGCTCAGCGCGATGGAGTATATGGTGGACAAGATGAAATAAAGCCGGATTATGGTTTTCTCGTCTATAGGAAATGGTCCATTCCGCCAGCAGCTGTTCATCTTCAATTGACCGATACACCACATCTAAGTTAAATAAACGACGGGCTGATTTTGGAATGACAGCAATACCGATACCTGCTGTAACAAGTCCAATAACCATTTGATATTCCGCCGCTTCCTGCACGATATTCGGAGAAAATCCATACTTTTCACATAGCAGAATAAAGTGCTGATAAAGGGACGGCCACGATTCCTTACATAAAGAAATAATCGGTTCATGACGAATATCTTCAATGGTGACCGTTTCTTTTTTGGCCAATGGATGATTTTTCGGAATCGCAAAAATACATTCACTTTGTTTCATTAAACGACTGACCAGTTCTTCATGCGGTGAGGTAGGATGTAAAAATCCAATATCAATTTCCCCGTTCAAAAGTGCCCTGAGCTGCTGCGGTACAGAAAGCTGCTTCAGCTCAATACTGACAGAGGGATAGAGCTCTCTGAATTCACGTACAACTGGCGGCAGAATATCATACGTCGCTGTTCCAACAAAACCAATGATGATTTTTCCAAGCTCCCCTCTTGCTGTATGACGGGCATGATCGACGGCTTTATCCAGCTGATGCAGCACGCCCCGGACCTCATGTAAAAAAACCTTCCCAGCAGCCGTTAACTCCACCACTCGTTTAGACCGGTGAAACAAAGGAAATCCCAATTCTTCCTCAAACTGCTTAATTTGCTGACTAAGTGGAGGCTGTGTCATATTCAATCGTGCGGCCGCTCTGCCGAAATGCAGCTCCTCCGCCACTGTGACAAAATACTGCAAATGTCTCAGTTCCATCCTTTCACTCCTCACACACTTATTCGTGAAACATATTAAAACTACGTTAAACATATATTGGAAAATCTAATTTGTGAAATGTATAGTAAATCATATCATGAAAATATATTTTCATAAAAAATTTTACTTGCCGAAAGGAGTGCGGGGTACATGAATTCTCAGACACAACCCCTAACAAAACGAGGAGCAGAGTTGATTGTCGATACGCTGATTGCTCAAGGTGTGACCCATGTTTTTGCGATTCCAGGCGCAAAAATTGATGCGGTATTTGATGTATTGAAAGACAGAGGTCCAGAGCTTGTACTATGCAGGCATGAACAAAATGCAGCCTTTATGGCAGCAGCTGTCGGCCGTTTAACTGGTAAACCAGGTGTTTGTCTCGTCACATCAGGTCCTGGCGCATCCAATTTAGCGACAGGTCTATTAACAGCCAACACGGAAGGTGACCCTGTTGTTGCAATCGCTGGAAACGTCATGCGTGCGGATCGGCTCAAACGAACACATCAATCACTCGACAATGCGGCATTATTCAAACCAGTGACAAAATATAGCGTTGAAGTACAAGACGTAAACAATATACCAGAAGCATTAACAAATGCTTTTCGCGCGGCACAAAGTGGTCAAGCTGGAGCAGCATTTATCAGCTTTCCACAAGATGTCGTGACAGAACACACCACACAAACACCAGTGTCTGCTCACCCTTCTCCAGAACTAGGTCCTGCACCGGATGCTCTCATCAGTTCGGCCATCGCCAAAATTCAAAATGCGCACTTATCTGTTGCGATTGTGGGAATGAAAGCTAGTCGTCCTGCTGCGGCAAATGCCACAAGAAAATTATTAAAAACACTTGGTATCCCATTTGTCGAAACGTACCAAGGAGCCGGCGTTCTTTCAAGAGAGCTTGAGCCTCAATATGTGGGCAGAATCGGCTTATTCCGTAATCAGCCAGGAGATCTTCTCATTGAACAAGCAGATGTTGTGTTAACCATCGGCTTTGATCCCATCGAGTATGATCCGAAGCATTGGAACCTAAAGCCGCAGCAGCGTCAAATCATCCATGTTGATGACATCCAGGCAGATATCGACCATTTTTACGAACCTGCGCTTGAGCTTGTGGGCAATATATCTGAAACCGTCCAACATCTAGCCCTCGACAGCGTTCCACTTTCACTATGCAAAGAGAACGTAGATCTCGTCACTGATTTACAAGAGCTTTTAAACGACATCGAAAAAGCACCGGAAAGAGAAAGTCATTTATCTCACCCGCTGGATGTCATTCATACGTTGAGAAGACTCATTCCAGATGACACGAAGGTCACATGTGATATCGGCTCTCATGCCATTTGGATGTCACGTCACTTCCGCGTCTATGAACCGAATACTTTCCTGGTGAGTAACGGCATGCAAACCCTCGGCGTGGCCTTACCATGGGCGATTGCCGCTTCCATACTGAATCCAGATGAAAAAATTATTTCGGTCTCTGGGGATGGCGGTTTTCTCTTCTCTGCGATGGAATTAGAAACAGCCGTACGAATGAAAACAAACCTCGTTCATCTCGTTTGGAACGACAGCACATACGATATGGTGGCTTTCCAGCAGGAAATGAAATATAAGCGCACATCTTGTGTTGAGTTCGGCCAGATCGACTTAGTGAAATATGCCGAAAGCTTTGGAGCAACTGGATTACGCGTGAACTCACCTGAAGAGCTTTCAACAGTCCTTCAAAAGGGTATAAACATAGAAGGACCTGTCATTATTGATATACCGATTGACTATCAAGACAACCCAGACCTCGCCAGTCAAAAATGGCCAGAAGTCTTTCGTGAAAAACGAACGTTACATGTCAGATAAGACTTCCATACATGACATCAAAGGAGTGAGCGAATATGGGGATGATGCACCCAATGAATCAACAAAACGACAAAAAACAGCATGACAAACGGCATGAGATCTATCAAGTATCAACGATGACCTCATTGCTTGAAGCCGTATATGATGGAGATTTCTCTCTCTCACATATTCCTGAACATGGTGATTTCGGCATTGGTACATTTAATCAATTAGATGGAGAGCTGATCGGCTTTGACGGCACATTTTATCGACTGCGCTCTGATGGAACAGCCACACCGGTAACAGATCAAGATTATTCACCTTTCTGCTCTCTAGCCTTCTTTGAAACAGACATCGTTCATCGAATTGATACACCGATGACGTCCAAAGAGCTAGAGGAAGAAATCGACCGTATCTTACCAAGTAAGAATATCTTTTATGCGATTCGTATTGATGGCTCCTTCAAAAAGGTTCAAACCCGTACGGTCGAAAAACAGGGAAAACCTTACGTTCCAATGGTGGAAGCAGTCAAGTCACAGCCTATTTTCGATTTTGAGGATATTCACGGGACTATCGCAGGCTTCCGAACACCGCAGTACGCACATGGCATTGCGGTGAGTGGATATCATCTTCATTTTATTGACGATGATCGAAGTGTCGGCGGGCACGTATTTGATTACACCGTTGATCAAGTGACCATTCGAGTGTCTCAAAAACGTCATATGAATTTACATCTGCCAAATACGCAGGATTTCTTCCAAGCAGACATTGATCGAGCTGACCTTGCACAGCAAATTGCCAGCGCGGAAAGCAGCCCAGAAAAATAAAATGATAACACCTCGGTGATCCGAGGTGTTTTTTATATACATAAAGACTGTTTATTGATCATTATATTTTCATTTCGTTAGCAAACGATAAAATAAACATTCTATTCGTAATAAAATATGATAGAATATCAACAGAAGAAAGGTGGTTATATGGTGTCTAACGACTATAGTATTCCAAACTTAACATTAGACGAAAGAGACAAACAAATTTTATCCATCTTACATGAGGACGGTCGTATGTCCTATACAGATCTCGGAAAACAAGTCGGTCTTTCGCGTGTTGCCGTTCAAGCCCGGATTCAGCAACTCATTGAGGCAGGTGTCATTGAACGATTCACCGCTGTCATTAACCCAGCCAAGATCGGCATTCATGTCTCTGTCTTTTTTAATGTAGAGGTTGAGCCGAAATTTTTAGAAGCGGTCGCTCTTCAGCTTGAGGAGGAAACAGCCGTTACAAGCCTTTATCATATGACAGGACCAAGTAAGCTGCATATGCATGGCATTTTTCAAAACGAACAGGAAATGGAGACTTTCCTGACAAAGAAGTTATACCCGCTTGAAGGCGTCGTCAGTGTCGACTGCCAAATGCTCATTAAACGATACAAAAGCCGAATGGGCATGAAATTGTAGATAGGAGTTGAACCACTTGCAATCATATATTGAACTGATTATCGCTATGGTACGAACCGGTATTCTCGGCTTTGGCGGAGGCCCTTCCGTGATTCCGCTCATTCGCCATGAAGCGGTGGTCAAATACCAATGGATCAATGACGACGAATTTGGAGAAACACTCGCCATTGCTAACGCATTACCCGGTCCGATTGCCACAAAAATGTCGGCTTACCTCGGCTATCGATTAAAAGGCGTATCCGGTGCAATTGTCGCAACAGCTGCTCATATTTTACCGACCTGTCTCGCCATGGTGGCACTTGTCACACTTGTCGGTGTCTTAAGCTCCTCAGTTATTATTCAAAATATGATCGGCGCTGTGACACCTGTCATTGCCGTTCTGTTAGGCATCATGGCATATGAATTTGGACAAAAAACGCTGAAAGGCTTCGGCATGATCTTTGGAGTCGCTTTATTTCTTTTGGCATTTGTCGGTCTTCAGGTGCTGTCGATCCATCCAGGAATTATTGTCATCATCTTTTTATTCTACGGTGCCCTTCATTTCAAACTGAAAAATCGCTGGAATCGGACAAATAAAGAGAAAGGAGTGTCTTCATGATACTGATTCTCTTTTTATTCTGGGCATTCTTCTTGTCCAATCTATTAGGGTATGGAGGAGGCCCTGCATCTATTCCGCTCAATTATGAAGAAATTGTTCATCATTTTCATTGGATGACGAACGAAGGGTTCTCCAATATGCTGGCTTTAGCCAATGCACTCCCAGGACCAATCGCGACGAAAATTGCGGCATATGTGGGCTATGATGTCATGGGCTGGCCAGGATTCATTGTGGCACTACTTGCCACCGTATTACCTTCAGCTGTTGGATTAATATTGTTACTAAAACTCATCGACCGCTTTCGCCAATCCCCTGTCGTAAAAGGCATGACCTTATCCGTACAGCCTGTCATCGCAATGATGATGCTTTTATTAACTTGGGAAATTGGCGAGGATGCCGTGAAAGCCATTGGCTGGACTCAATCGCTCACCATTGCCGCTATTTCATTTTTCTTAATGACCAAATTCAAATTGCACCCTGCCTTTTTGATTGTGGCTGCATTTTTATATGGCGGATTCATTCTTCCACATTAACGTGAAAACCGATAACATCAGCTGTTATCGGTTTTCTTTTTACATATAAATAGGCGAGACTGGACGACGCCCGATCGAATGATATTCGACCCCTGCTAATTCTGCCGCTTCAAGCGTATGACAGTTTCGTCCATCAAAAATAAGCGGGTGTCTCATCCAACCCTTGTAGGCTGAGAGCGGAAAAGTCTGAATATCCGCCCATTCTGTTAAAATACAGACGGCATCGGCATCCTTTATCGCTTCTTCAATGGTTTGAGCAAAAAAGACTTGCTTAGGCAATTCACGAGCTGCTTTGTGTGCGGCAACTGGATCATAGGCCACCAGATCGGCACCTAGCTCATGCATCTCATGGGCAATCGCAATCGACGGCGCTTCCCGCATATCATCGGTATTCGGCTTAAAAGACAGACCAAGAAGGGCGATTCTCTTCCCTTCCAGGTTTGCCCCCATCCGCTCCTGCACACCTCGAATAAAACTTGCTCGCTGCTCATTGTTCACTTTAATCACAGCCTTTAAAAGCTCAAAATCATGGGACACATTCCCTGCAATTTGGACAAGTGCATTTGTATCCTTCGGAAAACAAGAACCACCGTAGCCAATGCCTGCCCGGAGAAACGAAGAACCGATCCGCTGATCCAGTCCCATCCCCTCTGCCACCCTTTCAACATCAGCCCCCGTTTTTACACAAATCGAAGCAATTTCATTCATGAAGCTGATTTTTGTGGCAAGAAAAGCATTTGATGCGTACTTGATCATTTCTGCACTTTTACGATCTGTTTTTACAAATGGCAGGTGAAAATCAACATACATGTCCTCTAGCTGGTCTAAGACGTTCTGTGTTTCCGCTCCAATCACAAGCCGATCCGCCCTCAATGTATCTGAAATGGCAGACCCTTCCCGTAAAAATTCTGGATTAGATGCGACAGATAATGGCTCCTTCCGGCCTAATTCTTGATGAATCAAACGATCAATTTGATCACCCGTTCCGACAGGCACTGTACTTTTCACCACAAGCACCGCGCCTGGCTTCGCTTTTAAGCCCATTTCCTTTGCAGCCTGAAAGACATACTGCAAATCAGCTTGACCATCTGCCTGCTGCGGGGTACCGACAGCAATCATTAACACATCAGCCTCTGAGTAGGCTGCCGCTCCATTGATGTGAAAATGAATGTGTCCTTGCTCTAGATTTCGTTTGAGAAGCTCTTTTAATCCCGGCTCATACATCGGAGGAGTCCCTTGCTTCAGCTTCATGACCTTGCGCCGGTCAATATCAATACATGTCACATGATGCCCTGCCTCCGCTAAACATACCCCCGTGACAAGCCCCACATACCCACAGCCTGCAATCGCAATATTCATGATCCATCAGCTCCCCATACTCCTTATGCTTGTAATGTCATCGTATGCCGGGAGTTTTCGTTCCATTCATAAAAGCATACAAAAACCCCCTGCTGTCACGAGCAGGGGGTTTTTGTATGCTTTTATGAAACAAGACCATTTCGAATATGAGCAATCAGATTTTCAAGCATTTCTTTTGTTGTGACATCATTTGAATTTTCACCAATATCATGAGCGTACATCAAAATCTTTAAAAATTCTTCTTGATTTAAACCCTTATTATCCATGTCTGTATCCTTTCGAATCCACTAATTTCATTATTATATGCTGTATGGTTGGTTTATGCAATACTCTAATACATCATTCGACAGCTTTTGAAATTTATGACCATTTTCATGAAAAACTTTTTTATAAATCACCATTGAGCTATAATAAAAGAATTGGAATCTTTTACTTGGTTAGGAGCGGATCAAATGCTTCAGCACAACATCAACGAGGAAGAAATCAAACAAACAGCCGAACAGATCAAAGAACTTCTTCCTGCAACAGATGAAAACAAACAACTCATCAAAAAAGCATTGATTACTTATAGACAGGACAGCGTATATCGTCTCAAGCAAGAGTCTGATACCGAATGGTCAGCTTATGTCCATGATGTCGTGGTAGCAAAGGTGAATCTGCAACTATTATTACCAATCATCAGTAGATGCACTTGTCCAGCTGATGGATTTTGTAAACACATCCTCGCTGTCTTCTTTTCGCTGTACGCTCAAGTAGAGAGTGTGACCGGCTTTACAGAGAATTGGTCAGAAAAGGATGAGTTACAGCGCAGCAAAGAACTGCTTCGCCAGCACTTCCAAGTGAAGCGCCCAAACGAACAATCACTCCAAAGCTGGCTGACTTTTTTCCAAGAGGAATTTAACCTCTGGCTTAAACGAACACCGAAGCATCAGCAAACACCACAGCATTTGTATTACGGCTATTTATCGGTTCTGAAAAAACACGCACCCACTTCACCTGAATTCAAGAGTTTGTATGCGATTCATATGTCTATCGATGTGTGGCTAAGGCTTCATGAGCTCATCGACCTCGGCCGGCTTGATGCCGAAAAGGACTTTTATTCCATGAATCCTTATGTAGAACAGCTCATGAACACCATTTTTGATTCAGTGGATCATTTAAAGACATATGCACTTTCCTTTTCCCTCGATCCGTTTCTTGAAAACACACCAACTGCCGTTCGGACACTTCTTCAAATAGACGGACCTTTCCAGCATGAACGAGTCGTGGTCTTTATGGAGATTTGGGGAACTATATTAAATAGAGGGAAATGGGTCAAAAATGAAACCACATTACTCAAAAAAGCACAGCAGCAAGAACAAACAGTTGAGCGCACCATCGGGCTGATGCATATGGATTATTTGCTAAAAGAAGACGAACGACTCTTTCAGCAATTACAGCTGCTCAATGCAGATATGCTGCCAAATGTGCTCAATTGGCTAAAGGATCTCACAAACCGCAAAGATTGGAAGCGGCTTAATCACTGGTATCACGAGATCACATATATATTAGAAGAATATTGCCAGCTGGACCTTTCCTACAGAGAACTGCGAGGAGCCGTCAGTGATTTCTTCTTTTATTTAGATGCATACTTTAAGCAGACGAAAGATCATCACTTGTATGAACGCTACCTCCAAGTCTGTATGCCTTATGCATTTACTGAATATAGCCAGCTTTTATATGCACAGCAGCGCTACGCAGAATGGATTGAAATACACAGCCTCGTTGGTTTCTCCATCAGCGAATTGGAGAAAGAACTGATCAAACAGATTGCAAAAGAAGAACCTGAAGCGCTCATTCCTTCGTACCATCGTGAAATCTCACTGCTCCTCGATCAAAAGAATCGAAGTGCCTATCGAGAGTCTGTGAAAATGCTCAAAAAACTGCGTACGCTTTATCATAAAACGAAAAAAACCGTGATTTGGGAAAGATATGTAAAGCAGCTGCAAGATTCAACGAAACGGCTGCGTGCGTTCCAAGAGGAAATGAAGAAAGGAAAATTGATTGATGACACGCCATAAACAAATTGTCATTCATGCAGAACAAACAGAAGATTTCTCTTTCACCATTTCAGCGCAAGCAGAGGACGGACACCCTGTTCCGCTTAATGAAATGAAGAGGCAGCTTTTTCAATGGCACGAATCTTCTTTTTATGGAACATTCTTAGAAGATGTGAGCTTTATTGGCACACCTGCCTTCCTATTAAGCCCTTGGATGACCGTGGAATTGCTAGGAAAAAATTCATTTAATACCTTCAGCCATGTGACATTAACGGATGAAACAGAGCCGCTTATGAAAACAGCCTCTACCATTTACGAATTCATCGAGGATGAAGATTTCGTTCCAGATTACGAGGCATGGACAGAGGGCGTGCTCCGGTTTAAAGACAAAGAAGGCTTATTAGAGGGCTATACGGCTGATTGGTTTTCCGCTGCCGTACAGGATTATATTCAATATGATGATGCCCTGCAGCACAAATGGAACCGAATGACTGCACAATCGCCTGCCCTTTCATCCTTCCAAGGACATTTTTTAGATGAGCAGGATTTCTTGGAGACGATTGGCTGGATTGAAGATGAGACGCCTTTCACTGTCGGCTTGCGCTTAAATGAGCCGGAATTCGACGGGGATGATTGGAAAATCGAATTGTTTTTGCGCGATAAGAAAAACAGCAGTCTTCACTTCTTTGAAGGCAACCGTTCATTAAAAAAATCTTGGCGTCCATATCAAGAAAAAATCGCAAGAGAACTGGAGCGATTCAGTCAAATTGTTCCCTGGCTCTCTTTCACATCTGGTACAACGCTCATGTCAGAAGAAGAAGCCTGGCTTTTCCTATCTGAAGCAAGTGAAACACTTGTGAATATGGGCATCGAGATTCTGCTTCCATCGTGGTGGCAAATCGTCAAAGAAAGCACCATGATGCTAAAAGCAAAGGTTTCCTCAACACCGCGAGGCGAATCGCATGTTGGAATGGATGCCTTAATGGACTTTAATTGGCGCTTTGCCACAAATGGCATTGAGCTGACAGAAGATGAGTTCAATGAGCTTGTTCAAAGTAAACGCCGCCTTGTCAACATTCGTGGACAATGGATCAAAATCGACCCGACCTTCATCCAGCAAATGAAAAAATGGATGGCGCGCGCCGAAAACGAAGGGCTTCACATGTCTGATATTTTATCTCGTGAACTAGCAGATCAAGAGGCCTCCTCTGAAGCGGTTCCAGAACTATTGGACAGCTCGGCATTTGCTCATATTCAATTTGAACTTTCTTCTCAATTAAGAGGCCTTGTCCATCAGCTAAATGATACAAAAGAGCTGCCTTCCTACAAAATGAGTGAATCCTTTAAAGGTACACTGCGCCCATATCAGCAGCACGGTGTCAATTGGCTTTTATTTTTAAGATCTCATGGATTCGGCGCTTGTTTAGCAGATGATATGGGACTTGGTAAGACGATTCAAATGATCGCTTATTTCACCTATTTGAAGGAGCAGGAGCAAGACGCCGCTCCTTCTCTCATCATTGCGCCAACCTCTGTTTTAGGTAACTGGCAAAGAGAGCTGGAAACATTTGCACCACACTTGAATGTCGCTCTGCACTACGGACCATCACGTCCACAAGGCGAAAACTTCACCAAAGCATATGAGTCAACAGATATTGTCCTGACATCTTACGGACTCTCTCACTCTGATCGTGATGAATTAACATCAGCCAAGTGGAATACCATTTGCTTAGACGAAGCCCAGAACATTAAGAATGCCCATACGAAACAATCGAGAGCGATCAGGCAATTAAAAGGGCAGCATCACATTGCCCTCAGCGGGACACCGATGGAGAACCGCTTGACAGAGCTGTGGTCCATTTTCGACTTCGTCAACAAAGGGTATCTCGGCAGCCTGACCAGCTTTCATAAAAAATTCGTCCTTCCAATTGAAAAAGATCGTGAACAAAAAAGAATTGAACAGCTGCAGCAGCTGATCAAACCTTTCTTATTAAGACGAACAAAACAAGACGAAGAGGTCGCCCTGAACCTGCCTGAGAAACTAGAAGAAAAAGAATTCATCCCGTTATCGGCTGAACAGGCATCTTTATACGAACAGCTCGTCAAGGATACATTCGAACACATGGCTTCATTAACAGGGATGCAGCGGAAGGCCATCATCTTAAGTATGCTCGGCAGACTCAAACAGATTTGTGATCACCCTGCCCTCTATTTAAAAGAAAGCGGGACAGATGTGAAGCTGTTGAAACGTTCATTAAAAATGGATAAATTAGCAGAGCTGTTAAAAGCCATACATGATCAAGGAGAAAGTTGCCTCATCTTTACGCAATATATTGAAATGGGCAACATGATCAAACAACTTGCGGAAAAGATGTTTGGAGAACCCGTTCAATTTTTAAATGGCAGTTTATCAAAACTTGAGCGGGACAAAATGGTGGAACGCTTCCAGAAAAAAGAGTTCAACATCTTAATTCTTTCTCTAAAAGCAGGAGGAACAGGACTGAACTTAACCGCCGCCAATCATGTCATTCATTATGATAGATGGTGGAATCCTGCCGTGGAAAACCAGGCGACAGACCGTGCGTATCGTATCGGACAAAAACGATTTGTGCACGTCCATAAAATGATCACAACCGGCACAATTGAGGAAAAAATTGATCAAATGCTCGAAACAAAACAAACACTAAATGATCAAATTATCCAAAGTGAAAGCTGGATTACAGAGCTATCGACGAACGAACTAGAAGATTTATTTACATTAAGTGCGGCCGCTCAATCATCTTAAACACAGCAAAAAGAGGACTTTTCTCAAGCTCGATGAAAAGTCCTCTTTTTTCATTTTCATATGAAAAAATGTTAAATTTGCAGATTTTTCAAAGCAGATTTTACATTCATATACGTATTCAAATCACGGAAGTCTTCTCTCATTTCTCCCATTTTCATCGCAAGATTTGGTTTAATTCCTGTCACAATCAGTTCAGTGCCAGTCATTAAAATCAAATCGTTCAACTTAAAGATGGCATCCGCCACAAATGAATCGACCTCTAATAAACCGGACAGATCCACAATAAAATAATCGTCCTTGGATTGAGAGATATAGGTGGAGACCGTTGAAATGATTTTATTAAATCTTGGCGCTGTTAACGTACCAATGATCGGTAACACAGAGATACCATCCTTCACCGGAACAATCGGTACAGAAATATTCAACACTTCATCAATTGATTGCTCAAGAAGCTCCTGCTGTTCCTTCTCCTTCGTGACATCCTTTTGCAGGCCAACGAAATAAAGACGTTTCCCTTCATTTTCGTCTATCCAAAGAGGAGCCACACTTAACTCGTTCCAAAACATTTGTCCAGATTTTTTATAATTTTTCAGCTGAACAGTGACAGCCTCTTTGTTTTCAATGGCTGCCCTCATTTGTTTTAACACGATTTGCTCAGTTTCATCCCCTTGAAGGAAACGGCAATTCTTCCCTAATACTTCGGTTTCTTGATAGCCTGTCATATCTAAAAAGCCCTTGTTCACATATATTAAAGGATTATCAGGTAAAGACGGGTCCGTTACCGTCAGGCCAACCTGAGTATAGTCTAAGGCTTCCTTGATTAAATGCAGATTTTCGGACTTATAAGATTCCAGCGCCATTCGTGTACTCTCCTTCATTTCCTTACAAGCGGGTTATACTCATAATGAAATTATATGATGTTCCACACCAGGTGTAAATAGAAGTAGTTCTGATTTCTCTTTTGTAGAATGCGCTTCATCCTATTAGAATTATTCAAAACACCCAATTTGTCTATTTCAGCAGATGTTGAATCATATGCGCCACACCATGTTCATCATTTGTTAACGTGACATGGTCGGCTAGTTCTTTTATATCCTGTCTCGCATTCCCCATTGCAACACCAATACCAGCTACCCGAATCATGGATTCGTCATTTAAACTGTCTCCTACAGCCGCTGTTTGGCTTAGAGGAATACAGAGCTTTTCCGCCAGCCTTGTCAATGCCTGCCCTTTTGACGCATCCTTTGAACCAATTTCAAAGTTATGATCAGCCGAACTGACCAATGTTAATTCTGAATCATGTCCAAACGTATCCCACCCGGCTTTCAATCTGTCTTGGAAGAACGAAAAGCCTAAGATGTTGTAAAATGACAGCTTTTGATCCTCACGAAATAACTCTTTATATGTATCAATATAGGCAAAGCCCGACTGGCTGTATTGCACTTCAGCCGCTTGCTTCAGGACATTCATATCCGTTTCTGGATTTGCACTCTTTAAGCGGTCCATTTCGATGGCAAGAAGCTCTCTGCCACGGTTCGGTGTGAAAATGGCCTCATTCGTGAACACTTCATAGTAGTAATCACGCTCTTCAAGCCATGATAAGATGTGTTTTGCTTTTTCTTCGGTTAAAGCAGCCGAATGGTACACCTGCCCATCTGGATCATGAATGACAGCTCCATTTGCACTAATCACCCACGTATTCATACCTAGCTGGTCAAAAATAGATTTCACATCAAAATACGCTCTTCCTGTTGAAACGACAACCTCAATTCCGCTCGCGGCTGCTTCCTTTAATGCCTGCTCGTTTTCCTGACTGACTTTGTGTTCACTGTTCAATAAGGTTCCATCTAAATCGGTTGCGATTAATTGAATGTTTGTCATCGGTCTCTCCTTTTTTGACTTCATTTTCAACTGACATTCCGTTTGTTACATCCATCATCATTATGAAATGAGTATCCACTATTTGCAAGAGATGATCGGCTTATCAGTCAATAAAAGGGTACCCGGTCATGAACACATAACCGGGTACGTATAAGGGGAGACATAGGGGACACATGACCTTTACAAAAAAGCATCGGTTTCTATTACGCAGTGTAAATGTGCACAAGGCAGTGTCTATCAGCTTTAGCTAGAGGGGGGCTGTCAGATGCTAGACCTTTGCCTTTTGATTCAAAACTGACCTCCTTTCCTTTCAACTAGCCCTAGTCTACTAAGAATAAGCGCAGCAGACAAAACACGAAAATGGCAAAATAGCCCTTCAAATTCTCTATTTCCTCACTCATTTTTGTTTTTTACCGCTTGTGTATAAAACATCATCTTGTTTTGTTTGACGAAATACTTATTTTTCATAAATTGATAAAAAACATCTGAATGAATCCAATTACTAGCAGGCATGTGAATATAATCAGATCCGTCCCACGCAAACCAATAAAAACAAAGCCTCCCGTCATGAATCGACAATTGGAATTCAAAGCAGTCCATTTGATCGGCGGTGACGTATTGAAAAGTGAGAGACTCGCCTTCCTCCATATACACATCACAAAATGAGAGAATGTCTCCCCATGAATACACTCTCATATCGCGTTCCTTTTCCTTACCAATATGTATTTTTCGCAGTTGATAGGACGTCATAAAACATCTCCTTTCACTAATGTACTGCCTGTTCTGAGTAGGCAGCGGTTTCATTTATACAGATGTTGTATGCTATAATGATACATACGAATAATGAACGCTTGTGAGGTGATAAATATGAAAACCTTTAGGCTGATTGATTTAAAAATCGAACTTGATCCAAAACAAGATAAAATGTCCAGTATTCCCCTTCGAGACGGCTTAATCATTAATAAAGAAGACGGCGAAAATCACTGGATGATCGAGGCACTCCTTCCAAAGAAACATAGACAGGTGTTTGAGGTACTCTTTCAGCAGCATACAGAAGTGAAGATTCTCGTGACGATCACAAAAGAAAACAATCGCCCGGTTCATCTATCTGTCCAAGTCAAAAACATCGTTGCCTTAGAAGAAAATATTTCTGTGCTACTCGATGGTAAAATGATCACAAATCGTTACAGAACAGAAACCGAAGAAGTATTAAAGGACCTCGTCAAAGAGGGCCTTTCAGGAGAAAAACTGCTGGATGCTTTTAAACAAAACACATAAAAAAAGAGCGGGTTCAGCCGCTCTTTTTCTATTGCACATCTTTCGATTGGCTTTGATTTTTCAATAGATCTCTAATTTCCGTTAGCAGCACTTCCGTTTGATCTGGTGTTTCCACAACTTCTTCTTCCTCTACCTTTTCTCGTTTTAATTTATTTAAATAACGAATAAAGATAAAAATGGAAAACGAGATAATTAAGAAATCGACCACTGTTTGAATGAAGTTTCCATACAAAATTTGCGCAGAGCCGATTTTAATGGACAACCCGCTAAAATCATGTCCACCAATTATAATCCCGACAAGCGGCATGATCAAATCATTCACAAGAGAAGTGACAATTTTGCCAAATGCTCCCCCAATGATGACACCGACAGCGAGGTCAATGACATTCCCCTTGACTGCAAACTCTCTAAACTCTTTCAGCATCCTTATCACCTTCATCTTTTTTTGTCTAATATGACGTTTTTTTGTCAAAAATGCAAGTCCTTATCCGTTTCGACTGAACTTCCCCATTAAAAAAAGCGGTTCATGCAAGATGAACCGCTGGATCAATCACGATACTTTAGGACCGATAGAAAATGTAAGTTCTGCTTCACATGCCACTTCGCCATCCACCGTTGCTACCGCTTTTCCTTTGGCAACTGGACCGCGAAGACGCGTCACTTCAACCTCTAAACGAAGCTGATCGCCAGGCTTGACCTGTCTTTTGAATCGGCAGCTGTCAATCCCTGCAAATAGACCAATTTTCCCTTTGTTTTCTTCTTTGCCTAACATAATCACCCCAAAAACCTGTGCAAGGGCTTCTACAATCAGCACACCCGGCATGACTGGGTATCCTGGGAAATGGCCGTTAAAAAATTCTTCATTCACTGTCACATTTTTAATTCCGACCGCTCTTTTCTCACCATCAACCTCTAAAATACGGTCGACCAATAAGAATGGATAACGATGTGGTATCATTTCTTGAATTTGCTGAGCATCAAGCATGTCTTGATCTCTCCTTCTTTTCTATATCGCTGATCTTCATTTGATTCCTCTAGAAGTATATTATGAATGCGGTCATTTTTCAATGTCCAGTCAACAAATATGGTAAAAAGTAACATCTACCATTACCAATTGTCATGAAATATAATCCACACTACACTCATCGTTTTTTCACAAATATGGTAATATATATTACATCATTGATTGAATAAGAGGGTAAAAATGAATTTTATGAGCGATAAATCCATTAAAAAACTTCTCCATTCGTGGTATACAATGCTGAAGCATCGACATTTTTCGAAGGCTGAAGAGATGAAAACGACCTTACTCAAATATAAACGCAGATTATCGAAAAAACAGGAGCTCTATTTACATTATCAGCTTATGCTTTTTCGCCATCAGCTCTGGATGAATCAGAATGAGGACTTAGAAAAACTCAAACATGAACTGATGCAGCACAAGGATCAAATGAACGAAGAACTGCAATATTACTTCTACTTCTTTCTCGGACTATACGAATCTTTAAAAAGTGATCAACATGATGCCATTCACTATCTTGAAAAGGCAGAGGAAAAACTGCCATTACTAAACGATGAGCTGGAAGAAGCAGAGTTTCATTTTCGTACAAGTGGTGTTTATTACAACAACCGCTATTCGTTGTTATCCATTCGTCATGTTCAAACAGCCATGGATATCTTTGCAAAGCACGGAGATGTCCATAGCATTTATCGGTGCAAGATTGTGCTCGCACTTAACTTTAGCGACCAAAAAAAATATGAGGAAGCTGAAGCTATTTTTAATGAGATTATCGAATACGTGAAAATGATTGACGATCAGGAACTGCTCGGCATTGTTTATTATGACGCTGGTTTTATTCAATCGAGACAAAACCGTCATAAAGAAGCACTTGAATACTTTAAAAAAGCGCTTCGTCTCCCAGCATACCGAAAGTCGGCACACTCCTACGTATCGTGTCTCTACGAAACAGTGCGCTCCTGCTTTAAAGAAAATTTAACCGATGAAGGAATGAGGTATATTCAAAAGGGGCTAAAAGAAGCGGTTGATTCCCAGTTTGATCTATTAAGAATCAAGTTCCAAATCTTATTCCTTCTTTACAGCCAAACACCTAAGGCAGATGAGCAAATTGCCAATCTCGTCACATGTCTTGAACGAAAAGAAGCCTGGGTTGATCTTGAGGATTTGCTTGCAGATGTCTCAGATTTTTATAAAAAAAAGGGCGACTTTGAGCGAGCCGCCTTCTTTATCATGAGAGGCTGATATCAGCCTGCTCATTATCTAATCGTATTGATTAACCCTAGCATCTGATCGCCCATCGTAATGGTTCTTGAGTTCATCTGATACGAGCGCTGTGTTGTCATGAGGTCTGTTAATTCTTTAGACATGTCCACATTCGAGGTTTCAAGCGCACCTTGCTGAAGCTGAATCGCTTGGCGGTTTGCCCCATTCAGTGCCGTTAATGCGCCTTGATAGTTGCCGTCTACTGAGAACAAATTATCTCCTTCAGAGATGAGCGCTGAAGAATTATTCACTTGTACAACTCCCAGATTCACCTGCTGATTCGGTTGATTATCTCGAGAAACTGCCGTAAGCCGTCCATTCTTATCGATAGAAATATCGCGGAAATTCGCATTTAAGACGATCGCATTTCCGTTTTCATCAAGAATTGGATAGCCTTCGCTTGTCACAAGCTGGACCTGATTACGATTGTTACCTGGCTGTAAATAAAGAGAGCCGTCTCTTGTATAACGGATATTACCGCCGGCATTGACCTGCAAATACTGCGATGGTGCACCAAATGCAACATCAAGATCACGGCCTGTTTCTTTAATAGAGCCTTGCAATGAGTTAATGGATGCATTGACCATTGTACCAGTTCCAAGCCTTAGCCCGGCAGGTGTTAAACGACTGTTTGCCACCTGCTCATTTTTTTCATCAACCTGATCAAACTGCTGCCTGATCAGCTCTGAGAAGCGGGTGTTTTTTGCGCGATAGCCTGTTGTTTCACTGTTGGCAATGTTATTACTGATGATATCAAGCTGCTTTTGCACCTCGTTCATCGACACTGCTGCATTGATCATCGTTCTAAGCATGAGAATCCTCCTTTCTCTTTCTTTTCTTCATTAGTACACTCTTCCAATTTCATTCACAGCTTTTTCTAAGCTTTTATCATACGCCTGAACCACTTTTTGGTTTGTTTCGAATGCTCGATAGGCTGTAGTCATTTCAGTATACGATTTCGTCACATCAACGTTCGACAGCTCTGATACACCTTGGCTTAACGTATAGGACACTTGACCGTTATTGACTGCACTTGGCAGAGGCTGGTTATCAGCTGTACGGTATAAATCATTTCCTTCACGCGCAAGGTTTCTTGTATCCATCGCAACACGTACATCAATTTGTCCGAGATTTTGTCCATTTTCACTCACAGTACCATCTGCATTCACTTTAAAATTCTCACTTTGAACTGTTATCGGCTGGCCCGCAACTGAGAGAAGGGGACGGCCATTGATGGTCAACTGATTTTGGTCGTTCAATGTAATGGAACTGCTTTTCGTATAACGAACGCCTTCTGGTGTATTCACAGCATAAAAAAGCGCTGACTTTTGATTTGTCTCCGGGTTGATGGGTACATTATTTTCTACTAATGCGATATCAGTTGTTTGATCCGTTGTTTTTAATGTTCCTTGGGTAAATTGAGGAATCAATTCCTGCATGTATGTCCCCGTATTAATGCCGCCAATCGCCGTTTGCTGCGGGATACTAAAGCTTTTGCCTGAAGATGTTTGGAAACGTCCCGATTCCATTCGGCTCAGCAGCATTTCGGGAAACGCCCGCATAGCTCCTTCATCCGCTTTATAACCTGGTGTATTCGCATTTGCGATATTATTTGAAAGCATTTCTGTCCGCCGCTCTTGAGCGATCATGGCAGATGTTGCGGTGTATAATCCTTTTAACACATGCTCACCTCATTCAAATTCTTTCACATGACCTAAAACCATCAGTACACAATCTTCTAAGAAATATATCGGCATATTTGCAGGCTTCTTTAATAAAAATCCCTCATTCTTTCTAAAAAGAATGAGGGAAATCATTAGCTGAGTTTACGCTTTGGCAGCTTGTCCATATTATCAAGCATCACGCCAGTACCTACTGCTACACAATCCATTGGATTTTCAGCAACGAAAACTGGTACTTTCAGCTCTTCTGCAAGCAATTGATCAAGCCCATTTAGAAGAGCTCCGCCACCTGTAATGATGACGCCGCGATCGATAATATCAGCTGATAATTCAGGCGGTGTTCTCTCAAGAACTTGTTTCGCAGCCTGAACAATCGCAGATACAGATTCACGCAATGCTTCTTCTACTTCTTTGCTTGTGACGGTAATTGTTCTTGGTAATCCTGTCACCATGTCTCGTCCACGAATTGAAATCTCTTCGTGACGTGCGTCTGGGAATACCGTTGCAACTTGGATCTTAATATCCTCAGCCGTGCGCTCACCGATCAACAGCTTGTACTCTTTTTTAATGTAGTTTAGAATTTCCAGATCAAATTTGTCTCCAGCCATTTTAATAGAAGAGGCGGTCACAATGTCACCCATTGAGATGACAGCGATATCTGTCGTTCCGCCTCCAATATCTACGACCATGTTTCCACTTGGCTGAAAAATATCCATACCAGCACCAATGGCTGCTACTTTTGGCTCTTCTTCAAGAAATACATGCTTACCACCGCTTTTTTCAGCAGCTTCTTTGATCGCCTTCTGCTCAACAGATGTAATGTTTGTCGGGCAGCAGATGAGCATACGCGGCTTAGAGAATAGCCCTTTCACATTTAATTTGTTAATAAAATGCTTGAGCATCGCTTCAGTTACTTCAAAATCAGCAATTACGCCATCTTTTAATGGACGAATCGCAACAATATTCCCAGGCGTACGTCCAACCATACGTCTCGCTTCTTCTCCAACAGCCAATACTTTTCCGCTGTTTTTGTCAAGAGCGACAACAGATGGTTCATTTAACACAATTCCTTTTCCTTTGACATGAATCAGTACATTGGCAGTACCTAGATCAATTCCAATATCCCTAGCAAACATCTATATATATCCTCCTTGATAATCTGTTTCCATAGCAAATACCACATTCTGCCCTAATTATATATTCTATCATAATTTGAAGAAAAAAAGATATTTCTTTACAAAAGTCTTTACAAAATTTGTGGTTAGAAACTACCGATAAGAGGAAGATATATATATCATGTTTATGAACAAAGAACTAAGCTTACTGTTTCACAGGCTCGCCTTCTAAAATTTCTTCTTTTTTATACTTTAACTTGGTGGCTTCTCCTCCTCGCAAGTGGCGGATTGATTTATGATAATCCAGTATCTCCTTCACTTCATTAGCCAGATCTGGATTAATTTCTGGCAGTCTTTCTGTTAAATCCTTGTGTACAGTACTTTTAGAGACTCCAAATTCTTTCGCAATTACACGAACGGTTTTCTTTGTCTCCACGATATACTTTCCTATCTTGATTGTTCGCTCTTTGATGTAATCGTGCACACCACTCGACCTCCCTAAAATGGATGTGAGAAGTGTGAAATGAGATCCGTATCAATATTATCTATTTTCAGCGGCGCTTGTTCGTCTTAATTTCTCATCCATTAGGTAGTAAATGCCAAACACGATCCCTCACCTCAAACACTCTCTTTGTCAGGTTTGTAACAGTGTATTAGCATTGCAGAGGGAATATGCTAAAAATGAAGTGGGACAAGGGATTTATCAGAAAAATGCAAAACAAAAAATCATTTCGAGTGGCGAACATTTCCCCTTTACAAGTAAAGGTGTAACACGTAAAATAGGAAAGGTGATTTTATTTACCTAGCTAAATATTTAATGAAGGTGAGCATATGGATACGTTAAACAGAGAGTGTTTACATCAAATACATCAAAGCGCCCGGCTGCTGTCTAAAAAGGCGAACGAAGCGCTTGCTGCTTATGACTTGTACATGTCCCAGTGGACTGTACTTTTTTGTTTGGATACATTCGGCCCGAAAACACAAAAAGACATTTGGACCTATTTGAACGTCGAAGCACCGACCATTACCCGAACCGTTACGCGTCTAGAAGCAAACGGCTGGGTGAAGCGTGTCCAAGGAACAGACAAACGTGAAAATCTCATCGTCATGACAGATGACGCAAAGGCCCGTTTTGAAGAAATCAAACAGACGATGGAACAATTTGAAGAAGAATGTCTTTCGGATTTTACCCGCGAAGAAAAACAACTCCTCCATACACTTTTACACAAATTATCAACTGAATAGGAAGTGACATACATCATGAACGAACGCATTTGGACAAAAGACTTTATCATGATTGTCCTGGTGAATTTATTTACCTTCACCTCTTTTTATGCCCTTTTGACATTGCTGCCCATTTACACAATGGATGAACTAAATGGAACAGAATCACAGGGCGGCCTCCTTGTGACGGTCTTTTTATTATCTGCCATTGTCACGAGGCCATTTTCTGGTGCCATGATTGAGAAATTCGGCAAAAAACGCATGGCGATCTTCTCTTCAACGGTCTTTGCCTTACTCACTTATTTATACATTCCGATTGATCAATTCCAAACGCTTCTGATCCTGCGTTTCGTACAAGGGATCTTTTTCAGCATTTTGACCACAGTAGCCAGTGCCATTGCGGCCGATATGATTCCGAAACATAAACGCGGGGAGGGTCTTGGATACTTTGTGATGTCAATGAACATCGCCGTAGTTATCGGTCCGTTTATCGCACTGAATCAAGTAGGAAAAGTAGGTTTCCATTCTTTATTTCTTCTCTTTTCCATCATTGTCACCATCGGAGCGGCTTTTACGATGTTGATTAGACAACCAGAGCCTGCAAACGGCGGCAGCGTCATCTTTCGATTCACTTTTTCTCATCTGTTTGAAAAAGGCGCCTTAAAAACGGCGGCAGTTGGAATCATTATCTCTTTCTGTTACTCGCCGATCATTTCATTTATTTCAGTCTATGCCAACTCCCTTCATCTGATGGGGGCAAGCAGTTACTTCTTTATTGTTTTTGCAGCTGCGATGCTCGGTTCACGTCCATTTACAGGGCGACTGTTCGACCGAGTCGGACCTCACATTGTGATCTATCCATCTATCGCTCTTTTTGCAATTGGTTTATGGATGCTGACCGCTACACATTCAGCCACAATGCTTCTTCTATCAGGTGCTGTCATTGGTCTTGGCTACGGCTCTTTGGTACCATGTCTGCAAACCCTTGCGATTCAGCACTCACCAGCTCACCGTACAGGCTATGCAACCGCCACTTTCTTTACCCTGTATGATACCGGAATTGCTGCTGGCTCATTTGTATTCGGTCTCCTTGTCAGCTTCACAGATTTTTCAAATGTGTATCTCATTGCAGGCATTGTCGTTTTACTCAGTATGGGTGTTTTTTATTGGAGCGAACGAAAACCGCAAGAAGCAAAAACACAAAAGGTTTCCCTATCAGAATAGGATACTGTTTTAAACTTCACCGAAAACATGCTAAAATATAGGATGTTTCAAATGGACATACAGACCGTTTGAAAAATAGGTGGCGTTAAGCGAAAGTATAGGTGATGTTTTGAATTACGAATTGTTTAAAGTCATACACGGGATGGCTCATCATTCTGAGTTTTTAGATCAGACCATGATTTTCATTACAAAAAAGGCCCTTCTCGTGTATGCCCTTGTCTTATTGATTTGCTGGTTTTTAGGTAATCACACATTTAAGAAGCACGTCTTCTTTTCCGGTGTAACAGGCATCGTGGCACTTGTCGTCAATTTTGCCATTACGCTGTTTTATTATGAAGAGCGGCCGTTTGTGGCGCATAAAGTCGACACACTCATCCCGCACTCAGCAGACGCTTCCTTCCCAAGTGACCATACAACAGGCGCACTGGCTCTTTCATTAGCCATTAGATCCCGTAATAAAAAGCTCGGCAACATATTGCTCGTTTTTGGATTACTTACAGGGTTCTCCCGCATCTGGGTCGGCCACCATTATCCATTTGATGTTTTAGGCAGCTTAATCGTATCCATTGTGGTTGTCTTCATCATGAATAAATTATGGAAGTTCTTTGACTCTCCAATTGATCGCATCGTGACATTTTACGAGGCCATTTTGGGAAAAATATTCAGAAGGAAGCAAAAGGATCAAGGCTCTGACCTGTCCAACTCTTAAGCGGCTTGTGATAAAGTGATGAAGATGTCTCTTCTCCTTTATCCAGCCGCTTTTTTGATTGTTTGTCTTCCTCTGACCATACTTGAAAAGTAAAGACTGACACCAATACCGATCAGAGAAATCATGATCAATGTCCAGCCTAATTGTTCAAAATGAGAACCCGCAATTTCCTCACCAAACAGCATCCCAAGCACGGCAGATGACAAAATGGAACCAAGGTACCGGCATGTTTGAAAAAGTCCAGATGACGTGCCAATCATTTGCTGAGGGCTTGCTTTTAGCATCGCAGCTTGAAGCGCAACATTCCCAATGCCGTAACTCACTCCAAGCAATGAAAGGACCACTCCTTTTCCCCATAACGGCGCAGGAATAAAAAAGAAAGTCATGGCTGAAGCCCCGGCCAGCATCAGCACAGCACTTGCTAAAACAGGATGACGTTCATCCCCGCGATCCACCCACTTTCCAGTCAGCGGCGATACAATGATGCTCATTCCAGACATGCACAGCATAAAGAGACCCGTCATCTCCACACGCCAGCCCAATTCATCCTGAAAATAACTAGGCAAACCAAAAAAGAGACAATAGAAGAAAATATTCAAAATGATAAATTGCCCATACACAAGTGACAGCCGCTTCTCTTTTCGAAACATCCGAATTTGAATGAACGGTTCATCCACCTTGTGTTCCCACCAAACAAAAGCACCTGCACTCAAAAGACAGAGAATGCCCTGTACATACTGAATACCATCAGCAAATGATAATAAAAATGAAAGCAGCGATACAATACAAGCTGTAAAAAGAAGCATCCCTGGCAAATCGAGCTTACGTACCATTTCTCCTATGCGAAGCTTTTTCTTCTTCTCCTTAGGAAATAAAGAAAGACCAAGGAAAAAACTGATCAATATAAATGGCAGATTCACTAAAAAGATCGCCGGCCAGCTGCCAATTGTCATTAAAAAACCGCCAAGCGTTGGCCCAAGCGCTGTCATCGCTGAAGCAAAGATGGACAATACCGCTAAAGCCGAAGCCTGTCTTTCCTTCACATGATCCCGAATGAGCCCGACGCCAGAAGGATAGATCGCGCTGCTTCCAATCGCCTGCAGCAGCCGAATCACAATCAGCACAGCAAATGTCGGGGCAAACGGGGCACAAATAGCTGAGACTGCCACTAGAGCTAGTCCAAATAAAAATAAGGTTCTCCTGCTCATCACATGATCTCCAATCCGTCCGCTCACTGGCTGCGTGACCGCACTGGCCAAATAAAAGGTTGAAATGAGCCAGGATACCGTCGTAAACGACAAACCGAATTCATGCTGAATTTGATGCAAGGCCAAAGAAATCATCGAGGAATTCAGTGGATTTAACATCGTTCCAAATGCGATAGCAGTTAAAAAAACTTTCCGGTTGTTTTTCCATTTGTTCATACACCGGCTCCTCCTTGTAAAATGGCATGTTATTGGCCTGTTCTTCCGTTATTATGAGATTCATTTCCCTTTTTTACCCTAAGCAATTCAAGTTCTCTCTCACAAAAGCATGTCATACATTCTAAAAAGGGTGTGTGCTGGAAAAACACATATAAAATTGAGAATAAAAGGTTCAAATGGTAAGATGCACACATATGAAAATGCCTACTTTCTCCTTATATGGAGAACGGCTGAAAAGGAGGAAAAGCCAATTCATAAAAAAAGACGGTTGTGGGTCCCAGCCCTTTTCTCAGTTGCAGTATTACTTCTGTCTTCGTGTGGTTCAAATGAAACGAATGGGAACGGAGATAAACGTAATTCTACAGCGAAAGGGTCACCGATTTTGGAGGATGGAAAGTTTATTTTTGCAGCATCAGGTGAATTTCACCCATTCAGTTACATGGATGGAAACCAGATGTCAGGCTTTGATATTGATGTAGGCAATGCGATTAGTGACAAGCTCGGCCTCGAGCCTGTACAGAAAAAATATAAATTCGCAGGCATCGTCGAAGGCGTCAAATCAGGGAAATTTGATGCGGCAGTTGCAAGTCATACCATCAATGAGGAACGAAAAAAACACGTCCTTTTTTCTCAACCTTATTACTACTCCGGTCCGCAAATCTTCACACGACCTGGAGCAGACATTCAAAGTGCAGATGACTTAAAAGACAAAGAGATCGCTGTCTCTAAAGGCTCGTCCTATGCTGATATTGCGAAAGAACATAGCGGGAAAGAACCAAAATATTACGACAGTGATGTTGTCGCTTTAGAAGCACTAGCCAACGGTAAACACGATGCGGTCGTCACTGATTTCGCCACAGGTGCAGAAGCCATGAAGAAAAAACTAAAAATCGAAGCGCAAGAAAGACTCGGACAAAGCGAGCAAGCAATCGCTGTCTCTAAAGACAATAAAGGACTGATAGAAGAGATCAACGATGCGATTGATGCACTAAAAAAAGACGGAACATTAAGACAAATTAGCGAGAAGTATTTTGACGAAGATATTACCGTCAAACAAGATTAAAACCACGATTGTGCGCCCTTCTACTCTAGGCGCACTTTCTTCAAATGGAGATGATTTGTTTTGCCTACCCTATCACACTTTTTCCAAACGCTGATTGAGTCTAGAGGCGTTTTCTTAGAAGGGATGCTACTGACCTTACAACTGACTGTGATCAGCATCCTCATCGGTATGTTCATCGGGCTTTTCTTTGCTTTAATGAAAATATCCCGTGTGGCGGTTTTCGGATATATCGCGAATGCTTATATCTTTCTTGTGCGCGGGACGCCACTCATTGTGCAAATTTTCATCTTATATTTTGGACTCACGGAATTAAATATACCTGACTTTTGGGCGGCCTCTATTGCCCTTGCCTTCCATAATGGTGCCTATATAGCAGAAATATTCAGAGGCGCTATCCAATCAATTGACCAAGGTCAAAAAGAGGCAGGACGTTCTCTTGGCATGGGACGCTTTTTAACCATGAGACGCATCATTCTCCCGCAAGCGATGCGGCGTGCCCTTCCCCCACTTGGCAATCAGTTTATTATCGGCTTAAAAGACTCATCTCTTGCCGCCTTTATCAGCGTCAATGAACTATTCAACGTAGCGACCACTCAAGGCTCCAACAGCTTTGACAATATGACCTATTTACTGGTTGTCGCTGTCTATTACTTAGTTCTTGTCCTGCTGTTAACATTCGCTGTGCAAACCTTTGAAAAGAAACTTTCAGTCAGTGATCATTAGGAGGAGAAGCATGACAGAATCGCAGGAAATCATTCGTGTTGAAAATCTCAATAAATACTTTGGGGAGCTACATGTCTTAAAGGATATCAATCTTACTGTATATGAAAATGATGTCGTCGTCTTAATTGGTGCAAGCGGCTCTGGGAAAAGCACCTTGCTCCGTTGTATGAATTTTTTAGAAATAAAAAATGACGGTCAGATCATCATTGATGGCAGTCCCGTTCATCCAAAACGAGATCAATTAAACGAAATGAGGCAGAAAATAGGCATGGTGTTTCAGCATTTTAATCTCTTCCCTCACAAAACCGTACTTGAAAACATTATTGAAGCACCTGTGATGGTGAAGAAAACAAAGAAGGCACAGGCCATCGCTGAAGCCAATATCCTGTTAGAAAAAGTCGGCCTTGCGGATAAAGCCAGCGTCTACCCCTCTAAGCTATCAGGCGGTCAGAAGCAGCGCGTTGCCATCGCACGAGCTCTCGCCATGAGGCCTGATGTCATGTTATTTGACGAGCCTACATCCGCCCTTGACCCAGAGCTTGTAGGCGAGGTGCTGCTTACCATGAAAATCCTCGCAAAAGAAGGCATGACAATGGTCATTGTCACACATGAAATGGGTTTTGCAAAAGAAGTAGCCGACCGAGTCGTCTATATGCACGAAGGTCGTATCATCGAAGAGGGCATCCCAGCAGAATTGTTCGATTCCCCTCGAGAGGAGCGAACCAAATTGTTTCTCAGCTCCATTTTATAGGTCAAATGCCCTTTATTTTTAGCGATCCACACACGTTTTTTCTCATTTTTTACGAACTTTTCTTCCATTTATATTGATAATGACTAAAAAACCATGTGAGATAAACTTACATGAATATGTTATATATGACTTTTCTCTCTATAATGAAGAATTAAGAAATCTTTTAATTCTGAATGATTCGGGGGAATGCAGCATGCAAATGGGTGATACAGTATTTATGTTCTTCTGCGCACTACTCGTGTGGTTAATGACACCGGGTTTAGCATTATTCTACGGAGGACTTGTGAGAAGTAAAAACGTGTTAAGTACGACCATGCACAGCTTAACATCACTAGCCATTGTCTCTATCGTCTGGATTGTGTTTGGCTATTCACTCGCCTTTGCGCCAGGCAATGCATGGATCGGAGGCTTTGACTGGGTTGGACTAAAAGGCGTTGGCTTCGAGCCTGGTTCATATAGCGATACCATTCCACATTCATTGTTTATGATGTTCCAAATGACCTTTGCCGTCTTAACCACAGCCATCATCTCAGGCGCCTTTGCTGAACGTATTCGTTACTCAGCAGTAGTCGTGTTTACACTCCTTTGGGTCACATTTGTATACGCTCCAGTCGCACACTGGGTTTGGGGCGGTGGTTGGATTGGAGAAATGGGTGCGCTTGACTTCGCTGGCGGAAACGTCGTTCACATTTCTTCCGGTGTTGCCGGTCTAGTCGTTGCGATTGTTCTCGGAAAGCGAAAAGAAGCGGCAAGTTCTTCCCCACATAACTTAATTTACACACTTCTTGGCGGAGCTGTCATCTGGTTTGGCTGGTTTGGCTTTAACGTTGGAAGTGCCCTGACTTTAGACAGCGTCGCCATGTATGCCTTTATCAACACCAATACAGCAGCGGCCGCAGGAATCATCGGCTGGCTGTTAGTCGAGTGGATGATCAACAAAAAACCAACGATGCTAGGCGCCATCTCTGGAGCCATTGCTGGTCTTGTAGCCATTACACCTGCCGCAGGTTTTGTTACACCGTTTGCTTCTATTATAATAGGATTGATCGGCGGAATCGTTTGTTTCTGGGGAGTCTTCTCACTCAAAGCCAAATTCGGCTACGACGATGCACTGGATGCATTCGGACTTCATGGAATTGGTGGTACTTGGGGAGGAATTGCCACAGGTCTTTTCGCGACAACATCTGTCAATGACGGCGGAGCCAATGGCTTATTTTATGGAGATCCAAGCTTACTTTGGAAGCAAGTGGTCGCCATTGTTGCCACTTATGTCTTTGTTGCGGTCGTCACATACGTGATCATCAAAATCGTCAATATCTTCTTCAAGATTCGCGCAACTGAAGAAGAAGAATCAGTCGGTCTTGATTTAACGATGCACGGCGAAAAAGCATATCAAGATTAAAGAAGAAGGGGTGTCTCTATGAGTAAAATGTATAAAGTGGAGATTGTCACACGTCCAGCTAATTTTGAAACATTAAAGGTGGAGCTTGGAAAGATTGGTGTCACCTCTATTACCTTTTCAAATGTGCACGGCTGCGGCTTACAAAAGGGACATACAGAACTATACCGCGGCGTCAAAAAGGAAAGCAATGTATACGAGCGTTTAAAGATCGAAATCGTCCTAAGCAAAGTACCTGTCGAACAGGTTGTTGAAACAGCTCAAAAGGTACTTCGCACAGGCGAACCAGGGGATGGGAAAATTTTTATATATGAAATAGAAAATACGATTAACATTCGGACAGGTGAAGAAGGACCTGCCGCGTTATAGCACCCCCTCCGCCAAATGGCGGAGGTTTTTTTGAAGACAGAAAAAAACCTCTGCGTACGCATCTACACAGAGGATCTTACAAGACATTAAGATTGTTTGGTTTCTTCTGACTGACTGCTGTCTTTAGATGAATCTGAAGACTTTTCCTGATCAGAGGATTTCCCCTTCTCATCAGACTTTTCTTCGGTTTTCTCTCCAGCCGGCTCTTTTGCCTTATCTTCAGCAGCAGGTTCCTTCGTTTTTTCATCAGCTTTTGGCTGAGCAGGTTCTTTTGCTTCTTCCGTCACTTCTTGAGCTGCTTTTTCAATAGTAGAAACAGGCTTATCAATGAAGTTAAGTGGATTGAGCGCTAAACCTTCCATACGAATTTCAAAGTGCACATGGTTGCCGCTTTCAGCACCATATAGATTCTTACCAGAAGCACCGATGACATCATTCTGCTTCACTTCATCGCCTTCTTTTACACTTACTTGAGACAGCGATTGATAAACAGTTGACAATCCATCTTCATGTTCAATTTCAACGACATGACCGAGAACTGGATCTTTTTTCGCCTGAACGACAGTTCCACTAAGAGCAGCTGTGACATCAAACACTTTGCCATCTTTATCTGCAAGATCAATACCTTTGCTTAAGGTATAGGTGTTATTATAGTTTACAAGTGCTGCTTCTTTTTCTTTTTGATCAGCATCTGCTTCATAGAACTTTTTCACGACAGAAACATTATCAGAATTCTGGACCGGCATGGCAACATTTTCAATTGGCTTTCCAACTTCAACGGCATCATCACGCTGTTCTTGTCCTGTTTGATTTCCATCAGATAGTTGGTCTTTCACATCTTTTGATACAGCTTGATACCAAAGAACGGCTGTTAACACGACCGCTGCGCTGACCAAGTAAATAGCAGGGAATACCCAGCGCTTACGGAAAAATTGCTGAACTTTTGTGATTTTGGAAGTACGTTTCTTTTCTTCCTCTCTCATTTTTCATCACCTCAGCAACATTCTGAACACTTTTCAAAAAATATATACACACGAAATCATTTTTCTTTTTATTTTGCGCAATCACATCAATAATATGTATGATGAATGAAAAAAGGTGGAGGACTTTATTGTGAAAACTTTCAACCGCATTGCAACAGAAGATGACCTCAAAGCGATTGTCGATATTTACAATTCAACGATTGCTTCAAGAGAAGTTACAGCCGATACAGAACCTGTTACAGTTGAGGACCGCCGGCAATGGTTTTTAAATCATTCAGAGAAAAGACCTCTCTATGTGAAAACAGATGAAGCAGGCAATATCTACGGCTGGCTCAGCTTTGAAACGTTTTACGGCAGACCCGCATACAACGGAACCGTTGAAATGAGTATATACTTGAACCAAGACTATCGCGGAAAAGGTTTAGGCTCTCTTTTCTTACAAGAGGCCATCGAATTGGCGCCCTCATTAGGCATCCGAACATTACTTGCCTTTATTTTCGGCCACAACGAAGCCAGCATTCGATTATTTAAAAAACACGGCTTTGAGACATGGGGACACTTACCGCGCATCGCAGAAATGGACGGTAACAGGTACGATTTAGATATATTAGGAAAAGAATTATAAACGAGCGAAAATGATCTTTATTTCAGCTCTTCTTTTCAAGCGTGATGGAACGCCCTTGAAGTCTAGGAAGGACGAGTTACTAACGCAAAGCGAATTTGACATTCGTGAGCACCGAGCGCAGGACTGACAAAAGATGCGAGGGTTTGTCTACACGCTGGAGCGTCTCTTAAAGAAAGAGACGCTTTTTTATGAGGCTTGTAAGAGCTGTTCAAATTGTTTTGCATTCTTAAGCGATTTCCTTTGCAAAATGATTCCTTGTTCATCAATGAGAATCGCTTGCGGGACAACCGTTACCCCATACAGCTCCACCATTTGTGAAGAACGTATATATACGGCTTGTGCAGGCAGCAATTGTAGCAGCGAATCGTCATCCGCTTGTTCATCGCCATTTATAAAAATGACATGAACATCATCACGTGAAAATGAGTGCTGCATATCAGCTAAAATGCTTTTACACGTCATACAGGTAGAATTCACAAAGAACAGCATCACGCCTTTCCCATGTTGCAAATATTCCTTTAACATCACCTTTTCGCCTTCATGCGTATAGCTTCGAAATAACGGCGCCGGCTCACCAACATCCGCTTCCTTCAATTCAATCCCATCAAAGGATTTTATTTTATTCATAAACCTTCCGATAAAACGGGCAAGCAGAAACACCACCGCCAGCTGAGCAATGACAATCAATAACACAATGATTAATAGAATATCCGTCATTTCATTTTATCTCCTTCTATCATTGATTCATTTTCAATATCGAATTGATTGATCCACTTTCGCTTGAACAGCATAATTTCTTGACTGAGCGCTATGATGAAACAGACAGCTGCTGCAATGAGAAAACAAATGATGTTTAAGTGCCATGGCATCGTATCTACATAAGGGTGTACATAAAATAACCCAACCACAAGAGCAAGCATCAACAGATTACGGATCACTATTCCCCAATGAAGGCGATCGTTTTCAAGAAGCCCTCCACAGCCGCATGAAATATCATGATGCCCTCTTAACAAATTGAACGTGACCGCTCCAGTATAGATACATAAAAGGGCTGTAAGCCCAAATGCAGGTACGACAGACATGTTCCATATGAACAAATGAACCGTACACACCAATTCAATCAACAAGAATAAATAAAACATAGGTCCTGCGAAAGAAGGCGGTAGCAGACGATAAGCCTTCATCTGCTGCACATGTGCTGTCTGCTTTCTTACTTTATCGAGCCATGCACCTGCAAAAATGATTCCTAGTAAATAGACACCTATGAAATAAAAGACACTCACCTTACACCATCTCCTTTTGTTGGAATAGTTGAGATTGTGCCTCGTAAAGCCTTTTGTACTCACCTTGTAACGCCATCAGTTCATCATGGTTCCCTTCTTCAATGAAAGCACCATCTTTCATGACGATGATACGGTCTGCTAAGCGGGCCGCTCCCATACGATGTGTAATAAACAAAACACCTTGATTTTGCGTGTGATCGAATAGCTTACGGATGAGTGAAATCTCCGACAATGGATCAAGAGCCGAAGTCGGTTCATCTAAAATGATAAAATCACTTTCTCTAAAAAAGGTTCTCGCCATCGCAAGCTTTTGCCATTGTCCGCCAGACAGTTCATGCCCTTCTTCAAAAAAACGACCAAGTTGCGCATCATATGTGTCTTCCATTTGATTAATTCTTTTCTCTATCCCTGCTTGCCGGGCAGCTGACATCAACCGCTCTTCATCATCTATATCATTGATACGACCAAACCCTATGTTTTCTTTCACAGTGAATTCGTACTTCATAAAATCTTGAAACAGAACCGCCATTCTATCGTGATATGTCTTTTTATTAATAGTCGAAATAGATTCACCATTGACTTTGTGCATATTCGGCTGATCTGGATCGTATAATCCGGTTAAACATTTGATTAAAGTGGTTTTACCAGAACCGTTATCCCCTACTAATGCAAGGCGTTCACCTTTATTCATATGAAAGTATATACGCTCAATAGCAGGCTTTTTCATATTTGGATAAGTAAAAGAAAGATTTTCTAGTGTGATGGACTGGATATGATCAATTCTCCGAAGCGATGCTGCCTGTTCATGATGTTCCTCTTCCCTCTTTTGGAATGATCTCATTTCATCAACATAAAGGCTCGTCTCATATAAACTAGAACATTCCCTCGTTAAATCTTGAAAACCACTTTGAATGTTCTGTACAGCTTGCAGCACTGCGACAAATGTCCCGGCTGCTAATCTTTTTTGAAAAATAAGATAGACAATCAAAAGCCCACAGCACATATAGGCAAATGTCATGAGCAACCCGCCTGCCATCTCCCAGCGAACTTGCCGTTTCAGCAATTTATATTTCTCATCTGCACTTTTGACATAATGACCTTTCCACTTTTGAAGCAGATAATTCCCTATTCCATATAAACGTATTTCTTTTAGAGAATCTCGTTGCGCTACAAGATCGGACACATACATTTCTCGTCGATCATTAGCAGTTAACAGACGGTTTAAACGATAACGCGCACCTCCAAAGAAAAGCTCAATCCACAATACAGGCAAGGTAAACACGAACAAAATGGCCGCCAAGCCCCAGTGAATACCCACCATATAGATAAGAAGTGATACAACAGTAATCAACGCGCTCATGATTGTAAAAATACTTCTGACCATACTGAGAACATGCTGATGACTGTTCATCACACGTTGACTTTCATTATAAAAAGATGGGTGTTCAAACGTAATAAACGGGAGCCTTATCGCTTTTTGAAGCAATTCACCCTTCAAATGCAGACCAATCAAATTTGTCGCTCTCTGCTGACTAAGCTGAAGAATGAACTGAAGCCCATATCCTAAAATCACAATGACCATTTGCAGTCCAAATAACCACAAAACCTTTTGGATGTCACCTGAAGACGTCATAAATAAAATAATTTCATTAATCAATGTTTGAATAATCCAGACACTAGCCAAAGGCATAAAACCAACGATCACTTGAATCAACAAGGTTAAAAGAAGATATGAACGACTTTTTTTCCAAGTATAGGAGATTGCATATAAACAATGGTTCACTGTACTCATCAAACGCTCCACCTTACACCATTTAGTATAATTGACATATTTTTGATATTTGTATTATGATAGCTTTGCGCAACTTCACATTGAGAGGACGATATGCAATGAATTCAATCTTTCTTTTACAAATCGCTCTGATACTTTGCACCCTTTTATTCACTGTCGGAATCATCATCTATTTAAAACAGCAGATGCAGCTTATCATCTTACCGAACGAACATATTGGACAAAAACTTGCGCATCCGCTTCTCGAACAACCATCACCCATTCAAATACATGATCTGCTGCAAACAAATAGCAAGCAGCAATTACTGATTTTCACTGACACAGCATGCCCGCACTGCATCCCATCACTTGAACAATTCCTAGAAACGAAAAAGCAGCGTAAATTAAACATCTCATTTAGTATCTTGTTGAAGAATGGACAAAAGGAAGATCAAGAATTATATCGTGATAACCAAACTAACATGCGAATAATCCCAGTGGGCGAACAAATAATAGACGCATTTCAAATCCAAGAGTTTCCATATTACATCATGGTAGAAGATGATGAAACAATCTCATATGCAGCACCTTTTCCAGATGGTCTTTATTCAAGGCGGCCTGCAAACTAAAGATAAATGAGGCATGTGAAGAATATCAAACACGCCTCATTTTTTATTATTTTGGTGTTGGCTGAACATCCTTTTCTTTTTCCTCCGCAGCCATTTCACTAGCTTCGCTTGAAGCGGATACTTGTTCCTCAGCTTGTTCAAACTCACTGCGAGCTTCATTTGAAATGTCAACTTGATCACCATGCTGATTCACAGTAACGGACGAAGAAGACCCCTCTTTTTGAACCTCTTTCTCTAGTTCCTTTAATTTAGACACATGAAGCTCTAAATCTTTTCCTTGCTGAACCAAAGCCAGTTGTTGAAATAATGCCTTTCTCTCTTCTGGAGAGTGGTCACCTTGAACAATTTGCGCTGCTTGGGTTAAAAAAGAATTTGATGTTTGGCCCGCTTGACGGCTAACCGACGTCTGCATAGTAGCATTTGTTACGAATGAAATTGAAGATATGCTCAATGCGTTCACATCCTAATAAGTGAAATACTTAAATTTAGCAGCCACATTTAACGCGTTCTTGGCTAGTACAAATCTCACCTGTGTCACGATCCACATAGTAACGGAAAGTTCCAACGCCTTGAAGGAAACAAGTTGGTGCTGATTGACAAGAAGTCACCAATCTTTGCAAAATACATCGAGCAGCTGCAGGTTGAACATTGGTCATTTTGTTTAAAAAACGATCTAACATATAAATTCCACCTTCCAATTTTTATGGTATTACAACACAATAATAACCAATTAAAATACAACTAACAACATTTTTTGATAATTTTACTAATTATTTTTAACTATTATTCTAATTTATGACATAATTTTAATTTAAAAAATCTAGTATTTATTACCTTTTTCTTATTCAGAAATAATTTATTTATCCATAAATAGATGAGTAAAGATAGAAAAAAAAAGGCTATTGCTCAATATTCGATCTTCCTAAAGTACTGCTGGGTCAAGTATGATAGAGAGTGAATACATAAAGGAGTGAACACAATTGCAACAAACTGAGAAAATCATTCAGTCTCTTCATTCAATAACAAAGTGGGGAAAGGTTGGCAGCATCTTTCTCTATATCTCGGGCGGGCTGTCTATCCTTATAGGATTTTGGTTAGTTCTTCCTGCTGCCGTTGGCGTTTTTCTCATTATGATGGGCGTTCATGTTCAAAAATCTGTGAGAGCAGCTGAACAATTGATTCAAGCGCCTGATACTTCTTACGAAGAACTATTAGAACAATATGCTAAAATGATGAAAATGCAGACACTGTTTGCCATTTCAAGTATTGCCGCAGTTATTCTCTCGTTCATCGCTATCATTTTGATGTTTATACTAGGTGGATTAGCCTTTCTCCAAGATTTTCCTAGTGATGTTCAACAGTACGATGATCATTATGAAGAAGAACTCGGTGACTTTTATTAATGAAGAGGGGTATCAATTCAATTTGATACTCCTTTTGTTTTGCAATTTGGCATTGATCATGATACTTAGCTTGACAATCAACCTTTATCATTTTAAAATACAAATCGTAACCATTACGAATTAAAGGAGGATCATATCACTTATGCGCGTGAAAATCACCTTAGCCTGTACTGAAACAGGTGACAGAAACTATATCACAACAAAAAATAAACGAACGAATCCAGACCGATTGGAGTTAAAAAAATATTCTCCACGATTAAAGAAATATACACTTCATAGAGAAACAAAATGATTTTTCACAATTTAAATCGTAATAATTACTTTTTAAGTGAGGGGGAAAACAAAATGATCGTTTTCAAAAAGGACAAAAACCAATGAATAAGAGAATACCTGTCACAGTATTAAGCGGCTTTTTAGGAGCTGGAAAAACAACGATATTAAATCATGTTCTTCAGAACCGTAAAGGGCTAAAAGTAGCTGTTATTGTAAATGACATGAGCGAAATTAATATTGATGCGGAATTAGTCAAGCAAGGCGGCGAGCTCTCTCGATCAGATGAAAAACTTGTTGAACTCTCTAATGGGTGTATTTGCTGCACATTGAGAGAGGATTTATTAATTGAGGTAGAGCGTCTTTGTAAAGCTGGTAATATAGACTATATTGTCATTGAGTCTACAGGTATTAGTGAACCAATCCCTGTCGCTCAAACTTTCTCTTACATTGATGAAGAAATGGGCATAGATTTGACACGCTTTTGCAGGCTAGACACGATGGTAACAGTGGTAGATGCAAACCGTTTCTGGACTGATTTCCAATCAGGAGAAAGTTTATTGGATCGCAAGGAAGCTGTTTCCGATGATGATGAACGAGAAATTTCCGATTTACTTATTGATCAGATTGAATTTTGTAACGTGCTGATTATCAATAAATGTGATCTTGTATCAGTAGCAGAACTAGATCGACTGGAGCATGTACTGACCACACTTCAACCAGAAGCAACTATTATTAGAACCTCAAAAGGTAATATACAGCCAAGTGACATTTTGAATACTGGTTTATTCGATTTTGAAAAATCAAGTGCTTCTGCAGGATGGATAAAAGAAATCAATGCTGGACATTCTCAGCACACGCCCGAAACAGAAGAATACCGAATCTCATCATTTGTTTATGAAAGAAGGCTCCCTTTCCATACTGGCAGGCTGAATACATGGTTAGATCATATGCCGGAGCAGATCGTTCGTGCTAAAGGATTTGCATGGCTAGCTACGCACCATGATTTAACCATTTTAATTTCACAAGCCGGGAAATCCGTTGCGATTGAACCCATTGCATACTGGATTGCTGCCTTGCCGGAGCAAGAAAGAGCACGCGTTTTAAATCAGGAACCAGAAATTCTAGATGAGTGGGACGCAGAGTTTGGTGATCGACATACAAAACTTGTTTTTATCGGTGTAGATTTACCTAAAGCAGATATGATTCGTACACTAGATCAATGCCTACTTACACCTGAAGAATTTGATCAAGACTGGACAACGTTTGAAGACCCCTTTCAATGGAAAATACACAATTAAACCAGGAGGGTTTTAAGTGGCAAAGAAATCAAAAATAGCAAAAGAAAAAAAACGGCAGCAGCTTGTTTTGAAATATGCAGAATTAAGAAAAGAGTTGAAAGAAAAAGGTGACTATGAAGCTTTGCAGAAATTACCTAGAGACTCTTCCCCCACTCGCTTAAAAAATCGCTGTGAATTAACGGGCCGTCCTAGAGGTTACTTGAGAAAATTTAAAATGTCTCGAATTGCTTTTCGTGAGCTTGCCCATAAAGGACAGATCCCCGGAGTGAAAAAATCAAGTTGGTAAAGATTGATTCGATCTTATCATAGTTCCTGTCAAAGTAAAGCAGCACAAAATGAATAAAAACCTCTTTTCCAACCTTACCTCTGCATTTTCGAGGTGAAAAATTGCATTTTAAAAAACAGCAGAATCTCTGCTGTTTTTTTATGCTGATGGACTTATAAGATAACTTGTCCTGTTTTTTAAAATGAGATTTCCAACAATGATTATGACATTTTCTCTGCTTTTCAAAAATCAATGTTCATGATACTTTGTTGTCACTACCCACCGATGTAGGACATCTCAACTTTTTTCTGATCTTTCTTCTGTTCTCTCTCAGCTGAATATTGATCATGTCTGTTTGACCATAATTCCTTCAATGTGTTCACTAGATATTGATCATCTTCTGTCGTACGAATGATTCGTCTCAGATCAAAACCAGATGACGCAAAGAGACAGGTGAATAATTCGCCACGTGCAGATAGTCTAGCTCTATTACACGATCCACAAAAAGCATCTGAAACAGAAGAGATAATGCCAATCTCTCCTGAACCATCCTCATAAAAATAACGATTGGCTACTTCACCTTTATACCGAGGGGGTTTTGGTTTGATAGGATATTTTGAATGAATCAGCTCTATCATTTCTTTTTTCGTCAGCACATGCTTTAGGTTCCATTTATTCGTATTGCCAACATCCATAAATTCAATAAATCGTAGAATGTGTCCTTCTTTTTTAAAATAGGCTGCCATTGGTAAGATATCTTGATCATTCACACCTTTTTGGACAACCATATTGATCTTAATGGCAAGTCCAGCTTTTTTTGCAGCCTCAATTCCATCAAACACTTTTTGGATGGAAATTTGTCTTCCATTCATCTGCTTAAAACGGTCTGGATTTAAAGAATCTAAACTAATGGTGACTCTGTGAAGACCTGCTTTCTTTAGCTTATCAGCGTATAAAGGTAAAAGCGTTCCATTAGTCGTCATAGCGATGTCTTCAATACCTGGAATTTTTGCAAGCTTTTCGATCAAGATGGGCAAATCTTTACGCATTAAAGGCTCTCCGCCCGTAATACGTAATTTCACCACACCTAATTCCTTTGCAAAAAGGGTAGCAAGTCGTTCAATTTCTTCGAAGCTAAGCAGCTCTTCCTTATTCAAAAAAGGATAATCTGGTCCAAAGATTTCAGCAGGCATACAGTACGTACATCTAAAGTTACAGCGATCAGTTACCGATATTCTTAAATCGCGCAATGGTCGATGTCTTTTATCCAAAATACTGCCCATACTTTGCCTCCTATTCTGTAATACGCTGGTGATGAGTATAGATATTAAAAGATTCTCCTCTAACGAATCCAACTGTTGTTATATTTAATTCTTCTGCCATTTTCAGCGCTAGCTCAGTAGGAGCTGATTTTGATATCACAATCGATACTCCTAATTTTGCTGCCTTCAACAAAACTTCAGACGAAATGCGGCCGCTAAATACAAGGATTTTATCTCTCAGTGGGATTCGGTGAAGTAAACAATATCCATAGATTTTATCCAAAGCATTATGTCGTCCTATATCCGTTCTAGTAATGAATAGCTTTTCTGTGTCACACAGTCCCGCATTATGCACACCGCCAGTATGTTGAAATAATTGGCTTTCCTCTTGTAAACATTTCATTAAATGAATACAGGTTTCAGCAGGAATGTTGATTCGATCAATCGCTGTTTTTGCCGTTTTCACATCTTGAAGAAAATAAAAGTGCCTTCCCTTCCCACAGCAAGATCCAATCACTCGTTTGGTAAAGTCTGATGAATGAAAATGACTTGAGTGATGTAAATCAACATATGCAAAACCCATACTTTCATCTATTGTAAACCTTTTAATCTCTTTTTCAAATCGAATAACTCCTTCTGAGGCTAAAAAACCGATAACCAATTCTTTCAAATGATCTGGGGAACAAACGAGTGTTACAAACTCTTCGCCATTCACCAGCACAGTTAAAGGAAATTCTTCTACAACTTCATCTGTTCTGCAGGTAAATTGACCGTCGCGATATTGTTGAATGACTCGTTTCTTTTTAACAGAAGGATTCATGACTGATCTTCCTTTCAACACAAATTTAGTTATATGAACCAGTCAAATTGTGATATTATTTTAAAAAGTCATAAAAATGTAACATATTTCTATCTTATCAAACTTTTTGATTGCTTTATATGGGGGGAACACAATGAACAAATCAAAAAATCGTTGGCTCATCGCTACAAGTGCTGTGGGAATTCATTTATCTATTGGATCTGTTTATGCATGGAGTGTTTTTACGAATCCTTTACATCAAACCTTTCAGTGGTCATTAACAGAAATAAGCCTTACATTTAGCATTGCCATTTTATTTTTAGGCTTATCGGCTGCTTTCATGGGACATTTCGTTGAAAAGTATGGTCCAAGGGCATCGGGGCTCTTTTCAGCTATTTTCTTCGGTATTGGAATGACTGGATCAGGGTTTGCTGTCCACATGTCTTCATTACCTCTCCTCTACTTATTTTATGGTGTACTCGCTGGGATAGGATTAGGTGTAGGTTATATTGCTCCTGTATCAACATTAGTCAAATGGTTTCCGGATAGAAGAGGACTCGCAACCGGTTTAGCCATTATGGGTTTTGGTTTTGCTTCTCTTATTTGCAGTCCAATTATTCAATATCTCATTGAAAAAGTTGATATAGCAAATACCTTCTATATTCTTGGAATCTCTTATTTTATCATCATGGTCATCTCATCTCTTTATTTATCACCACCCACGCCCGATGACGTCAAACAATTTGACGTGTTGAAAACTAGTCGAAAAAAAATTCCTCAAGATTTATCACAGCTCACAGCAAATGAAGCGATCAAAACACGGCGCTTTTATTATTTGTGGCTTATGCTCTTTATCAATATCACGTGCGGAATTGCCATTATTTCAGTAGCGTCGCCGCTTGCTCAAGAAAGTGTTGGCTTCACCGCAGGCGCTGCAGCTACTCTTGTTGGTATTTTAGGTGCTTTTAATGGCCTGGGACGAATCGGCTGGGCTTCGTTCTCTGATTATATCGGGAGACCAAATACGTATACAATTTTCTTTAGTATTCAGCTCATTGCTTTTCCCTTACTTCCATACTTAAAAGAACCGCTCATCTTTTCAATTGTGATGGCGATCATTTATACATGCTATGGTGGAGGATTTGCCTCAATTCCAGCCTATATTGGAGATTTATTTGGTACGAAGCAGCTTGGTGCAATACACGGTTATATTCTCACCGCTTGGGCCGCTGCTGGTTTAGCAGGACCTTTATTTTCGTCCTTCATTCGAGATATAACAGGCAATTACACACAAAGCCTCATGGTGTTTTCCGGCTTATTTTTCATTGCTTTTATCATATCTCTTCTCATTCGGAGGGATATTAAACAACTTAGAGAATCAAATCTTACTGCCACTTCTTCTGTCACAGCCCGTCCGTAATTTGAATTTGACAGAATCACAATCTACAGGTAATTTTTAGATATGAAAACGCATTAAAAGGTAATCGGAGGGTGATGATATCATGGGGAAAACAAAACACAAGGGGCCTATTAAACTTAACAAAAAACCCTCACCAAAGCTATGGGCTTCTTTTGCTCCTATGGGGCTTGGAAAAGTAAAACCGAAACACATTCGAGATACGATGAAGGTGGCATGGGAGAACAAAGATAACCTCCCCTATGCATACCGTATTTTAACACAGGGCGTTTGTGACGGCTGTGCACTTGGTGTATCAGGTTTATACGATCAGACACTTGCAGGGCCCCATATATGCACCACAAGGCTTAATGTGCTTCGTCTTAACACAATGCCAGCTATTGACCCGAAATGGTTCGAAGATATTCATCAGCTAAAGCAAATGGACAGCACCGCACTTCGTAAACTTGGGCGTATTCCCTATCCATTGATTCGAAAAAAAGGTGATAATGCCTTTACACGTATTTCTTGGGATGATGCATTAGATCAGATTGCAGCTAAAATCAACTCAATTGATAAACAGCAGCTCGCTTTCTATTTAACCGCAAGAGGGATTACAAATGAAGTGTATTATACTGCGGCAAAGGTTGCACGATTTATAGGAACAAATCATATCGATAATGCTTCTCGCATTTGTCATTCACCTAGCAAAACCGCTCTTAAGCGTTCTCTTGGTATAGGTGCCTCCAGCTGTAATTACAGTGATTGGATTGGAACGGATGTATTGATTTTTTGGGGCTCTGTCGCAGCAAACAATCAGCCTGTTTCTACTAAATATATGTACGCCGCTAAAAAGAAAGGGACTAAAATTATTGTCATCAATCCATATAAAGAGCCTGCGATGGAAAAGTACTGGGTTCCCTCTATTCCAGAGAGTGCATTATTCGGCACAAAAATAGCTGATGATTTTTACCAAGTCAATATAGGCGGCGATATTGCATTTATGAATGGCGTCATCAAACATTGGTTTGACATGGAGGAGCATGCTCCTCATTCCGCTCTTGACCATGAATTTATTCAAGCACATACAACCGGCATACAGGATTTAAAGCAACATGTCGATCAGTTGAAATGGGAGGATCTAGAAGCATCATCAGGCTTATCTAAGGAAAGAATGAAGGAATTTGCTGTACTTCTTGCCAATGCCAATTCAGGTGTTTTTATTTGGAGTATGGGCCTCACCCAGCATCGTTTTGCAACTGATAATATATCACAAGTCGCAAATCTTGCCATGTTACGTGGATTTATTGGCAGAAAGCATTGTGGTGTCATGCCTATTCGCGGACATAGCGGCGTCCAAGGTTCAGGAGAAATGGGCGCCGATCCATTCGTGTTGCCAGGCAGTGATTTTGATGAAGAGAATATTGAAAGAATTGAGAAGATATGGGGATTCGACATTCCAAAATGGCATGGTGACACCATTGGTCAATCATTTGAGAAAATGACTCTTCCAAAAGAACACCCGCAAAAGCTCAAGATGTTGTTTACTAGCGGTGGAAACTTTTTAGAAACGATGCCAAATCCAGAAGCGATTGAAAAGGCATTATCTGAGCTTGAACTCCGTGTCCATCAAGATATTATTTTGAACACCTCTACACTCGTAGAAGCAGAAGAGACCGTGATTGTTCTGCCTGCTATGACACGATATGAACAGCCAGGCGGAGGTACATCAACTAGTACGGAGCGCATGGTGTATTTCAGCCCGGAAATTGAAGGACCTCGTATTGAAGAAGCCAGAGCTGAATGGGACATTTATATTGATCTTGCGAAAAGGGTTCGTCCAAAAGATGCCGAGCTGATTCATTTTGAGAATGCTGAAGCCATTCGTCGTGAGATCGCCATCGCAAATCGAAACTATGATGGCATACAGCATTTGCGTCATAAAGGGGACGTCTTTCAATGGGGAGGCGCTTGGCTTTGCGAAGATGGCGTGTGTCCAACACCGGATGGCAAAGGACACCTTCTGCCTGCCCAGCTGCCTCAATATCGGAAAACGGAGGGGCATTTCAACATCACGACAAGACGAGGTAAGCAATTCAACTCAATGATTTACAGTGAAAAGGATGCCTTTAATGGCGGAAAGCGGCATTCTATCTTGTTGAACGAGGAAGATGCAAAAGAGCTTTATATCAATGAAGGAGATCCAGTTGTCCTTTTTAATCAATATGGGTCCTATCAAGGAGTTGCTCAATTCGGAGATCTGAAACGTGGAAATATTGCTGTTTATTGGCCTGAAGGGAACGTTTTAATACCAAAAGGAGTTTATGAAAGCTATTCACAGATTCCAGAATATAATACCACTGCAATATTAGAAAAAGCCGAAACCTTTCATGCAAGAAAAGATCAGCACTACGTGGAGAAACGAATTGATGAATTAGAAACGACTTTAAATTAATCTTCAACTAAAAAAAACAGCTGGGGGTTTGTCTCCCCAGCTGCCTATTCACATCCTACTGGCCAAAAGAGCTAGCTTCTTTTTGAAGAATGTGATTCAATTCTTCTGCATTTGCTGCTGGTTGATATTGTCCACCGCCAGCTTTTGCAACAGATTTTAGACTTTTTGCTTCTTTTTGATTTACATCGAAGCCAATGATATTGACGATTGTATCAATACCTTCTTCATGTAATTGCTTTGCTGCTTGTGATGGGCTCCCGCCACAAGTTTCTTCACCATCACTGACAACATATACAATATTTTTTCCCTCAGCTTGGTGATCTTCAAAATCTTGTTTCGTATCAGTTAATGCTTTTGCAAGTGGTGTCCAGCCTGTTGGACCATACACATTCAGCGCTTGTTGAAAGGTTGATTCCTCATAGGTTCCAAACCCATAAACTGCTTCAGAACTTTCACAAGAAACGGCTTTTCCTGCATTTTTATTGGTTCCTTCATGACCAAAAACACGAAGCAGGACTTGCGTATCTTCTGATAAAAGACTTGCGAAGCTTTGAATCGAACGTTTTGCGATATCAATTTTCTTTTCGCCTTCAACCGATTGTGCCATACTGCCACTTAAATCAAGTAAAATCACCACATGAGCCGGCTCCTTTTTCGTTATAGCATGAGCAGGTGAAGAAAGAAGCAGGACAAGACTAGCTAAGATGGTTAATACAATATTTCTTTTCATCAATAAAAAACCTCCCTTTTTTCATTTGTACAGAAAAAGAGAAACGAAAGCATCAATCAATCGTTTCCCTTTTCTTCTGCAAGTTTATTCGTGTAGTTTTAATGATTCTGCTGTAAAGATAGAACCCATTTCTTTGCCAGTGCTTGCTTGGTAGTAAGAGCCTTTACCAGCTTTGGCTACTTCCTTCAATTGGCCTTCATAGCCATCGTTAAAGTCTAATCCGATTACATTGACCACAGTAGATCCTTTTGAGTTATGCAAATCTTTTGCTACTTTCACTGGATCTCCGCCACAAGTTTCTTCACCATCAGTAATTAAGTACACAATATGTTTTGTTCCATTATGAAGCTGCTTATCCGTTTGCTTTGCACTTTCAAGAGCACGTGCAATCGGTGTCCAGCCATTTGGTCCAAGACCGTTTAGAGAGTTTTCGAAGCTTTCCTTTTCATAAGGTTGAACACCGTAAACGCCTCTAATGACTTCACATGATTGAGCTTTACCTGAGTTTTTGTTGTTTCCTTCAGAACCAAACAAGCTCATACGGATTTTCGCGTTTTTCGGAAGTGATTGAGCAAATTTGAATACCTCTTGTTTTGCTAGATCAAATTTGCGCTCTCCTTCTACTTTTCTTGCCATGCTTCCACTGGCATCAAGTAAGATTGTCACTCTTACATCTTTCTTATGTTTTTTGGCTGCTGTTGCTTCTGCAAATACTGGTGAAGAGATTGACATTGATAATGTCAATACAGCTAAGGCTACGAGTGTAAATACTTTTTTCATCATGCTTTTCCTTCCTCCTTATGTATTTGATTGAAACATCTTAATCGTAAATTATTCTCACTTGGAATGGTATAGGACTCGATCCCTTTTTCTCTTTCATCAAAATCACTAAAATTCTGTCAGATGTCTAGATATTTTCACCTAACGCTTCCTTTTTCCCTTTATTTTCTCTTTCTTTCGAGGGACTTTGTATCGGCCATCGGTTCTTGTCGGGACATAAATGTTTAAGATTTCCTGACCTGAGCCTTAAGTCACAATTTGACACATTCTGTTCAAACCTCTTTGAAAACAAAAAAAGATGCCCCATTTTACGGCACCTTTTCCTTTATTTCTTAGCCATATATGTGTTGAGAAAGCGATCAGCTGATTCAATTTGAATTCCTTTATAATAATGTTTCACGATCTCATCTACTTTTTTGCCTGACTGGGCCATATAATGTGCACCATACTGACTCATTCCCACACCATGGCCATATCCTTTTGTCGTAATCACAATTTGCTGGCCTTTTCGTTCCCATGTAAAGTCCGCAGAATGCAGCCCTAGTGATTCACGAATATCTCTGCCTGTCAGTGTTTTCCCGTTTATGACTGCTTTGGCTACTTGATTTCCTGGTGTCCGTTCTACAATCTCTCCCACCTGATGATGCTGATTGAGGGTTACACCCAGTTTTTGCTGAAATTCACTAACTGTGATGGTTTGCTTGTTTTGAAATTTGGGTGATTTTTCGTCCCATTTGCTTGAAACACTTTTCAAATATGGGATTTCGTTTTTCCAATAGGCTTCTGCATTTTCAGTTTTCCCGTTACTTGTTGAAAAGAAAGAAGCATCAATTGGTTTTTCATCATAAGTCAGCACTTTCCCTTGTGTGCTGGCGACGGCTTCTGTGATCTTTTTTAATTTCCAATTGTACGCTTTCCCCCAAATTTTCTTCAGTTCCTGTTTATTTTTGTAGACCTGGAACATTTGTGTGTCATCTACAAGAGAGCCTTTTGGCGATTTTACGGTCTTGTCGATGATCATTTGTCTGACGATATACGTTCTAGCGGCGAGTGCCTGTGCTTTGAGTGCCTCGATTTCAAAATCAGCTGGCATTTCCGAAGCGACGACACCGATCACATACTCTTCTAAGGGGATGTTTTCTACCTGTTGATGCGCTGAACGATAGACTGGAATGGAGACGGGTGATTGCTTCAATTTGACTGAACCTTTCACTTCTTTTTTTGCTGATGGTTCTGCTGCTACGTGTTGGCTGGCCGTTGGTTTTCCTTGGAACGTCGGCAACACGAGTAAGGTTGGAATCATTAAAATGATGATGCATATTCCTGCGATTGTCCATATCATTGGTTTCATATTTGGCTGCCCCCATTTGTCATTGAATCTCTTTTATCCTATGGACAAGGACAAGCTAATATGACAGCTTCTTTCATTCATTGGACAAGTCTTTTGGTGATATGCTGGTGCTCTTCATCATTTGATTTTACTGTTCGTCTTTATGAATAAAATTTAAGATGATTGGATACACTAATGATAAGCTTTTAAAAATAAAACACTCTATGATTCTAAAAAAAATCAGCATGCCCAAATGGACACACTGATTTGTTTATTACGCGTTTAGATCTGACACAACTTGTTCTTGTGTCACATCTGCTGATTCATCATTTACTCTTTCAATGTCTGCACCGATTGCTGCAAGCTTTTGGTGGAAGTTCACATATCCACGGTCAATATGCTTCAATTCAGTGACGCGTGTATGACCTTCTGCCACTAATCCAGCAAGTACAAGTGCTGCTCCTGCTCTTAAATCAGTCGCTGAAACTTCAGCACCTTGAAGTTGAACCGGCCCATTGATAATCACAGAGCGACCCTCAATTTTAATATCGCCATTCATGCGGCGGAATTCTTCAGCGTGCATAAAACGATTTTCAAACACAGTTTCTGTGATCATGCTTGTTCCGTTCGCACGAAGCAATAGCGCCATCATCTGAGACTGCATATCCGTTGGGAACCCAGGATGCGGCATTGTTTTTAGATCGATTGGCTTGAGCTCAGATGGTCCAATGACTCTTAAACCTTCTTCTTCTTCAATGATCTGAATACCCATTTCTTCCATTTTTGCAATAAGTGAAGTCAGGTGTTCCGGAACTGCGCCTTTCACAAGCACATTTCCTTCTGTAATGGCTGCTGCCACCATGAAAGTACCCGCTTCAATTCGGTCAGGAATGATGGTGTGTTTTGCACCGTGAAGTGTTTCCACACCTTCAATTTTGATTGTACCAGTACCAGCCCCGCGAATCTTACCGCCCATGGCATTAATGTAGTTTGCCAAATCAACAATTTCAGGTTCTTTTGCTACGTTCTCTAAAATGGTTGTTCCTTCAGCTAATGCTGCTGCCATGATGATGTTTTCAGTTGCACCTACACTTGGGAAATCCAAATAAATTTTTGCACCTTTTAGACGGCCTTTTACTTCAGCCTCGATGAATCCATTACCTACTTGAATTTTAGCTCCCATTGCTTCGAAGCCTTTTAAATGCTGATCAATTGGTCTTGAACCAATTGCGCAGCCTCCAGGTAATGCAACCCTTGCATGACCTGTTCTAGCTAAAAGTGGTCCCATGACGAGCACAGATGCTCGCATTTTACGCACATACTCAAACGGAGCCTCAGTTTCTAGTGCATGAGATGCATCTACTGATACTTCGTTATTTTCAAAATGTACTTCTGCTCCTAAATGACGTAACACTTCATTGATTGTATATACATCGGAGAGCGTAGGTACATCACAAATTACGCTTTTTTCTGTACTTGCTAACAAAGATGCAGCGATAACTGGTAAAACGGCATTTTTTGCGCCTTCTACTTTAACTGTGCCGTTTAACTTTTGACCGCCGCGGACGATGATTTTTTCCAAGGTCTTCCCCTCCGCGTCCCAAATTCTCTATATTAATATTCAGTCGTTACGATTGGTGTGCCAACCGTAATCGTATGATTTTCGTTCATTTCCGAACTTCTGATGGCAATTTGAACATTCATTTTATCATTTGAAGTCATAATGAACTGTTCCCACTTCTCTGTGTAAGCGGAAAGCGACACAAAATTAGACTCAACGAGGTACTCAACTGGTTTTGCTTGAAATTCATTTGCTATCATTTTAGCTTTTTTTTGCAAAACAACATCCATCATACCATTTACATGACCATTAAGACAAGTAAAAATCACAATTTTTTCTTGTAATATGCTTTTTGCATGACGTACGAACTGATCATATGTATGCTCCCAGGTATTCAGTGGACGAGCACCTTTTTGCTCATATAATAAATACGACTTTTGATTGGATTTTGTGTCGGTCTTCACGAGTAAAATTTTCGAAAATGTATCATTTTTTTCATCTTTGTAAATACCTGTGACTTTGGTGACATGTTTCTCTTTTTTTTCGGTCCACTCATATTGTCGTAGTTCGTCTTTCAAACGTTTCACTTTATTTGAAAATTGTTTGGATGAAATATCTACATTTGTTTTGGCATGAAGGGTCCATCCATCCACTTCGATTTGCTGGTTTTTCAGACCTTCTGCTATTTGGGCGAGCGGAGACGTTTCTTCCGCACGCACACCTTGAATCATTAGAACAAAAAAAAGAATAAACGCAAATAATGGCCAACCCTTCAAATACTTTCTCATTTGTCATTCCCCCTTGCTACAAGTGTTGCCGCAAGGAGATAAATGCATACGTGGAAAAGTCATCAAAGACCATCCTTTTGACACTTCTTTTTACGTTCCCGCAGAAGGTTGCGATCAAACCTTTTTTGTTAAAACATATAAGGGATTTGTCTGGAGAAATTTAAATAATCAAGGAAGAAATTGCTGACTGCCGATGCAATGGCAATGGTGATTAGCATCATCAGCAACCTTGCTTGAACGATTTTTCCTTTTTTAATCAGTGGATCGATATTCACGGCAAGCAATGCCCACCACGTAATGGCGATAAAAAATAAGTGGATCACAATACTGACAATTGCTTGTTGTCCTACGTCTTCCATACAGTTGAATCCTCCTTTTATTTATTTCTGTAAAGGAAAACTCCCTTTCATTATATCCGCTAAAATCGGAAAGATGAATCATTTGGAAAAAAGAGCTACATTTAGTGTAAATCCCCTCTTATTCTGATACGAAGGAGATGATATACTGCGTGTGGAAGGAGCTGAACAGATTGAAAGATTCTTTTCCTGACTTTGTTGATTTGTACGGAGAACAGGTTCCCTCATTTGATCATGAATGGGAGGCCATTGCTTTCTACTTTGATTATAGACAGACACAGCTAGAAGAATTAGCCCAATTGTGTCATTTTCATCACATTTCTTTAGATTATTCTGAGGACAGCCTGTATCAGTTAGAATCATTATACTTCGATGCGTTTACCCAGCAGCTTTTTGCTGAGTGGAAAATGCCAATTGATGCATTGGAAGCGATGATGAGTGTGTATATGGGAGAGGTTGTCATCAGGCATCATTCGGATGCTGACTGGGTGGTGCTGCCTTATATGGACTCTCCGCATCAATATACCCTCGGCTTGCGCCGAGACAATAAGACATGGCATAGTCCCGCATTTTGCGAGCACTTATATCTTGAAAAGCAAGCATCTCATCCTTATGTGTCGATGTATCAGTCTCTCATGTAACTCTTAAAAAAATCCTTCTTATCACAATGATAAGAAGGATTTTCTGTTTTATTTCCCTGCTACATTTAAACGGTTTAACGCCCGTTTTAATGCGAGTTCCGCCCGGCGTACATCACTTTCATTCGGGTGGTTCAAATGCTCTTCAGCACGCTGTTTTGCTGATTTAGCACGTTCTACATCAACTTTGTCTGATGTTTCAGCAGCTTGAGCAAGAATGGTTACTTTTTCAGGGCGAACTTCTACAAAGCCGCCGCTGACTGCAACCAATTCAGTTGATCCACTATGTTTTAAGCGAACTGCACCGATTTTTAGCGGAGCAACCATTGGAACGTGGCCAGCTAAAATACCAAGCTCACCGCTTTCTGCTCTTACACTGACCATTTCCACATCCGCTTCATACACTGGGCCGTCGGGAGTAACGATATTGACTTGAACGGTCTTCATGCTTTTACCCTCCTAAGGACCAGATTAGGCCTCTACACCCATCTCTTTGGCTTTTTCAACCACTTCTTCAATGCGGCCGACTAAGCGGAATGCATCTTCTGGAAGGTGATCGTATTTACCAGATAGGATTTCCTTGAAGCCTTTAACAGTTTCTTTCAATGGCACATAAGAACCTTTTTGGCCAGTGAACTGTTCTGCTACGTGGAAGTTTTGAGATAGGAAGAATTGAACACGACGAGCTCTGTGTACCACAAGCTTATCGTCCTCAGATAATTCATCCATACCTAAAATGGCAATGATATCTTGCAATTCTTTATAACGCTGTAATGTTTGCTGAACTTCACGCGCAATGGCATAATGCTCTTCGCCAACAATCTCAGGTGCAAGGGCACGAGATGTTGATGCAAGTGGATCTACCGCTGGGTAAATCCCCATTTCTGTCAGCTTACGCTCTAGGTTTGTCGTTGCATCAAGGTGAGCGAACGTTGTAGCTGGAGCTGGATCTGTATAGTCATCCGCAGGTACATAGATCGCTTGAATCGATGTAACCGATCCTACGTTTGTAGACGTGATACGCTCTTGAAGCTGACCCATTTCTGTTGCAAGGGTTGGCTGATAACCTACCGCTGAAGGCATACGTCCAAGAAGGGCTGATACTTCAGAACCTGCTTGTGTAAAACGATAGATGTTATCGATGAAGAACAATACGTCTTGACCTTGTTCATCACGGAAATGCTCTGCCATTGTCAAACCAGTTAGAGCTACACGCATACGTGCACCTGGTGGCTCGTTCATTTGGCCGAAGACCATCGCTGTTTTTTCGATAACGCCAGAATCTTTCATTTCGTAGTAAAGGTCATTTCCTTCACGTGTACGCTCTCCAACACCAGCAAATACAGAAATACCGCCGTGTTCTTGTGCGATGTTGTTGATCAATTCTTGAATCAGAACGGTTTTACCTACACCGGCTCCACCGAATAGACCGATCTTTCCACCCTTGATGTAAGGAGCAAGAAGGTCTACAACTTTGATACCTGTTTCAAGAATTTCAACTTCTGTAGAAAGTTGATCAAAAGAAGGCGCTTGTCTGTGGATTGGATCTCTTTGAGCTTCCACACCAAGTGGCTCATCTAAGTCAATGTTATCTCCCAGTACGTTGAATACACGTCCAAGTGTTACGTTACCAACTGGTACTGAAATTGGTTTTCCAAGGTCTACAGCTTCCATACCGCGCTTCACACCGTCTGTTGATGCCATTGCGATGGTTCTCACTGTATCATCACCTAAATGTAGTGCTACTTCTAAAGTTAAGTCGATATCAACTTCACTTTCGCTTTCCGCTTTATGCGAAACTTTGATCGCATTATAAATCTCAGGCAAGTGACCGTCTTCAAAACGAACGTCTACGACTGGTCCCATGATCTGACTGATGCGTCCTGTTTTCATTGCATTCCCTCCTGACAATTATTTCTATTCTAAGGCAGCTGCTCCGCCGACAATTTCTGTAATCTCTTGTGTAATCGCTGCTTGACGAGCACGGTTGTAAGAGAGTGTCAGGCTGTCGATCAATTCTTTTGCGTTGTCTGTTGCACTCTTCATTGCTGTCATTCTTGCAGCATGTTCACTTGCTTTGCTGTCAAGAAGCGCACCGAAAATCAAACTCTCTGCATATTGAGGAAGGAGAACTTCAAGAATTTCTTCTTCAGAAGGCTCAAACTCATAAGATGCGGAACGTTTATTTGGTGTCGCTGCGGCCGAAAGGTCCGTTAGCGGCAATAATTTTTTCTCTGTTACTTCTTGTGAAATGGCACTGACGAAATGGTTATAGAACATGTAAAGCTCATCAAACGCTTCATCAGAGAACATTTGCACTGTACTGCTTGCTAATTCTTTAATATCAGCAAACGCTACTTCGTCTCCAAGCCCTGTTACTTCAGAGATCACTGGAATACCGCGCTTTTTGAAGAAGTCGCGTCCGATTTTACCAATCACAATCACCGCATATTCATCAGCAGACTGATGACGAGATTGAATGGTTTGGTAAGCGGCACGCAAAACCGAGCTGTTAAAAGGTCCGGCAAGTCCTCGATCAGATGTAATGACGAGATACCCTGTTTTCTTAACAGGTCTTGAAAGAAGCATTGGGTGCTTAGCACTTGTTCCAGTTGCGATTGCCGCAACGACTTCTTGGATTTTCTCCATGTATGGAACAAAGGACTTCGCATTGTTTTCAGCACGATTCAGTTTCGCAGCTGATACCATTTGCATCGCTTTTGTGATCTGACTCGATTTTTTTGTTGACGTGATCCTTGACTTAATATCGCGTAATGAGGCCAAAGATTTCACCACCTTTTTTCAGGAATCCGTGTTCATTTACGTGAAAAGAGAGAAAAAGAGAATCTTTTTCTCTCGGAAAGATTACTAATTAGTTGCTTGGTGCAAACGTACGTTTAAAGCCTTCGATTGCTGTCTTCCACTCTTCATCAGCAGGCATGTTTCCTGTTTGAGAGATTGTGTCAAACAAGTCTTTATGGTTTTCTTCAATGTACATGAATAACTCAGCTTCAAAACGTTTGACATCAGCAACAGCTACATCGTCTAAGTATCCTCTTGTCAGTGCATAAAGAATCGCTACTTGTTTTTCAACTTTAAGCGGTTTGTTCAAGTCTTGTTTTAAGACTTCAACTGTTCTAGCACCACGGTTTAATTTGGCTTGAGTCGCTTGGTCTAGATCAGATCCAAACTGAGCGAATGCTTCAAGCTCACGATAAGAAGCAAGATCCAGACGAAGTGTACCTGCTACCTTTTTCATCGCTTTGATTTGTGCAGATCCACCTACACGAGATACAGACAATCCTGCGTTTACCGCTGGACGTACGCCTGAGAAGAAGAGGTCAGATTGTAAGAAGATCTGTCCATCTGTGATTGAGATAACGTTTGTTGGGATATATGCAGAGATATCACCAGCTTGCGTTTCTACGAAAGGCAATGCTGTGATAGAACCGCCACCCTTTTCATCACTAAGCTTCGCTGCACGCTCTAATAAACGAGAGTGAAGATAGAAAACATCACCAGGGAATGCTTCACGGCCTGGAGGACGACGAAGCAATAATGAAAGCTCACGGTAAGCTGCCGCTTGTTTAGAAAGGTCATCATACACAACAAGCACATGCTTGCCGTTATACATGAATTCCTCACCCATCGTTACACCTGCATAAGGAGCAAGGTAAAGAAGTGGAGCTGGCTGTGATGCAGAAGCTGTGACAACGATTGTGTAATCAAGCGCACCATGCTTACGAAGTGTTTCAACAACACCACGAACAGTTGACTCTTTTTGTCCGATCGCTACATAGATACAGATCATGTCTTGATCTTTTTGGTTTAGGATCGTATCAATTGCAACAGATGTTTTACCTGTTTGACGGTCCCCAATGATCAATTCACGCTGTCCGCGTCCGATTGGAATCAAGGCATCAATCGCTTTAATTCCCGTTTGAAGCGGCTCATGTACCGATTTACGATCCATAACGCCTGGTGCTTCACTTTCGATTGGACGTGTTTTGCTTGTTAAAATTGGACCTAGTCCATCAACAGGCTGACCAAGTGGGTTCACAATACGTCCGATTAACTCTTCTCCTACTGGAACCTCCATGATACGACCTGTACGTTTTACATCGTCACCTTCACGGATATCTTTGTAAGGTCCTAAGATTACGATACCTACGTTAGACTCCTCAAGGTTTTGAGCCATACCCATTACACCGTTAGAGAACTCAACAAGCTCTCCTGCCATAATGTTGTCAAGGCCATGTACACGCGCGATACCGTCCCCTACTTGAATGACTGTACCGACATCTTTTACTTCAATTTCAGATTGATAGTTTTGGATTTGCTGCTTTATCAGCGCGCTAATCTCTTCAGCTTTGATACTCACTAAGGTTTCACCCCTTCTAACGATTTTCGCCTGCAAGCTGACGTTCAATGCGGGAAAGCTTTCCGCTGACACTGCCGTCATAAATGCGGTTTCCGATACGGATTTTCACTCCGCCTATTAGATCCTTGTCAATCACGTTTTCAACACGCAGTGATGTGACGCCGGCTTTTTTCGCAAATACTTCAGATAAAGATTGAATTTCAGCCCCGCTGAGCGGTTTAACTGAATACACGATCGCATCGTCTATTTGTTTTGCACGGTTTGCAAGTTTCACAAACTCAGACGTCATTTCAGAGAAAATATTCGTGCGTCCGCGGTCAATCAGTAAATACATTGTGTGCAACACATGCGTTGAAACACCTTTGAAAGCTTCTGCAATTAGATGTTTCTTTTTGTCTGACGTAATCTTCGGATGAACAAGAAAGTTTTTCAGTTCTTGATCAGCCTTTAGAACTTTTTTGATCTCATTCAGCTCTTTTTCAGTTTCGTCTACTGCCGAAGAAGCAAGAACGATGTCAAAAAGAGCAGAAGCGTAACGCTTAGAGACAATAGTCACGCTCATCGGCTTTCGCCTGCCTCTTTAAGGTACTCTTGGATCAATTTCTCTTGTGCTTGCTCATCAAGTTCTTTTTCAATCACTTTAGAAGCAATTAACACAGATAGTGATGCAACCTGCTCACGCAGCGCAGCAACAGCTTGTTCTTTTTCTTTCACGATTTCAGTTCTAGCAGACTCTTTCAAGCGCTCTGACTCTTGACGTGCTGCTTGAATGATCTCTTCTTTTTGTTTCTCACCAATTTTTTTCGCGTTTTCGATGAGTGTATGTGATTCTTCGCGTGCTTCTTTCAATAAAACACGTTGTTCTTCAAGAAGCTTTTCAGCTTGGACATGTTTTTGTTCAGCACTTGAAATTTCATTTCCTATATAATCTTCACGCTGTTTCATAATCCCTAATAAAGGCTTAAGCGCAAATTTCTTTAAAAGTGCAAGCAGGATGAGCATAGCGATTAGCTGGAACAACATATCCCCGGCGTTAAAACTTAAGCCCCCTGCTCCTAAAACCACTGGTAACTGAGACATTTAGTACGGCAACTCCCTTCTTTAAATAATATGTTAAGAAACAAAACATAAAGGAATGGCGAAGTTTCGAACTAATCTGATCTTCGCCATTAAAATTCATATTAGAACGCTTCTCACATATTAACCAAAGAATGCCAAGAATGCGATAACGACAGCGATAATTGGAAGTGCCTCAACTAAAGCTACCCCGATGAACATAAGTGTTCTTAGTTCTCTACCAGCTTCTGGCTGACGAGCGATTCCTTCAACTGTTTTAGATACGATTAGACCGTTACCAATACCTGCTCCTAGTGCTCCTAAACCGATTGCAATTGCTGCTGCTATTAAATTCATTAAAAAGCTCCTCCTTTAAAATAACGTCCATTTTGGACTCTCAATTTTTTAGTGTTCGTCGCTGACTTTATGGGAGATATACACCATTGTCAGCATGGTGAAGATAAATGCCTGGATGGTTCCGACAAACAAACTGAATGCCTGCCATACAATCATCGGCACGATGGCACCTAATGTACCAACAATACCTAGTGCAATGTTTTGCGTGTAGAAATTGGTCGCAAGTCCTGCGAGCAAACCAAGAAGAATCTCTCCAGCGAAAATATTTCCGTAAAGACGCAAACCAAGTGTTAACGTGTTTGCAAATTCTTCAATGATTTTCAGCGGCACTAAATATGGGATCGGCTTGAAAAAGTCTTTTGTATATTCCTTGACTCCTTTTGCCTTGACACCATAGTAATGTGTCAATCCCATGACCATAATCGCTAGTGTCATTGTGATTGCAGGATCAGCAGTTGGTGATTTCCACCATAAGTTGTGATCGACCGTAATCGAGAATGGCAGTCCCAGCATGTTTGAAACGAATATGTACATGAGTAATGTAACGCCAAGCGCTAGAAATGGGGCTCCTGTTTTCATGTCCATCGAACTACCTATGATATTTCGAACAAAATCAACGATCCATTCCATGAAGTTCTGCGCCTTTGTCGGACGAATAGACAGAACACGAGTAGTCAGCACCGCTATGAGAAGAACGATGATACTAGCAATCGTAATCATGAGAACATTGGATAAGTTGAACGTTAACCCTAAAAATTCTGTCGTTTTTGAACTGTGACCCAAAGAGTATTCACCTCTCTTCCATAGTAGAACGTTTAAGTTGAATGAAGGAATCTATCATAATGACAGGATATATTGTCATTAATCCTATAACAACACCTGCCAGATGAACTTCATTAGGATAACGCCAAGCAATCGCTACTGCGAGAATCGCGTTGGCCCACCTGGCTGTACTTCCCATTGAACGAATGGATTTTCCTTTTTTAACTGCTCGATCAAAAGCGTGCATTCTCCGTATAAGTAGAAATAAATTAAAGAAAGCAAAAATTGTGCCGATAATGAAACCAAGAAAGAATGGTTTATAACCAGGCATGGCATAGCCAAACACAAAAATTGCCAATAGATACAACATGTATTTACTCTGTCTGCGGAAAATCGCGTTTGGATCGTTCATTCATCTGACTCCCGATGAAAAATATTGTAAAAAAGGTGATAAATGGTGATGAAAACTGCGTAGAAGACGCTTATGATCAGCCGTCCTATTCGAAAAAAATCAATCACCCATCGGTCTAATTGGACAATCAGACTTGAAATCTTTAGATCTATGGGATGTTGCTTCATTCGCTGATACAAACCCTGATTATAAAAGGGTTCACAATGAGGATTAGTAGAGTGCTATAGGCTATGAAAACCTTACCATAATACCCTCGTTTAGCATACAATAGCGTCTATGATGTGTCAATCCGTTGAAAGTTAAAAAACTTTTCTATCATGATAGAGCACACAAAATGTTCACAATTTCATCAAACTTTAGGAGAACTGTGACATTCATTCAAAAAAACTGCTAATGTTCAGTATACATTGATTTTTCTAAGAACGATATCAAACGTTTGTCATATTTTTCAAAAAACCCACATGCACGTTGGCATGTGGGCTTTTCATGAATCATTTTATTTTGTTCCATACATACGGTCACCAGCATCACCAAGACCTGGGATGATATAACCTTTTTCATTCAACTTCTCATCTAATGCTGCAATGTAGATATCAACATCTGGATGATGTTTTTGCATTTCTTCTACACCTTCTGGAGCTGCAATCAGACACATGAAGCGGATGTTTTTCGCACCGCGTTTTTTCAGACTATTTAATGCTTCGACTGCTGATCCGCCAGTTGCAAGCATTGGGTCTACAACGATAAATTCACGCTCTTCCACATCAGATGGAAGCTTTACATAATATTCAACAGGCTTCAATGTCTTCGGATCACGGTACAAACCGACATGTCCCACTTTAGCAGCTGGAATGAGTTTCAAAATCCCGTCTACCATTCCAAGACCTGCTCTTAAGATCGGCACAACTCCGAGTTTTTTCCCTGAGATCACGTTTGATTTCGCTTTTTGTACAGGTGTTTCTACATCTACCTCTTCAAGCGGTAAGTCTCTTGTGATTTCGAATGCCATTAACGTTGCGACTTCATCCACTAGCTCTCTAAATTCTTTTGTTCCTGTATGAACGTCACGAATATATGTAAGTTTGTGCTGAATAAGCGGGTGATCAAATACATAAACCTTTGCCATTGCTTGCTACAACTCCTTTTCTTTCATCTTCCGGTGAACTTTGCACACTTCCTACAATTCTACATAAAAAGACATCATCTTTCAATATGATTCGCAAATCCTACAAAAAAAAACCCACATGCCAAAAATAGGCAAATGGGTCTGCTTTTTAATAATCTAATTCTTTATATAGAGGGAAACGAGCCGTTAGATCAGATACGCGCTTTTTCGCCTCTTCTAATTTCGCTTCATCTTCATGATGTTTCAGAGCAAGCGCAATAATGGAACCGACTTCTTTCATCGCTTCTTGATCGAACCCGCGGCTTGTCACTGCTGCTGTACCTACACGTACACCACTTGTAACAAACGGCTTCTCTGGATCATAAGGAATCGCATTTTTGTTCACTGTGATACCAACTTCATCAAGAACGTTTTCTGCAATTTTCCCTGTAATCCCGAGAGAACGCAAGTCGATGAGAACAAGATGGTTATCTGTTCCACCAGATACAAGCTGAATGTCTTCAGATAAAAGTGTTTCAGCTAATTGTTTTGCGTTATCAATGACGTTTTGTGCATATGTTTTGAAATCTCCGTTCAATACTTCACCGAAAGAAACAGCTTTTGCAGAGATGACATGCATGAGTGGTCCGCCTTGAATACCAGGGAAGATCGATTTGTCGATCTTTTTGCCAAACTCTTCACGGCATAGGATCATTCCACCGCGAGGTCCACGCAGTGTTTTGTGAGTCGTTGTTGTCACAAAATCTGCATAAGGAACTGGGTTTGGATGAAGACCTGCTGCTACAAGACCCGCAATGTGAGCCATATCGACCATAAAGTACGCGCCGACTTCATCAGCAATCTCACGGAACTTTTTGAAGTCAATTTGACGTGGGTATGCACTTGCACCCGCTACGATAAGCTTTGGCTTATGCTCACGTGCTTTTTCAAGTACATCTTGATAGTCGATATGCTGCGTTTCTTTATCTACACCATATTCTACAAAGTTGTACTGCACGCCACTAAAGTTAACAGGGCTTCCATGTGTTAAATGTCCGCCATGTGATAAGTTCATGCCTAGCACCGTATCGCCATGCTCAAGAATTGTAAAGTAAACGGCCATATTCGCTTGAGCACCTGAGTGAGGCTGTACGTTCACATACTCAGCGCCAAAAATTTCTTTTGCGCGGTCACGTGCGATATCTTCTACAACGTCTACATGTTCACAGCCGCCATAGTAGCGTTTACCAGGGTAGCCTTCAGCATATTTGTTTGTTAAAACAGAGCCCTGCGCTTCCATGACTGCTTCGCTTACGAAGTTTTCTGATGCAATTAATTCGATTTTGTCCTGCTGGCGTTTCCGCTCTAGTTGAATTGCTTTGAATACTTGTGCGTCTTGCTCAGGTAAATGTTTCATCAGCGAAATCCTCTCCAATCTATTTCCATTCGATGTTTTTCACCATCTCATTGTACATGGTTTTTGAGTGAAATGTAAAAGTTTTTTTTGAAAAACCGACTTCTTTTTTATGAAAATCCGAATATTCAAGTGCTAAAGCGTCTTCATTATTCAACATTATATTAGAAATATATCTGAGCTATGATCTTGTATAAACCGCTCGTTCTCCGCCAATCAGCTTTGGACGAGTCTTCGCAAACGTCACATGCGCTTGTCCTAATTGATGACGGCTGAGGCGGACAGGAACAGCTACCCGTTTTAGGTGCATGCCGATCAATGTATCGCCAATATCAATTCCCGCATGCGCTGCAATGGATTCAACCAGCACAGGGTGCTCCATTTGCTGATACGCATGCGCCGCCATAGAACCACCCGCCTTACGGACAGGTATTGCAGTGACAATCTCTAGGTTAAGCCGGTAAGCCATCTCTTCTTCAACGACGAGGGCACGATTTAGATGCTCGCAGCATTGAAAGGCCAATTCAATTCCAGTCTCGCGTCTCAGCTGATCCAGCTCGTGATAGATGGCTTCAGCGATGTGCTCACTTCCCGCTGTACCAATGTGCTCGCCAGCCACTTCCGATGTACTGCAGCCAATCACTAAGATTTGGCCGGCTCGCAGTTCAACTGTTTGATGAAATTCTTTTAACATTTCAAGCCAATCTTGACCAATGTTCATGTTAAGCGCTCCTTATCGGTGCTTTTCTTCGTAATCAGCGATTTTACCAATCCGTACAGCATGGCGTCCTGCAGTAAATTCAGTCGTCAGCCAAATGCGGGCGATTTCTCTTGCCAATCCTGGGCCAATGACACGTTCTCCCATCGCAAGAACATTTGTATCATTATGTTCTCTAGTCGCCTTTGCGCTAAATGTATCATGTGCCAGCGCACAGCGGATGCCTTTCACTTTGTTTGCTGAAATGCTCATGCCAATGCCTGTCCCGCAAATTAAAATGCCGCGATCGACTTCTCCGTTCGCCACCATATTGGCTACGGGAAAAGCATAATCTGGGTAGTCTACAGAACCTGATCCACATTCACAACCCATATCAATGTATTCAATCTTTAATTCATCCATTAGTTGTTTGATTTCTTCACGAATATTCGTTCCGCCGTGATCGGATGCAATAGCTACTTTCATCGGGCAGTTCCTCCTAAGGGTGAGTTGATCTGTCATGTCTTACATTCATTCTTTATTTACAGTTATATTTTAACCTCTGCCTAGTCATTTGCAAACAAAAGCAGAAAAACCGTTTACACAACGGTTTTACAGGTTTGTCCATTTATGAGGATGTTTGATCCTTTTTAAGCTTTTCAGCCAGCTGATACAACAGCCCTTCTAGTTCATCGCGTGTTTCTTGGTAAACGGAAAGACTTCCACCAAACGGGTCGGATATGTCACCTTCTGACCCTGTCGCAAATTCCTTTAAAGTAAAGACTTTGTCTTTCGTATGCGTATATTGCTCAACAATCAACTGTTTATGCTGAATCGTCATAGTAAAGACGTAATCGGCTTCGTTCAGAAGATCCTCAGTCAACTTAGACGATGAGTGATTAAGCGGAATGCTTTTCTCAAATAATGCTTCAATGGCTTGAGGAGAAGCCTTTCCTGCATCAGAGGCGAAGATGCCTGCTGATTTTACCGTCACATGCAATCCTTTTTCATCAGCGATTGAAGCAAAAAGGGCTTGTGCCATCGGACTTCTGCATGTATTTCCCGTACAAACAAATAAGATATTCATCTTTCGCCCTCCTTTTCTTCTATTATATAGCATTTCATTCTATATGTTATGTAAAGAGACTGGCTATAGCGGAAGTAATAATTTGATACCAAAGGCTAGTAAAATAAGGCCGCCAAGTGCCCCGCTGTATGAACCAACCCATGACCGAACCTGTTTACCGAGCAATAATCCGAGCCATGTGAGCAGCATACTAAAAAAGCCGAATAAAAAAATGGTCATCCATACGCGTGAACCGTAAATCCCGAGGCTTAGACCGACAGAGAAACTATCTACACTCACACTTGTGGCAAAAAGAACGAGACCAGCCCCAACAGGTGCAATAAATGGTTTATCTTCTTTTCGGATAGAGGCAATGATCATTTGCAGCCCCAGCACCAAAAGCAGCGCCCCGCCAATATAAGTTGCAAGGAGGCCAAGCCAGCCAGATAAGAGCTGACCTGTCAGCATACCAAAAAGCGGCATAAACATATGAAATAAACCAATGACTAGTCCAATATAGATGATTTGGCGGATCCTCAGCTGAATCATCCCCATGCCGAGCCCTACCGAAAAGGCATCCATCCCAAGTGCAAAAGCCATGATACTGAGTGTCAGCAATTCGCCAGCTAGTTCGTTCATGTAAATCCCCCTTGGACACGCATTCTCCTTTAACCTATGTTTGTCCAAGAGAGGTTAGAACTATTTGAGCGAAGAGAGGTTACGCCCTCCTGCCGCTTTTTGAAGACGGTTCATGATCGCAGAACCAACGCCCTGTTCTGAAAAAGTTTCTGAAATGATTAAGTCTACATCCGTTTCATCAAACTGTCTTAGCACACGATATAAGTTGGCAGCAACGGTTTCAGGCTTTTCTCTCCGTCCACAGCTAAAAACAACATCTGCCGCAAACCATTCTTTCTTTTCTTCTGTCGTCAGCACACCAACTTTTAGCCCTTCAGCCTGGTACTTCTGAATGTGACACTGCATTTCTTCATCACTTCCATGAAACATATACATTTGTGCTTCAGGTGCATAATGTGTGTATTTCATCCCTGGCGATACAGGCGCCTCATCCTTTTTCGTCAGCCCCGGATCGACGTTGACTGTTCCTACTACCTCTTCTAACGCTTCTTTTGTAATGCCACCCGGTCTTAAGATCACGGGAATCTCGTCTATACAGGATACAACCGTTGACTCAACACCAATACCCGTTGAACCGCCATCGACAATGCCAGCAATTCTCCCATCAAGATCACTCGCTACATGATCAGCTAGTGTCGGCGACGGTTTCCCTGAGCGATTGGCACTTGGAGCGGCAATTGGCAGGCCAGCTGCCCGGATGAGTTCGAGTGCAACGGGATGATCTGGCATTCTTACACCCACTGTGGATAAACCTGCTGTCACCTGCTTTGATAAAATGCCAGGCTTACATGGAAGCACAAGCGTTAAAGCACCGGGCCAAAAGGCATCCATCAGTGTTTTTACTTTTTCGTTTTCTATTTGTGCAAATTCATGGAGTTGCTGAACCTCCGCAATGTGTACAATCAAAGGATTATCACTTGGGCGCCCTTTCGCTTCATAAATTTTCTTAACTGCCTCGGTCTCTTTTGCATTTGCCCCTAGTCCATAAACCGTTTCTGTCGGAAAAGCGACCACTTCATTTTGCTGCAACAACAGGGCTGCTTGTTTAATTTGTGGATAGTATGTGGATAAATCCTTTTTTAAATCCACAGACCACCTTTTTGTATTTAACATCATACAAACTCCTTTTAAAAAAGATAAAACTGTTGATATATCTCGATTATCCTTTTGAAAGTATAAAAGATGATGCTAAATAAAACAAGCGTTGTCCACAATTTGTGGATAACGCTTGTTTAACAGTGGATAAGTATGTGTATAAGTCCGATTTTTTGTGATTAACCTCTCGATTTTTGCAGCACGACAGCCTGTTCTTTCCCCAATGACTCTTTTGCATGCGCAGATACCCACACACATTGCGGGATTTCCTCTAAAGGTGTAAAACCCATGAGTGCTAAAAAATCATGCGAGGACGAATGGTTTGCTATGACATAAAAGGTATCCACACCTTGTTTTTCTCCCAGCGTTTGAACACTTTGGAACAAAGAAACAATGTGCCCCTGACCGAGCTTATCCGATATAACAAGCGACCGCAGCAATCCCTCTTGTTCACTAAGCTGTTCAAGCCCTAAGCAGCCTGCAAGCTGACCGTCCGCATCTTCCATCACAACAAATGTTGTGCGTTCTGCAATCGTCACCCCGCCTTTTGCTTGTCCTTTTTCAAGAAAAGCATTGATAGCCGGAACATCTTCTTCTGTTGCTATTCTTAATTGATAATACATGCTTTCACCTCTTTTTGATCTCTTACTTCAACTCTATGAGGCAAAAACAGATTTAGACCTTTTTTTAAGAGAAAAGACTAGAGACCCATTCGAACAAAAAGAACTTCACTTCACCAGTCTCCTCTTCCTCTTCTTTCACCACTTCATTGACAGACTCATTTGATTGCTGCGCTGAAACTTGACCTTTATCTTCTCCTTCTGGTGATGCAATGGCTTCTCCGTTTGAAAAGTCGATAAAGCAGAGAGGCGGGAATAACACACACCACCAATTGGCTCCGTCCCCTTCTCCAAGCGTAATCAAAATGGCTTCATATTTTCCAGCAGGATAGACGAAGTTTCCATAAAGCTTTGTTGGAAAAGAGGCTTTTTGAAAACTGACGGATACCGATTGGTCAATGTGCTGTTCCTTTAATTTTGCTTTGGCGATCCGATTGATGTCTGGAAGCTTTGAACGAATGACACGTCTGGCTTCTTCAATGGATGTGAGGTCTTTGACCCACTCCGTTATATTGGCATTGACCTCATCTCGAATGCTTCTTTTCACATCCTGGTCCGCCGACCGGTCACTATTGGCTAAAATACGTAAACGAATCGCTTCATCTGGGATCACAACAGGCTGATTTGCAGAAGCAGCCGCTGTCTCCTCTTTTCCAAGGTTTGCAAAAGCACCACATAATAATAGAAACATATAAAGACAAATCATCATTTTACTTTTGAACATGATGTGTTCCCCCCACTTTTTCTCTTCGCTACAAACATTGTGTCCAGGAAACGCATCTCGTAAACAGCAAAAATGATTTTTTTAATAGATTATGAGCGAGAGCCATTAAATTTGATTCGTGAGATGAGCACGTTGAAAAGCCGTTCAACCTATGAACGGCTTTGGTGTGAGGATTGGTAATCAGAGGGATACAGTCTCCCATCCCAATCTCGGCTGATTTTTAAACCTGATTCTGTTTTGATGACAGTCATTTGCCCTTTCTTCTCGATTTCCTTTTTGACATTTCCTTTTTGATCAATAAATTGAATGGTCATTTCATAGTCAAATTCAATCCTGTCGTCGCTTTCATCTGAAGGTGTAAACGTAATGTTTTTCAGCTTAATTTGACAATCTTGGTCCTTTGCTGCTTCTAATACACTCGGGAACATGCTGTCTTGTGTATATTCTTGATATTCATGATCAGTTAAATAAGACTTCAACTTCTCCTTCATGTCAGATAGGTCATCTGTTCGATTCACTGTGTATTGTGCTTTTTTATAACTTTCTCCAAATGCTGCTGCTTCTTTTTTAAAGCCCGTTTTGCCACAAGCACTCACAATCAATAGTACACTGACGATGACCAACACCATCGCATACCTTCTGTTCACACCATTCGCTCCTTCAAAACAAATTTATGTAAAAAATCATGATCAGAATGTTCATTCTTCTATATATACGTTCCTCTTTTACCATAAGTTTCATCTTTACATAATAAAATAGTCCGACTTTATTCAGCCGGACTTTCGTTTTGAATATGTGCGCAAACAGCTCGATCCTTTCCGTTAATGTCCTTGACGATGCGGACAACAGCTGAAGGGAATGCCTGCACGAGAAGTGCTTTGACATCTTGTGCTTGCGTGTGTCCAATTTCAAAGACAACTACTGCTTGCTTGTTGAGTACGTTGTGGAGATCACAAGCGAGACGCTTATAAAACCACAGACCGTCACGACCATCAGTCAGCGCATTGACAGGTTCATGCTTCGTGACAACCTCTGATAAACTGTCCATTTCCTCTGCCGCAATATAAGGAGGGTTGGAAATAAATAAATCGACTTTGATGCCTTGAGCCATGACAGGTTCAAGTAAATCTCCCTGTAAAAAATGGACGGCTGCACCAAGCGCTTCTTGATTCCGCTTTGCTACCGCAAGTGCTTCATGCGAAATATCAGTCGCTGTGACAGATAATGATTTTTTTTCAAGAGCTAACGTTATAGCGATTGCTCCGCTGCCTGTGCCAACATCAAGTGCTTTAAGCGGCTGATCATCTGGAAAAACGCGATTCACCATATTCAATGCCGCCAGCACAACTTCCTCCGTTTCAGGACGAGGAATGAGGACATGTTTGTTCACCTCAAATGGACGGCCATAAAAAAATTCAACACCCGTTAAATGCTGAACAGGCACTCCAAGCTTGTGCTGCGCTACGAACTCGCTGAATTGTTGATCTTGCACCTCTGGCAGTGGATCATGAAGGCGTGCAAGAAGTTCACTTCTGTTCCATCCAAGCACATGCATCAACAATAGCTCTGCTGCGTTTTGGTCTCTGCCCGCTTCCGTTAACAAAGAAGAAGCCCATTTAAGGGCTTCAAAGATCGTTCGCTCTTTATTTTGCATTTTGAAGTTTTCTTGCTTGGTCTTCCATAATTAATGCATCAATGACCTCGTCAAGTTTTCCTTCTAAAATTTGATCAAGCTTTTGAATCGTCAATCCAATGCGGTGGTCCGTTACACGGTTTTGCGGGAAATTGTACGTACGGATACGCTCTGAACGATCCCCTGTTCCAACAGCAGATTTACGTGTTTGATCATATTCAGCCTGTGCTTCACGCTGGAATTTATCATAAATTCTTGCACGTAACACTTTCATTGCTTTTTCTTTATTTTTAATTTGTGATTTTTCATCCTGACAGGAGACAACCACGCCTGTTGGCAAGTGAGTCAGCCGGACAGCAGACATAGTTGTGTTTACACTTTGTCCCCCAGGTCCGCTTGATGCAAATGTATCCACACGAATATCTTTTTCGTGGATATCAATTTCAACTTCCTCAGCCTCAGGCAATACAGCAACTGTAGCTGTTGATGTATGAATCCGGCCGCCTGATTCTGTTTCAGGAACACGCTGCACGCGGTGTGCGCCATTTTCAAACTTTAGCTTGGAGTATGCGCCTTTTCCGCTAATCATAAAGATGATCTCTTTATAACCGCCAGTGCCAGTAACACTTGCTTCCATGACTTCCGTTTTCCAGCCTTGCATTTCGGCATAACGGCTGTACATACGGTAAAGATTCCCTGCAAAAAGAGCAGCCTCTTCTCCACCCGCTGCACCACGAACCTCCACAATTACGTTCTTATCGTCATTTGGATCTTTCGGGATGAGCAAGATTTTCAGTTCGTCTTCTAAACGTTCCGTTTCCTCTGTGAGCTCTGAAATTTCTTCTTTGACCATGTCGCGCATGTCGGCATCCAGCTTATCTTCAAGCATGGCTTTCGCTTCATTCAGCTGATCGTATGCCGCACGATATTGTCTATATACCTCAACAGTTTCTTGAATATCGGATTGTTCCTTCGAATATTCACGAAGCTTCTTAGGGTCGTTCACCACTTCAGGATCACTTAAATATTCATTTAGCTTTTCATAGCGTTCTTCGATTGATTTTAAACGGTCTAACATGGTCTTCACCTCTGTTTTGTGCGTAACAGTCTAATTATAGTATAGCAGGGTATGACAGTCAAAAAAATTTCCAAAACAATTGTTTTTTGCAATTTTCCACTAGAAAACACGATCTTTGGCGATTGGTTACTTGTTTTGTCTAACGTGAAGGAACGGCTACTCCTGAAAGAGAATGGTACTTGTAACTGAAAAAGGGAGGGCATTTGATTTGAATACAAATGAGGTTGCAAAGGAAATTGGTGTATCTTCAAAAACAATTCAGCGTTGGGTGAAACAACTCAACATCCCTGTCGCCCGAAATGAACTTGGACATTACGAATTTCACGATGACATTGTGCAGCTGCTCAAAGAGGTCAAACGCCAAATGAATGAAGGTGTGATTCTTCATGACATTAGGCTGCCGATCCATGAAGAAACTGTTCAGCAGTTATCACCTGCTGTAGAAACTTCTGCCTCTGCACAGCGGATAGAAGCCTTAGAAGAACAAGTGAAGAAGCTCCTTCAGCAGCAATCACACGCCAGTCATATTGAAACACGTTTTCAAGAAATTGAACGGAAACTCGCTAAAAAAGCGGATGAAGGTGTCTCCTACCAGCTCCTCCAGCACCGAAAAGAAATTGAAGAATTAACGGCTACATTAGAGCGCCTCACAGCCACATTGACACAACCATCAAAAGGAGAAGCAGAAAAGGAAAAGGGACACCCTGAGATCAAAAAGAAGCGTGTGCTCTTCCCACTGTTTCATTCATTTCGTTAAGAAAGGCTGCCTCGATAGGCAGCCTTAGATTGTTGACAAAGGGCTAAAATGATCTTTATTTTAGCCCTTTGTCTTCTTTATTATACGGTAAGTGCAATAATGATCGGTAATGTAATAAGTGACATGATCGCACTGATCACAAATGCGGATGCAGTTTCCGCTTCTTGTTTCTCAAATCGTGTTGCGATCATCGCTGCAACTGCTGAACCTGGGAAGGCAACCAGCAATACAGCTTTTGTAATTTCATCAGCCGAAAGTCCCATAAGAATGGCGATCAAATACATAAGCAATGGTTGTACAGCTACTTTTAATAGGGCAATACTGAATGCTGGTAAGCTGAGTTTAATTTTTCGAATACCAACCGTTACACCGACTGCGAATAGCGCAACCCCTGAAGTTACACTACCAATTTCCTCTAACATTTCATGTCCGATTTCAGGAAGTTTAAATCCTAAAAGAACAAGGATGATACTTGCTAGCGGTGCAAGTGCAAGTGGTTCTGACAAACCATGCAAAATAGCTTTTGTTGTCATTTTCAAGAAGCTTTCGCCGTCTTTTGTTTTTCCTTTTGTTTTTTCACCGACAGTTGACACAATAATGGCAATTGGATCAAGCAATGCATTTACAACTATTCCGGTAATCGCAATCGGAATTGCGACTTCTTGAGCCCCAAATAAACTGCCTAAGACCGGAATCCCCATAAATGCAAAGGTCGGTTGAGCTGAGTTTAATGAGAAAACAGATGAATCTGTTAAATCGTATTTAAACGCAAATTTCGTCACAAGAAGGATAATAATATAAAAACCAACGATTCCTAAAATCAATGCAACGAAAAACGGAATTTGACTATAGAATTTATCTTTTGGTGTTGACAGAATGCTGGCGATAAAGTGCGCTGGTAAAGCATACTTTGTGACAAGTGTACTTACACCTTTTGCAGATTTAGCGTCATAGCTGCCGAAGTTCCCTGCGAACCAACCCAGCGCGATAACGAAAAAAATCGGTGCTAGGAGGATCAAAATATGTAAAAAGTCCATCTTACTATTCCTCCTTAAATCCTTAACATGTTTCTTTTTCATGCGGCATTGCTTAAATTACCCTAAACAACGCCGCATGACACATTTTATTATGCTCTTACAATTTTTTTATATTCAGGAATCCACATTGCGTCTTTCACAGCTTGTTCGATGTTGTCAGGCGTTTTTCTTGCCACTCCATCTTCAATCGCTGCTTTCGCTACTTCAATTGCCACTTGAATAGAAACTTCTTGCAATTTATCAATGCTTGGAAGTAGACCAGCGCCTGGTTTTTCATGATCAACCATTTCAGCAATCGCATTCGCTGAAGCGACGAACATGCCTTTTGTGATGATTTTTGATTCCGTTACGATAGAACCAAGACCAAGTCCTGGGAAAACGAACGCATTGTTTGATTGTCCGATTTCATGTTCGATGCCATTATACTCAACGTTATCAAATGGGCTGCCTGTTGCAACAAGTGCACGACCGTCTGTCCATTTGAATAGATCCTCTGGCACTGCCTCAGCAAGTGGCGTTGGGTTAGACATTGGCATGATCACAGGACGCTCTGTATGAGCTGCCATTTCTTTAATGATTTCTTCAGTGAATGCGCCGCCTTGACCAGATGTACCGATTAGGATCGTCGGCTTCACCCTGCGAACGGTTTCTGCAAATGAAATTTGTCCTTTTTCATCACGTGCCCATCCGCTCACTTCATCAGAAGAACGAAGGTACGGCTTTTGGAAATCAAGCACTTCATCTTCAAATTGATCTGTTAACAATCCTCTGTAGTCTAATGTCCAAAATGCATTGTTTGCTTCTTCTTCAGAAAGACCTTCAAGTACCATTGTGTCACGCATTTGATCTGCGATTCCGATACCAGCTGAGCCAGCTCCGAAAATCACAACACGGTGATCTTTCAATTGAGTGCCAGTTTTCTTGACAGCTGCAAGAACTCCCGCTAAAGTAATGGCACCCGTACCTTGAATATCATCATTGAACGTTAAGATCTTGTCGTTGTATTTTTTCATGATGTTACGCGCATTTTTGTTTCCAAGGTCTTCCCAGTGAAGCAATGCTTTCGGGAAGAATTTAAGTGCTGTTTTTACATACGCATCAATGAACTCTTCGTATTTTTCACCTTGCACACGTTTGTGATGGTTACCGATGTATAATGGATCATTCAATAATTTTTCATTGTTTGTTCCTACATCTAATACCACTGGAATGACGCGGCTTGGGTCAATACCTGCTGCTGCAGTGTAAACAGCTAATTTACCGATCGCAATATTGATACCGCCAACGCCCCAGTCACCAATTCCAAGAATGCTCTCAGAGTCAGTCGCAACGATGAGGTCAATGTCGCCTGCTGTTGCATGTAAGTTTTCAAATGCTTTCTCAATGCCGTCAATGTTGTCGATTGAAAGATAAACACCATGAGGTCTTCTGTATTCATGGCTGTATTCTTGAATCGCTTCACCAACAGTTGGTGTGTAAACAACAGGAAGCATTTCACGAAGCTTGTCTGTAAGAAGCTTATAGAACAATACTTCGTTACGGTTTTGCAAATCACTTAAGTATACGTTTTGACGAAGACGATCTGGCTGAGCTAGAAATTGCTTGTACGCTCTCTCCGCTTGCTGTTCTAAAGTAAGAACAGTTGGGGGAAGTAAGCCTTCTAATCCAAGCTCTTGTCTTTCCTCTTCAGAAAAAGCAACGCCTTTGTTCAACGTTGGAATCGATAATACATCTTTACCTGTCAAAGTGGTTTCGAGGTACCCTTCTTTTGTTTTCTTCACGTTGTTCATCAAAAACTACCCTCTTTCTAAAATATAAATAAAGTTAAATATTAATAAGAAGAATGATTAAGGAGAAACACCCTTAATCATAAAAATTATGACAAGAAATCGAACTTTTCGTTTAAATGCTTTACACTACAGTTAGTCATTTTATTCCTGCTTATGCCAAAACGCAAGCGTTGAAAATTAGATAATTTTTTCATAGTATTATTTAATTTATTTAAGTACAAATGATGGGTGTTCAGCCAAAATATCGAAAAACAAAACACAGCGGCATTTGCTATTTTTTTAATTGTCAAGTGTTGTACCAACGTCCAGTCTTGGTACTTCATGGTGATGTCTGCATCGTGCTTCGTATGATTCCTGCGCACCTACTAAAATAATAGGATCATCATAGGATGCGGGTTTACCGTCGATCAAGCGTTGTGTTCTACTCGCTGGGGAGCCGCATACCGAACAAACCGCTTGAAGTTTTGTTACAAGCTCTGCACATGCCATTAAATGCGGAACAACACCAAATGGCTCTCCTCTGAAGTCTTGATCAAGACCTGCAACAATGACTCGGTAGCCTTTATCAGCCAGTTGAGTGACAATATCAATGATTGTCTCATCAAAAAATTGCACCTCATCAATGCCAATGACATCGGTTCTTTCTGATATGTGCGTTATTATGTCTTTTGGTGAGGATACTGCAATCCCATCTACTGATGAACCGTTATGTGACACAACTGAGTTTGAGCTATATCGGTTATCAATTGCTGGTTTGAATATTTTTACTTCTTGTTTGGCAAAGGTGGCTCTTTTGACTCTCCGAATCAATTCTTCCGACTTTCCAGAAAACATACTACCGCAGATGACTTCAAGCCAACCGCTTTGTTTCATCACATACATAAGGTCTTCTCCCCCGTTTTAAAGTTCCATCAATCCACGTAAAAAAACAGGCAAGAACGGATTCCTGCCTGTTTATTGTATCTATTATTACTTAAGACCGTATTTTTTGTTAAAGCGGTCAACACGTCCATCAGCAGAAGCGAATTTTTGACGGCCTGTATAGAAAGGATGGCACTCAGAGCAAATCTCGATGCGTACCTCTTCTTTTACTGATCCAGTTTCAAACTCATTTCCACAAGCGCATTTGACTGTAGCTTTTTTGTAGTTAGGATGAATTCCTGTTTTCATCTACTGTCATCTCCTTCCGCCCTGAATCCAATTCGGAAACAGAGTTAATATCTCAGAATAAATTCTGAAACGCACATGATAAAATTATAACAGCGTGAGTCTATGATTGCAAATGTATTTTTTCAGGAAGCTATCTTCTTGATGCAGACATATTGGCTTGTTTCCATTCTTGCGTTAAAATATCGAAAAATTCTTGGTTCGTCTTTGTTTTTCTCATTTTACGCATGAACTTCTCAGCGAAATCAGGTGTATCTGACATCGATTTTCTCATCGCCCATAGACGATCAAGATGCTCTTTTGGCACAAGCAGTTCTTCTTTTCTCGTACCAGAACGACGAATGTCGATCGCCGGGAAAATCCTTCTCTCTGCAAGAGAGCGATCCAAATGGAGCTCCATGTTTCCAGTACCTTTGAACTCCTCATAAATGACATCATCCATACGAGAACCTGTATCAACAAGCGCAGTGGCTAAAATCGTTAGGCTTCCGCCTTCTTCGATGTTACGCGCAGCACCAAAGAAACGTTTTGGACGATGGAACGCAGCTGGATCAATCCCCCCAGAAAGCGTTCGCCCGCTTGGCGGGATGACTAGGTTGTATGCACGAGCAAGCCTTGTGATGCTGTCCATTAAGATGATGACATCTTTTTTATGTTCAACAAGACGCATGGCACGCTCTAATACAAGCTCTGCTACTTTAATGTGGTTTTCCGGTACTTCGTCAAAGGTTGAACTAACAACATCCCCTGCAACAGAACGTTCGATGTCTGTTACTTCCTCTGGACGTTCGTCAATGAGAAGGACAATCAGTTCTGCCTCTGGATGATTTTCAGAAATGCTATTGGCTATTTCTTTAAGTAAAATGGTTTTCCCTGCTTTAGGCGGTGCAACGATTAATCCACGTTGTCCAAATCCAACTGGTGCCATCATATCCATAATTCTAGTAGACAGGTGATTAGGCTGTGTTTCAAGAATCATTTGGCGATCAGGGAATAGCGGTGTGAGTGCAGGAAAGTGAACACGTTCCTTTGCTGATTCTGGGTCGTCCCCATTTACCGCTTCTACATGAAGGAGGCCATAGTAGCGTTCATTCTCTTTTGGAGGTCTTACCTTTCCAGACACCTTATCTCCATTTCGTAAATCAAAGCGTCTGATTTGTGAAGCAGAAATATAAATATCTTCAGAGCTTGGGGAGTAGTTAATGGGTCTTAAGAAACCAAATCCCTCTGACTGAATAATTTCTAGAACCCCTTCCATAAATAAGAGATCCTCTTGCTCAGCGTTTGCCTTTAAGATGGCAAAAATTAATTCTTTTTTTGTTAGTTTGCTGTAATAAGAGATTTTGTACCGTTTTGCTAACTCATACAGCTCTTTTAATTTCATATTTTCCAAAGATGAAATCGAAACATCTTTCAATATGGACACCACACTTTTCTAGTCAATGTATTTCATTACAAATGCATGACCATTGTATTTGATTAGCTTTTAATTCCGTTTTTTTGTTGGATTGACCTCGCTCTCATGGTAACGCTCCCACTCGTTTTATCGTAAAAGATAGGAACAATGTGAAATAGAGCTTTGTCAACATAGAGAAGGATAATGAATATATCGTCATGATGCGGCAGTATTTAAACTTATTGAAGCTTAAAAGAAGTAAATTCGCAGAAAATTTCGCAGCACTCTTTAGTTTTACCTCATTTGCAGAGAATATTCAACTTTAAAAAGAAAATGATATACATTTGACACCTATATGAAAAGCGGGTAATGAATACCCGCTTTCAGATTACGGACGAATGACAAGATTCGGTTTTTTCTTTAAGCTGTGTCTGCCATCGACGAATCGGACAGTACCCGATTTTGCACGCATGACAACACTATGTGTTGTTCCAACAGAGCCTTTGAATTGAACACCTTTTAATAACTCGCCGTCTGTTACACCTGTCGCTGCAAAAATGGCGTCGTCACCTTTCACGAGGTCTTCCATTCTGAGGACTTTCCCAACATCCAGCCCCATTTTCTCGCAGCGTCTCAGCTCTTCTTCACTTTGAGGAAGAAGCTTACCGTGGATTTCACCACCAAGTGCCTTTAACGCAACAGCAGAAAGAACACCTTCAGGCGCACCGCCTGAACCAAATAGAATATCAACACCTGTGTGATCAAATGCTGTATTAATGGCTCCTGCAACGTCACCATCATCAATCAGTTTAATTCTTGCGCCTGCTTCTCTCAGCTCAGCAATAATTTGTTCATGTCGATCTCTGTTTAAAATCGTCGCAACCACATCTTCAATATCTTTGTTTTTCGCTTTTGCAACAGCACGAAGATTATCAATGACAGGCGCTTCAATGTCGATGCAGCCTACCGCTTCTGGACCTACTGCGATCTTATCCATGTACATATCAGGTGCATTCAGCAAGTTGCCATGATCCGCAACAGCAATGACAGCTAAGGCATTCCAGCCGCCGCTCGCCACAATATTTGTTCCTTCCAATGGATCAACAGCGACATCCACGCGAGGTCCATATCCGTTCCCAAGCTTTTCCCCAATATAGAGCATTGGTGCTTCGTCCATTTCTCCCTCGCCGATGACCACAGTTCCCTTCATCGGAATGGTATCAAATACATCACGCATGGCACTTGTTGCAGCATCATCCGCTTCGTCTTTTAATCCTCTTCCCATCCAACGGGCAGATTTTAATGCGGCTGCTTCTGTCACCCGTACTAGTTCCATCGATAAACTTCTTTCCATTTTTGCCCAAATCTCCTCTCACAGTCAAAGCCTTATGAATTTTGAAGTTCTTCTATTTCTTGATCATTCAGCTTTTCACGCCAGATGGTTGCACCCAAGCCTTCAAGCTTCTCCTCAAGCATACTATATCCTCTGTCTATATGTTCAAGCCCTGTGATTTCGGTCACACCGTCTGCCATTAACCCTGCGACAACAAGACAAGCACCTGCACGCAGATCACTTGCTTTTACTTTTGCTCCTTGAAGCTGAGTTTGCCCCGTAATAATGGCAGACCTTCCTTCCACCTTCATGTTTGCCCCCATGCGGCGCAATTCGTCAATGTGCTTAAAGCGGGCAGAGTAAATCGTATCTGTGACAACACTCGTGCCTTTTGCTTTTGTTAACAAAGCGGTCATCGGCTGCTGAAGATCGGTCGGAAAGCCCGGATACACAAGGGTTTTGATATCGACAGGCTTGAGTCCTTCATTTCTGCCAACAATCAGCATCTGATCGTTGCTCGTTTCAATTGTGAACCCCATCTCTCTCAGTTTTGCCGTAATTGATTCTAAATGAGTTGGGATCACATTATCAAGTACAACTTCATCCCCCATCGCTGCACCTGCAATTAAAAACGTACCTGCTTCTATGCGATCAGGAATGATCGAATGCTTGCAGCCATGAAGAGATTCTACACCATCGATTCGAATCACATCAGTACCCGCACCTTTGATGTTGGCTCCCATGCTTGCAAGCAGTGTCGCTACATCAATAATTTCTGGCTCTTTGGCGGCATTTTCAATCACCGTTTTCCCTTCGGCCAGTACAGCGGCCAGCATGATATTAATGGTTGCACCTACACTGACAACATCGAGATAAATACGGGCTCCTACTAGCTTTTCAGCACGTAAATAGATCGCTCCTTGCTCGTTTGTCACCTCGGCTCCAAGTGCCTCAAAGCCTTTGATATGCTGATCGATCGGTCTAGGTCCTAAGTGACATCCTCCTGGCAAACCGATGACAGCCTGCTTGAATCTGCCTAGCATGGCCCCCATTAAATAATAGGACGCCCGCAGTTTCTTCACTTTCCCGTTAGGAAGCGGCATGCTGATCATTGATTCAGGATGGACAACCATTTCACCTTTTTCAAAAGTGACCTTTCCGCCAATTTCTTCTAACAGATCTCGTAATGTGTCAATATCTGAAATATGCGGAAGGCCTTCAATCGTTACAGAAGAATTAGCGAGAATCGTGGCAGGAATCAGTGCTACAGCACTATTTTTCGCACCACTAATATGTACGGTCCCGCGCAATGGGTCACCGCCGGCAATGTTTAATTTTTCCATATTTATCTCCCTTCTTAAAGAAGATCACTGTTGGAGTTATACTGTTGTGGATGTCGCGCTTTAAAAGGTCTTGTCCAAAATTTAGCCAATATCAAGAGAAAGAATACAGGTTAAACGAAATTTGTCGGAAGAAAAATAATCGAAGCTTTGCGAGGCTGTGATGTTCTCTTCTTTGCACAAAACATTTCTTAGCGTTTTTAAAGGAAAACTGCGGCAAACGGAACCACATATCCCGTCTGCCACAATCACTTATTTATTCCAGTCTGCTAAAAATTGCTCAATGCCTGCATCCGTTAATGGGTGTTTTGTCAGCTGCTTGATGACTTTCAGCGGCATTGTACCGATATGAGCGCCTCTAAGTGCAGCTTCTGTCACATGCTGCGGGTGACGAATGGATGCAGCAATGATTTGTGTATCTAATCCATGAACATCAAAAATGGTTTTCACTTCACTGATGAGATCAAGACCGTTGTGGCCAATGTCATCTAAACGACCAAGGAATGGAGAAACATATGTCGCACCAGCTCTAGCTGCAAGAAGTGCCTGATTTGAATTAAAAATCAGCGTGACATTTGTTTTGATACCAAGGTCTGTTAATGCTTTGACAGCTTTAAGACCATCTGTAGTCATTGGAATTTTGACAGTGATATTTGGTGCGATAGCAGCGAGTTCTTTTCCTTCTTCAATCATTTCTTCTGCTTTTAGGGAAATGACTTCCGCACTGACAGAACCTGACACTATGTCAGTGATTTCGCGAAGGCGATCGTGGAATGATACGTCCTTTTCTTTCGCTACTAAACTAGGGTTTGTTGTAACACCTGCTAAAATGCCAAGCTCGTGTGCCTCTTTAATGTCTGCGATATTCGCTGTATCTACGAAAAATAACATAACTGTGCCACTCTCCTATCAATAAATTGTCTGAAATGTAAATTTGATTGCGCTTTCTCAAGATATGGAGAAAACCGCCTGTGAGTCAGGCGGCTTTCGGTTCTCATCAAATTATGCTTGGTTAGAAGAACCAAATTCGCGCATTTTGCCGATAACAGTCGCTTTAATTGCGTCACGAGCTGGTCCAAGATATTTACGTGGATCATACTCTTCTGTTTTCGCAGCAAGTGTTTCGCGAACTGCTTTTGCAGAAGCAATTTGGTTTTCAGTGTTTACATTGATTTTTGCTGTACCAAGTGAGATCGCACGCTTGATGTCAGCAGTTGGGATACCTGTTCCGCCGTGAAGAACAAGTGGAAGACCTGTCGCTTTTCCGATCTCTTCCATTTCAGCAAAACCAAGGTTTGGTTCACCTTTGTATGGACCATGAACAGAACCTAGTGCAGGTGCAAGGCAGTCAATACCCGTACGTTCTACAAGCTCTAGGCACTCTTTTGGATCAGCATAAATAACGCCCTCAGCGATGACGTCGTCTTCTTGTCCACCAACAGTTCCAAGTTCAGCTTCTACAGATACACCGTGGAAATGTGCAAGCTCAACTACTTTTGCAGTTGTTGCTACATTCTCCTCAAATGGATGGTGAGAAGCATCAATCATAACAGAAGTAAATCCTGCATGAATCGCTTTTGCACAAGATTCAAAGCTTGAACCGTGATCTAAGTGAATCGCAACAGGAACTGTCACATTATATTCTTCGATTAACGCTTTTACCATTGCGACAACTGTTTTGAAGCCGCCCATGTAGCGTCCTGCTCCTTCAGATACTCCTAAGATAACTGGAGATTTCTCTTCTTCAGCAGCTTGTAAAATCGCTTGCGTGAATTCTAAGTTATTTAAGTTAAACTGTCCAACAGCGTAACCTTTTTCCTTTGCGTCTTTCAACATTTCTGTCATTGAAACTAAAGGCATGATGAAAAATCCTCCCTATGTAGCTAATTTGCTTACTAAAAAAAGCTCTCCACCCTAGCATGACCAGAATTTCTCGCCATATGTAAACTTTCAAAGTCAGATCGCTTTCTTCTTATCTAGAATACCAATTATTCGACAAATCGGCAACAGAATGACTCGATTCAATCATTTCCATCTAGCCGTTTGTTTCAAGCGGCAAGTATTCTTTGACTGCATCACGGATTTCATCAATATCAAATGGTTTAGCGAAGTGCGTCAAGGCACCGAGTTCTTTAGATTCTTGAATCATATCTAGCTCGCCATAGGCTGTCATAATGATGACGCGGATGTCTTCATCAATTAATTTCATCCGTTTTAAAATCTCAATTCCATCCATTCCGGGAATCTTCATATCCAGCAGGACAAGGTTGGGTCTATGATTCTTCACAATATCTAATGCCTGTAGCCCGTTGGCGGCTTGGAAGGTTTGATAGCCTTCTTTATGAAACACTTCATTCAATAAGATTCTAATACCGTACTGATCATCGACAATTAAAATTTTCTCATTCATCTGTTACACCCCATTGCTTTCATTTTTCGCCATAAAAAGAGCTGTTGTTAAATAATTCTGTTTGATTTTCACATTTCCTTTAATTATAATAGTTTACTTTACGACATTTTCTGAGCATTTTTCCTAATATTCTCTTTATATTCTATTATAAAATGATCTGACCGAAGGAGGAAATGAGTCTTGTTAAAAATTTTTACTACCCAATTATCAGGTATTTTTTCACGTATTGGAGATAAACAGGCAGAAGCGATTGAAGATGGGGCACGCCTTCTTGCTCAGGCTGTCGTTAGTGGCCATGCTGTCTATTTTCATGGAAAGAATGAATTGGCCGCTGTCGCCCTTGAGGCATCCGAAAGCAACGAGCCTTTTCCATGTGCAAAAGTGTTGCCTCTCGATCAAAAGGAACGCAGCTTACTTCACCCAAGTGACAGGGTGCTGCTTTTTTATTCAAATCCAGAAGATCAGGAGATTCAATCTCTTGTCAAAGAGCTGCATGCGCAAGGTACACCTATTGTCGGTGTCGGTCCAGCACAAAAGGAACCGTCATTGATTGAAGAACATTGTGATGTCCACATTGATTTCCAGCTCAAAAAACCACTAGTGCCTGCTGAGGATGGAACAAGATTCGGCTATCCTGCATTGATGACCTGCTTATATGTCTATCATGCTCTATCGTTTACTGTGAAAGAAATCGTAGAAGAATATGAATAAAAAAACTGCCGAGAATATCATCTTCTCGGCAGTTTTTTGTTTTATTTTGATTCAGATGCTTGCAGTGAAGCACCAACGAAATCTCTAAATAATGGCTGTGGTCTTGTCGGTCTTGAAATGAATTCTGGGTGGAACTGAGAAGCAAGGAACCAAGGGTGATCCTTCAGCTCAATGATCTCAACAAGGCGTCCGTCTGGGCTCGTACCAGAGAAGACAAAGCCTGCAGCTTCCATTTGCTGTCTGAATTCATTATTAAATTCATAGCGATGACGGTGACGTTCATAGACCACTTCGTCATTGTATGCAGCATACGCTTTCGAATCTTCATTTAATTTACATGGGTACAGGCCAAGGCGAAGTGTTCCGCCTAAGTCATCTATATCCTTTTGTTCTGGAAGAAGGTCGATGATTGGGAATGCTGTTTCCGGGTCAATTTCAGCGGAATGTGCTCCCTCAAGGCCTAGTACGTTTCGCGCATATTCGATAGATGCGACTTGCATGCCTAAGCAAATGCCGAAGAATGGCACTTTGTTTTCACGGGCATATTGTGTTGCAATGATTTTCCCTTCCACTCCGCGGTCTCCGAAGCCTCCAGGGACGATAATGCCGTCTACATCTTGAGCGAAATCAGCTATATTCTCTGCTGTGACTTCTTCTGCGTTAATCCATTTGATTTGCACATCCGCATCAAATGCATAGCCAGCATGACGAAGTGATTCGACGACAGAAATGTATGCATCTTGCAGCTCAACATATTTCCCTACAAGTCCAATTGTGACTTGCTTTGAAAGGTTTTGCACTTTGTCAACAAGCGCCTTCCATTCCGTCATGTCCGCATCTTGGCAGTCAAGCTTCATGTGTTCACATACAAGCTTGTCTAAACCTTGTTTTTGTAAATCAAGCGGAATGGAGTAAAGTGTGTCTGCATCTTGGCATTCGATCACAGCTTTTGTATCAATATCACAGAATAAAGCAATTTTGTCCTTCATATCTTGTGTCATTGGCATTTCTGTTCTGACCACAATGACGTTCGGCTGAATACCGAGGCTGCGAAGTTCTTTGACACTATGCTGTGTTGGTTTTGTTTTCAGTTCGCCTGCTGCACGGATGTAAGGAACAAGGGTACAATGAATGTACATCACGTTTTCACGGCCAATGTCACTCTTCATTTGACGAATGGCTTCAAGGAATGGAAGAGATTCGATATCTCCAACTGTTCCACCGATTTCTGTAATGACAACATCTGCACCCGTTTCTTTCCCTGCACGGTACACACGGTCTTTGATTTCATTTGTAATGTGGGGAATGACCTGTACTGTTCCGCCTAAATAGTCGCCGCGGCGCTCTTTTTTCAGGACGGTAGAGTAGATTTTACCCGTCGTTACGTTGCTGTATTTATTCAAGTTAATATCAATGAAACGCTCGTAGTGACCTAAGTCAAGGTCTGTTTCAGCACCGTCATCTGTGACAAATACCTCACCGTGCTGATATGGACTCATCGTCCCTGGGTCTACGTTGATATATGGATCAAATTTTTGAATGGTGACATCCATCCCTCTGTTTTTCAGAAGGCGGCCTAACGATGCAGCCGTGATCCCTTTTCCAAGTGAGGAAACAACTCCTCCTGTTACAAAAATATACTTTGTCATTTCGTATGCTCCTCTCTTTTTTACCCTTGCATGACTAGACATGCACAGCTTCATCCTTTTAGAGTGTATCCCTAAATCTCTTGAAAAATAAGAAAGCTCCCTTTCAAATAAATGAAAGGGAGCGTAAATGAACGTATCTTTACGTACTCTTTTTTAGAGAGCCCAAAATACATACTACATAGTTCGCTCTGGAAAGTCAAGACGGTTTTGTCCTGTTTTGAGAACCGGTTTGTGAGGGTTATTTTTCTTCCTCATCATCGGCTAAATCGCCTTCGTCAATTTCCGTTAAGCCGTCGTCATCTTCATCATCATCTTCGTCGAAGTCTTCTAGATCTTCATCAATTTCCTCATCATCTAAGTCAAGAACATCGTCGTCTTCAACAAGTTCAAGATCTTCTTCAAGATCTTCGATTTCTTCTTCTTCAATATCATCGAAGTCTTCTTCAACGACAGCTGCTTTTGTTTTTTTCTTTTTCGCTTTTGTTTTCACAACTGGCTGAACTTCTTCTTCGATTTGATCAACTGGATACCAGCTGCGAAGTCCCCATCTCTGATCACCTAACGAAATAAAGCGGCCATCTATATTTAAATCTGTATAAAATTGGGCAAGTCGATCATCCAGATCAGATTTTTGTATCCCTTGCAAACGGACAATTTCATCTATTAACTCGGAAAACGTAACCGGCTTTTTGCTGTCTCTGAAAATTTCATAAGCAAGTTCAACTAAAGACATTTGTTTGAGCTGTTCCTGTGAGTATTCTTTCAAACTCAAGGTCAGACACTCCCTTTCTATTACATGTATGTATCCATTTATCAGTGAAATAATAAGTATTTATACCTTATTTTTACGACAAACCATACCTCTCATTATAAACAAATTAGGGGAGTTTATGCCACCTTTATTGATGTTAATTTTTGATTTTTTCATATGATGAGCGTTAAAATCCAGTCATTTGCGTTAAATTGGCCTGATTCCTGTGTGTGATATACTTTTTGCAAGTGTCCCTTCTATGAAAGGCAATGTTAGGAATGAATACAATAAAGACAATGCACCTGATCGGCTATCGATTGAACGAAGCGATTATCCATTTTATAAAAAGGTACACATAAACGGGTTTAAGTCTACGTGTACCTTTTTGAAAAACTTCTTGTACATTTTTTAGATGATCTTTTCTTAACTTGCACTAATATGGTTCCCCTTTTTCACAGACCTTGTTTATAAACTACCTATAAATGCAAGTTCATGCTCTACTTATCATACATCACAGTATAGAGACAATTTCTTTCCCTAAGGAGATTAATGCATCAATGATAAACGGCGCAGCAAAGAGAATTGATGCTTTCCAATTCTCTTTTTTGTACTGGAAAAAGAGCAAAATGAGAACAGACCCTATAAGCGCTGTCAACATGTACAACAATAAGTTATCTATCTGCAAAATCCCCATGCATATTACATTGATAAACATAATGAGAATCTTAGGAATCAGAGCATAAAACAACTTACTCTTAACTTCAGGAGCAAAGATCATCAATAAGAATTTACCAATTAGATACTGCACTAAAAGGCTTATTGTTGTTAAAGTTGTAGTGATGACAACAATTAGATTCAGCATTGTTTCATAGGAGATATCCTCTAACAAAGCTTTCAAATCATCTAGTTTAGAAATGTAGCCATTCAACTCAATAGCAAAAGTTACAAAATAATAATTGACAAAAATAAAAATGACCAATGATATCAGTGATGTTATTCTTGGACGTTGTTCCATAAAAGCATCCCATCTCCTATACTAATAATGCTTGAATTATCATTTAAGCGTTTATTGACCATGCTATGGGAAACATAAATAATGGTTGCATTTTTTTTAGAAATTTTCACTAACCTTTCAGATAGCATATCTATACTTTCTGAATCGAGCGATGACATGGTTTCATCAATTAGTATTGTTTCCCAATCTTTTACGAACACTAAAGATAACCCTACCTTCGCTTTCATACCCGTAGATGCTCTACTATACGAACCATCTAGGTTGCCATCAAAAAAATCATTCACATTACACATTTGTTCTTTATTAGGTGTAATATTAAACGTATTCCACAAGATCTCTAGATTTTCTCTAATCGTAAATGGGTGAATACCAATAGAGTCCACATTTAAATAAAGAGTCGATTCTTTGTTTATCTCAATTACCCCAGAGTATCTTTTATCTAAACCAGATATCATTCTAAGGAGAGTACTTTTACCTGCACCATTTCGGCCTACTAAATGAAAGAGACCCGATGGAATTGAAAAATTCACTTTATCGAGTATCATATTTTTTTTGAATTTCTTCGTACATTCTACAAATTCTAATCCCACTTGAATCCCCTTCTCTGTAATATAGAGTCTTCAATAAAATCAGCTATTGTTGATAATGATAGAAAATAATAAGGAATCATACCCTTCAATAAAGGCAGCTATTATTAGGATGACTAACGATAGGACATAATAAGGAATCATTTTTTTCATGACACCTAGAGCAGCTTTAATTGACTTCGTATAGATTAATGTGAAAAGCACATACTGGCTTATTCCTTGATACAGCAGCATATTTGGGAATTCTAATAAACCATGAGGAATTAATTTATCTAAAGCTTCTTGCGCTCCTAACGTCCTAAAACCCATTGTAATAACGAAGGACGAACCTCCGAAATCCATTATTTGAAATAATGGCGAAAATAAAAAACCCAATAAATACATTCCAAAATTCGTTAAGTTATGCATCAGGACTACAGACATAAAATCTTGACCCGAAGTTGGCGGTGCTGCTTCAAATAATTCTTTGTTGACTATGCTTCCAAAATAAATTCCTATACTAATCAGTAATATACAGTAGCTAGAATAGTACCAAAGAAAACATTTGAATCTTTTATTTATCATTTTCCTCCTCTTTTCATGAAGTAATAGTAAATATTGTAATGCATATTAGTAATAAAATAGGCAAAGAAAGTTTCAGCAATGTATGTTCATAATCGTTGATTAATAGTTCGGTTTTTCTAAAATATACAACCCCAATAAAGATTATTATAGGAATCGACAACATGTTTTTAAGATTAATTGAGATATCAGAAGTGTTTATCATTACTCCGACTATTCCACACGCGCTTATAAAAATGAGCACAAGACATAGTAAATAAATCGTACTAGATTTAAATCTCTCATATGGACCTACAATCAAAGAGGCTTGTAACATCTCAACTCTGGCCTTATCAAGCATGATCTCTTCCTTTTTTGACCCTATTAAGATTTCTAAGATCGTTATAAAGTTTATATAGACTAGAATTAGCGCAGGCAGGTTTTCTACTTTTGTTAAAAGAGATTGGGCAAAATAAGTAAGTACTGAAGCTAAGGTACCTATTAAGACTATTAATATTTTATTGCTATTCATATAAGATAAAAATAGATGCAGAATATTACCAGATCTATATTTCTCATTAGCACTTTTTAAAAATGAAAGTCCAATTGTCATCGGTATTCTATGAGAATTACTTATGTAAATATAAATAAGAAGAGATTGTACTATCTGCAGTATAATAACTGCTTCAAGAATAGATGTTATAATATACCAAAATTGTAACAAAAGAAGTAGTCTATTCATAATATTGAATAAACCCGACAATAATTGAGATGCAAATGAAAGTATTATAGCAACAATAGATAGTATAATAATTAAATATTCCTTTTCTACTAACAAAAAGATTGAAGAGATTAAACAAGCAAGAAGTAGTTGAACTGCATATCCTTTTTTCATAGTAAAGAATAAATGTTTCATCAACAATTGTTTAGAGATAAAGACCAAGCCTGGTTGTTGTCTTCTGTATGGTAATACACAACGATTGATATTAGCTGTAGCCACAATATATATTGAAGTAAAAATAAAGCTGTTCAGGTAAGAGTTAGGAATCATACCACGATAGAAAATAATCCCTACCATAACAATAAAAGAAAAAAGGATCATCCCAATATAATTGAGGTACCCCATTATACTTCGATCATACATTTTAAATAGCTTATTTAGTTTGTACATAAGTCACTTTAACAAGCAGTAGCTTTGGCTTTCCCATGCACAGCCAAAATACCAGCATTCCCATTACTAACACCCAACTTTACTTCAATCAAAGAACCTCTACCAACAAATAAAGCTGCCATTGTAACTGCAAATAACAATGATGAGAATAAGTAAGTTTTTTGGGGTTTTATCATCAAAAAATACCTCCTAATTGATGTTTTATAATAATCCAAAATGGGCATACAATGTTAAATTAGTTTTAAAGTTACCATTTATTGAAATTTATTGACCATACAATAATATTGGAAAAAATCATCTCAATAAAGATTGAGATGATTTTTTCTGAGATTAAAAAGCAGCAGCTTTAGCTTTTCCTTTTTTCTTGAGGATAGCCAAAATAGAAGCAGCTACACCTGCACTAATTGTTCCTACGCCAGTGAACATACCAACGATAGTAATGACAGTTGCTACCGAGGACCAAGTATCTAAGAAATTAACTATTGTAAACGCGGTTCCAGTACTAACACCAAGATTTGCTGCAATCAAAGAACCATTACCAATCACTAAAGCTAATGATGTTACCGCCAGAAGTGAAAGCGATAATAAAGCATAAAACTTAGAATCTGTTGCTTTCGTCATAATTTGACCTCCTTCGATTATTTACTACTCCTTTAGTCTAACAAGAAGTAAATTACATTTCAATATTTTTTTGGAAAATTTGTAATAATTATTTATATAGAGGTATTTATAATCAATTTTTTAGGAATTAAGCTCTTTTTCCATTTTACAGGTTACTTATGTAATGGCATAAAACACTCTAATTCGCCAAACTCTAGTCAAAATTTCTAATAAAACACTATTAAAAATCAATTCATCTCATATCTTTAATGTCTTAGAGGTAGGTAACTTTTATCATGACTGAGATACTTATGGCATTTATATTTTTAAGATATGATTAGCTCCTTTATTTCTTGAATTTATTAATATAATGTTCTTAATAAAATAAGTCCATCTTCACTAAAGGCAGAGGCAAAGCCAAATTCAATGAATATATCTCTCTCATTTTATTTTCTATAAACTGCTCACGGATATAGAATAAAAAGGGCTTTCTTGGGCATTAATCGAATCAATGAATTGAATTGGCAGAACTAATCCTACCCCCTTGAACCTTGTAAAGACAAGATCCTTATAATTTTTTAAAATTACATTAGTATGATCGAACATGTCAGTATCTTTATACATCGCAATTCCTATGAAATTCTTCAAAAAGTTGAAAAATATTAGAAAATGCGATAAACATGCTACTCTTTAAAAACCAACATAAGTCCCTGTATATGGATGTTGAAAAAGACTGGAACGGATAAAGTCAACCAATAGAATTTTACCAATTTCTAGTATTCCAAAAAATCGAGACACTCATTATGAGATGTCCCGATTTAGGTTGATAACAGAATAAATGTACTTTAATAAAGGTTTTATTTTCATTTTAAAGGTTACTAGTATTAATTTTGGATATTTTGTATTAAATACCTCACGGAGATCTTTTCAATTTCTTTAAATCAAGATATTCGGACAAATAAAATCTTTTCCTCATCTATGTTTGAATAATATCCAGCATTTTAGAAATTTATTCTCTTTTAGAAATAAGCTAATTACTGATATTTTCTACAAAATTCAAAACACTCTCATTGAGGTAAGTATTTACCAATGAAATTGATTTGTTATATATTTCTCAAACATTGAGATTTGCTTTAAATATGTAATGTCTGTGAGACGATTGCCTCACTTATAATTATGTTTAAAAATGAAATGATGAAAACTTTATAGCTATACACTTTTATTTATCTTAATCTAAAGTTTCTGAAATAATGAAATGACTACAGCTATGGTCAATACAATTCCTGCAAACATGAATACAATTAATTTTCTACGACTGTTTTCTTTTTGATCACTGTCCTTTTTTGAATTCTTAGAAAGTTCTGTCGAAACCAGAATCCATATAACCATTGTTACGATTCCTAAGATGGTAGTAGTGGTCATAATAACCTCCAAATATTTATATTTCTTCAATTTTAACATAACCCCATGATAAAATGGGTCGATACTGGAAATTATCTTAAATTCAGGAAAAAACGACTATTACCTTTTGTGCAGATTTAGTTAATCCTTTATTTAGTGTCTAATGCTTTAGTAGGTTTGTTGCCAGTTCATATGAATCAATACTCTCTACATCATCGGTGACAGATCACTCTTAAGTTAAAGATACAATCCTTTTTCACCCTAAAAAACCTTTAGATTTTGCTACTGTTTTAAAAATTTCAAAACTAATTGAACCGTAACAAAACAGACCACCTCACATCAGGTGGTCTTTGCTTGTTGTCTACATATCTAGCAGTTTCCTTGAGATGACCAGCCGCTGAATTTCTTGTGTGCCTTCATAGATTTGCGTGATTTTCGCATCACGCATGTATCGTTCAACTGGGTAATCCTTTGTATAGCCGTATCCGCCGAAGATTTGTACGGCTTCTGTCGTCACCTTCATGGCTGTATCACCGGCAAAGAGCTTGGACATGGCTGATTCTTTTCCATACGGAAGCCCTTTCGTTTCAAGCCATGCAGCCTGATAGGTGAGCAGTCTTGATGCCTCAATCGCTGTTGCCATATCGGCTAGCTTAAAAGCAATTCCTTGCTGCTGAATGATTGGTTTGCCAAATTGCTTGCGCTCTTTTGCATAATTAACTGCCGCATCTAGAGCACCTTGTGCAATTCCAACCGCCTGAGCGGCAATGCCGTTTCTGCCGCCGTCGAGCGTCATCATTGCGATTTTAAACCCTTCTCCTTCTTGACCGAGCCGATTTTTGTCGGGAATACGACAGTCTTCAAAGATCATTTCTGTCGTTGGCGATGAGCGTATGCCCAGTTTGCTTTCTTTTTTGCCTATTGAGAAGCCTGGCGTCTCTTTTTCTACAATAAAGGCGGTTGTATTGCGGGATGAAGCATCTTGGTCAGTGACAGCAAACACAATATAAACATCCGCAATGCCTCCATTTGTAATAAAGATTTTCGCTCCATTTAAGACGTATTCATTGCCCGCTTTTACTGCTGTTGTCTTCATTCCGCCGGCATCTGAGCCTGATCCATTTTCAGTTAAGGCGTAAGCCCCTATCTTTCGGCCCTCTGCAAGCGGCTTTAAATACGTCTCCTTTTGCTCATCTGTCCCAAATGTATAGATTGGCCATGAGGCGAGTGATGTGTGGGCAGACAGGGTGACGCCTGTTGAGGCGCACACTCGTGAGAGCTCCTCAACCGCTATGACATAGGCCAAATAATCACTGCCAATCCCCCCATTTTCTTCTGGCCAAGGGATTCCCGTTAAACCAAGCTCCGCCATTTGGCGAAAAATAGCGGGATCATAGATTTCTTTTTCATCTCGCTCCGCTGCTGTTGGCTCCACTTCATTTTTCGCAAAATCTCTCACCATTTTTTGTATCATTTCATGTTCGTCACTTAATTGGAACTGCATCATGAGCCACCTCATTTCATATTAGCTGTTTGCAAATAACCAGCCTTTGAATTTCACTAGTTCCTTCATAGATTTCACAAATTTTCGCGTCACGAAAGTAGCGCTCTGCGTTGTATCGATTGGTATAACCGTCCATGCCAAGTAAATGGATGGCTTCTGTACTGATCTCAACGGCCGTTTTAGAGGCAAATAATTTTGCCATCGACGCTTCCTTTGTGACAGGACGATTGACCTCTTTAAAAGAAGCCGCTTGATAGACGAGAAGTTTTGCCGCTTCAAGCTTTGTTCCCAGATCGCCTAGCCGAATGGTTGTTTCAAGGCCGGCTGGATGCTGCTTTAAATACGTCACCGCTTCAGCTAATGCGGCTTCTGCAATGCCAAGGCTTTGAGCCGCGATGCCAATTCTCCCTGCATTTAAGCTAGACATGGCAATCCGAAAGCCTTCTCCTTCTGCACCGAGCAGCTGCTTTTTTGGAATTCGCACACCGTCAAAATGAAGCGTGACTGTTTTTGATCCATGCAGGCCCATCTTCTTCTCATCTTTTCCGATCGTAAATCCTTGGGTATTTTTTTCGACAATAAACGCCGATATATTCTTTTTAGCAGATGCGGGGTCTGTCACGGCAAATACAAGATACACTTCCGCTTCCCCGCCGCTTGTGATAAAAATTTTCGTTCCATTTAACACATAGTGGTCGTCTACCCGCTCTGCTCTCAGCTGAATACTAGAGGCATCTGATCCTGCCTTCGGTTCAGTTAGACAAAAGGCGCCCAGCTTCTGCCCGGACGCAAGCAGCGGTACGTAGGATTCTTTTTGTTCAGTCGTTCCAAACGCCAAAATAGGCATCGTCACAACGGAGGTATGAACGGACACAATAACACCAATGGTGGCGCTCACTTTCGATAGTTCATGAATCGCCATGATATATGTTGTAAAATCTGCCCCTAATCCTTGATACGTAGCTGGGATTGGAATGCCTAAAAAGCCTTGCCGTCCCATCTCATTTAAAAGTGTTCTCGGGAACACGCCCTGTTCCATCGCTTCTACTTCAGGGAATACATGGTGGCGTGCAAACGCGGCTACCTGTTCTTTCCAAAGACGTTGTTTTTCTGTCAGCAACACATCCATATTGACTCCCCCTATGAGTGGTCGTGGTAAGTGTAAAAACCTCTCTTTGTCTTTTTGCCCAGCCAGCCTGCGTTCACGTATTTTTTCAAAAGAGGACAAGGTCGATATTTGCTATCTCCAAGACCCTCGTGAAGGGTATTCATAATAAATAAACAGGTATCCAGTCCAATGAGATCGGCAAGACGAAGCGGACCCATCGGATGGTTCATCCCAAGCGTCATGATGCCGTCAATGCTTTCTGCATCTGCCACACCTTCATAAAGGGTGTAAATGGCTTCATTGATCATCGGCATCAAAATGCGATTTGACACAAACCCAGGGAAGTCTTCCACTTCAATAGGGGTTTTGTCTAATACCTTCGCTGTTTCAAAAACGACTTGATACGTGGCGTCATTCGTTTGCAGTGCACGTATGATTTCAACCAGCTTCATCACTGGAACTGGATTCATGAAATGCATCCCAATCACTTTCTCCGGTCTTTTCGTCACGGCTGCTAATTCTGTGATCGACAAGGAAGACGTATTTGTCGCAAATATCGTGTCATCTGGTGCAAATTGATCGAGGGTTTCAAAGATTAGTTTTTTGACACTCATTTGTTCAGATGCCGCTTCAATCACTAAATGTGCCTGCTGTACGTCCTTTAGATCCGTTGAGACGGCAAGCCGCTGCGTAATATCACGGACTGCCTGATGTGCCAGCTTTCCTTTTTCTGCTCGTTTCGTCAGCTGTTTGGTCATAGAGGAAATGGCTCTATGAACATGCTCTTCTGCTGTATCATGGAGTAGGACTGTGTAGCCTGACTGCGCAAATACTTGGGCAATGCCTGGACCCATTTGACCAGCCCCAACGACCATGACGGTCTCTTCTGTACTCATGACAATGAACGCCTCCTTTTTAATCCACCTTGATCATGATGGCATCTCCTTGACCGCCGCCGCTGCAAATCGCAGCAATGCCAATGCCGCCCCCTCTTTGTCTGAGTGCATGAATCAAGGTTAGTATGATACGTGTTCCGCTTGCCCCAATCGGGTGACCAAGGGCGACGGCCCCTCCGTTCACATTCATTTTCCGCCGGTCCAGCCCGAGGGTTTTTTCGCATGCCAATGCCACCGCTGAAAAGGCCTCATTGATTTCAAACAAATCGATATCCTCCACCCGTTTGCCTGTTTTCTTTAAAAGCTTTTCGATGGCAAAGGCTGGTGTTTTCGGAAAGTCCTTTGCCTCTGTTGCTACCTGCGCATGCCCAAGCACCGCCGCCAGCGGTTTTTCGCCTTGCTGCATGGCATAGGTGTCTTTCATTAATAGGAGCGCACTTGCTCCGTCATTGACACCCGGTGCGTTTCCGGCAGTGATTGTACCAGTCTGGTCGAAAACGGGCAGGAGTTTTGATAATCGTTCATATGACGTATCACGCCGCGGAGATTCATCTTCTGTGATCAGCTGTTCTCCTTTTTTCGTCTTGACGGTGACTGGAGTGATTTCATTTTGAAAAAAGCCGCTTTTTTGAGCCTCAACTGCTCGTTCATGGCTTCTTAACGCCCAGAGATCTTGCTCCTCTCGTGTAATACCGAGCTCTTTTGCCGCCATACTGCCGTATTCGCCCATATGGACTCCTGTAAATGAACAGGTAAGCCCATCTAAAATCATCGCATCTTGCACTGCGCCATCTCCCATCTTGTAGCCCCAGCGTGCTTTTTTTAGAAGATAGGGAGCTTGAGACATAGATTCCATTCCGCCAGCGATGATGACGTTGGCATCTCCTGCTCGAATCATCTGATCAGCTGTGCTGACGCTACGCATTCCTGAAGCACAGACTTTGTTAATGGTTTGCGCCGGAACCGACCATGGGAGATCAGCATATCTAGCTGCTTGCCTTGAAGGGATTTGACCTTGTCCTCCTTGAAGTACGTTTCCCATGATGACCTCATCCACTTCATGAGAGCCTGAGGCACCTTCCAGCGCAGCCTTGATTGTGATTCCACCTAATTCGGCGGCAGTCAGTTCACTTAAAAGCCCGCCCAGTTTTCCAAATGGTGTTCTCGCTCCAGAAACAATGACCGTCTTACTCATGTCTTTCCCCTCCTGTTTGTTACCGCTTACATATCTATTAGACAGCTGATGAAGCACTTCCATACTTAGGCCGATGAACAGCATATTCATCGGCTTGACATGTTTACGAGGCCTGGGTTCTGGTCTCGCCAAACACTGATTTTTCAAGAAGTTCTGCGACATCAAAAGTACCTACTTGCTCCTCTACTTCCTTCGCTTTCGTCCCATCTCCAAGCATGGTTAAACAATAAGGACATCCTGAGCTGATGATAGACGGCTGCACCTGTAGGGCCTGCTCCGTCCGCGCAACGTTAATTCGATTACCTGTCTCTTCTTCCATCCACATTAAGCCGCCGCCGGCACCGCAGCACATCCCGGATTCACGATTTCGTTCCATTTCTTTCAGTGTCACACCAGGAATAGCTTTTAAAATATCTCTTGGCGGATCATATACCTCGTTATATCTGCCTAAGTAGCAAGAATCGTGGAAGGTGATGACCTCGTTCACTTCATGAATAGGCGTTAATTTCCCTTCTTTCACTAGCTCTGCCAGCAATTCTGTATGATGGTACACTTCTGCTTCTAGCCCGAAGTCTGGGTATTCATTTTTAAATAAATTGTAAGCATGCGGATCAATCGTAACGATTTTGGTCACACCATTTTTCTGGAATTCTTCAATGTTTTTGGCAGCAAGTTCTTGGAACAAAAATTCATTCCCGAGTCTTCTAGGTGTATCGCCAGAGTTTTTCTCTTTATTGCCTAAAATGGCAAAAGATACCCCTGCTTCATTGAGCAGTTTTGCAAACGCCAGAGCAATCTTTTGGCTTCGATTGTCATATGCCCCCATTGATCCAACCCAGAATAAATACTCAAAGGACTGATCTTCCTTTTTCAGCTCTTTCACTGTCGGGACATGTACATCTTCTCTTAGGTCACGCCAGTTTTCTCTTTCCTTTCGATTCAATCCCCACGGGTTGCCCTGGCGCTCAATGCTTGTCATGGCACGCTGGGCATCTGTGTCCATTTTCCCTTCTGTCAGCACAAGGTATCTGCGCATATCAATAATTTTGTCGACGTGTTCATTCATGACAGGACATTGATCTTCACAGTTTCGGCATGTCGTACATGCCCAGATTTCTTCTTCTGTAATGACCTCACCAATGAGAGAAGGATGATACATCGAACTGGCGGCTGATTCTTCCGCTCCTGCTCCTCTCGCCTGCATCGCCAGCTGATTCCCTGTTGTCTGGCTGAAGGCAAGGTGCGGGACCCAAGGTGTTTTGGATGTAATGGCAGCCCCTTTATTTGTTAAGTGATCTCTTAATCGTAAAATCAAATCCATTGGAGACAGCATTTTCCCTGTTCCTGTCGCCGGACACATATTCGTACAGCGTCCGCACTCGACGCAGGCATAAAGGTCAATCAGCTGAGATTGACGGAAATCTTCAATTTTTCCAACACCAAATGTCTCTTGTGTCTCATCTTCAAAATCAATTTTCTGGAGCTTGCCAGGCGGGTCCAATCTGCTGACAAATACATTCACCGGGCCAGCAATTAGATGGGCGTGCTTAGACTGCGGGACATACACTAAAAACGTCAATAAAATGAGAAGGTGTACCCACCATGCGACATAAAAAACGATTGTTGCCGCAAGTGGTGAAAGCCAGCCAAGCAAGAAGGCAATACCGGAAGCAATTGGCTCTGTTGCCGATAGTGAGTGTCCATGCCAAATGATGTTCATGCCGTTTCCTAGTAATACAGTCAGCATCAAGCCGCCAATAAATAGCAGCACAAGCCCTGATTTAAAGCCCCTTTTTAAACGAACCAGCTTCTCTACGTATCGTCTATGGAATGCCCAAACAACCGCTACTAAAATGAGAAGTGTGACGACCTCTTGGAAGAATGTAAAGACGCCGTACAGTGGACCTAATGGCAGCCCGCTGTCTGGAACAAGTCCCTTCAGAATAAAGTCAAGGGCTCCGAACTGTACCAAAATAAACCCATAGAAAAACAGCACATGAATGATGCCGCTCTTCTTGTCCTTTAACAGCTTTTTTTGCCCAAATACATTCACCCAAACACGCTCTAACCGTTTCTTCATATCTTGTTGAAACGCTTCTTTTTTGCCAAGACGAATATACGCCGCTCGTGTTCGAATGAGATAAATAAACAAATACACAGCGTAAGCGGTCACTGCCGCAAATGCAATCAAGTTCACAATTAAAAGGCTATTCATCTTGTTGCTCCCCCTTTCATTCCCCAAAACCCACTTTGTACCGTTTCCATGTTGTACCTCTATCATAAATAATGAATGAGTATTCAGTCAATATTTTTTGCCCATATGGGTACACTATTGAAATATGCAAAAAAGGAGGAACCTTCATGACCGCATGGATCATTCTACTCGTAATCATTGTCATCGTTCTGCTCGTCAGTCTAGACCTCTATATGGGCAAAAAGTATTTTTCTACCCATGCTTTCGAACGATCTTTTGACCAAACAAGCGGCGATGCAACCTTTTATCATGATGGCGAACCACTTTTCGATCAACTGCTCACAGATATACAGCAGGCCTCTTCTTCTATTCATATGATGTTCTTTATTGTAAAGAACGACAAGATTGGGCAAAGGATTCTTCAAGCACTTAAAGCGAAGGCAGAGCAAGGTGTTTCAGTTTTTTTGCTCACTGACCGATTAGGCTCCTATCCATTTGATCGAACATCCATTCAGATGCTAGAAAAAAGCGGCATTCGATTTTACTTTTTAAATAAACCACGTTTTCCTTTTTTCATTTATCGTTTAAACATGAGAAATCACCGGAAGATTACGGTGATAGATGGGAAGATCGGCTACATTGGCGGGTTTAATATTGGCGATGAATATGTAGGGAAAAACGGCAGATTTGGCATTTGGAAGGACTATCACCTGCGTATGACAGGACAGGTTGTGGCAGACCTGCAGCATGTGTTCCTTAATGATTTGTACCGTTCCTCTGGTATTCAGCAGCTGCAATACGAGGTTTTTCCCGCATTAGAACCGGGAACATTACAATGCACAACACGTGCGACGGCTGGTTTTTCTTTAGAAGCCTTATTTCTTCATGATATTCAACAGGCGAAACAGCACATCACCATCTGTACGCCTTATTTTATTCCATCAGCCCCTCTTCTCACTGCCCTGCTTGAGGCACGGAAGCGAGGCGTCACTGTCGACATCATCCTCCCAATGAAGGCGGATCATCCTCTTGTGAAGGAAGCTGGATTTCATTATTTCAAGGATCTGATCGCCGCTGGCTGTGTTGTGTATCGTTTTTATAAAGGGTTTTATCATGCGAAAGCCATTCTCATAGATCATAGTCGCTGTATGATCAGTACGGCGAATTTTGATAAACGAAGTTTGTTTTTCAACGAAGAAGTAGATGTGGCCATTGATGACCAAGCCTTCACCGCACATGTAGAGGAAAAAATCCGTGAACATATGGCAGTTTCCGAACGGCTGACAGAAGAAGAATATAAAAAACGTCCGCTTCTCATGCGTCCAATTGAGTGGATCGGTGCCCTATTCTCGTATTTTTTATAAAGGAGATGACATATGCGTTATCGATTTGGTTATGTATCCAATGCCGTCACCTTATGGGAAGCTTCTCCTGCCAAGTCGCTGACCTTTGCAAGATACAGCAAGCTTTCAAATGAAGAAAGGAAAGAAGCTTTATGGCGAACGACGAAGGCCAATCTCGTCAATACGTTAAGAACGCTCTATTTTGCGATTGCCCATGATATTCCGCTTTACCGCTTTTCAAGCTCGATTGTCCCACTCGCCACCCATCCTGAGGTGCGTTGGGACTTTGTGACACCCTTTCGCAAAGAATTTCTTGAAATTGGCCAATTGGTGAAACGCCACGGGTTACGAGTGAGTTTTCACCCCAATCAATTTACCTTGTTCACAAGCCCAAAACCCTCGATTACAGAGAATGCGGTGATTGATATGACCTATCATTATGACATGCTTGAGGCCATGAAGCTTGAAAAGGAAGGCTATATGAATATTCATGTGGGCGGTGCTTACGGCGATAAGGAATCGGCTTTACAGCGTTTTGATGAAAATATTAAACAGCTGCCGGCACATATCAAGGCGAGGATGACGCTTGAAAATGATGACAAAACATACACGTCGTTAGAAACGCTCGGTGTATGCGAAAAGCACGGCATACCGTTTGTGTTCGATTACCATCATCACATCGCAAACAAAGATGATGATGCGGCACTTGATGACATCCTGCCAAGAATGTTTGACACGTGGGCAAACACTGGCATACCGCCTAAAATCCATTTATCCTCACCAAAATCAGAAAAAGCGATACGCAGCCATGCAGATGGTGTGGAGATGTCCTTTGTTTTACCGCTTTTTCAAGCATTAAAACCGTATGGGCGTCATGTGGATTTTATGATTGAAGCAAAGCGAAAGGATCAGGCCTTGCTCCGCCTTGTCGAAGAGCTGTCAGCAATTAGAGGCAATCAGCGGACGGGCGGAGGAACCATTGAATGGAAATCGTAGTAACTGGTTTACCCCTGTGTCAACAGGGGTAACAAAGCTATTGTGAGAAAGTATTTAACAGGAGGATATGAGGATGTCTCAAATCTATTCAATCCGAATTGCTGCAAAAGCATTGAATTTACATAAGCTTATTTCTCTATACGAAAAGTGCCAGCACGCACATCATCGTTTATATGTATATTCTAAAAAAACAATGTGCAACATAAAGAACATCGTCGAGCTAGAAACCTTCAGGCTCACTCATTTAGAATCAGACTATTTAATTGTAGTACAGGGAAAAGAGGCACAAAACCTCCTTCAGCCATTTGAAAAAGAGAAGGTTTCATAAAGCACAAGTGCCGCTCCAGATTGTTGACAAAGGGCTAAAATAATCTTGATTTTAGCCCTTTGTCTCTTTTCAGCGTGAATTTCTTATATCCACGCTTCTGTCAGCCAAATCTCGCATGAGGTGGCATCCATTTTGACTTGTGTCCCGATTGGCATGGTGAGCATCGGATGCGTATGGGCACAGTCAAAATCCGCAATGAGCGGCCTCTTTGTATCTCCCAGCACTTCAAGTAAAAGATCGTGCGGCCTTTTGCCCGTTCCTTCATCATCAAACAGCTCATGTTTCCCTAAAAGAATACCAGATACCCGTTCAAACACCCCATTTACCTTCAAAAGAGAGAAGTTTTTTTCGACAATCGAGGCGGTTTTCATACAATCTTCAATGAGAAGGATATCACCCTGTTGAACTTGAGGCATGAATTCACTTCCCCATATGCCGTACATGGCATTGAGGTTCCCGCCGATCAGTCTGCCTTCTGCCTGCCCTTCTATGACGCACAGCCAATCGTTTGGACGTTTTTCTTTGTCTCGTATTTTCTCTTCCCAGTTGATTCGTTCATCTGTCCAATAGGGCGGCTTTTTCACCTGATATGGAATGGACTGCGGATGAATGAGGATATCCTCGAAAGATTGATATGTATGATGGACAAATGGTTCAAACTCTCCAAAAGACGGAACAAGCGCCGGCCCGTAAAAAACAGGCAGTCCCGTTTTTTCATAAGCCGCTAAAAGAATGGCTGTCGCATCTGAATAGCCGATCATGATTTTCGGATGCTTATTTAGCAGCTCAAAATCAAGATAAGGCAGTAAACTATTCGAGTTCGTCCCGCCAATCATCGACATGATGCAGGACAAATCCTCTCTCGCCATCAGCGCATTCAGCTCAGCCGCTCGTTCTTGAATCGTCCCCGAACGATAGTGATCCTTTTTCCCTGTTAATGTTCCTGGTACCACAATGAATCCTTTTCGTTCGAGCCATTCCTTTGCCCGCTCATACCTAAGTGGCGAGGTGGCGGATGCTGGACTTGAGGGAGAATAAATACCGATCTTATCGCCCTTCTGTAAACGCCGAAGCCCCTTCATTCCATCAGATCCTTCCTACACGAGTTTTTACTATCCTAGCAAAAAAAGCCCTTTTTCAAAAAGACTTCGATTTAAAAATAAAGTGCACTTCAATATAACAGCTTAAACAGTCCAAATAGGATGAGAGCAAAACTGATGGCCAGCGTCGCAAATATCTTTTTTTTGCTCAGAGAACTGTCTATGACGTTTACTCCCATGTTGATGCCAAACAAAATCATTCCCACATAAAAAAAGACTGAGTTGAGTCCAGCTGGAATGATCAAAATAAATAAGCCAATGAGCGTCACATAGTGAATGCTTTTTATCGTGACTGTTTTTGCCTGTTCACTCAAACAACCCTCTCCTTTTGAATCCAATTACCTTTAAGCATATCAACATTCCATTTAAATGGAAAATGAAATGTTACCCTATCAAAATGAGCCCAGCTCGATAGCTGGACTCATTCAATGACTTTTTTCTAATGACTAAACTGCGCTTCATGCAGTCTGCTGTAGACACCGCCCATTTGGATGAGGTCTTGATGACGGCCTTGTTCTTGGATGCCTTCTTCTGTCACGACAATGATTCGGTCTGCGTGCTTAATTGTCGCAAGGCGGTGGGCAATGACAAGTGTCGTCCGGCCGACTGCCAGTTCGCTCAGTGCGTCTTGGATCGCTTTTTCTGTTTCTGTATCAAGTGCTGACGTCGCTTCATCTAAAATAAGAATGGAAGGGTTTTTCAGGAACATTCTCGCAATCGACAAGCGCTGCTTTTGACCTCCTGATAGTTTGACGCCGCGTTCGCCAATGACGGTATTTAATCCTTCTGGGAAACGCTGAACGAGTTCCTCTAAATGCGCGCGCCGAACGGCGTCCCAAATGTCTGCATCGCTCGCTTCTAAGTTGCCGTACGCAATGTTTTCACGAATGGTGCCTGAGAATAAAAAGACATCCTGCTGCACAATGCCGATCTGTTGTCTTAAGGAAGACAAGGTCATGTCTTTTGTGTTCACACCATCAATGGTGATTTCTCCAGCGTCCACATCATAAAAACGAGGCAGCAGACTGCAAATCGTCGATTTCCCCGCTCCTGAAGGCCCGACAAACGCAACGGTTTCCCCTTGTTTGATCTTCAAATTGATATCCTTTAATACATGGCTGTGCTCATCGTAGCCAAACGTCACATTTCGATATTCAATTTCACCTTTCAGTCCGTATACATCACGTGCTCCTTCTGTATCCTTTACATCCGGCTCTGTTTCAAGCAAATCAACATAACTTTTAAAACCAGCAATGCCTTTCGGATACATTTCAATCACCGTATTGATTTTATCAATCGGCCTGAACAAAACGTTTGTGATCAGAACAAAGGCGATAAATCCACCTGCCGTTAATTGGCCTTGGAGGACAAACCAAGTACCTGCCAAAAGGACAAACAGCGTCACAAGACGTGTGAGAATATAGCTGATCGAACCGTTGACCGACATAATTTTATAGGAAAGAAGCTTCGCTTTCCGAAAGCGGTTGTTGTTTTCAGCAAAGCGTTTTTTCTCAAAATGTTCATTCGCAAAGGCTTGAACAAGACGAATACCGCCAATATTGTTTTCAACCCTTGCATGAAAATCTCCAATGTCATTATTCAGCTGTGTAATCGCCTGCGTCATTTTTTTATTAAAATGAAGCGCTAACCAGATGATGACAGGCATGATCAGGAAGGTTAATATGGCAAGTTGCCAGTTAATCATGAGCATGACGGCAAAGGCGCCAAGAATGGTCATAATCGCAATAAACAAGTCTTCCGGCCCATGATGCGCCACCTCCCCAATGTACATGAGGTCATTTGTCATCCGTGACATGAGTTTGCCTGTTTTGTTATTATCAAAAAATTTGAAGGACAGCCGCTGAAAATGATCAAACAGCTTTTTCCTCATATCTGTCTCAATATTAATGCCAAGCATGTGCCCCCAATACGACACGATAAATTGCATCACCGAGCTGAGTGCATAAATGACAAACAGCGCAAGGGCAGTCCAGCCAATGATCGTCCAGTTCCCTGTCGGCAGTAACGTATCAATGAAGTAATTCACGATGAGCGGAAAGCCCAGTTCCATGAGTCCAACAGCGACAGCGCAAAAGAAATCTAAAAAGAACAGACCGCGATAGGGCCTGTAATAGGCAAAAAAGCGTTTTAGCATATGTAAAAGAACCTCATCTCCTCTATAATTGATAATCATTTTCAATTATAGAGGAATCCTCATAGAAATACTAGATCAGGAAATGATTTCTTTCCCTAGAAATCCTTACAATACACCTGAGAACAATCGAGCAAACGATTCCTTCAACCGTTCCTTTAAGCCTCTTTTATAAAAATGAACCGGCCCCATTTTGTCACATTCCTTCATATCTTCCTCATAGTGAGCCATCAATTGCTCGATTGGCTTCTTTGCTGCTGTAAAGACATTGACCTCAAAATTGAGCTGAAAGCTCCTCATATCCACATTTGCGGTACCGACAGAGGCAAGTTCTCCATCTGCAATCATGACCTTTTGATGCATGAAGCCTTTTTGATAGTGATACACCTTGATGCCTTCTTTCAAAAGCTCAGCAAAATAGGATCGAGTGGCGTATTGTGTGAGAAAGCCATCATTTGTCTCAGGCACCATCACACGCACATCCACCCCTCTTGTGGCAGCAATTTTTAATGCTGTGCGAATCGACTCATTTGGGACAAAATAAGGCGTCGCAATCCAGACAAATTGTGTCGCATTTGAAATGAGCGCATGATATAAATCACTCATACTTTCCTTCATATCAGGTCCAGTCGGCACAACCTGAATGACATCCTCACCTGTCACAGGATGCGGAGTATGATACTTCGGATCATCAATTAACACTTCATCTGATACATACTCCCAGTCCAGCATAAAAACGGAGTGAAGTGTCTGAACCGCTTCACCCTTTAACATCGCATGCGTGTCACGCCAGAAGCCGATGTTTTCATCCCGTCCTACATATTCTTTCCCGACATTTAATCCGCCGACAAATCCTGTTTCTCCATCAATGATCACGATTTTTCGGTGATTTCGAAAATTGAATTTTTGATTAAAGAATCCATATTTTAATGGCAGAAAAGGAGCGACCTTTACCCCCGCCTGCTTCAATCGTTTAATATCTTTTCGAGAGAAGCGAATGCTGCCAGCCGCATCATAGATGAAGCGAACCTCTACCCCTTCTTTCACCTTTTCAATAAGAATCTCCATCATCCGATGACCGAGAAAATCAGATTTGAACATGTAATATTCTATATGAATGAACGTTTTTGCCTTTTTTAGCTCTTCAAAAATACGGGGAAAGGTTTCCTCTCCATTCTTTAAAATGTCCATATCACTATTTGTATTCACATGCATCCCTGTCGCTTTTTCTGTGTAATGAAAAAAAGCACGCTGATGATCGGTTAAACGCGTCTCATCCGGCTTGCTCTCAAGCTCTGATATTCTGTGTAATTTTTCACGGTTATACATTCTCTTTGATTTAAACAAATGCCCTTTGACATAAAGCTGCCCTGAAAACAAATAAAACATATAGCCGATGATCGGGAAAAAAATCAGCACATATATCCATAACAGCGTATGCTGTGATGTCCGGTTCTCAAGCATGAGTGAGATGATACTAAATAAAATAATGGCGATATAACTAGCTGCATAAAGCTGAAAGCTCCACGCGGGCACTGGCCACCAAAACACCACATATGCCCCGAATATCATGAAATATAAAAATAAAAACTCCAGTCTCCTCTTTTTCACATTCTCCGCCCTCATTCGTTTCTGTCTTTTTCTCTTCCATACCCTTTGCACAGCTTGTCTGAAACGCACGGTCTGCTGCTTTCTTTTAGCTTTTACAGACTGGAGCGATTTGATCCGATATAATGGAGAAATATGTGAAGGAAAGGAAGAATTGCTTATGCATACACCATCTTCTTTAAAAAAGGGCAGCCACATTCGCGTGATTGCTCCAAGCCGAAGTGCCAGCATTTTATCAGAAGAAGGTATCGTTCAGGCCAAAAAACGTTTAGAGTCTTTAGGATTCACTGTTTCTTTTGGACAACACGTGTTTGAATGTGATCTGCATTCCTCTTCTTCTATTGAACACCGGTTATGTGATCTACATGAGGCATTCTCAAATGATCAAGTCGACGGCATTTTGACAGCCATTGGCGGCTTTAATTGCAATGAGCTTTTACCTTATATAGATTATGATTTGATCCGTCAGCACCCAAAAGTCCTTTGCGGCTACAGCGATATTACCGCACTTGCAAATGCCATTACCGCCAAATGTGACATGGTGACGTACTCAGGTCCTCATTTCTCCAGTTTCCAGATGGAACAGGGACAAGAGGAGCAGACAGCTATGTTTCAAGCGTGCGTAATGAGCAGCGAGCCATTTGATTTCATTCCTTCTACAAAGTGGAGTGATGATGCGTGGTATCTTAATCAAGCAAACAGGCAGTTTTATCCGACAACATGGGGAACTTATCAGGAAGGAACAGCTAAAGGCACCTTGTATGGCGGAAATCTTTGTACACTGAACTTACTGCAAGGGACACCCTTTATGCCTCGCATCAAGGATGCCATCTTATTTGTAGAAGATGATGACTTGGTCTTTCCTGAAACATTCGCCAGAGACCTTGCCTCGCTTTTGCAGCATGCCGAATCCATTAAAGGGTTAATCATCGGACGTTTTCAAAAGAAATCCAAGATGACAGAGGAACATTTGAGGTTCATTCTAGATAAGCACCCAATGCTTCAACACATTCCAGTGATTTACGATGTCGATATCGGACATACACAGCCGGTCTTCACCTTGCCGATTGGCGGGAGTGCCGAACTAACGTGTAATGGCGGTGAAGTGAAGCTGCGAATTTTTCAAAACTAAGAAGCCTACCTATTCAAAGAATAAAGCTGTTAAATGTCTATTATTAAAAAACTGAATAATAAAATAAAAAAATAACTTATCATTAGAGGTGTGTTTTTTGCAGAAAGATTTAGAAATCAAGTCATTAGAAGATGATAATTTAGGTATCTCAGATAACGTAGATAAATTCATAGAACAGTACATTAATTCTAATTTTACAGGTTCAATACTATTAAATGGAAAATGGGGAATTGGCAAAACAAGCTACTTAAATTTAATTAAGGAAAAATCCGATTCCAAGAAAACAAAATTTATCGATATCAATTTTTGGACTGATCCTTGGGTCACTAAGCCCTTTGAGTTATTTGCAAAGAAATTAACTCCTAAAATCTATTGGCTAGTTAAAACTTCACCAATTTCATTAGTATTATTATTAGGGATCATACAGCTTTTAAATAATATTTTCAGCAAATCAACAGAAAACATTTCAAAAATAGACTTTTTCATATGGTGCGCTTTAATACTTACAATAAGCTTGCTCAATTTATTAATAGATAAATTCTCAACAGAAAGTATATTTGAATGGTTAGTTAAGAAAAAATTAAAGTGTAAAAAGCACACAAAAAAAGTGATATTTATTTGTGATGATTTCGATAGATTAGAATCAGATAATAGAAAACAACTTTATGCATACTTATCAAAATTAAATTCTTTTGAAAAGAGCATTTTAATAGTTGTAGGTGAACATAATAAAATTTCACAAAATGAAGATGATTCTTTATTTATCCAAAAAATCCTTTCGAATTTTGAGAGTATGCCATTAAATAATAGAGCATCTCAAATTTGGATAAAAGTAATTGAGGAACAATTAAATAAAAGCAATTTAAATGTCATGGATCTAACAGACTCAGATAGATTATTATTTCAAGAACTTAGAAATGTTTTTGTAGATGAAAAAAGGACATTCCGAGAAGCGAAATTCTTGCTTAATATTCTTTATAAAAAATCACCAACATCAACTAATTTAAATGTTAATATTAGCGAACAACTGGCATTATGCTATTTCTATCAATTTCATTATAAAATCTACGAGTGGTTGGTTGAAAATTTAAATATTTTATACAAAGAAAAATTAATCCCACACGAAGATTTTTCTACCATTACTTCTTTGATAGAAAAAGATCACCTTAATTTAAAAGATACAATTGAAAAAGATATAGGTGAGAAGAGATCCCACAATTTATATGAACTCTTATACTATATATTTAACAAAAGTGAACATGCTAAATTCAACTATCCTAGTATAAAAAACGAAAAAAACTTCGAATATTATCAGATTGAAAATATATTAAGTATATCAACATTGAATATTGAAGTAGTTGAGGAAATATTTATTAATTTGAATAGCAAGTTAGATAAATTGATTGAAATACATTCAAAGGGTCAGATGGAGGATTTCAGCGATTTTTTAAGGAATCATTACCTTAGTTACACAAGTAATACTCCAGAAACTAAAATATTATCCTTACTGAGAAATATAATAGCTTTTAAGATGAAAAACTTGGAGCAAGACACGGCTTTTTTAAAATTATCTATATCAGATTCAATTATATATAATTGTTTGAATGCCTTAAAAAATATTTATAATAGAAGAGAAAAGGAAATTTTCAAAAATAATATTTTACCTCTAGATGAATTAGATATTTCTGAGAAATTAGAAATCCTACCTAAATTTGTGCCTGCACGTACAGATGAACAATCAAAAGAACAAATCGAACTAGTTAAGATTATTTTTGAGAATATCATCTTTGATCATATGGATAATGGTTTCAATATACTTACTGAAAAAAAACCGAGAAGTTGCTTTCTTTTCTTTAAAAAATATCAAACATATATAGATCGAAATTCAGATTACCAAGTGATTTTCGACAAAATTCTAACTTTAAATGATACTGAATTATTTAATTTCTTAAAAGATAAATTATCTTATAAAGTTACCTATCCAAACAATTCAGTAGCCAAAGCGCTGAGTTTAGATGATATAAGTTATAATCAAGCATTTAAAATAAATCTAAAAGAAAGAATAGCTAATTTACCGCAACATCAAAAGAATATTTTAGAAAAGATGATTGAGCTAAAGTTTTAAAATAGGATTCAAGAAAATTTTTCGAGAAAAAGTGATCCAATCCTCCTTCCCTTTCGTTAAGTAGTTGTAAAACAAAAAGAGAGAAGGCAACAACATGTTCTCTGATGTACTTAGCCAATTATTTGATTCTATTTCTAACATCATCAACACACTCGGATAATGTTCCACACCCGCTGTCCTGAGGAGATAGCGGGTGTTTTAATATCAAAAAGCCCCACTCATACAACAGAGCGGGGCATATCTTCATTACATCTTCTCCGGTGCTGATACACCAATGAGTTTCAATGCGTTAGCCAGTGTGATTTGTGTGGCTTTCATCAGCGATAGACGGGCTGTTGTTTTTGTTTCATTTTCAACATCAATGACCTTCTCGGCATTGTAGAAGCTGTGAAGGGCGGATGCTAGATCATAGATATAGTTTGTGACGCGGTGCGGAATACGTTTTTCTGCTGCTTCTGCTACGACTTCTGGGAAGCTGCCGATGATTTTGAGTAGATCGTATTCTTTTTCCGATTGAATATGAGAGAAATCTGCTTTCTCAAGATTCGGTTCGTAGCCTTTTTCTTCACCTTGACGAAGCATACTGCAAATTCTCGCATGTGCGTATTGTGCGTAGTACACAGGGTTTTCGTTAGACGTTGAAATCGCTAAGTCTAGGTCAAAGTCCATATGTGTCGCCGCACTTCTCATTGCAAAGAAATAACGAGTGGCATCTAAGCCTACTTCTTCGATTAGATCACGCATCGTGACTGCTTTTCCTGTACGCTTACTCATCTTCATCTTTTCACCGTTTTTGTAAAGGTGAACAAGCTGAATGATTTCGACTTCAAGCTTGTCAGCTGGATATCCAAGTGCTTGAATGGCGGCTTTCATTCGAGGAATATAGCCGTGGTGGTCTGCTCCCCAAATGTTAATCAACTGGTCAAACCCTCTGTCCAGTTTGTCCTTGTGATACGCGATGTCTGGAAGCAAGTACGTGAAGCTACCGTCTTTTTTAATGAGCACACGGTCCTTGTCATCACCAAAATCAGTTGAACGTAACCATGTTGCGCCGTCCGCTTCATAGATATAGCCTTTTTCACGAAGTGTTTCTAGTGCCGGCTCGATTTTTCCGTTTTCATATAAAGATGTTTCAGAATACCATACATCAAATGGGACACGGAAATTCTCAAGGTCCACACGTAATTTTTCTAATTCGTATTTCAATCCGTACTCACGGAAGAACTTCATGCGTTCTTCTTCTGATTCATGCACGAAGCGGTCACCAAATTCATCAGCGAGTTTCTGGCCAATGCCTTTGATGTCTTCTCCTCTATAGCCGTCCTCTGGCATTTCTTTTTCAAGACCGAGCGCCTCAAAGTAACGTACTTCTACAGATAGAGCAAGGTTATTGATCTGGTTTCCTGCATCGTTGATGTAGTATTCACGGCTCACGTCGAACCCTGCTTTATCAAGGATGTTGCAAAGGGAATCGCCTACAGCCGCACCGCGGGCATGTCCAAGGTGAAGGTCGCCAGTTGGGTTTGCTGAAACGAACTCAACCTGAACCTTTTGACCTTTGCCTGTATTTGTTTCCCCATATGCCTCTTTTGCTTCAAGAACAGCCGGAATCAGCTTGGTTAAATATTGATTGTTCATATAAAAGTTGATGAATCCCGGACCTGCGATATCCAGTTTTTCAATCGAAGCTTTTCCTTTGTCAAACGCATTCACAATATCCTCCGCAATTTGACGAGGTGCTTTTTTCGCAATGCGGGCAAGCTGCATCGCCATGTTGGTGGAATAATCACCGTGAGTTTTCTCTTTCGGTACTTCCAAAAGGACATCCGGTACCTGACTTTCATCAGCAAGTCCTGCTTTGACGACTGCCGCAATGATTTCTTCTTTTAACGCATCTTTGACCTGTTCTGCGATATTCATGAACGTAAATCCTCCTTGTAGGAAATTGATAATGTATGTAAATGCTTCTGATCTTCACCTGTCAGCATATCGTACGTAATGTGCAGTAAGCCATTGTCCACATCGAGATCAATGCCATGTGTGTGCACATCGAGCTGAAGGGTACCGAATGGCATCGTGTAATGTGTCACGGTCGTTTCACCAATGAGAAAGCGCTGCTTCATTTGAATAGCACCTGATCTCATGACAAAAATTTCTTTTTCACTTATTTTGACAACGGTTTTTACTTGACCCATTTCATGTTCTTCATGGTAAGTGAGATACGTTTTGTCATTCTTTTCTTGATACGTTCCAGTTGTTCGGAATTCGATCGTTTCAACCGGCTCCGTCTCTGGTTTCATCACTGACTTTACATGAATTGAAATTTGGTTTTGTGTCATTTTGCACTTCCTTTGCTAAGACCCGTTTAACTAAAATAGTATACCATATTCACGATCGCCTATCATCCCATCATTTCTCATCTTCATGCGGATGAAACCTCATGTTTGATCTTCAAAAAGCCCTTTAGAAAAAAAGAAAAATGAGACTAACCAATATCACGAGTGAAGCCTTTACCCATAAGCCTTGCCTGTTTATTAAACTTGCCAAAAATGCCTGAAAAAAATCAAATGGAGTGATACGTGCTTGGTTAAACACCACTTGCATCAACAGCGCAATCATAGTGAGATAGAAAAAGCCTCGATCCTGACACAGACCAACCATCTCTTCCTTTGCCTCTTTTTTCGCGGTGAAAGCAGACGGACACGCTGCCATTCAGCATGAGAGAGCCTACAGCAAGTAACAACATCAATATAGAAGAAAACACGCCTGTCTCCTTTATCATGTCACCCATGTAAAAAAAGAGCTTGTCCCTATGAGATGACAAGCTCCTCTATCAAGATGTTATTTCACAAATCCAAGCAGCATTTCACGCAAAAGCTTGCTTGCTGTATTCGCTGTTTGATCTGAATGATCATATACAGGCGCTACCTCCACAAGGTCTGCACCGACCACATGGACATCAGAGCCTGCAATCGCATGAATAGATGCCAGCAGTTCTTTTGACGTAATACCGCCAGCATCTACCGTTCCTGTACCAGGTGCATGTGCCGGATCGAGCACATCAATGTCGATCGTCACATAAACTGGGCGGCCTTTCAGCTTTGGCAGCACTTGCTTCAACGGCTCGAGCACTTCAAATTTAGATATGTGCATGCCTGCTTCTTTTGCCCATTCAAATTCTTCCTTCATCCCAGAACGGATACCGAACGAGAATACATTTTCAGGTCCAATGAGTCCTGCTGCTTTACGAATCGGTGTCGAATGAGACAGCGGCTCGCCCTCATATTCCTCACGAAGATCCGTATGGGCATCCATATGGATAATCGCCAAATCGGGATATTTTTTGTACATCGCACGGAACACCGGCCAAGACACAAGATGCTCTCCACCCATTCCTAATGGGAACTTCCCTTTTTCTAAAATGCTGTCGACATACTCTTCAATTAAATCTAAGCTTTTCTGTGCATTTCCAAATGGAAGCGGAATGTCACCAGCATCAAAGAACGGCACCTCATGCAGCTCACGATCTAAATAAGGACTGTATTCCTCTAATCCAATGGAGACCTCACGAATGCGGTTCGGACCAAAACGTGAGCCTGGGCGGTAACTGACGGTCCAATCCATCGGCATCCCGTATAAAATGACTTTCGCATCTTCCCATGTCGGATGACTTCCAATAAACACTTTTCCTGAATAAGCCTCGTCGAATCTCATGCAAGATTCCTCCTTTTACGCTTCAAAAAATGCGCAAACTGTCATTTGCGCATGTCCTTTTCGCTTGATTTATTTGATTAAGTCGCTGACAAATTTCGGCAGAACGAATGCCGCTTTGTGCAATTCTTTTGTGTAATATTTCGTTTCAATATCAAAGAAGCGGCTGTCTTCCACAGCAAGTGGATCATACTTCTTAGAACCGATGGTAAATGTCCAAAGACCGCTTGGATACGTTGGAATATTCGCTGTGTAAAGCTTCGTAATTGGGAAAATTTCTTTTACATCACGCTGTACATTTGTAATTAACTCCGGTGTGAACCAAGGGTTGTCCGTTTGTGCAACGAAAATACCGTCTTCTTTTAATGCTTTAGAAATTCCGGCGTAGAATCCTTTAGAAAACAGGTTCACAGCTGGTCCGACTGGCTCAGTTGAGTCAACCATGATGACATCATATTCGTTGTCCGCTTCGGCAATGTGCATAAAGCCGTCTCCGACTTTGACATCCACACGTGGATCGTCTAGCTTACCAGCAATTGAAGGGAGAAATTTCTTCGAGTATTCGATGACCTTGCCATCAATATCAACCAGTGTCGCCTTTTTCACACTTGGGTGCTTCAGGATTTCACGAATAACACCGCCGTCTCCTCCGCCTACAACAAGGACATTTTCCGGGTTTGGATGAGTGAAAAGAGGAACATGTGCCACCATTTCGTGGTATACAAACTCATCTTTCTCTGATGTCATCACCATGCCGTCTAAAAACAGCATATTGCCAAACTCTTCTGTTTCCACCATTTCTAAATGCTGAAAGTCTGTTTGTTCTGTATGAAGGGTTTTCTTCACCTTCAACGTAATGCCAAAATTTTTCGTTTGCTTCTCTGTATACCAAAGTTCGCTCATTGTTCATCTTCCTCTCATCCAATAATAAACAAACATCTATTGTTAGCGCCTTTTATCGGCTATGACGATATCGATTGTCCAAGAAAAAAGTATAGTGGATTCATATCAAATTGTAAAGAACCGCTTGATATATCTCCATGTTCAAAGCCAATCGCTTGTTTAAAACGGTTTTCTTTGTTCCATACTGATAAAAAACCGTCAAAATGGGGGCTTTGCATGGACACAATCATGAGTAATAAAAAAATCCGCATGACCGTGAAAACGATTCGAGCCTGTTTTTTTATCGGCTTGCTCGCTTTCCTATTTGCCGGCACAGTCTTTTTGACGATTCTTATCCTTGCCAAGTGGCAAGGCGCTCCTTCTGTTCAAGTTCCCCAATCCACGACCATTTATGCAGCAGATGGGTCAAAACTTGGCGAATCGAGCTTTGGAGAAAAGCGATACTGGGTTCCGCTAACAGACATGTCCCCTCATATGAGACAGGCAGTCGTAGCGGTTGAAGATAAAACGTTTTATCAGCATCATGGCTTTGATGTGAAACGAATGGCGGGTGCTGCGATAGCTGATATTCGTGCAATGGCAAAGGTGCAAGGGGCCAGCACGATAACCCAACAATATGCAAGAAATCTATATTTGGATCATGATAAAACATGGAAGCGGAAGTGGAATGAAGCCTTTTACACCATCCGCTTAGAGCAAAATTATACAAAAGATGAGATTTTAGAAGGATACTTGAACACCATTTATTATGGCCACGGCGCATACGGTGTGGAAGCGGCATCCCGTCTTTATTTTGGGAAAAAAGCGAAGAATTTAACCTTAGCCGAATCTGCTTTGCTTGCTGGTATCCCAAAGGGTCCTTCTCTCTATTCCCCTTATGTGAACGAGGAGAAAGCCGAAGCAAGAAGACATATGATTCTTAGGCAAATGCAAGAAGATGGCATGATTACGAAGAAAGCAGCTGCTGCCGCAGCCAAGGAAAAACTGACCTATCGCCCCTTACAGCAGAAGCAGCTGCAAGCAAAGCAAGCCCCGTATTTTTATGATGATGTGATTCGAGAACTGAAACAAACATTGGGCTTAACAGAGGAACAAATAGAAACCTATGGGCTTCATATCCAGACGACCTTACAACCTGAATTACAAAAAATCGCAGAAAAAACGGTAAAAAACATAATGGATTCAACATCAGACATTCAAATTGGCTTTACCGCCATCCATCCCCAAACAGGTCATGTACTTGCCTTAGTTGGGGGAAGAAATTATGAGAAAAGTCCATTCAACCGGGTCACACAAGCGAAAAGACAACCTGGTTCCACAATGAAACCTCTTCTCTATTACATGGCCTTGCAAAATGGGTTTACACCCGCAACCGTCATGCGCAGTGAGGAAACCGTTTTTGAACTGGATGGTCAAGGAAGCGGAGCAGCTTATTCGCCAAGCAACTATCACGGCTATTACGCCAATGACGGCATTACAATGCTTCAAGCTTTGGCTCTATCTGATAATATTTACGCGGTCAAAACCCACCTGTTTTTAGGAATGGAGCAGCTTGTAAGAGCTGGCAAGCTGTTTGGGATCAGCGAAAAACTAGAGCAAGTGCCTTCACTTGCGCTCGGTACGTCTCCTGTGAAACCAATCGAAATGACCAATGCGTACGCTATGTTGGTTAATGGAGGCAAACACGTCAAACCTACTTTCATTACGAAAGTGACCGACGCTAAAGGCAACGTACTCTTTGAGGAGAAGCAAAAACGAGAGCAGGTACTAGATGAAAAAGCAGCATTTGTCACCACTGACATGATGTCAGGCATGTTCAATGATCAATTAAATGGCTATACAAGTGTCACTGGGCGTACGATTACAAAAGACCTCACACGAACATACGGGGGGAAATCGGGGACGACAGGTGCTGACAGCTGGATGATTGGCTTCTCTCCCCAGCTCGTCACAGGTGTGTGGACCGGCTATGATAAAGGGCGCACCATTGACTCAGTCGAAGAAACCGCCTATGCGAAAAAGATATGGGCTTCCTTTATGGAATCAGCCCTCTCGAACCAGCCCGCCTCCTCCTTCATGCCACCAGACGGTGTAAAAGGGGTATATATCAATCCAAAAACCGGCGATCTCGCAGGCCCTGGATGTGAATCAAAGGTATTCACCTATTTTATAGAAGGAACCGAGCCAACAGGTGTCTGCTACGGTGCCGAGGAAAAAGCATCTGAAGAAGACCCGGTTCAGGATCAACAGCCAAAAAAATGGTGGGAAAAGTGGCTGAAACGTTAAAAAAGGACATGAAAAACCCCGAGATCTGCATCTCGGGATTCTCCATGTCCTAGCTTTAACACCAGTTTACTGAAAAAACGTCTAGAATTGGTATCCATTCATCATTCTTCACAAAAATTTCACAATTACTCAGGAACAGCCAATCCTTCTTTTAATTCATCTGTGGATGCTTCCCATAACGCCTCATTGTGACTTTTCAAGAAATCAGCAAGCACCTTTTTCGATCCATCATCCATATGGCTGACAACGATTTTACGCTTCATCGATTTATCCATTAAATTCACATGCTCAGGAAGTGACTTATATCCTCTGCGGATCGAGCGGTCAACTGTCATTTCACAAGCTGTGACTCCTGCATAATATGGCCCCTCTTCTCTGCGGTCAATCGTCACCCATACGAGCCAATACGGTTTTCCGTTAGGTACCTCTTCTTTGGTTTTTAAAAATTTAATTCCTTTTTCGACGGCACTTCTTGCATGCATCGCACCAATATCAATGACGGCTTCCTTTTCCTCCACATCAATGATCACCGGCGAGATATTATCAAGGCTGAGGGCACCTGCCCCAAAACCTCCATGCCCATCCGTTGCATCTGTTTTTTTAATGATATTAAAACCAATTGGTTTCTTCTTTTTACCTTCCATTCATTAGACCTCCTAAAGCAGCGGCTTCAAAATAAGATTAAACCAGTATATGATTTGATCCCGCATTCCGATCAATGGAACAAAAACAAACTGACCTAGCGGTGTGATGACGAAGATGAGGAAAATGATGATCCCATACTGTTCAAATTGCGTCATCTTTGCACGGATGCCGGGACTGACAACATCCTCAATAATACGATATCCGTCCAGCGGTGGAATCGGTAATAAGTTAAATAGGAACAAAATCACGTTCAAGTTAATAAAGATTTGGAAGAAATAATCGACCCCCGGCTCAAAGCGCATGAGCGACTCCCCGCCAAATTTCTGAAGAAGCGCATACACACAAAAGCCCAAAAATGCCAAAACCAAATTACTTAAAGGTCCTGCGATCGACACACATATCCCTGCGAGACGTGGGTTTTTAAAATGGTACCGATTCACAGGTACAGGCCTCGCCCAGCCAAACCCAGCTACAAAGATCAAGATCGTCCCGAAAATATCAAGGTGCTTCAATGGATTGAGCGTCAGTCTCCCTTGATTTTTAGCTGTCGGATCTCCAAAACGATACGCAACATATGCATGCGCCAGCTCGTGCATCGTAAAAGCCACAACAAGCGTAATAGCGACATATGGAATCAGTTCTAATGGATAAACAAGAAATTGGTCCAAAGGCATGAATCCCTCTTTCTTTCTATACAATGATTTACTTCATTCAGTATACTATAAGAAGTCCCTTAAACTAAAGGGAAGCGTAGCACTACAGGAAAAAGGAGGTTGCCATCATGCCGATTATCACCGTTCAAATGCTTGAAGGAAGAACAGACGAACAGAAAAAAGCACTTGTAGAGAAAGTCACAGACGCCGTTATTGAAACAACAGGCGCAGAAGCAGAAAAAGTCTCTATCATTATTGAAGAAATGAAAAAAGAACATTTTGCCGTAGCAGGAAAGCGCATCAGCGATCTGTAAGCAATATAAAAGACGTCTCTTTTTCTAAAGGGACGTCTTTTATATTGCTTGCTAAATGAATTCAAACAAAATTAGAGTTGTATCCAGTTATTAGCCCTCTCTATATAAACTCAATCTGTTTTGTTTAGAATAGATCATGATTAAATTCGTTTGTATTCACGTAAAGATTGTGAGGCTAAAAATTATTTTCTTGTGCCAATTATTTTCAAAACACTTGTTGTAGCCAAAGTCGAACAAAAAATAATAATTAACTTGCCTACAACAATTTGATGACTACCTGTAGATACGACAACTATTATGACAGCGATTGATATCATTAATAATATGATAAATAATTTCTTCATTTTTATTACCCCTATTTAATCAAGTTAATAAGTCTATTATCTTGAATTAGATATACTTTATCCGCCAAATTTTCTTTCAATTGCTCAGAATGAGTGACTATAATAACAGATTTCGCATGTTCTTCTTTATATTTTTTGACAAGATCAATAATTATTCTTTGTGAATGAACATCCCAAGACATAAATGGCTCATCCAGCAAAAGAATATCTGGCTTTCTTGAAATACTTGCAATAAAAAAAAGTTTATCTTTCATTCCCTCAGAATAATGTTCGACTCTAGTATATAAATGTTGGTTCATCTCTAAATTATCAGAATAAAAACTGACATTTTCCCAGTATTGTTTTTTAGGTACACCCCACAAATTTCTAATTAATTCTAAATTTTCCTCACCTGTGAGAATATCATACAATAAATGATTACTTGGAACATATGCAATATTCTTTTTATATTCATTCCAATTTTCAACTGGAGTATCCTTAAATTTAAGCTCCCCTTGAAATTCGACAATACCTGCAATTATCTTTAATAAAGTAGATTTACCAGCTCCATTTGAACCAAGAATACAAATTATATTATGCGCATCAAGATTTAGATTTAAGTCTTCTAATATCGGTTTACCTTTATTGTAGTAAAAACTAACATCTTTTAAACTTAACAATTTAGACATTAACTAAGAACCCACCTCCAAAAGAAATAAGATTAAAGAGGAAGAGTACAATACAAAAGTTTAAGCTTGCTTTTTTAGAATAACCAACAAAATTGACTAATCCTAAAAACAAAATTCGAGAGGCCCAAACAACTGTTATAAAAGTTATAAGAAACACTATCACCATCACAATAGAATTTTCGAACATAAATATTAAATTTATACCAACAGAGTTACTAAAGAAAATCAAAGTGTTATATGTCAAAATCACAACAAAAAAACGACTTATTTTTAACGTAGGATGAAAAAAAATCATGACTAATAAATAAAGCAAAGAAATAATGAAATTGATAATCAGGTAAAAAGGGGTGAAAATAAAAGCAATAAAGGCATATAGTGCAAAGAAATTATAACTTTCACTACTAGGGAGAAGTTGCACTATAATACAAGTGACAAAAAACATATTTAATAGAATAATAATTAAATTCTGCAACAAAATTGATCTACTAGTTACTCTTTTTAAATTTAACGTTAAATACTTCTGAGGTTTAAAAACAAGTTGCATCTTTACCTCCTAAATTTATTAAAATATGAATGTTAGAAATCAATTATATTCAAACCCTACTCACAAAGTCTTCAATAATTGCTCCGAAAAATAGAGCTACGATTGCAACAACAAGAATTATTGAGCCATCTATAAGCATTGTCAAATAATTAATTTTACAAATTTCCCTTTTCAAAAATTTTAAAAATATTACTTCTGTAAAAGTTCCAAGAACTGAAAAGGATAACAAACCAAAAATCTCAATAAAGAAATGCGGCAACAATCCAGTAATTAAAGATTCTATATTTCCATTGACAATTAAACTATCTATTGTATTACCAACAATATAGCCATTCATTAACATTACAAATATAGGAATTGAACCACCTGTACAAAGTCCACCAATTAGACAAAGCAAACCAACATCTATATTATTAAGGAATATACTTGCATAAAAAACACTTTCGGGATTAGCTTGTCCTATATCGTCTTCTCGAAACAATAAACCAATAAAAACACCCACGACAAAAACTATAATGAAAAAAAAATAAATATTCTTCCATCTCTTTAACACACCAATCAAACCATTCAAAATTTACCTCTTTCTAACTTATCAATACCCTTTTTAACAACTTTTTTTGATATGAATTTAAAAACAACTATAGTTAACATAAAATAAATAAAATAGTACAATTCAATATTATTAATCCATTTATATATAGGTATAAATATATTAATAAAACTGAATATTAACAATGGGACAACTATAAAATTCCTTGGTAGACTTTGAGCCTTAATATGCAATTCCTTTTCATCATAAGTACTTCCAACTTCCTGTATATCGTCAAAAGAAAATTTCGAAAAGAACGGAGCCATATACAATTGAATTAATGGTGATACTTTATAAACAGAAAACAACAATATAATGATTTGTAGAAATGATAATAAGTTCAACTCTTTTACAGAATTTATAACAATTAAAGATATGATCATATTTATAATAAAAGGTATAAATAAAATTACTTCTAATAATTTTATTTTCGCTTCAAACAACCCCATTACTCCATTTGGAGATGTTTTTAGTAAATCAATACTTTTCCCTTCAGAACCTAAAAAGAATACTTGAGGATACTCATAGGAAACTTCAAAGCAATGAATAATCATTGATAAAACATTAAAGAGAATTAGCATCGCCATTATTAATGAACTGTCATTAGTGTTTTTTACCATTCCTATTAAAATACCACAATAAAAAAAACTTTCTAACGAGTAGATTACAATAGAAAAGACTCCTGGCGATACGATCCATCGTTTTCTTTCTAAATTAATAAGTTCTTTTTTAAACAGAAATGATTTATTGGATCTGAAGACTTTGCTTATTAGATTAGTATAAATTGTAAACAAATCGAAGAATTCCTGTTTAGATTTTATTCGATCACTATTGTTATAATTAGGATATAAATTGGATGTTATAAAGATAATGCACATAGATAAAGCTAATAAAGCTAATAGTAAGAATGGTAAGTTAACAGAATATGTGATTCCACCATAAATTTCTTTGATTATCATCTTTAAATTAATAAAATCCCCACTAAATTCGTGAACAAATATGTCTTTTACACTTAACCAATATGAATCTTCTAATAATTGTTCTATGTTTTTAAATGGTTCTCTTAAGGCTAATATTATTTTTGCAAATTGATGACTTATCATGAATCCAAATGACATTAACCCGCAAGAGAAAATCATATATATGACAAATCTAAACAAACCGATTTTATTTTTAATTTTATATATTTGATACTTCCCCATTATACGATTCGAGATTATAAATAATAAGAAAATGATTAAAATGAGGTTGCAAACTAGTAATAAAAATAAACCAAAAGGTATTTTTAAAATAAAAAAAAGACATACAAATAAAGTTATTATAATATTCCAAGATTGTATGACAAACCATAACAGCTCTTCAATTAGTAGTAATACATATATTTGGCGATGATTTAGGGGTGAAGTACTTAATAAATCTTGATATATTGAAAAATGTGTTCTTCTATAAGTTAGAATTCCATTAGTTATTGCTAAAAAAAATAACAAGATAAATATACTCAATAAAAGAAATTCATTCCATCTTTCAATAAAACTATAGTATTTATGATATAAAAAAAAGGCTAAAACAGTAGATAAAATAGTGGAAATTATCATTCTAATGATTACAATATTCTTAATTCTTTTTAAAAAAGGAATCACTCTTACAAAAAATGAATAATCTTTTTCAGTACGCATAATCAAATGGATTTTTAAAATGTTTATATATCGTGTTATCACATGAATAACTCCTAAGATAATATTGCTTATTGATATTCTTCTAATAAGAGGAGAATTCCTCTTATTAGAAGGATTATACCTTACCAAGCAATAAATGCCTTTTTTCCTCTTTTTCTAAGTTCTTCTTTAAGATACAATGTAAGTGCTTGTCTACCTGCATTTGCAATGAGCCCTAATCCTCCGGTTAAAAAACCTGATAATATACCGATTATGACTGAGGCTGTTGCACCCATTCCTAGGTACCAAGTAAGTGTACTTCCCACTGCTGACGGAATGCCAAACTCTTTAGTTAGATAAGCAATAGGCAAGTTACCCATCACAAAGAAGTATGCAAATAATAGTGCAATACTAACTAAAAGTAATCCTGAGATTTTGAAAGCATTAACTCTAGCTGTCATTTCCTCACTCCTTCCTTTTATTTGTATTTTGAAACATAATAAAATTTAATCATAGTTCACTTGGAATTTAAAGAAAAAATTAACTATTTTTATATAATTTAACTATTTTTATATGCAGTTAGTATTCACACGTTTTTGTATAACTTTTACATCGATAGAAGACATCTTTATTTTTTAATTTCTATTAACTACAAAACAAAGGGCCAGAATAAACGCTTTTCTAGCCCTTTGCAAATAATTTAAAATACAATTATTTTCTTCAATCGGTTCCTGCGAGTCACTCTTTTTATTTCTTACCTTATCTGTACCAAGCTTTATTACGGTTCACTTGATTTTTATGAGCTGCATCGAAGAAATCGACAGTGTAGGAATAATCATAATTCATTAAGCAGACAATTCCGCTACCCTGAGGGTCATGCGGCAAACCAAAGTTATGGCCGTATTCATGCGTAGCCGCTTTTGCCGTATTCGCTGTTCCTTGATCAAGGTTGACACTGAATGCACTTCCGCTCGGTGCACTATTGTAAACATAAGCAATTCCGCCAGCATCAAAGTTTGGATTTGCTGTAAATCCTGTGACAAAATCGTATCCTCTGCCATCAAAGTTGCGCTGAAGGTTAGACAGAATTTGTGATGCATTTGATCCCGAAGACGTCCAAGACCCTACGGCTTGTACGACAAAGTCCACATCATGATCGCGGTTAAATGTCACGTCCGCCTGCTCAATGATACTGACAATGCGCGTCTGCCAATCACTATATTTCGCGCGATACTGTGCATCAGCTACTGCATAGACGGTCACTTTCTGACTGCCTGTACTAGCTTTTGTTGAAATCGAATCTCCTGTATTTGCTTTAAATGTTCTAGACCCTACCTGTTTACCAGACTCGTCTAAAATTTTTGTTGTTACATCTCGCTCAATTGGAGGTGCCGTCGTCAAATCTTTAAAATCATTTGCCTTTGGCAACCCTTCACTAATATGTGTTTCGAACGGTGCATGACCATGATCATGCCCATGACCTGCAATTGCAACTGGTGCTGAAGCTGAACTTACCCCCGGTAACAAACTACCTACCAATAAAAATGACAAAAAGACTGAACGCTTTTTCATTCCTATCCCTCCTTTGTTTTTCACAAGGTTATATATTCACTGAAAATTCACCATTTTCCTTCTATTCAGTCAAAAACAGGGAATTTGATATACAGGAAGAAAGTCGAATCATGTCATTTTCACTAATTTTTCGGATATTTCGACACACATTTCATCAAAAAACAGCACTTTTGGTCTGGGTCATTTACATGGTAATCATCCGCCTTTTTCTAAAATGATGTCATAGACCCAGCCACACCATATAAGGTTGAAAAAATTGATATTAGAAAAGATAAAGTCAGACTTTACTGATACCAATTATACTTCTCTGCAAATCTCCCTTATGATGAAAAACATAAAAACAATGCTACTTCAAAACAGAAGGGACGATCCGCATGTCTGGGAAAAAGCACATACAATTTGGATTAATGTTACATGGTCCAGGAGGCCACATGAATGCATGGAAGGATGAATCGGTTCCAGCAGATGCGAGTGTTAATATTGATTATTATCAAGCGATCACAAAAAAGGCAGAATCAGCGGGATTCCGTTTTGTCTTTGTCGCAGATGGCTTATATATTCATGAGCATTCCATTCCACATTTCTTGAACCGATTTGAGCCATTGACCATTTTATCCGCACTTGCCACGGTCACCACACAGATTGGACTTGTGGGCACTGTATCAACTTCCTACAGTGAGCCCTTTACCATTGCACGTCAATTTGCATCCCTAGATAAATTAAGTAAAGGCCGGGCCGGATGGAATGTGGTGACTTCTCCACTAGAAGGCTCTGCCGAAAACCACATCATCCGTTCGCATCCAAGCCATTCACTTCGATATGAAATTGCAGAAGAATACTTACAAGTAGTGAACGGTCTTTGGAGCTCATGGGAAGAAGATGCTTTTATAAGGGATCGATCCACTGGTGTTTTCTTTGATCGAGATAAACTGCACACATTAAACCATCATGGCAAGCACTTTTCTGTCAAAGGGCCTTTAAATATCGAACGATCTGATCAAGGGCAGCCCGTCATTTTCCAAGCAGGCGCGTCAGAGGCAGGAAAGGATTTAGCCGCAAAAGAAGCAGACGCCGTATTTACGAATGCAGATTCACTTGAAAAGGCAAAAGCATATTACCAGGATGTAAAAAATAGAGCCACAGCGCTGGGAAGAAAGCCATCTGATATCAAAATATTTCCTGGCATCCATCCGATTACAGGGAAAACCATCGAAGAAGCAGAAGAAAAGTATGAAGCCATTCAGCATTTGGTCTCTATTGAAGAAGCCCTTCATTACCTTGGCAGGTTCTTTGATCACTTAGACTTCAGTCAATTTCCACTTGATGAGCCATTTCCCGATATAGGTGATGCCGGTTCAAACAGCTTTCAATCCACAACAGAATCCATTAAAAAAATGGCCAAAGAACAAAAATTGACATTAAGAGAAGTCGCTTTACAAGTGACGACCCCAAAAAGTGCTTTTTTCGGAACTTACGAACAAGTGGCAGACCAGCTGATCCAATGGATTGAAGAAGACGCCGCAGATGGGTTTATTTTTGGTGCTCCTATTCTACCAAGCGGTTTATCTGAATGGACGGAGCACGTCATTCCGATATTAGTAGAAAAAGGATATTACGACCCAAATTATCCAGCTCATACCCTTCGTGAAAATTTGGGTCTGCCTATCAAGAAGAATCAGTTTCTCAAACAAACAGTGAAATAAACATGAAAGAGGGGTGAGCTCAAAGGCTCTCCCCTCTTTTTCTCATGCCTGATGCAATCGATTTTCAATGAGATCAATGAATTGAAGGACGGCTCTTCCTGGTGAATCATTTGTTTTCCTCAATAGACCAACTGGCGGAGAAACATGAATTCCCTTTATTTCTAATACCTTGGTGCCGGGAAGTGTAAAAGAATGAGCAGTTCGTGTAAAAAGAGATACTCCTAAGCCTGCCTGAACATAGTGTTTATGGGACATGCTGCTCGTAATCTCTAATTTATTGTAATTTGTCCCAATGACATTAACAATTTGTTGTTCAATTTGAATGCGGATAGGGCAATTATGGGGCGTAAATAAAATCGTCTCATCCTTTAAATCTGCTATCTCGACTACATCTTTCTCTGCCAATCGATGGGAAGAGGGAACGAGCAGAACGATATCATCTTGAAAAAGGGGCTTATAACTATTGTCCATCGAAGCTTCTGGTGCTCCGCAAATCGCAAAATCAATCTCATCATGAGAAAGTAAGGAACTCAATGTATTCGCATCCGCTACTTGCACAGAAAACTCTACATTCGGAAACCTTTCCTTGAATTCTGCAATAAGTGCAGGAAATTCTAAGCTGGCTGTAGGCTCCGAAACACCGATGCGAATGAATCCCGCAATGCCCACCTCTAAATCTTGGAGTGTTTTCGTCAATTTCTCATATTCATTGAGTAAAGAATTGGCTCTTTCATAAAAAAGCTGCCCTGATGCTGTTAACTTTAAGGTCTTCCCTCTTTCTAGAAGTTTCTCTCCAATTTCCTCTTCTAAATGCTTAATGTGCAAGGTAATGGTTGGCTGAGAATAATTCAGTGCTTCTGCTGCTTTTAAAAAATTCCCGTATTTCACAATTGTCGCAAAGGTGCGAATCGCACGAATCTCCATGAAAACCCCTCTTTTCCCTATATTTTAAATAACTAAATCGTGTATTTATGATTACTAATTATACTTTTCTATTGGTTTGCCTTATTATAATTTATATTATCAACTATTCCAAGCTGTTTAGAAGGAATTATAAGAAATGGAGGAGACGAATTGACGAAAGTAACCATTATAGCAGGCGGACATTCCGTCCAATCTCGACTAACCGGTGTCCTGCAGCATGTGAAGCATCGTTTAACGTTAAATGGGATTGATGTTCATATCATTCAAGTCCACCAGCTCCCTAGCGACGCCTTAATCGGAGCAGATTTTTCAAACGAAGACATTGTCAAAGCCATTGGTCTTGTGAATGAGAGCGACGGTGTCATTGTGTTAACACCCGTCTACAAAGCGTCTTTTTCCGGTATCTTAAAAACTTTTTTAGATTTACTTCCCCAGAAAGCATTCCAAGGGAAACCCGTCCTCCCTTGTGTTTTAGGAGGAACCTATGGTCACTTGCTCGTCATTGAATATGCACTTAAACCCATCATTCATCAACTCGGTGCAACCGCTGTTCAATCTGGCGTTTATGTGGTGGATCATCAGGTCACAAAGCAGGATTCAGACAGCTATGTGCTTGATCTAGATGCCACCAACAGATTAAACCTCGCACTATCTCAATATCAAAGTCTAATAGGAGGAACCGCCCATGTCGCTCACCCTTAGTATTCTTGATCAAAGCCTCGTCAGTGAAAATGAGAAAGCAGAGACGGGCATTCAGCATACCGTCAAACTAGCTGAAGCAGCAGATCAACTGGGTTATCACAGGTTTTGGGTATCTGAACATCACAATAATCCTCAAGTCGCTGGTTCTTCCCCTGAAGCACTTGCCGGCTATCTTTTAGCAAAAACGAACACCTTACGAATTGGCTCTGGCGGTGTCATGCTTCAGCATTACAGTCCGTTTAAGGTGGCTGAAACCTTCCACGTACTGGCATCATTAGCGCCTGGCAGAGTCGATTTAGGTGTTGGGAAAGCACCGGGAGGACTGAATCTATCGACACAAGCACTTCAGGAAAATGATCAAGCGTCACGGAAAGATTTTTCTCAAAAATTAGTGGAACTCAAAACGTATCTCACTGAACAAGCAAATGAATTAAATGCTCAGCCAATCCCCAGCGTATCACCCGATATGTTCCTTCTAGGCGGAAGTACTGAGAGCGCTGAATTGGCAGCAAAACTAGGAATCTCCTTTGTTTTTGCCTATTTTATTAACGGGGATGATGCCTTATTAAAAGAAGCAAGGGAGACCTTCAAAAAATATCAGAAAGAGGACACTCATCAGCAATTCCTTCTCGCCATCACCGTATCTGTAGCTGAAGACCATGAACAAGCTCTCTCGTACATCAAACAAAAGGAAACAGTGAAGGTCTCCTTTTCCGATGGAAGAAAGCTCAATGTGACATCACTAGAAGATGCAGAAAAGCTCGTGACAGGAACAAAGAAGGAACACTACAACATCCACATTCAAAAAGCAGGCTATACCGCTGGCACAAAAGAAACCGTTCATCATCGGCTGACTGAGCTAGCCGAGTCTTATGATATCAATGAATTCATCGTGCTATCTCCGATTGTAGACATTGATGCAAGAATAGCGTCTATCACATTATTAAAAGAAGCATTTGATCATGAACAAACAGCTAAAAAGCAAATCAATCAAGAGGTGAACGTCTAATGTCAAACAAACAAAAAATCATTTTATGGAGCAAAAATGGATGCAATTATTGTAAGGAAATTCAGTCCTACTTCAACGAACAGCACATTTCTTATGCAACGATTGATGTAACGGAACATGATCATTACAGAAATATTTTAGAAGAAAAATATGGCGTGCGTTATGTGCCTGTAGTAGAGATCAGCCGTGATCCCCATGTGTATCAAGCATTGCTGAATCCAGATATCAATGATTTACGAAAAGCGTTGATCTGACAGTACATATTTACACTTTTGAATGGAGGTTTGTCATGAGTCGAGATACTTTTCGCATCGCTACCGAAGAAGATGCGCCAGCTTTTCTAGAATTGCTGACCAGTGCATTTCAACCACTTGCTGAAATGGGCATTGATTGGCCATCCACAAGCGCCACACTTGAAATGGTCACAGAAAACATCAGACAGTCCGTTGCTGTTGTGTTAGAACGAGACGGGCGGCTCATATCAACCATCACCATACGTTTTCCTTGGGAGAGCACTCAACCGGTTTCAGGATATCCATTTGTTTGGTGGTTTGCTACAGCTCCTGATTTAGCAGGTCAAGGGATTGGAAATAAGCTGCTCGATTATGTGGAAAACACCTTGCTCCGCCAGACATATAAAGCGCCAGCATATACACTGGGCACTTCTGGCCGAAAGCATCCTTGGCTTTTAAAAATGTACGAACGCAAAGGATATACAAAATATATTGAACGTGAAGCCGATAATGGCGACTTAGGTGTATTGATGTATAAAGTGCTCATCCCTGAACGTTTCGATGCCGCCATACTAGGAGCACCGCCCGCAGAAGAAAAAGTCGAAACGACTTCTATATAGGAGGTAATTCAACATGGGTGAGTTTTTCAAATGGGAGTATGTGGTGACGCTTTTCCCTAAAGTATTGTCGGCTCTTCCGACAACCTTGCTGATTGTGTTATTTGCCACATTGATTGGCAGTTTTCTTGGATTCATTCTTGCTTATTTTCGAATCGAGCGCATCCCCGTCCTGCATCAACTCAGTGCAATCTATGTCTCATTTATTCGCGGCACACCTATCCTTGTCCAAATGTTTATTGTCTTTTATGGCCTGCCAGGTGTGCTTGCAACAATTGGACTTGATATCTCCATGTGGAACAAATTGATCTTTCTTTACATTACATATGGACTCAATACAGCAGCCTATTTTTCAGAAATATATCGGTCTGCTTTATCGAGTGTCCCATTATCTCAATATGAAGCGGCTGCCTCCATCGGGATGACGAAATGGCAGATTTATAGAAGAACGCTCATTCCTCAAGCAGGAAAAATCGCTCTCCCGAATATTGGCGTGGCCATCGTCAACTTATTACAAAATACCTCTCTCGCCTTTACACTCGGCGTGATGGACATTATAGGAAAGGTGCAAACATTAGGGGCTCTATACTACCGCGTATTAGAAGGATACTTTATTGCTGCCGTCATTTTTATCGTGTTAAGTCTGCTGCTAGAAAAAGCGTTTGACCTATTGGAAAAGCGAGTCAGTACACCGAAAACAAGAAAACAGCGTCAGACGACATTCATTTCCTTAAAAAGAGCCGACACGGCCTTCACTACTTTAGAAAAACGTGCGAAGTAAAAAGAGGAGGATTTCACATGAAAAATCACAAACTATTCAAAAAACATTCCATCATTGGTCTGCTTGCACTTGGGTCATTGCTCCTTGCTGCCTGCGGTAATGATGAACAATCTAATGAAGTCAAAGCAGAAGCAGCGAATAATCATCCCGATGCTAAAGAAATCATCATTGGAACAGGGAACGCTTACCAGCCCTTTGTTTACTTAGACGAAAATGGAAAATTAACAGGCTATGAGAAGGCTGTATTAGATGAAGTCGATCAGCTGCTTCCACAATACACATTTAAATATGAATCCTTTGAGTTTAAAAATATTTTACCTGCATTAGATGCTGGTAAAGTAGATCTCGCTGCCCATCAATATGAAATCAATGATGAGCGTCAGAAGAAATATCTATTTGGAAAAGTGGGCTACACCGATTATACAAGCTATGTGGTTGTTGCTAAGGCGTCCGGTCATGACTTTCAAAGCCTGAACGACTTGGCTGGGCACAAGGTGCATGCGTCCACTGGAAGTAACTTTGCTTATCTTCTAGAGCAATATAACCAAAAGCATGACCGAAAAATTGACATTGTCTATGGGGATGGAGGAAACGAAATACTGGTCAAAAACTTGCAGAATGGCACAGTCGATGCGGCCTTGCTCACAAAGTATGATGTCAATAAGCTAAACAAACAATTCAATGCCAACCTTGTCACCTCTGGAAAGCCTGTGAACGTATCTAAAACGTATTATCTTTATCAAAAAAACAATACGACACTTCAAAAAGACATTGATCAAGCATTACAAAAGCTGATCGATAACGGAAAGCTCGCTGAACTGTCTAAGAAAATATTGGGCGGAGATTTTACTCAATCATAAGAAAGGAGCCGTCAGAATGGATTTTGATGTTGCTTTTATGTTTCAGGCCTTTCTAGCTGCACTTCATTATTTGCCAACGACTCTGCTATTAGGCTTTCTCCCGCTATTATTTGGCTCCGTCTTTGGCTTTGGCATTGCCCTTATTCGTTTTTATCAAGTGCCTGTATTGTCTCAAGTGTTCAAATGGTTTGTGGCCATATTTAAAGCCATTCCGGTTGTATTAATCTTGCTCGTTTCTTATCTGATGTTTTCCGATTCGCTTGATCACTTGGCTGCATCTCTTTCGCTACCGATTCGTTTTAGTGATATGGATAGAAGGTGGATTGCGATTTTCTCCCTCACCTTATATGCCATCAGCGGGCTTTCAGAAATATTTCGAAGCTCTCTTGCGTCCATTCCAAAAGGTCAATTTGATGCCGCTCGATCCATTGGTTTTACAGGGAAACAGGTTTTGCGAAGGGTCATCATTCCACAGGTCTTTCCCATCTCCCTTCCTTTACTGAACAACATGCTGATCAGTTTAATCAAAGCCTCTTCTCTCGTCTCTATGGTGTCTGTGGTCGATATTTTAAACGGTGCTTTAATCAAAGCCAATGTGAACTATCGTTATCTTGAAGCATACATCGCTGTTGCCCTGATTTACTGGGCTCTGTGTGCCTCTATCGAAGCCATCACAGCCGCATATGAGACATATGTACTTAAAAGCAAAAGGAGACGATTTGCATGATTGACATCAAACAGGTGCATAAAGCGTTCGGTAAAAACCAGATTCTGAGAGGAATTGATTTAACGGTAGAAAGAGGCGAAGTGGTCGTCATTTTAGGTCCGAGTGGTTCTGGGAAATCAACCTTTCTGCGATGCTTGAATTTTCTTGAGCGTGCGGATCAAGGAGAAATCAGCATTGATCACACGACCGTCAAGTTCAATCAAGCAAGGCCTAAAGACATTCTGGCACTTCGCAGAAAAACAGCGATGGTCTTTCAGCAATACGATTTGTTTATTCATAAGACAGCTCTTGAGAATGTCATGGAAGGCTTAGTCATTGCCCGTAAGCATCCGAAAAGCCAAGCCTATGACACAGCCCTCCATTTGCTCACAAAAGTAGGGCTACTAGAAAAAAAGGATGCCTATCCGCATCAATTATCCGGCGGGCAGCAGCAGCGAGTAGGCATTGCAAGAGCACTTGCATTGAATCCAGAAGTCATTTTGTTTGATGAGCCGACCTCCGCCTTAGATCCCGAGCTTGTAGGTGAAACACTTGAAGTCATTAAACAAGTAGCACAAACTGGGGTCACGATGATCATCGTCACGCACGAGATGAGCTTTGCCTATGACATTGCCGACAGAGTGATTTTTATGGAGGATGGCGTGATCGTTGAATCAGGCACACCAGAAGAAGTCTTTGAACATACTAAAGAAGAACGCACAAAACAATTTTTAGCAAGATTTTCTTATAACCATTCATAAAAAAAACAAGTCGTTCCAAGGAGATCGACTTGTTTTTTTTGTTTCTTATATGCCCGTCTGTTCTAGCAAATAGCCAGCACATAATGGTTTTTCTAGTGCAGTTCCTTCAACTGATCAATATAAGCAAGGGCTGCCTCAAATTCTTCGTCCGTATAGCGCTGCTTGCTTTTAATGGTGAATACCTTTTCCTTTACCTCATCTTTTGGCAGATCATCAAAGTATAAAATCGTTGAGACAAGCTCTAGAAAACGAGACGATTGCTCATTCATCTGCTGCGTCAGCACTTTGAGGTCAGGCATGTCCACTTCACACTGATCGAGAAACTCTTTCCCATTGTCCGTCAGCGAATAACGATATTGATAGTATCCGCCCTTTTTTTCCTTCATTTCGTCCAAGAATCCAAGGTTGCACAGCTCTTCAATTCTGAGCGTCAACTCCTCTGAATAGGGGCCATAAAAATGAAAATCGTATTTCTCGTAAAAAGGCAAATCTAGCTTTTTTGCTATGTAAATCATTTTTTGCAGCTTCTTCCGTCCAACGATTTCCCCAGATTCAGAGAACACCTTCATCAACTTTGCATGCTCTTTCAACAAATTCCCGACATCTCCTTTTTCAGTACTTCCTTATCCCAATCCAAGCAGCTTCATGATCGCCTTCTTTGCTTCAGCGTTTTCCGACATATCTACAATTAAGTCCATCGGGAAATAAAGTTTATGATCGGTTCTTCGTTTACCGGAAATGGCATCAACTATATCTGACTGTCTCGACAGTTCTTTAATATGACCACTTTGCGTCAAGAGGTGGATTGGCAGCCGTTCTTCTTCTTCGCCCGGTCTATAGAAGTCATAAGGCAAATCAGAGGAAGAGTCGACCACTAAATAATAGTCAGGATCAATTCCTGCCTCTTTGAACAAGGCGGTCAGCTTGAAATATTTCGTCATTTCTTCGTTTGGATTAAACTCTGTATATTGGAATAATCGGCGGTTCATAAAACGGCGGCACAAATCAGCCAGCACGTGATCTTCTTCGTCTTCCCACGCCTGAAAATAAAATAAGACAATGGATTCATCCAGCTTAATATAGTCCTCTGTGGTGACATTCCCTTCAAAAATCGAATAAAAATGAACAGGGGCATGTGTAAATATATAGCCCGTTTCATGCAGCTCTTTTGCACGATGGAGGATTTTTGTTAAAATGACTTCCGCACTGCGTGTCACTGGGTGGAAATAGACTTGCCAGTACATTTGATAGCGGCTCATAATATAATCCTCAACAGCATGCATCCCGCTCTGCTTCATCACAATTTGATCTTCTCTTGGACGCATCACACGCAAAATACGTTCCATATCAAAGTGGCCATAGCTGACGCCTGTATAGTAGGCATCACGCTGCAAGTAGTCCATTCGGTCGGCATCAATTTGACTTGAGATCAAACTGACCACCTGTTTGTTTTGATAGGTTTTGGCAATGACTTCTGCTACATGCTTCGGAAAATCATCACTGACCCGGCGAAGCACTTCATTTACTTCTGTTTGCCCTAAAATGATATCTCTTGTAAACGATTCATGATCTAGATGGAAGACCTTTTCAAAGGAATGAGAAAACGGACCATGTCCAAGGTCATGAAGCAAGGCTGCACTGAGTACAAGTTCGCGCTCCCCTTCATCCCATTCTGGTCTTCCTTTAAACACATCATCCACAATCCGTCTCACAATCTCGTATACACCAAGCGAATGGTTAAAACGGCTGTGTTCTGCCCCATGAAACGTCAAGTAAGTGGTTCCTAGCTGTTTAATTCGTCGCAGGCGCTGAAACTCTCTTGTTCCGATTAAATCCCATATTAATGCGTCCCGTACGTGAACATAGCGGTGTACAGGATCTTTAAATACCTTTTCTTCAGATAATTTCCCTTTTGGATACGCCATCGTTTCGTCCCTCTTTTTTAAGACGTATTTCTATTATATCGGGTAACTTTTCCCGAAAACATCCTTGAATTTGCTGGTGAATGTGTTCTCGAAGATTGAGTGGACGTAAAAAGCCCGACCTGACAGGGACGGACCTCTTTTTAGGTCGACTGAACACATTCAGTGACATTTATTTGACTTTTTTTTGAACCTTTTCGAGTAACTCATCTTCTGTTGGTGCAGATAATGGGCGATTGTTCACAAACGCAAAGGCCTTTTTTCTTCCTGGACCGCAATACGATTGACAGCCGATCTCAATTTTTGCATCAGGGTCAACCGATTTGAGTCGAGGCAATAACGTCTTTAGGTTCGTCGCATCACAATCGTCACATACGCGAAACTCATTAGCCATGGTCTTACGCTTCCTTTCAATGATGATACTTTATTCTATATGAAACAGTTGGACAACCAAGAGTGAATAATATACCACCCAACATTGTACATCGAAGCGTCTGGACTTGCAAGACGCATTGTCAGCGCAAAGACTCATTCACATAAAAGCTAGTATTTCCCACTATCCTTTTAGCAAACTTGTATAAACCTTCTGGAACTTGGCTAATCTAATACCATCAAATCATATGGGGGTTTAAACACATGTCAAAACAAAGACAAGATGCTTGGTCAGAGGAAAATGATCTCCTCTTGGCAGAAACCGTCTTACGTCACGTCAGAGAGGGCAGTACACAGCTGAATGCGTTTGAAGAAGTTGGAGACAAGCTGAACCGCACTTCAGCGGCATGCGGATTTAGATGGAATGCTGTCGTCAGGCATCAATATGAAAAAGCGTTGGCACTTGCCAAAAAACAGCGAAAACAACGCATGCGCGCACTCGGCAATGGACAGCCTGCGAAAAAACGCTTACTCTATCAGCCACAAGTAGAAGAAACAGTCCCGCAGGAGGAATTCTCTCAGGAGCTGGAACCAGCGCAGGAAGAAACGTTCGCACCTGCTGCCGAAACAGCAGAACAGCTTCAGTTTGTGGATCAAAGCTACAATGAAGAGTTAGCTAGTTTATCACACCTATTATCCCAGGCTTCTCACGTTGTAGAGAAGAAGCCAGAAACCAATCCATTTCAGCAGCGTCAGGAGTTAACAATGGAGGATATCATTGATTTCTTACGCCGCTATGAAGGGAATGGACAGCAATCCTCTGCCTTACGGATGGAAAACAGCCGGTTAAAACGAGAAAACAATGAACTGACACATAAAATCTCGCAGCTAGAAGCTGAAGTGAAAAAGCTTGAAAAGGACCAGCTCACGATTCAAGAAGATTATGAAACACTCGTCAAAATCATGAACCGTGCAAGAAAACTAGTTTTGTTTGAAGAAGACGACAATTCCGCACCAACCTTTAAAATGGACCGTAACGGCAACCTTGAAAAAATGGCAGAATAACAAAAAGTGCTCCCCACCTGCGGGAAGCACTTTTTTAAATATCCAAAAATAGCATCACACTAAAAAGAACATTGATTAAAAACACGAACATAAAAATAAACCTGACTTGCCTCACCTGAAAACCACCAAAGATAAACATATAAAGCCCTGCGACACCAAGCGTCAGTACAGGCTGAAGAAACGGCACGAAAAGCGAAATGCCGTAGCCGGCTCCTATGATGACAGGAAGCCATAGTAAATAGAGGTAACTGCCGTTTTGGGATTTCACCCGAATCCTTCCTTTCTATTAGGCTGATCACATAAACCAATTTATTTCCACAATGTATCTAACTGATTTGAATAAAATTCAATCGCCTTTCGATAACTTAAAATATCAGGATCGTTTGTCGTCTCAGTTAAACAGTTCAGCAAAATCTCCATCGCTTTGTGATGTTCATTCAAATTATACAAAGTCATGGCATAAAACGTGTGAATGGCTTTGTTTTTCGGATAAGCTTCCATCGCGTTTAGGAATATCTGTTTTGACTTTTCATATTCTCCTAAGGTTCTGTATGTACTTCCTAACCCTAGAAAAGCATCTTCTCGTTCTTCTGAAGACAACCCTAGCTCGATAGCCTTTTCATAAAAAAAGACAGCTTGTTTTTCCTTTCCTAATACATCATAACTCCATGCACATTGATAGTGAATGGAGGCATGGTCTGGATACTCTTCCACAAGACGGGTGAGCATGTCATTGGATTCTTGAAGATGTCCACTTTCTCGAAGTTCAATGGCGTTCAAAAGTTTTGTTTCCATTACTTCACCCCTATGTTTTTCAAGACGGAAGGAATGATGTGCTTACGAAAACACCTTCTTATTCCGCTCAATCATCCGCGTCATGTTTTTCTCAAACTCCAGCTGCTCCTCGTTGGTGAGTCCTGAAGCTGTTAATTGTTCGCTCAGTTTTTGAAGTTCTTCCAGTAAAAGCCTCATGAGAAGCGGACAGTCAATTGGTTGTCCTATTAATTCTGATAGAGATGCCATTGTATCAGGCTGTATATCAGGAAATACCGCCTTGACCTCTTGTCGTTTATCCTTTAACGCCGCCTCATAAAAACGGCGAATCACATCCGCACGATCACGACCACTTCCATCTGCACACAAATAAATTTGCACAGCGACCCCTCCGCGTAATCTGCGCTGAGAAATGCCTGCAAATTTCTTTCCATTGATGCTTAAATCGTAACTGCCCGGACAGTAAGAGCCGACAATTTCATAGGCTTCGATCTCCACTTCATACATCGCCAGCATTCGGCGGATCAATTCCACCATTGCATCATATCCTCGGTCAATATCAATACCCTTCTTTTGTTCCGCGAAGATTAAAGACACATTCAGTACACCTTCATCCAGCACCACAGCAAGACCGCCTGAATTGCGCACAATGACGCGATACCCCTCTTCCTCAAGGAGTTTCACACCATCTTCAAGAAATGGAAGTCTTGTATCCTGAATCCCAAGAACAATCGTATTGTGATGCACCCAAGAACGGGCAGTCGCTGGTGAAAGCCCCTTCCCAACCGATGCACAAAGCGTATCATCCATCGCAAAAGATTGCTTCGGGTCTACATAAAGACCCAGGCTCGACTGATCTATGATTCGCCATGTCGGCTGTGTCAGTAACTCAATAGGTTCATTTTTCATCTCCCGCATATCCTCTCGTTCATAAACTGTGTTTATTATAACATGGAAGGAACATGGGATGAATGGAGGGGTGCATGCAAAAAAGCTCTATGAACCTAGACGTCACAGAGCTTTTCAGCAAGATGTTTTCTTGCCTTTCACGAAGACATTCACAGTGACGAACAACATGACAGGACGTACCACAACGACGGGACCGACAGCGGTTTTATGGATGGATTACACTTCTAAGATACAGCCGTCACTTACCCAGCTTAACAAGTCTTCAGCCACCAATTCCGCATGCTGAGGGTCCATCACACCGGCATCGACGATCCACACTGTTTTCTCACCTTCTCCCTGCCGCATGAGAATTACTCGCCCGCCGCCATCGTCGCCAATGGCTACAAAGCCGCTGGCATATTGCTGAACCTCCCACGTTGCATTGCGTTCCACCATGTCCTTAGTTCCGTATAGAAGCAGGTCGCCTCCAATGGAACATCCATTTGATTGTTTTAGTAAGACCTTATAAGCATGGGGCAGCAGCATGTTTAGCTGGGATTCTGCCTCTTTGATATGTTTGTCACTTGCTGGTTTGTTCATATGCAGATTTGGAATTTGAGAAAAATTCATCATGTTGGAAAGCCTCCTAAAGGGTTGAACTAGCGTTTATTCAGCTGATTTTGTCATGATCCTTTTATACACCCTCAGGAGCACTTTTAATAGAAAATAGAAAATGATGACATCAATTATAAAACCAAAAAATAGAAATTCAACACCATAATTTGAATGCAGGACGAGCCAATCAATGGGAAAACCTCGATAATTTGAACCGGCATGTGGGACATAAACCCCTTTCATAAAAGCTGTCCCAATGACAAGAAGAACACTGATGCTTAATAGCCAATTGACTGTTTTTTTGTTTTTGTGTTGTTTATGTTCCATATGCATTCCTTTCCCTGTTTGACTACCTACTACAAAACTTGATATTTCCTTATTCCTCTAGATATCATACCAATTTTACCACTTTCTAGAACAATAGGCAGCAATTCTATCTATGGCAACAGTTCTTTATTTATTTGGCATACAAAGTGATATTATTTCGCATAAAGTAGTTGATTAAAATAAAGTAAAAAACCTTGAAAAGCAAGTAATAGCCATTCAAGGTCTATTGATTTTCATTATTTATTCCGATTAAGTCTAATCCTCAATTAAATCTAGATAATATTCATTATTATTGAGAAACTTTTTGAAAAAATCCTCTAACGATTCAGCTATTTGAGTATCAAAATAATATACTGGGTTATTAACTAATTTTAAATCTAATGAAATATAAACACCTTCGTTTACTTCAAAAAAAATAAGTTTATTTTCATCATCAAAAAGTTCATCTAAATCTGGATCAAATTCAAAAACACCTTCTCTTAATCTAATATCTGCTACTGTCCCTGGTCCCATAATTCTATTTATTGAGTTAGCACTTTGACCTTTAATAAAACCATAGCCAATTTCTAAATATAACTGTCTTAAATCATTTGGAAAACTTATATCCATTCTTTGTTCAGCTTTTAAAATATCATCTTCAGATACCTTATAAGTTTTATTTTCTAGTTCATTAATAAATTTAAAATTAGCCATATTCTATTTTACCTCCTTGGAAATAGTTTACCTGATGGAGCTCCCTTTCCATGTATCCCTGATTGATGTTCGTTAGGATATTTAGCCGGATGAATATTCCACCACTCATGAGCGCCACCAAAGTTGTTCTCTATGATATGATGAGCATCATACGGTTGACCAACCCTCCGAGCAACCTCTCCATTCTTATCAAGTACTTCTTCTGTATATCTTGGCCACTTTTGTTTGGTTTTTTCTTCCCACTCTGCAATTAATTTATCTTTCAAGCTTGATGTAAATTTGCTTCTATGCTTAGCAGTCTCTTTTGGTGTCAATTTTTCATAGTTTTTGTTTCTTAAGGCTTCTTTAATCAGATGAATTTGATCTTTATTAACCTTACGTCCAGTTTTAGCCTCTATATCCCTAAGATAAGCTTTTGCTAAATCTTTATTAAGTTCACCCGCACCCTTACCCGTCTTCTCAACCCTCTTCACCACATTCT
>NZ_AMSH01000003.1 GCF_000300535.1 Bacillus xiamenensis
GATCCCTGTCTCAAAAACGGGGGTCAGTCCCTATCGAGCGGCTTTTTTATTGTGGATTCATAAAAATATGTTGCGTGCAGGAAACTTTCGTTAAAATATGTTATAGTGGAACCTACATTGCTAGACTAAGATAGAGTGAGGGTTCGGAAAGGATGAAGGAAAAAACAAGAGCAAAAAGAAGAAGGCTAAGACCTTGGGTGAAAGTCGTGCTGTTTATCATGGCATTTGTCATGGTAATGGCGGTATCTGTGACAGGATACGCATACTATAAAATTTCAAAAGCGTCGAATAAAGCGCAAGTATCATTAGAAAGAGGAGAGACCTCGCAAAAGCGTGTGAAAGCTTTTGATCCAGGAAAAGATAGCTTTTCGGTGCTCCTCTTAGGGATTGACAGCCGTCCAGGTGAAACGGTAGACGAAGCAAGAAGTGATGCGGTCTTACTTGCGGCGGTGAATCGAACAGAGAAAACGATCAAGCTTCTTAGTATTCCTCGTGATTCTTATGTAGATATACCGGGAAGAGGCTATGATAAAATTGCTCATGCTCATGCGTTTGGCAGTGCAGATTTATCAGTCAAAACGGTAGAGAATCTGTTGAACATTCCCGTAGACTATGTGATTTCAGGGAACTTTAAGGCGTTTCAAGACATTGTCGATGAGCTAAATGGAATTGATGTGACGATTGAAGATGAGGGCATTGCAAAACAAATGGAAAAGGATTCAAAAGGAAAAGTTCATGTGGAAACAGGCACACAAACACTCAGCGGTGAAGAAGCATTAGCGTTTGTGAGAACGAGAAAGGCAGATAGTGATCTCATGCGCGGAAAGCGCCAAATGGAGGCACTTCAAGCCATCTTTGAAAAATCAAAATCCATTTCTTCCATACCGTCATATGACAACATCATTGATACACTTGGTGATAACGTCTCCACTAATTTATCCATGAAGCAGTTTATCGGTCTTTACCCTTTACTAAGTTCATTGAAATCAGTGGATACTCTTCAGTTAAAGGGGCATGATTATCAGCCTGGGAATGTGTACTACTTTGAGTTAGATGGAGCTGGGTTAGAAGAAGTCAGACAAGAGCTGAGAAAGCAGCTTGAATTATCATAAATCATGAAGAAGCCTGCCGCAGTGGCAGGCTTTTTGTCTTTTAATAGTAGAGGGTTGCAGGCATCGTTGGGTACCACACGCCATTTAAAGCAAGCGCCCAGCCATATACTTTTTCGCCGGATTCAATCTTGTCCTTCACCGCAGTGAGTGTTTCGTATGAAAAGACTTGATAAGACTGTCCGGTTTTTTTAGCGACAATGACCGATAGAATATTGTCATTGAATACACTCGGCTCCTCGTCATTACTCGTCCAAGCAATTCGATTATAGTAAGTTGTGTTAAAAGGATTCTCGAGTGCCTTCACTTCAAACTTCACTCGTTTTCCAACGATAGAAACCGTTGTATAGGCCACACTTGTAAATTGTGTAGATGCTGCTGCTTCTTGTTTTCCTGTTTGCACTGGTTCTAATGCAGAAACTGTGCTTGGCACAAGTAACCCTGCTGCTAAAGTGAGTGCTGCTATTTTTTTCATCACTATGCAATTCCTCCTAATTTTTGGTATGTTTATCAATTCGCCAAAAATTGGAGAGTTCCTTTTCGAATGTAAAATATAACCACATTTATTTTTCTTGATGGAGAAAATATTGGGTGAGCATTTCCTCTACACGATGACGTATACGTGGATTAAAATATTTATGCTTTTCTTCATAACCATTCATCATAAATAAATATGTCGTAAAACCTTCATCGTGTTCAATTTGCTGTACTTTCATTTTTTCTTGACGTAAATGCTGTTTCAATTGATAAAGAGCTGTTTGTGCTTCTTTTAATGAAGATGTGACAAGCTGAATATATGGTTCATTTAGTTTAAATGTTTGATGTTTTTTGAGGTGCGTCAAGTCACGGTTGAGGATGGAGATGACCATTGGAAGAAAGATGGCCTGTTCCATCATCTGAAGCTGTACACTTGATAGTCTTGTCATGTCCATGCCTGCTTTCTTTATGAATAGAACATTTGTTCTTATTTATTATATCGGATGAGTCTAAAAATCTCAAGGGGAAGGAGAGGGATTCATTTGTATATTTTTATGCTTTCCATGTAAAATGAAAGATAGACAAACCTTGAAGGAGTCAAACAAGTTGCCATCATTTCTTTCCATATTTACTCATGAACATATCACATCATTTTTTGAGAGCTACAAGGCCTTTGGCCCAATTGTGGCCATATTGCTTCCTTTAATAGAAGCATTTCTGCCATTTTTACCCCTCGTTGCGTTTGCTGTGGCAAATGCAAATGCCTTCGGGCTATGGGAAGGCTTTTTATTGACCTGGATTGGTGCAAGTGCAGGATCTATTCTTGTCTTTTTACTGATCAGAAAATTTGGACAGATGAGAATGCTGAACTTTATCAGCAGACACCCTTCCATTAAAAAGCTGATGCTTTGGGTGGAAAAACGGGGGTTTGGCCCGCTTTTTATTTTACTTTGCTTTCCTTTCACCCCTTCTGCTGCCGTCAATGTAGTAGCAGGACTATCAAGAATTAGCATCTGGCAATTTTCATTAGCCGCTTTATCAGGTAAGTGTGTCATGCTCTTAATGATTAGTTTTATTGGCTATGATCTTTCGTCTTTGGTAAAGAATCCGTTAAGAAGTGTTTTTGCAGTTCTAGTCATCGCTTTATTATGGTATGTTGGAAAGAGAGTAGAAAATAGGTTGAACATTCGGATGAGTCAGCGTGAGGACAAAGGAGGCTCTTAATGAAAAAGAAGCCATTTCTGTGGTTGATGATTATTACATGCATCGTCTTATTGTTCCAAGTAAAGAATTTCATGTTTGTCACGTACAAAGTAGAAGGGGTTAGTATGGACCCGACATTTACAGATGGGACAGAATTATTAATCAACAAGTTCTCACCAAAACTCACGAAAATTAACCGGTTTGATTACGTTCTCTTTCATGGGCCTAAAAATCAAATTTTGATCAAACGGGTCATTGGACTGCCAGGGGAAACGCTCAAGTATGAAGACGATCAGCTATTTGTTGATGGTGCGAAATGGAAAGAGCCATATTTAAAAGAGCAGAAAAATCATAAAATGGGCAACGTCCTGACAGGTGATTTTCAGCTAAAAGCCATTACAGGCCATCATAGGATACAAGATAATCATTACTTCGTGATCGGAGATAACCGAATACATAGCTTTGACAGCCGGCATTTTGGAACCATCTCAAAGGATCAAGTAGTCGGTGTAAAAAGGCATCAACATGAATAAAAAAAGAGGCGCTTTGCATAAGCAGAGCGTCTCTTTTTTATTTGGCGGCTTTATAATCAGTCTGTCTTTTTGCCCAAAAATGATGTAAGAAACGAAAAAATGGTGGCAACATGGCGATCACCAAAATAATTCTAACGACTTGTACAGCAACAACAAAGGTGGAATCCTCATGGAGTGTGACTGCTGTTGTCGCCATTTCTGCAATACCGCCAGGCGAAAAAGCAAGAATGGCCGTAATGACAGAAATCCCTGTGATCTCTGCAATCGCAATTGAACTAAGAACAGTTGCAGCAATCAGTCCGGCTGAGCTGACGATGGCCACAATCAAGGTGTTTTTTAGTCCGACAAACATTTGTTTATTCATTTTTGAACCGATGGTTGCCCCTAGAAATACCTGTGACGCAATGTTCGCTTGGGCTGGCCAGTAAGGAATCAAATCATGACCAATCAAGGCACCTGCACCTACTTGAAGTGCTGCGACACTTAGCATACTGCCAATGAGCCAAGGGGCAGGAAAATGAAGACGAACGGCTAGACGTGACATAAGCCAAGCACCTAAAATGAGAGCAGCTGTCCACGAGATGTTTGACAGTGTGAACACGCCTGATGAAAAGGCGCTGCCTTGTACTGCTGCGGCCGCATCTGATTGGCTTTTTGTATTTAAATAAAACACTGTAAATGGAATGGTGAGTACAACCATTAAAACACGTATCGTTTGGACAAGACTCACTACAGCTGTATTTGCTCCAACCTCTTGGGCAATTCCCGGCATAGCGGATAAACCGCCGGGGGCAGTACCAACAAAGCTGGTCAGCATATCTGTTTTGCTCAGCTTCCATAAGACAAACCCGGAGAGCATGGCTAATAAAATAGAAAAGACAAGCATGAAACTCACTGGAAGCCAATTTTCAGCGAAAATGTGAAGGACTTTCATGTTCATTTTCTGCCCTAGTTCGATTCCAAGAATGAATTGACCAAGGAGTAGCCATCTGCTGTGAATACGTAAGGTGTTGTATCCTTTGCGCTGAAACAGGGTGGGGCGGCGCATTGCCATAAACGAAGCTGTGATTAAAGTACCAACCATCCAGCCAATAGACATCCCTGTTAAAGACAAAAGAAATCCTCCTAAACCGCTTATCGCAATCAGAATGAGATCGGTTCGAAGGCTGTTTCCTTGTTTCATCAAATGTAAACCTTCTTCCTATATCTTTGTTCAGTAAGTGAAATGTTGATATGTTCACTATAATACAAAAATCTTTATAAATAAAATACGAATTTTTTTAGCATTTTCATAAGATTACCTTATAGTTTAAATACAAAAAGATTGTTTTTGTATAAATAAGTATATAATTTTTACCAAAAGCAGAGGCAATACACAACGATTTTCCCCTATTTTTGTTATCAGTTGACTATCATTTTCAATTACACTACACTACTTAGTGTGAGGTGATGACATGAAAATTCCTTCTTTTAAATATAACGAAAAGGGATTGAACCGTTTTTTCGGTCCTTTAGAAGGAAGGATTATGGAGATCCTTTATCAAGGTGAGGATATGCCGATTAAAGAAGTCCAGCAGAAGCTGTCAGATGAGAAGCCGATTAATTTCAACACGGTCATGACTGTACTGAATCGCTTAACCGAAAAAGGAATCGTGGAAAAGAAAACAAAAGGACGTTCTTCTATCTATAATCCTATTTTAACAAAAGAAGAATTTTTAAATGAGCAAACGAAATGGATTACACAAGGTCTGATGGATGATTTCGGTCCTTTGGCAGTGAATCATATGGTGGACGCGATTGAAAGTGCTGATCCTGAATTACTTAAAGTGCTTGAAGCAAGGCTTGCATCAAAAAAAGAGGAGAAGCGGCATGATTAAAATGAAATCGAGACTGCTGTTTTTGGGTGGTATATTGATTGGTTTAGCGATTTTTTATCAGATGGGTTATTACTTGCTCTCAGGCTTTTTTGGCTGGAATCAAGCATATAATCTGATCCATGTATGCCAGTCTGTTCTCGAATTCTATGGATTCACTCCTTTAAAATATTTTCTGGATGCTTTGGTTCTATATACATTAGGTTTTGCCGTTTTCTATATGACGAAGCAGATCAGAAAGTATATGCATTTCAAAAGCAATATGATGATGGCAGTCGATCAACCATCGACGAAATGTCTATCAGAGAAGTATGAAAATGACATCATTGTATTTCATTGCCGAGAACCGCTTGCTTTCGCAATGGGAATGCTTCACCCAAAGGTTTACGTATCAACAGGTCTTATGAGCATGCTTGATGAAGAGGAAATTGATGCGGTTGTTCATCATGAATTGCACCATAAATACAGCTATGACCCTTTAAAGGCTTTCGCTTTTTCAATGCTCACAAAAGTGATTTGGTATATTCCAGTATTGAAGCATATGAGACAAAGCTACTCCGTTTTTCGTGAAGTGATTGCAGATGATTATGCCATTCAGCAGACAGGCACTGAGCTTGGAGTAGGACAAGCCCTTTTGAAACTCATTAAAAATAGAACAAAGTTTCAAAAACAAACGAAGTTTGCGGTGTCCTTTGGAGATCGAGCGTTGAATTTAAGAATACAAAAGATCTTAAACCCAACATACAATATCCCATTCAATGTACCACTCATTCCAATCGTGACATCAGCCATCCTCATGTTGGTCTTAATGATTATGCTTAACCTAAATTACTAATTTTTTTTACTAATTAACATTACATTATGTAGTGTAAAAACAGGAGGAAATCACTATATGAAATCAAATCAAGAAATAGGAACACTTTTCGTACGCGTGATCTTAGGTATTATTTTCTTTATACACGGGCTTCAGGCATATCAAGGAGGTCTAGGAGGCACAGCTGCATTTTTTGGTCAAATCGGTGTACCGGAATTTATGGCCTATGTTGTAAAGACAATTGAGCTTGTCGGTGGAATCGCCCTGATTTTAGGTTTAGGGACACGTATTTTCGCCGCTTTATTTGTACCGATTATGGCTGTGGCGATTATCACAGTTGGTTTTCCAAAAGGATTTGTGGGCGGTTATGAATTTGAACTTGCGTTATTGGTTATGGCGCTTTACTTGACACTTAGCGGCAGTAAGATGCTGTCAATTGATGGATTGCTAAAGCATCAGCAGCAAAGCAAAGAAGCAAATTTTCATTAAAAGATCTAAAAAACTCCTTCTGCTATTTGTGGCAGAGGAGTTTTTTTATTGGTCAAATGCACTTTTTCTTGTTGGAAAAAGTGAAAAAGGAGAGACATTTCGTAGATGACAGCACTCTATTTCACATATTGAATGAGCAAAAAGACATTTTCAATTTTTGACGGAACATACGATCTCCTATTAAAATAAGACTAACTAAGAAACATGGTGCGTTAAAAGATAGAGAAACCACACAGCATGCTGCTGTTCATCTTGAGCGATACGTTTCATCAATTCTTTTGTTCCTTGATCGCGGACATAGTCTGATACCGTTAAGTAAAAATCGACTGTTTTCTGTTCGTCTTTAAAGGCAAAAACGAGACCTTCTCTAAATTGATCTGGACAAGGTTCTGTTACGCTTGGTTTGTGGTTTTTACCAGTTAAAGAATAGTATAGCTTTGAAAATAGCTGATAGTGTCTGACTTCATCCTGACGTATTTCTTGAATGATTTTTTTCGCCTCAGGGTTTTTGGCTTTTTGGGCAAGTTTTTCGTAGCATTGGATCGCAGAATATTCGCCATTGATGGCCTTCTCAAGGTCTGAAATGATCCTTGTGTTTTGGCGCATGTCATATGGTGAGTAGTCATAATAACCGTAATACATGATATTGCCAGCCTCCTTTTAGATCATGATGGTTTATGATATGAAAGGAGTTGGGAAAGGTGCCTATTTCTTTTCAATGAGGAAGGAGAAAGGGAAGGTGAGAGGAAAATAGCTATTTACTTTTATTTTCGCTAGAATATGAGTACATAAGAAAGGTGTTGTGGAACGTGGAGATTCAGTTTTTAGCAGGCAGATCGGGGAGTGGAAAAACGACTGCAATCTTAGAAGAGATCAAAGAACAACTTAGGCTTGATCCGCTGGGTCCGCCCATCATTTTTTTAGTCCCGGATCAAATGACATTTTTAATGGAATATGAGCTTGCAAAAACGTCTGACGCTGGTGGTATGATCAGAGCCAAAGTCTTTAGTTTTACTCGTCTTGCTTGGTCTGTTTTACAGCAGACTGGCGGAGCGAACCGGCAATTTGTCACTAGCACGGGAATTCAGATGCTCTTAAGAAAGGTGATTGAAGAGCAGAAAGACAAGTTTAAAGTATTCAAAAAAGCGAGTGATAAGCCGGGATTTGTTGAGCAAATAGAAAAGACGATGGCTGAATTTAAAAGGTACTGCATGATGCCGGAGGATATTGAAAAAATATCAGTATCCAGCTTGCATTCAGAGTATACAGAAGAAAGACGGGCTGCCGAAAAGCTGCATGATCTGCATGTTCTTTATCAGCAGATGGAGCAGTATTTACAAGATGAATATGTGCATTCAGAGGACTACTTGACACTTCTGGCACAGCAAATTCCATTATCTGAGGAATTAAAAGGAGCACACATTTATATAGATGGTTTTTACCAGTTTACCCCGCAGCAGCTCCTAGTCATTGAACAGCTTCTGCTCCATGCAGCAAAAATAACGGCTGCTTTCACAGTGGATCGTCCATATCATGAGACACAGCCAAATGAACTTGATTTATTTCGGATGACCGGTAAAACATATTTTCAGCTTTATCAGCTTGCCAAAGAGTGTGGAGCGTCCATTTCTGAACACATGTTGGAGAGAAATAAGCGGCATCTTCATGCACCAGATCTTGCTTATTTAGAAAACCAGTATGAACAAAGACCGCTTCAGCCTTATCAAGAAGAAACGCCTCATCTCACCGTGTCAAAAAGCGCAAACAAACGAGCTGAAATTGAGGGAGTAGCGAGAGATATTCTTGATTTAGTGAGAGAGGAAGGGCTTAGGCTGCGTGACATCTCAATTGTGGCAAGGCATGTTGACGACTATAAAGATACGTTAAAAGAGGTGTTTCGAGATTACGATATTCCTTTTTTTATTGATGGAAATGAATCAATGCAGTATCATCCGCTCATTGAATTGATTCGTTCAAGCCTCGATGTCATAAAAGGGAACTGGCGGTATGAAGCGGTGTTTCGCTGTGTGAAAACAGAGTTCCTATTTCCGCTCGAACTCGCCAAAAACAAAGCAAGAGAACAGGCAGATCAGCTAGAAAACTATTGTATTGCTTATGGTGTAAAGGGAGAACGCTGGACAAACGGCTCTCGTTTTCATTACAGGCGATTTCAATCATTAGATGAAGATTTTGGACAAACAGATCAAGAAATTGAAATGGAACAAATGCTAAATGACGTAAAAGACTGGATTGTTCCTCCTCTTTTTCAGTTGCAAAAAAGATTGACAAAAGCGCAAAAGGTGAGAGACATGGTGGAGGCTCTCTATGTCTTTTTAGAAGAAATACAAGTACCGGATAAGCTTGAAAAGGCAAGACTTGAGGCTGAAGAAGCAGGCAGGCAGGCTGAAGCGATGCAGCACGGGCAAGTATGGGATGCTGTGATTCAATTAATGGATGAATTTGTTGAAATGCTCGGCGAGGAGGAGCTTTCCTTTCCATTATTCCAACAGATGATGGATACAGGATTGGCATCTCTAAAGTTCGCTTTGATTCCACCTTCACTTGATCAAGTATTTGTAGGAAGTATGGATTTATCCAGAATGTATCAAGTGAAGTGCACATTTATCATTGGCGTAAATGATGGCGTAATCCCTGCGCGGCCTTCTGATGAAAGTGTATTGTCTGAGGATGACCGGGAATGGTTAAAGCGTGCAGGAGCAGAGCTGGCAGAGACAGGAAAGGAACGGCTGCTGGATGAGCAGTTTTTAATTTACCAGGCGTTATCCAGCCCATCCCGCCATCTCTATTTATCCTATTCAGCTTCAGATACGGAAGGGCGATCTCTTTTGCCTTCGACGCTCATCAAGTATTGCCAAGAACTGATGCCACATCACCAGCATGCGCTTTATGTGTTAGATCCAGAGCAACTGGATGATCAGGAACAATTAAAATTTGTAGCAAACGAGCATGTCTCGTTATCCTATACCGTCTCACAGCTGCAGCAATGGCTTAATCAATATCCCATCAGCGGTGTATGGTGGAGTGTATATAATGATTTAATGACGTCGCCTAATCGTGATGTATCAAAAAAGATCATGTCAAGTTTGTTTTTCACAAATAGAGCGAAGCGATTAAAACCAAACGTCACAAAAGAGCTTTATGGTGATCATATTCAAGGCAGTGTTTCGAGAATGGAGAAATTCAATGCGTGTGCATTTTCTCATTTTGCTTCACACGGGTTAAAACTAAAAGATCGCCAATTTTACAAATTGGAAGCACCGGATATCGGTCAGCTGTTTCACTCGGCGTTAAAGCATATTTCAGATACACTTGTTGAACAAAAAAAGGAATGGAAAAACTTAACGAAGGAAGATTGTGTGTCCTACTCAAGACATGCAATTGAACAGCTGGCTCCGCGTTTGCAAAAGGAAATTCTATTAAGCTCGAACCGGCATGCTTATATGAAAGAAAAACTTCAAAAAATCCTCATAAGAGTTTCTTCTATATTAAGCGAACATGCCAAAGTGAGCGGATTCTCTCCGGTTGGACTTGAATTAGGATTTGGAGGTCAAGGCCCTCTGCCGCCATTTACTTTTCAATTAAAAAATGGCTGCACGATGGAGCTGGTCGGAAGGATTGACCGAGTGGATAAAGCAGAAGGTTCAAAAGGACTGCTTTTAAGAATTGTCGACTATAAGTCTAGCGAAAAGGGGCTGGATCTAGCAGAAGTATACTATGGTTTGGCGCTGCAGATGCTCACTTACTTAGACCTGACCATTACTTATTCTAAAGAGTGGCTAGGCATGGAGGCGACACCGGCAGGAATTTTATACTTCCATATTCATGATCCTCTCATTCAAGCGCCTATTCCGCTGGCAGAGGATGAAATTGAACAGGAAATCTTCAAGAAATTTAAAATGAAGGGTCTATTGCTCGAAGACGTAGAAGCTGTGAAGCTGATGGATCAAACGCTTGAATCAGGAAGGTCGCAAGTCATCCAAGCCGGTTTGAAAAAGGATGGGTCTTTCCGGTCTGACTCTGCGGTATTAAGTGAAGAGCATTTTCATATTCTCACAAAACACGTTCGGCGTACTTTTGAAGAGGCAGGGGAGAAAATTACAAACGGTGAGGTAGAGATCAATCCATATAAATTGAAGGATCAAACACCTTGCCGCTTTTGCTCCTTTAAGTCTATTTGTCAGTTTGATGAATCAATAGAGGATAATGAATTTAGGGTGCTTACATCTGAAAAGGATGATGTCATGATAGACCGGATCAAAAAAGAAGGGGATCAGTATGCAAATACCAAAACCGAATAACAGTACTTGGACGGATGATCAATGGGAAGCCATCGTTTCAGAAGGACAAGATATTCTTGTTGCTGCGGCGGCAGGGTCAGGAAAAACGGCTGTCTTGGTTGAACGGCTGATTCGAAAAATGACCCGGCCAGAGCAGCCAATTGATGTGGATCGCCTGCTCGTTGTGACTTTTACGAATGCATCTGCGGCAGAAATGAAGCACCGGATCACTGAAGCCCTTGAAAAGGAATTATCCAAAAATCCTGGGTCACTTCATATAAGAAGACAGCTGTCCCTCATGAATCGTGCCAATATTTCTACCTTGCACTCCTTTTGTTTACAAGTTCTCCGTACCTTTTATTATGAGATTGACCTTGATCCAGGCTTTCGTTTAGCCGACCAAACAGAAGGAGAATTATTAGGAGACGAAGTGTTAGATGAGCTGTTTGAGGATGAGTATAAGGCTGGAAAGCCAGCATTCTTTGAACTGGTTGACCGTTACACATCAGATCGTCATGATTTAGATCTTCAATGGCTTGTAAAAAGAATATATGAGTTTTCTAGATCGCATCCATCGCCTGAACAATGGATGCGGGCATTCCTATCTCTCTATGATGTGGATGCACAAACAAAAGTAGAAGAATTACCATTTTACCCTTATATAAAAGAGGATCTTTCTCTCGTTTTAAGAAGCTGTCAGGAACTGCTTGAACAAGCTCTGACCCTATCAAAAGAGCCGGGCGGCCCAGCACCGAGAGCAGAGAATTTTATAGATGATTTAGAGCAAGTGAATGAATTAATCACAAATCAAGATGATTTTGAGAAACTTTATGAGCTCGTACCGAACATCAATTTTAAAAGGCTAAAGACGTGTAAAGGGGACGACTATGACCCTGTTCTCGTAGAAAAAGCTACAGATGCACGCAATCAAGCCAAAAAACAATTAGAAAAGCTAAAAGATGAATACTTTATGCGCAGTCCTCAGCAGCATCTAAAAAGCTTGGCTGAAATGAAGCCAGTTGTAGAAACACTTGTGGAACTTGTCATCCAATTTGGAGAGCGTTTCGAAAGAGCAAAACAAGAGAAATCAATCGTAGACTTTTCGGATTTAGAGCATTATTGTTTACGCATCTTAGCAAAGCAGGATGCGGAAGGACATCTAATTGAAACAGAAGCAGCCAAATACTATCAACAGCAATTTGAAGAAGTGCTCGTTGATGAATACCAAGATACAAACCTTGTCCAAGAAACGATTTTAAAGCTTGTATCTAAAGGGGAACGTCCTGCAGAAGGGAATCTCTTTATGGTTGGTGATGTGAAGCAGTCTATTTATCGCTTTAGACTTGCTGAGCCGATGCTCTTTTTAAATAAATATAAACACTTTAAAAGAGACAGCAAAGATACAGGGAAAAGAATTGATTTAAACAAAAACTTCCGCAGCCGGTCTGATGTTTTAGACAGTACAAACTTTCTGTTCAAACAGCTGATGGGAGAAACTGTTGGAGAAATTGAATATGATGAACAAGCTGAATTAAAGCTTGGAGCGAGTTATCCGCAAAGCGAAGACACAACGACAGAAATGCTCCTTGTACACCTAGATCAACACGAAGCAGAAAGTGATGAAGAACGAGAAGAACTGGAGACCGTACAATTTGAGGCGAGGGTGATTGCAAGGAAAATAAAAGAATTGGTGGAACAACCTTTTCAAGTGTATGATGCAAAACAAAAAATAAGCCGCAACTTGCAGTATCGAGATATCGTGATTTTGCTAAGGTCTATGCCGTGGGCACCGCAAATGATGGAGGAGTTGAAGAAGCAGGGAATCCCTGTTTATGCGAATCTTTCCTCCGGCTATTTTGAAGCTACAGAGGTATCTGTCGTTCTTTCTTTGTTAAAAGTAATCGATAATCCATATCAAGATATCCCGCTTGCAGCTGTCTTAAGGTCACCTATTGTTCATTTAGACGAAAATGAGCTGGCACTCATTAGAACGAGTGATAAAAAAGGCACTTATTATGATGCTGTAAAGGCATTTATGAGTGTGACGCATTCTGATCATCCGACATGCAAAAAACTGGAGCAATTCTTCTTCCTGCTGCGTAAATGGCGTGATTTCTCCATGACTCATTCGGTAGCAGAATTAATTTGGGAAGTGTACCGTGATACACATTATCTGGATTATGTTGGCGGGATGCCAGGGGGGAAGCAGAGACAGGCGAATCTCCGTGCTCTTTATGATCGAGCCAAACAGTATGAGAAGGCTGCATTTAGAGGGCTGTTTCGATTTCTTCGGTTTATCGAACGAATGCAGGAGCGTGGAGATGATCTTGGGGCGGCGAAAACGTTCAGTGAAACAGAGGACGTTGTCCGTATGATGACGATTCATAGCAGTAAAGGACTCGAATTCCCAGTTGTGTTTACCGCAGGGCTTGGCAGGAATTTTAATATGATGGACCTAAATCAGTCCTACTTGCTTGATAAAGAACTAGGCTTTGGCAGCAAATATATTCACCCTGAGCTGAGAATTAGTTATACGACATTACCGCTTGTAGCGATGAAAAAAAAGATGAGAAAAGAGTTATTATCTGAAGAGCTGAGGGTTCTATATGTGGCGCTTACAAGGGCTAAGGAAAAATTATTTTTGGTCGGTTCTGTCAAAAATCAGGTGAAAGCTTTAAGCAAATGGCAAAATGCCGCAAACGGAGAAGAGTGGCTCCTCCCTGATTTTGAACGTTATCAAGCCAAAACATACTTAGATTTTATTGGACCTGCCCTCATTCGTCACCAATCAATGAAGCCTATTTTAGAGGAATCAAGAGATGTCGTTCTTTCGCATCCATCATCATTTACCATCACATTTCATCAAGCCTCCGATCTTCTAAAAGAGGATGTGTCACTTGAAAAGAAGAAGCAAGACGAAGTGATGCAAGCATTAATGGAAGGTGTGCCTGTTGAAGGGTATGGCGATTATGAAGAGGAAGTAAAAGAAAGACTTTCATGGCGATATCCATATTTAGCGGCCTCTCAAGTCGGTACAAAGCAGTCGGTTTCAGAGATAAAAAGGATGAAAGAAATCCAGGATGAATACAGTGTGCCTTCTTCTATTCGAAAACCGCGTGCGACATTGTATGACAGGCCGGCTTTTATGAAGAAAAAAACACTCACTGCCGCAGAGCAAGGTACAGCGATGCATACGGTGATGCAGCATATTCCGCTTCATTCAGCTGAGGCCTATGATGAATCTCGTATACAAGAACTGCTCGATTTCTTAAAAGCGCGAGACTTACTAACAGATGAGCAAATCCATTCCATCAATCGAGAAGGAATTGCTGCCTTCTTTTCTACTTCTATTGGTCAAAAACTGCGGAAAGCGGACTGGGTGAAACGAGAAGTGTCGTTTAGTATGGTTTTACCTGTTAAAGAGGTATACAGCCACATTGAGGTAGAGGGTGAACCTGTGCTGATTCAAGGAATGATTGATTGTTTATTTGAAGCAGATGGTAAGCTCTATTTACTTGATTATAAAACGGATAGAGTGAGTGGCAGATTCTCAGGCGGACTAGAGGAAACGAAAGCGATGTTGAAAAAACGCTATGAAACACAAATAGCGTTGTATGCAAGAGCGGTAGAACGTTTAACAAGCAGAACATTAGAGGAGAAAATCCTCTATTTCTTTGATGGGAATTTAGAAATTTCTTTATAAATGTACTGGAATGAGAGGTGAATCACATGAGGATTCTGCATACAGCGGATTGGCATCTAGGGAAAACCCTTGAAGGCCGAAGCCGGCTTGAAGAGCAGGCTGAGTTTTTAGATGAATTGTATCAAATCGTTAAGGATGAACAAATTGATGTCATTGTGATGGCTGGTGATGCCTTTGATACAGTGAATCCGCCTGCTCGAGCAGAACAGCTTTTTTATGAAAGTCTGTCTGCATTATCTGATAAAGGAAAGCGTCAGGTTGTGGTGATCTCAGGCAATCATGATAATCCAGATCGTTTATCAGCTGCATCCCCTTTAACAAATGAACAGGGGATTCATTTAATTGGCTATCCGGTAAATGACATCATTCGTGTCGATGTTCCTTCTGCAAGTGAACGTTTATCTATTGCAGCACTAGCTTATCCATCCGAGGCGAGGCTAAACGAGGTGCTGGCTGAAACATTTGAAGAGAAACTGCTTCGTGATCATTACAACTTAAAAATACAACAAGCGTTTCAACATTTAAGTCGTCAATTCGAGGCTGATACGGTCAATATCGCAACAAGCCATATTTATGTGGCAGGAGGAAGTCAAACAGATTCAGAAAGGCCGATTGAAGTGGGAGGAGCATATACCGTTGCCGCCGAAAGTCTGCCTGAAGCGGCTTGTTATGTCGCACTTGGTCATTTGCATCGCCCGCAAACCATTAAACGTGCCAAAACGATTGCCCGCTATTCTGGATCTCCGCTTGCATACAGCTTTTCAGAAGCAGGCTATGCCAAATCAGTAACCATTGTAGATGCAAAGCCTAATGAAACAGCAAGCTGGAAAGAAGTGTTTTTATCAAGCGGCAAACCACTTGTGAAGTGGAAGGCAGTTGAGGGATTGAGCCAAGTACACGGTTGGCTGGATGAAAAGCGGGATCTTCATGCCTGGATTGATTTAGAGATTCATTTAACAGACCAGTTGTCGATTGAACAAATCCATCAGCTTAGAAAACAGCATAGTGGATTTGTCCACATTAGACCGAAGTTTAAAGAACTACAGCGAATGGAAGAACAAAAACAAGTGGAAAAGCTCTCGATCGAAGAGCGGTTCGTGAAATTTTATGAACGCCAGACAGGCGGCGGTCTGCCAGATGAAAAAACCGTCAAGCTGTTTTTAGAGCTTGCCAATGACATGCAAGAGGAGGAAGCGAATTGAAGCCGATTACGCTAACCATTAAAGGACTTCATAGCTTCAGAGAAGAGCAAACCATTGACTTTAGCTCCTTATGTGATGCAGGTGTGTTTGGCATCTTTGGGCCAACAGGAAGCGGAAAGTCGTCCATTTTAGATGCCATGACACTAGCACTCTACGGCAAGGTCGAACGTGCATTAAATAATACGCATGGTATTTTGAATCAAGCTGAAGAAAAGCTGTCAGTTTCTTTTACGTTCGCTTTGCAAAAGGAGCATCACATTTCTTATAAAGTTGAACGTGCCTTCAAACGGGCAGATGAAATGAAGGTCAGAACGACATTATGCCGTTTGATTGAAATTGGTGACACCCAGACAGTTCTTGCAGATAAAGCGAGTGAGGTCAATCGTAAAATAGAAGAATTGCTTGGATTAACAATTGATGATTTTACGAGAGCGGTTGTTTTACCTCAAGGGAAGTTTGCAGAATTCCTTTCATTGAAAGGAGCCGACAGACGCCAAATGCTTCAGCGTCTGTTTAATCTAGAAAAATATGGTGATCAGCTTGTCAAGCGTTTACGTGCAAAGGCCCAGAATCATTATGGACAGAAAAATGAACTGCTGGCTGAACTGACTGGACTAGGAGATGCTGGGCCAGAGGCATTAGCGAAAGCAAAAGAAGCGGCTGAGCAGGCAAAGGCCGTTTTTCATGAGAAGAAACAAACGAGGGACGAAGCGTTCACTGCTTTTACAAAGGCGCAATCCATCTGGCAGTATCAACAGGAACGAGAAGCATATGGGACGGAACTAAACAAACTCGATCAGCTGGCACCCGTGATGGAAGAGAAAAAGAATCAACTAAGCATTGCGGAGCAGGCAGAGGCTTTAAAGCCCTACGCGGATGCATTAACAAAGGCTGAAAAGCAGCTTGCTCAAGCGCTGACAGAGAAGCAGGAAGCAGAAAAGCATTTACTTCATCAACGAACGATCTATGATCAAATGACGCAGGAGTATGAGCAGGCGCGGCAAAAGAAAATAGAAACTGAGCCAGAGCTTCTCCAGAAGAAAGAGCAGCTCATTCAATTAAAGGAAATTGAACGAAAAAAAGAAGCAGCTCTTCAGGAAAAAGCAGGACTAGAGCAGCAAAACAATGAAAAAGCGCAGCAATTGACCCAAAAAAAAGCAGAAGCAGAGAACCTACAATCTCTGTTAGAGCGGGCACTTGCGAAACAAACGCAGCTGAAGCACGAGCTGGAACAATTACAAGTCTCTGTAAAAGAGCGGAAAAATGTACAGGATGCACTGCGTTTCAGTGAAAATGTTCAAAGAATCAATTTGAGCATTCAAAAGGAAGAACAAAAGGTTGAGGAGCTAAAACAGCGGTCATCACAGGCAGCACAATCGTATGAAAAGCTTCAAAAACAGCAAAAAGACCATTATGAAAAAATAGATCAATCGTTTCAAGCCATTGAACAATTTTATTTTTACGTATGCGAATTCGAACGGGGTCTGACAGAGTGGAGTAAAAGAGAACAGAACCTAAAACAAGAAAAATTAAAACAGCGTGATGCTGTAAGAGCGGCAGAATTAAGAAAAGAATTAGCGGCAGAGCTAGTAGACGGTGAACCATGTCCTGTTTGTGGATCGATTCATCATGATCCACAGGCTGTGATAGACAATGATCATGATGAAACTGTTGCACAAATTGATGAAGTGATTCTAAAAATGGACAAAGAGCTCAAGCTGGCAGAGGAATATGCTAGAGACATGTATGCTGCAAAGCAGCTGCTAGAAACGCATGCCAATCAATTAGTCAAACAGTTCTCCTTTTTGTCTCAAAAAGCCCCTGATTCGGAAGTCGCTGCAGCAGTAGAAGCAGTACAAAACCCGCAGTCCTTGCATCATCTGATTCAAGAATGGAAAGGCATGAAACAAGATATTCAAGCAATCGAAAGCAAACGAGCTCGTTTAATGGACGTCACTCATGATCAAGCCGCAGAGATGAACAAAGTAAAAGAGCAGCTGACATTTGAGCAGCAGCGCATTCAAGAATTAGAAATGCTGATCAAAGAGCTTCGATCTGAGCTTTCAGAGCAAACGACACAATTTGAGCAAGCCTTCCCGCACTTAACAATCAACCAAGTGCAGGAAATGCAAAAACAAATAGATGAAAAGGATCAGCAAGCGGAAGGTTATCAGGAGCGTATTGAGAAAAGTATTTCATTTTTAGAAGAGAAACAGCAAGTAAAAGAGCAGCTGCATACAGCCATATACGAGCTAGAAAAGGAGCTGGATAAGCTATCTCATCAGATAGAAAATCAGCAGCACCTGATCCATCAATACGACACTGATTTACAGCGATATCCTTTAAAAGCTGCTTCTATTTCTGATGAACTGATCGAGGTTCAACAATCTCTTGCTCATCTAAATGAAAAAGAACAGCAATCGTACGAGCAATTAAAGCATGCGCAGCAATTATTTAGTGACGCGCAAAGCCATTTCTCAAGCAGTCAACGTCAACTCCAAGAGGCTAACCGGCGAAAACAAGAAGCTGAGGCAGCATGGCAAAAAGAAACAGAGCCTGCTCCTTTTGATCTGCCGCAGGAGATAGAACCTGCTTTAATGGATCGATCTGTACGTGATACAGTCAAACGAGAAATTGAGGAATTTGAGGATAAAAGAAAGCAATGTGCAGCAAACTTAAAGCGAATTTCTGACCTGTTAAAAGGTGAGTCGCTAGATGAAGACCAGTGGAAAGACGTTCAATTAAGAAAAGAAGCTGCAGAAAAAGAACTTGAAGAAGCGACAGCAAGGAGTGGTTCTGCACAGGAGCAGCTGCGTGTGATTGAAGCAAACCACCAGCGCTTTGCAAGTATTCATGAACGTCTTGAAGAACTGCAGCAAGAAATTGACCGGCTGGATAAGCTTCAAACCGTGTTTAAAGGAAATACGTTTGTTGAGTTCTTAGCAGAAGAACAGCTAGAGAGTGTCAGCCGAGATGCTTCTCACCGTCTTGGGATTTTGACAAGACAAAGGTATGCCATTGAAGTCGACTCAGAGGGCGGTTTTGTCATGCGTGATGATGCCAATGGAGGCGTCAGACGTCCAGTATCCAGCTTGTCTGGGGGAGAAACCTTCCTGACTTCTTTAGCGCTTGCACTTGCTCTGTCAGCGCAAATTCAGCTGAGAGGTGAGTTCCCGCTGCAATTCTTCTTCCTTGATGAAGGGTTTGGTACACTCGATCAAGACTTGTTAGATACGGTGATTACGGCATTGGAGAAACTGCAGTCTCAAAATTTAGCCGTTGGCGTGATCAGCCATGTGGAAGAATTAAAGATGAGATTGCCAAAGAAACTGATTGTCCATCCAGCAGACCCAAGCGGGAAAGGGACAACGGTATCAATGGAATTAATGTGAAGCTGAGGTGATGTCAGGATGGCAAAGCAATCAATTGGATTATGTGAGCTGTGCGGAAGACAAGATGTCGTACTGACGGAACATCACTTAACGCCAAGAGAAGAAGGTGGGGCATTTCTACCGACTGCCTTCCTGTGCATCCCTTGCCATAAACAAGTTCATGCTCTTTATACAAACCAGGAGCTTGCCGCACGTTTGAACACGCTTGATGCACTAAGACAAGATGAAAAGCTCATTCCGTACATCAAATGGATTCGAAAACAGCCGGCAAGCAAGCTGGTCAAAACAAAAAAATCGAGACAACGCAGAAAGAAATAAGCATAAAAAAGCACTCCTCTAAATGAAATGGATGTAGAGGAGCCGCTTTATGCATTGCCTACCATATTCTGATCATTTAAGTCAGGATCCACATAGTTGGTTGCGCTAATGCCATTATTTAAAATCAAGAAATCTCCGGTATTCCCCGCTCCAGAGCCTAAAGCAGATTTTGACGAACTTTTAGGCGAAAGATAAAATGAGTCACCGACGTTTACGACGCCCCCAGAAATCGAGTTAATGTAAATGGGTCCGACAATTGCTGGCATAATCGACATCCTTTATTCGAAGTCATATCACCATCATATGCGCAGGGAGGTCCAATTGTGAGTTTGGCGGATTTTCGTCGTCGTTACTAAATAACTCTCGAATATGCTTCACTCGCGCAATGCCATTCATTCCACACGTAGAGCCAATTTGATAGATAGAGGAGGAAGACACCCCTTCTACATGTATTGACGATACTTTAATGAGAGGCTTTTCATGATAAAAGGCCGTTCTAACCGATCTTTCTGGTAGCATCAATGGTATTGGCTCAAAATACACTTCAAATTCTTTTGCATCCAAGTTTTCTGCTTCATTGCCATAAAACAAACTAATCGTTCGTTGAACAGCTAATACCTTAACGTTTGGGCATAGCGCCTGTGTATCACCAATTTGAACAACACTCGAAATCCCGACAGAATTCACCTTCGTGAACTTTACTTGAGATGTTCGTTTAATCATTATCGAGGTGCTAGAGGAACAAACGGGCCAATAATCAGTGATTCTGGCGGTGTATCGAAAATCGATGACAATTGTACGTGGTCTGTATCCCCAATAATGAATAGGGAAGAGGACGATACCCCGACTACTTTAATACTTCCGGTTTCGATGTTGCGGTTGACGACTGTGAAATTCATCCGTTTTCCTCTCCTTTCGTTTCACTTGGAATATGGGCTAAAAAGTGCTCAATCGCCCGTTTTACATCATGCTTCACATATTCAGCAATTTGCTCTGATCGCTGCAAAGGGGTCATATCTTCCCGGTGTGGCAGCTGTCCCGCATAGTATTTGATTCTGCTGTCTATTTGCTTTCGAATGTCTTCAATGATATGGTGCTTGTTGCTTTCATCAAGCGAGCCTTCATATCGCTGCTCGAGTTCTTCAAGAAGTTCTGGCGCTTCTTCATTTAAGAAGGCATCGACAAGCTGGCGTGTTTGATTGAAAAATTGATCAGCCATTTCTTGCTGCATCATTCCAATTCCCGGGGTTGTTGTTTGGCCCACTTCAAAATTTTGAACACTGTTTGGATCAGATGGATTGAGGCCGATATTTAATGTGCCTTCCAGCCGCTCGATTTTCAGTTGATCAAATTGATAATCAATCCGTTCAATCGTTGTTGTCGGTTTATCTTTGATCAGTTGCATTTCCTGCTGAAGCTCGTTAAGCCTTTTTTCAAGCATCATGATTTGTTGTGTTTGCTTTTGAATGATGCCATACATTTGTGAAGCGTTATTTTGATAGTCATACATATGCATACACCTCCGGGGATTGCAGATGAACTTAAGATGTTGGTGACTGAAGCGGTACAAACGGTGCTGTGCTTGCGCCTTGAGATTCTTCAATTCCTTGTGTGCCTGCTGCAGCAGGTGCTGCTTCTACGTAGCTGCCGGTGTTATACAGGTTGGAGAGTGCCTTGATTGATCCAGCACTTCCAATTTGCAGAACAGATGAGTTACTCACAGACTCCACACGTAAGTAATTAATTTGTATCGCTTGATTAATATAGAAGTTCAACGGATTCTCACTCCTTACAAGTTACCAACAAGCGGTTGATCAATGACATCACTATCATACGTATTTGTCACACTTTTATAGTTGCTAATACGTAATTGATCACCAGTGTTAAAACTGCCTGCGCCAGCAAAGGTTTTAACCTGACTATTTGGAGAAATGGTGATGCAGTCTCCAACATGAACGACTCCGCTCGTTCCGACGGCATTTACTTTAAAGGCTCCAACAATAGCCGGCATAGCGGTGCACATCCTTTATAGAAATAGGGCACTTCGTTTTTGGGCGTTTCACCATAGCTTATGATGGGTCTTTTAATGTGTGATTGTCTTTTTGAAGACTATTGATAAGAGGAATGAAGTGTATGGTTTAGCCTTTATTCGAGCATTCTTTAGAGGTGTATTTGATGCCTTTATTTAATAGTGTGTCAAGTTCTTGACTGCACCTGATGGTTTCTTCTGCATTCATACCGAATTTTTTCGCAGTCTCAATTAAATGTAATCTTTTCTGTTCAATTTCATAATTGATCATAACGGACGCCAACTCTCACATTTTTTATCAAATAGAAGGATATGGTTATTATACCCTATTTTTCTATAAAAAAAGCTGTTTCGTCAATATGAGAAGTAAAGTGACAAAATTCGAAAGCACCTTTACATGCGAGATGTCTCTTTTTTCATCTCAGCTTGTAAATAACGTCGTCTTTTGTTGATATACTGCCGGATTAATTCTCGCTCTGAATGCAGCATGTCTTTTCGATCTTTCGTATATGGATCATCCCCGATTCGCTTTTCAATAGCTGCATGCCATTTCTCAATGACGGGACAGAGGCGGTTTTCTAAAAAGTGTGTATCCAGTACGTGCTGAAAAAGAGCATAATAGGTTCTTTTAAACGAAGGAATATCTAGCAATCTAGCGGTTAATGTATTAAAGCCGCTAATGGGGATATAATCAAACGCCATTTCTTCTCCGTGAATATCACGACCCCATGTCGCATCATAATCCCAAGGGAGCACTTGACATCGCCCCTCGTCATTCACATAAAGAGCATAGTTATGAACAAATCCATCAAAGTTCTGGGTGCACACCACACCAATGAGCCAACGGAAATATTGTGTCACATCAAGGTACTGCTCAATTTTTTCTGCAAATGTGTCGTCTTTTGCTGTGTTCAGAAAGTAAATAAACTCGTTCAGCTCTTTGTCGTGTTGAGGTGTTCCCGTTTTTTTCTCGTATCCGAGAAGAAGATGTTTTTTTGGCTTTTTATCAAACGAACTCAAAAGAGAGAAATTGGCGTCATCATCTACTGCATAATAAATACCGCCTCCATGTAATTGTCGTTTTTGGAGGAATCGTTCATCCACGGATTCTATTTTTAAATAAATGCCTTCTTTTCTTCCATTGATGGTTAGAAACACATGAGAAGCGGCAGGGCTTAACACCCCCAATTGTTCGAAGAAATAAAAAGACAGCCTGTTTCGGATAAGAGAAGGATCATTGTACTCTGCATTTAAGTGAAAAAGGGACTCGCCTTGTCTTTGCTTTGGTTTCCTATATTCAATTTGATAGGACTTTTTCTTGAGCTTTCGAATGTGTGATCCGCGGTATGAGGCATAAATATGTGACTTCGTTTGACCGGTTTTGAGAATGCCCTCAACGGGCTCATCGTTCCATACGTCCTTTTTTAATTCCATGAGATCCTTTGGATGAATCCAGATATCCAGTTGTTTTAAAGGTTCTGTGTCCATGTGTCATCACCCTCCTATATCTGCTTCACTATATGAAAATGAAGGAATGTCCTGTACCTGCTGATAGGTATTCATGGAGTTTTCTAAGAAAGAGGCATTCGCCAAGAACACTTGTCTATCGACTCTCGTAACATAAAGCAGAGAAGATAAACAGCTTTGTCTGTTTGTTTTGTCAGAGCACAGATTGGGAGGGGAATTGTTCGTGAGTACATTTGATCATTCTCATATTGAACATGCAGTTGATTCACTTCGAAGTGAGGGGCGTGATCATCACTTAGATCGTGAACCAGAATCGAGACATTCGCATAAATCATCTCGTTCTCGTCAATCAAGACGCCGTCACTGGTTCTTTGGTGGAGGCGGCTGCCGTAAGTCATACCGCAGCAAAAAGAGTCACAAAAGCTATCGCTCTAAAAAAAGCCGCTGTTCCAAGAAAAGCGTGAAGAGTGAAAAACCATGCAAAAGTAAAAAATCGTATAAAAGTAAAAAATCATGCAAAAGCAAAAAAAGTGAACCGAAAAAATCATGCCGCAGCAAACACAAATCTCATCATAAGAAAAGCTGCCGCAAGTCACATCGCAGTCATCGATCAAAACGATCTCATCACCACAAACGTAGTCATTCTTGCCGAAGATGCGGAAAGAAAAAACATCATTCTCGCAGTCGAGGTCGAGGGCATGTCGATCGTAAATGGGATCAAGGAAATATGTGGGAATATCGACGCTACCGCTAAATATCAGATTTTCATTTTTGAAACCCTTTTTAAAAGAGAGTATGATAAAAAAGGGTTTTTTTATTTCATAGAGAAATAAAATGAGACATCATCACTAAGTGAAATGAAGATTGTGAGGGGAAGACATGAAGTTTTTTACAGGTGAGATACATGATAGGATGTTTATTGGGATCGTCATTGATGATGAATGGGTAATGGACATCAAAAAGGCTGAAGTCAAGTTATTTGAGCTTGAGACACTACCCAACTCTTTATCTGAATGCATCAACATGGGGGACAAGTTTGTGGATCACGTCAGCCAGCTTCTTGATTGGGCTGAGAAAAAAGAAGAAGACCGCGGCTCTTATGTCTATCCGCTTTCAGACGTGAAACTCCATGCACCGATTCCAAAGCCATCTAAAAACATCATGTGTGTCGGGAAGAACTATCAAGATCATGTTATGGAGATGGGAAGTGCGGCAGATATTCCTACAGACGTGATGATCTTTACTAAAGCACCTACCTCTGTTGTTGGACATGAAGCGGACATCCTTCTTCATGAAGATGTGACTAGTGAATTGGATTACGAAGGGGAGCTTGCCATCGTCATGGGTAAATCAGGAAAGAATATTGCACCTGAAGAAGTCCGTGACTATATTTTCGGTTACACCATTTTAAATGATGTGACGGCCAGAGATTTGCAGAAAAAGCACAAACAATTTTTCATAGGAAAAAGTTTAGATACATCTTGTCCGATGGGACCTTACATTGTCCACAAGTCAGTGATCGAGGATCATGGCGCGCTTCATGTGGAAACAAAGGTAAACGGAGAGGTTCGTCAGTCTGCCAGTACGGAATTAATGATCTTCCCGGTGGAGGACATTGTCTCTACTCTTTCAAAAGGGATGACGCTGGAAGCAGGTGACATCATTGCAACGGGTACACCTTCTGGCGTTGGAAAAGGATTTGAGCCGCCAAAGTTTTTGGCTTCAGGAGATCATATTGAAGTAACGATTGAACCGATTGGGACGTTATCGAACCGCGTCAAATAAAGCGCATGCTGACATAGGATTGTCATTTTGTGTTCGACTTATTTCGTGGTACGATGAGAAGGTACTTGTTCTGATAAAGGGGGAAACAACAAATGGGAACACATTTACATATTACAGCATGGGTGCTAGGTATTATTTTATTCTTTGTCGCCTTTGCATTAGCAGGTAAAAACGACAAAGGGGCTAAAATTGTCCACATGATCGTACGACTCTTTTACTTGCTCATTATCGCAACAGGCGTAGAGCTATATGTTCGCACAGGAATGAAAATTCCAGGTTTCGGGGGCGAGTATATTGGTAAAATGATATTTGGGCTCCTTGTGATCGGTTTAATGGAAATGGTCCTTGTACGCAAGAAAAAAGGAAAATCGGTGACAGGTGTGTTGATTGGGTTTATTGTGGCTGCGATTGTCACGATACTGCTAGGCTTGCGTCTACCGATCGGTTTTCATATCTTCTAAGATAAAAAGGACATTGCTTATACAAAGCAGTGCCTCAGATTGTTGACAAAGGGCTAAAATGAACTTTATTTTAGCCCTTTGTCTTCCTTTTCAGCGTGAACTGAAAACCTTTGCAGTCTAGGAAGGACGAGTACCGGAGCGGAGCGAATTTGACATTCGTGAGCACCGGCACGCAGGACTGACAAAGAATGCGAGGGTTTGTCTACACGCTGGGGCATTGCTTATACAAAGCAGTGCCTTTTTTATGTGACATCAAACGAAGAAATGAGCCGGTGTCCGTCAGAAGTCGTCCATTCAAACTGAATTTGGCTTGCGGTGGAATGATGGTGACATTGAAGGGCAAGTGATTGTGTATCTCTCGAAAATTGGAAAAAAGAGACGGCATGAAAAGGATAAAAGGATGAAAAGACACAATCGTAGACGGAGAACCCAAGCTGCTCTATATCGTCTATGATTTGGTAAAAAGCGTTTTCTGGTACGAACATAAGCAAGTCAAGCCAGCCTTTGGAAAGAGACGCTTTATATTGAATCGCTTCACCGCCTTTTATCTCCATCAGCTGTCCATTTTCAAGAAGAATCATGGACCCGAGCCATTCTCCTTTTGTCCATCGGTCATTTTCTTTCAAACAGATCATAGAGCTTTGAAGACTTTCTGGCAGCATGATGTCCCCTTCTTCATCTTCAATGAGACAATGACCGTTTTCAATCAGTAAATACCCGTTACACCATTTTTGTCTATGATGCTGAAGATATTTCAATCGTTTCTCCAATGGCAAAAGCTCCTTTCCTCTTTCTTTTCTTACCAAATGATGCTTGTCCTATACATGCGGAAAAAAGGACAAATCAACTATCAAGGAGACGATGCATAAACTAAGAAAGGCTGAATGAGAACACTTGATGAAAAACGGATGGGAGCTGATGATGATGTGTGGAATAACAGGCTGGGCAGACTTTAAAAAGCAGCTCATCCAACAGGATCATGTAATCAATCAAATGACAGATACATTATCTAAAAGAGGGCCAGATGATACAAATACGTGGAAAAGTGAGCATGTTCTTTTTGGGCATAAACGGTTAGCCGTTGTCGATGTAGAAGGCGGAAAGCAGCCAATGACATATACTCATCAAAATCATGCTTATACGGTTGTATACAATGGAGAGCTCTATAACACGGAGGATATAAGAAAAGAATTATTAAAAAGGGGGCATCGCTTCCTTGGACATTCTGATACAGAAGTTCTTCTTCACGCGTATACAGAATGGAAGGAAGAGTGTGTGACCCATTTTAATGGCATCTTTGCATTTGTCATCTGGGATAGTGAGCGTGAACTATTATTTGCAGGGAGAGACCGGCTCGGCGTCAAGCCATTTTTCTATACAGAACGTCATCATTCCTTTTTATTTGGTTCAGAGATCAAAGCACTGCTTGCTCACCCTGATATGAAAGCAAAAGTCGATCATGAGGGGTTATCGGAAATCTTTGGCTTAGGGCCGTCTAGAACACCAGGGCAAGGTGTTTTTAAAGGTGTGAAAGAGCTGAGACCTGCCCATGCCCTCACCTTTTCAAAAAATGGTCTGCGTGTGTGGAGGTACTGGAATGTCAAAAGCAAGCAGCATACTGACTCGCTTGATGACACTGCTCAGCACGTGAAGGAACTCTTTACAGATGCTGTCACAAGACAGCTTGTCTCAGACGTGCCAGTTTGTACGTTTTTATCTGGGGGCGTCGATTCTAGTGCCATTACGGCCATTGCCGCTAAGCACTTTGAGAAAATAGGGAAAGCACCGCTTCATACGTATTCCATTGACTACGAAGGAAATGATCAATTCTTTGAGGCGAGTCAATTCCAGCCGAATGCTGACGGGCCATGGATTGATCGAATGACCAAAGCGTTTCAAACGAATCATCACAGCTGTATCATTGGTCAAAAAGAGCTGGCTTTTTATTTGAAAGAAGCGGTTGAAGTGCGAGATTTACCGGGCATGGCAGATATTGATTCGTCGTTACTTTGGTTCTGCCGAGAAATAAAAAAGGATTTCGTTGTCGGTTTATCAGGTGAATGTGCGGATGAGATTTTTGGAGGCTATCCATGGTTTCACATGGCAAGCGAAACGAATGGATTTCCGTGGATGAGATCAACTGAAGCCCGCATTCAGCTTCTTCAAGACTCATGGCAAAAGAAATTATCACTGAAGGAATATGCACAGAGTAAATATGAAGAAACCGTGGCAGAAACACCTCTTTTAGACGGGGAAACAGGAGTAGATAAAGCCCGGAGAGAACTTTTTTACTTAAATATGATTTGGTTTATGACAACGCTGCTTGATCGAAAAGATCGCATGAGCATGGGCGCAAGCCTTGAGGTGCGTGTGCCATTTGCAGATCATCGACTCGTTGAGTATGTATGGAATATTCCTTGGGAAATGAAAATGCATGGAAATCGTGAAAAAGGGGTTTTGAGAAAAGCATTAGAGGGAATTTTACCGAGTGAAGTGCTTTATCGCAAGAAGAGCCCTTATCCGAAAACACATCATCCAGCGTATACTCAGGCTGTAAAAGAGATGTTAACAGATTGCCTTGCGCAAAAGGATTCTGTGCTTCATGAATTTTTAAATCCACACCAATTGAAACAGCTGATTGAAACGGAAGGGGCTTCCTTTCAAGTTCCTTGGTATGGCCAGTTAATGAAAGGGCCTCAGCTCATCGCCCATCTGGCGCAGATTCATCATTGGTTTGAAACCTATCGCATTGATATAGAAGCGTAACAAAAGGTCGGCTTTCTTGCACTTGTTGAAAGAAAGTCGGCTTTTTTGCTACATAACATGAGACTTTTAGAGCACATCAAAAGTTGATCTAATTCTTCTAATTTGTATAATTAACTTAAAGTGAATTAATTTGGAGGAAATAGGATAATGAAAATCATTGTGATCGGAGCAGGACCAGGGGGACTTGCAGCAGCCATGATGCTGCAAAGCAAAGGACATGACGTTCATGTATACGAAAAACAGCCCTTTGTTGGCGGACGTAACTCTAAGTTTCAACTTGGTGATTTCACGTTTGATACAGGTCCTACCTTTCTCAGTATGATTCATATTGCAGAGGAGCTGTTCACCTTTGCTGGTAAAAATCTTTATGACTATATGGATGTCATTGAATTAAAAGAAATGTATAGATTAATCTTTCAAGACGAGAAGCTTGATATGATTCGAGATCGAGACGAAATGTACAAACGGTTAGAAGCCTTTGCATCTGGTGAAGGCGAGGGATATTTACGTTTTATGAACGATACAAAGCGAAAAATGGACCGCCTGACGCCAATTCTACAAAGTAAAATGGACCGTTTTCATCATTACTTGCGTCCGAAGGTTATTAGAGCGCTTCCACAGCTTTCATTAAATAAGAGCTTATACGATGTGCTGTCAGACTATTTCTCGAATGAATCAGTGAAATATGCATTTACATTCCAATCAAAATATTTAGGGATGTCACCTTGGGAATGCCCTGGCGCATTTTCAATCCTTTCGTTTATGGAGCATGACACAGGCGTTTTCCATCCGAAAGGCGGAGTGAACCAGCTGTCAGAAGCGATGGCAAAGGCAGCTGTTGAATCTGGCGCAACCATTCACCTGTCATCTGGAGTTGAAAAGCTGCTGACTGAAGGCAGGAAAGTGAAGGGGATTCGCTTAGAAACAGGGGAAGAAATCGAGGCGGATGAGGTGGTTGTAAATGGTGATTTTGCACACGTAATGACAAAGCTTGTAGAGCCGGGTCTCTTGAAGAAATATAGCGAGAAGAAACTGAAAAAGAAAAAGTTCTCATGCTCGACCTTTATGCTGTATTTAGGCTTAGATACGATATATGATGAGCCGCATCATACCATCGTTTTTTCCGATGACTATGCGAAGTTCGTCAAAGAGATTACGAAAACCTTTGAGCTGCCGGATGATCCGTCCATTTATATTCAAAATGCAAGTGTGACAGATGATTCGCTTGCGCCAAAAGGCAAATCAGCTCTTTATGTGCTTGCGCCAGTTGCGAATAATCAAAGCGGTATTGACTGGGAAGCGCATCAAGATGAATTTAGAGAGCTTGTGCTGGATACGTTGGAGCGGAAAACAGGCTTTAAAAATATTAGACAGCACATAGAAGTCGAGCGGATGATCACACCGAAGCATTGGGAGGAAGAGCTTTATGTGTATGAAGGTGCGACATTTAACCTTGGCCATCAGCTTACGCAGATGATGGTGCTAAGGCCGCATAATGAATTTGATGAATTGAAGCACTGCTGGCTTGTTGGTGGAGGAACGCACCCAGGAAGCGGTCTGCCGACCATTTTAGAATCAGCGCGTATTACGACAAATGCGATTCTTTCAAAAGAGAAGCATACGCACAAAAGAGTGCCACATCAAGAAAAGGGGAGCGCCTCATGAAAAAACATATATTAATTGCTGGCGGCGGTATTGGCGGAATGATCTCAGCACTTTATTTAAAAAAAGCTGGACATGATGTCACCCTTGTCGAAAAAAATGAACGGCTTGGCGGGAGACTTGCTTTTGTACGTGAGAAAGGATATAAAGTAGATGAAGGTCCGACCATTGTCCTACTTCCTGATATGTTAAAAGGAATTTTACATGAGATAGGAATTGACGAATCCTCACTTGATCTGCTGCAGCTAGACCCGCTGTACACGATTCAATACCAAGATGGCACTTCTTACACGAAGTATTCTGATATCCTGCGGCAGCTCGATGAAATCAGGCGTGTATTTCCAAAGGAAGAACAAGGATTTCTGAAATTTATGGAAGAAATGACGAATCGATTTCAAGAAGGGCAGCAAGCTTTTCTAGAAAAATCGTTTCATGAAAAACGCACCTTTTTTACAAAAGCAAACATGAAAATTTTAATGAAATTAAAAGCATATCGAACGGTTCAAAGCGCGCTAAAAAAATATTTCTCAGATGAACGCCTGAGAGATGCGTACGCACTTCAAACCCTCTATGTCGGAGGAAACCCGTATGAAGCGTCTGCTATTTATTCGCTAGTTTCATATAGTGAGCATGCCCATGGAATTTATTATTTAAAAGGCGGATATGCGAGTTTAGTAGATATATTGGAAAGACAGCTCCTAAAGATGGGGGTCGAAGTAAGACAAAATGAAGAAGTAGTGCAATTGGAATTTGAGGGGAAACGAGTGGTCAAAGCAAAAGTAAATGATGAAGACATAGCAGCTGATGCATTTGTGATAAACGGAGATTATCCAGCAGCGTTAAAACAGCTTGGTTTAGTTGAACAAGACCGGCGCAAATACGTTCCATCCTCCGGCTGCGTGATGGTGTATCTAGGGTTAAACAAGATATACCACGAAGCACCTGTTCATCAATTTTTTATGGGAGAACACTTTGATCAGCATATGAAAGACGTTTTTCAAACGAAAACGATCCCTCAAGACCCGTCGTTTTATACATTTCATCCATCGATCATTGATCCATCACTTGCTCCAAAAGGCTGTAGTGTCCTATATATGCTGATTCCTGTACCGTCAGGAGATCACATCAACTGGGAAGAGGAGACAGACTTTGTCGATAAAATGGTGGAGCGTCTTGAAAAAAGAGGCTTTCCGCAATTGCGAGAGTCGATTGTCTGGAAAAAGGTCAGAACACCCAATGATTCAATGCGAGAAGGATTGTTTGAAGGCGGCAGCTTTGGACTTGCTCCTAATTTGTTTCAATCAGGTGTTTTTCGGCCGCAAGTGAAGGTTGCAGAGACAGACAATCTTTATGCGGTGGGCGCTTCAATTCATCCCGGCGGCGGGATACCAATTGTGATGCAAAGTGCGAAGCTCATGGCTTCTGTATTGCTAAAAGATTTGAACGACAGAAAGGAAGTGAAGCTAAGTGGTTGATGTACAAACAGCTTTGAAAGTATGTGAAGAGACCATTCAAACACATTCAAAAACGTTTTACCGTGCCTTTTCCATGCTGCCTAAAAAGAAAAGACAGGCAGTTTGGGCTGTTTATTCCTTTTGCCGGAGAGCGGATGACATTGTAGATGAGTCCACTTCACCAAAAGAGGAACTGGCGTCTTTTCAGGAGGCGTTTGATCGTTTCTTACAGGGCGAAGTAGACCGTCATGATCCAATGTGGGTAGCGCTCGAGCATACATTTCAAGAGTTTCGTATGGATGAAGCCCCGTTCTTCGACCTGCTGCGAGGACAGGAGATGGATTTAGAGCAGCATAGATATGAAACGTTAGATGAACTGCTCATTTATTCCTATCATGTCGCAAGTACCGTTGGGTTGATGCTGCTTCCAATCATTGCACCACGTAAAAAAGAACAGCTAAAAGAAGCAGCGATTTCGCTGGGGATTGGCATGCAGCTGACCAATATTCTTCGTGATATTGGTGAGGATAAGGCGGAAAGAGACCGCATTTATTTACCAAAACAAGTCATGGATCAATTTGGGTATACAGAGCAAGAATTGCAAGAAGGCATCGTCAATCAAGCATTCCAGCATGTATGGGAATATATTGCCTTTGAGGCAGAGGCGTACTACGAGGAATTTTTTGACCACCTTCATGAATTTCCGCTTTATTCACGTATACCGGTGAAAGCGGCTGCTCACTTTTACAAGGCCATTTTAGATAAAACAAGAGAAAATGAATACCGCGTGTTTACAGAGCGTTCGTTTATTTCAACACAAGAAAAAGCACTTATTTTAGAAGATATGATGTAATGATAAGGACCGTTGTCAATCATCTGAAAGGACTGCACCCGCAGTCCTTTTTATGTGGAAGTAAAACGATATTCCGTCCATATCCTTGAACGCCACCGCCTATACATAAAGATGCCTCTTACCCACTCATCTACAATAAAAGAAATCCAAACCCCAACAAGGCCCATCTCAAGCTGAATGCCTAAAATATATGCGATCGGAAGCCCGATTCCCCACATTGAAATCATCGCCATATAGACTGGGAATTTCGCGTCACCAGCTGCCCGCAAGGAGTTGATGATGACCATATTAAAAGAACGTCCAGGCTCTAAAATGATCGTTAACAGAAGAAGCAGGCTGGCAATTTGAATGATTTCACTGTTGCTAGTGAAAAAAGCGAGTAAATGCGTCGATGATAAAGATAAAGCAGTGGAGGAAAGAAGTGATATAGCAATGGCCCAGTATAGGCTTTTCATGCATCTGCGATAGGCAGCGTCAAATTCTTTTGCCCCGATATGACGTCCGATTAAAATTTGGGTTCCTTGGCTAATGGCTGCGCCAAACAGCATAATGAACATCATGAAGTTCTGCGTATAGACTTTTGCGGCTAGTGCTTGTGTTCCCATAAATGTAATAAACAGCGTAATGATCATTTGAGAACCATTATAAGAAAGCTGCTCTCCAGCAGAAGGAATCCCAATTTTCAGCAGCCTTTTTAAATGCGTCTTCTGGATGTGAAACATTTTTTTCAGTGAAAACCTTAGCCCAATTCGGCGGCGAACAATCAAGATCATGGCGGTCAATCCAATGAACCGAGCAAATGATGTGGAAAAAGCAACACCCATTACGCCTAATACAGGGAAGCCAAACGGGCCGAAAATGACCAAATAATTACCGGCAACGTTTAACAAGTTCATTCCGATGGTGACATACATCGTGTCTTTCGTAAATCCGTAGCTTTTTAAAATAGCACTATAGGTCATAATGAGAGCCTGAATAAAAGAAAGCAGTCCGACAATCTGTAAAAAAATTGAGGCATCCGGCATTAGCTCGTGTGATAACCCCATCATATGCAGGATGGGAACAGCTAACACAAACATGAGGAGACTAATGACAAAGCTAATCAGGAAGTTGGTTCCTAGTGATACATAGGCAACTTGGGTCGCTTCCTGCTTGCGGCTCGCTCCTAAAAGCTGCGCAATCACAATCGTCGTACCTGTTGTAATAAAACTGAACATCACAATCAATAAATTTAGCAACTGGTTGCTGACACCGACTGCGGCTACACTGCTGTCAGCGTATTGACTAAGCATCAGTGTATCTGCACTGCCCATCAGCATATATAAAGAGATTTCGATAAAAATAGGCCACGTTAATGCAAATAATGAAGGGTGAGATTTCTCACTTTTGGCTTCAACCTGTGGAATTGGCAGTGCTTGAGGTTTCATCACATCGCCCTCCTTTCGTATAAATCCGATTTATAGTGTACCGTGCATTGACTATAATAAGAAGAGATCAAACCGAAACTTATTGGAGAAATCCGACTTCATAAGGGGATGAATATGAGTCCATTTATTACATTTACTGTACCGCCGTTTCCGGTTTATATTGCTTCAGGCAAAGGGGTATTTCATCAAGGAGAAAGACATATCTCTAGAATCTTCACTGTATTTGATCTTCTTTATGTCACAAAAGGTGAACTGTGGATAACAGAAGACGAGGTGCCCCATCACGTAAAAGAAGGAGAATACATCATATTATCACCAGGCCTGTCTCATGGCGGACATCTGCCATGCAAAGAAGAAACACTTTATGAGTGGCTGCATTTCTCAATTGATCCATTTGAGTTTACGGATCGGCCGAGAGAACACTGGCTTGATATGAAACAAAATCAAGCCACTTTCGAAAAAGCAGCAAGCTATGAATTTCGTCTGCCCCAAAAAGGAAAAGTGAAAGGAAGAAGTGTGTTAGAGAAGCATCTTTCAGCTATGAGGGCATTAAATGATGATGCGTCTGAGCTTCCGCTGAAAAAGCAGCTTCAATTTGAGGAAATGCTTATTCATTTGCAAAAGGAAGCATTTCATATTCCAAGTGCAAAGGAGACCGTCGCTTCAGAAGTGGTTCACTATCTTGAGCGTCATTTTACGCAAAAACTAAAAATGGAGAAGCTGGCAGAGGTTCTTCATTATCATCCTGATTACATGACAAGATGTATGCAAACTGTGTACGGAATGACTCCTAGTCAGTACATCAATCGTCTAAAAATGGAAAAAGCCAAAAGCATGCTTGCTTCAACAAATGAAAAAATAGCTTTCATTGCAGAACATGTAGGCATTGATGATCCTACATATTTTTCTAAGCTGTTTCGGCAAAATGAAGGCATGACGCCTATCCAATACCGTCATCTTGCAAAAAGAACAACAAAGTAAAGGAACGTGAACCGATGAATGGGAAAAAAGAGGAGCTTGTGAGCATACGTCCATTAGACGAAAGAGATTTAGAAGTGGTGTGGCATTTAAAATTTAAAGCACCTGATCAGTCCTATCGAAAGTGGAATGCACCTTATTTGATTGAACACGACATATCGCTTGCTGCATTTAAGAAACGATATGTACAGGATGAATCCATCCCGCCGAAACTATTTGGCATTGATGTAGGCGGCGAAATAAAGGGTACGGTGTCTTATTATTGGGAAAATGAACGCACACGCTGGCTTGAATGCGGAATCCTTATTTATGACTCACGCTTTTGGAATGGCGGCGTTGGAACGAAGGCGTTACAACTATGGGTAGATGAACTATTTTCGCAGATAGATATCCCGCGAATTGGTTTGACCACCTGGTCTGGAAATGAACGCATGATGCGCTGCGCAGAGAAATGCGGGTTTACCCTTGAGGGGAGACTGCGAAAGGTTCGTTACTACCAAGGAGAGTATTATGATTCGATGCGTTATGGGATGCTGAGAGAAGAATGGAAAAATCTCCCGCGTTATCTATCTAAATAATTTTTCTTATTATTAGGACAAAAGTATCGTATGATGGAATAAACTGAAAAAGAAGGGCGGCAGGTAAATGTGAGCTGGATTACAGGTTGGTTTGTATCCATTTTCGTTGCAATCTATCTATTCGTAGATGCACCAAAACATGGGAAAAATAGATGGCTATGGTCCATTTTAGGTCTTTTATTCGGGCTCTTTACACTTGGAATCTATCTCATTCAAACAGGAAGAAAAGGGTTGGGCTGGACAGTGCTGATTGTGTCCATTCTCATCTATTCTATTTTTATCCTAGTCTATGTCTTTTACTTCATATTGCTGATCATCGGGTACTCAAACGCATAATTCAGAGACCGCATGTACATAAGGGGGGGTTGATCGTGAGAATCACGGGTTTATTTGTTTCACTTGCTGTTGCCATCTATTTATGGTTCGATGCGCCAAAGCATAACAAAGACAAATGGCTATGGTCCATCCTAGGTTTACTTTTTAGTACAATCGTTCTTGGCATCTATTTGATCAAAACAGAGAGGAAGGGGCTGGGCTGGACGATCCTCATTTTAACTATTTTATTTTATCTCATGCTGCTGATCTCTGTTTTGATCGGTATCATCCTTTTTTATCAGGTAAGTCCTTCATAATGAAGGGCTTTTTTTTAGCTGTTGAGCAGGTACACCTGCAAGGACAATCTGTGAATCCCGCCTTAATAAATATCACAATATGCCCCAATTTTTGCGTGCTTGCCCGCAATCAAGCGCCCCGTATGATTGATGCAAAGACATCAATCGAGATATCAAAGCCATGCGGCATCCCCTTCTTTTTATGTAAATACCTTTGACCCTTCCATATATCATCACCAAACCACCGTGGTCTTTTGTGATGAATGGCTAATGCTTTCTGATCCTGTACCAAGTAGTGGAGAAGATCCTGCTTCGTTAAAATCCTCGATTTCCATTTATTTTAGAGAAATGATATCTCTATCACCATTTATACCAACATAGAAGTTCGCTATTTCTTTGTTTTTCTACATTCATTTCATCCAGCTTTCCCGTATAAAATAAGCATTCAGTGACGAATAGAACAAAAGAACCAGGAAAATTGATTTGTAATTTTTTTCAACAACCTTCAAGATGAAACGCTTTCTCTCCTTATGGCAGTAGATGTTTGTAAAATGACACGAAATTACTCGTAAAAAAGAGAATGTGACATTCATATGCTTTTCGAATCATCTTTTTGAATACAATTGACTTTCATATTTGACATCCTCTAGTCTAGTAATTGAAAATGATAATCTTTATCAATTGGAGGAGTGTTTTATTATGTCCATCAAAACCGTTTCTAAAAATCAGAAGTTTTTAGAGCAGCAAAGTCAAAGAGAATCTAATGCAAGGTCTTACCCGAGACGGTTCCCATTAGCTATGCAAAAAGCCGAAGGCATGATCGTGACAGATGCGGATGGCAGAGAGTTTTATGACTGCCTGGCAGGTGCAGGAACACTTGCACTTGGTCACAATCATCCGGTTGTGATAGAAGCGATTGAACGTATGCTTCATGAAAAAAGACCATTGCATACGCTGGACATAACCTCAGAAATTAAAGAAGAATTTGTGAATGAGATTTTTTCTCACCTGCCAGAGGAGTTTGCGAAAAGAGCGAAAATTCAATTTTGTGGACCAACTGGTGGTGATGCTATAGAAGCAGCCATTAAATTAGTCAAGACAGCCACAGGGAATCGTTCCATTCTTTCATTCCATGGCGCTTATCATGGAGCGACACATGGCACGATGTCATTAAGCGGGAATTTGTCGCCAAAGGAAAGAGTGCAAGGGTTAATGCCAGATGTCCATTTCCTGCCTTATCCATATGAATACCGCTGCCCATTTGGTATTGGGGGTAAAGATTCGCACCGTATTTCCAGCTCTTATATCGAGCGTGTTTTAAATGATCCTGAAAGTGGGATTCTTTCGCCGGCAGGCATGATCTTTGAAGCTGTGCAAGGAGAGGGCGGCTCCATCCCGGCATCCATTGAATGGATCCAAGAAATGAGACGAATCACAAAAGAAAAAGGCATTCCGCTCATTATTGATGAGGTTCAATCAGGTATTGGACGAACAGGTAAGATGTTTGCCTTTGAACATGCAGGAATTGTGCCAGACGTCATTGTGCTGTCAAAAGCAATTGGGGGAAGCCTGCCGCTATCAGTTGTGATCTATGATAAAGACTTGGATCAATGGAATCCAGGTGCACACATTGGCACATTTAGAGGAAACCAAATGGCGATGGCAGCAGGAACCGCTACACTTAAATTTATAAAAGAAACCAATTTGCTTGATCATGTAGAAGAGATTGGTGAGCGTATGCGGGCTAGCTTAAAAGACATCCAAAAACAAGTACCTGCTCTCGGTGATGTACGAGGAAGAGGTCTAATGATTGGCGTTGAAGTCGTGAATACCGATGAGAAACAGGATGTGGACGGTAGTTATCCAGCGAATCCAGAGCTAGCCAGTCTCATTCAAAAGAATTGCTTCGATAAAGGCTTAATTGTGGAGACAGGAGGCCGCTTTGGAAGTGTGATTCGATTCTTACCGCCTTTGACCATGACGGAAGAACAGCTCGAAAAAGTCATCGCGATTTTTAAAGAGGCGGTTTACGATGCAGTCAACTAAGACTTCTGTTGATTCATTATTTATTAATCAAAGCCAGCTTGGGAGGGAGTCCTTCCAAGCGGCTCTTCATACATCAATCGACAGCTTAATGGACGAGTGGGAAAAAGACAAAGGACCTTACAGCGGAATATTGCCTGGGAAATTAGCGGCTAGTGTCGAATCGTTATTCCAGTTTCAACCGTCGGGAGAATCCATTGAATCTGTTTTTCGGGATATAAAAGAACACCTTTTGCCGCATTTGGTTGATGTATCACATCCTAAATGCTTGGCGCATCTACATTGCCCGCCTCTCATTCCTGCGCTTGCAGCAGAGGTGATGGTAAGTTCCTTTAACCAATCAATGGATTCCTTCGATCAAAGCGGCATCGCTTCTTTGGTTGAGGAGGAAATCCTAAAGTGGCTATGTGAAAAGTTTTCTTATGGAGAACGAGCAGATGGAACATTTACGAGCGGCGGAACTCAATCTAACTATATGGGACTGCTTTTGGCGAGAGATGCATTTTGTGAAAATACTTGGCATTGGAATGTTCAGCAGAAGGGCTTACCGGGCGAAGCTCACCGTATGCGCATCCTCTGCTCCAAGAATGCCCACTTCACTGTGAAAAAGTCAGCATCCCAGCTAGGTTTAGGTGAACAGGCAGTCGTGCTGGTAGAGACAGATGAGCATCACCGAATGGACCTAAATGATTTGAAGAAGAAGCTCGTTGAGTTAAAGGAGCAGGACCTGCTGCCTTTTGCTATAGTAGCGACTTGCGGGACAACTGATTTTGGCAGTATTGATCCGGTTCGTGACGTGTACGACATCGTCAAGCCATTCGGTCTGTGGATTCATGCAGATGCTGCATATGGCGGAGCACTTGTGTTAAGCGAAATCAATCGAGGTAAATTAGCCGGCATTGAACTTGCTGATTCGATCACGATCGACTTTCATAAACAATTTTATCAGCCGATCTCCTGCGGGGCATTTTTGCTAAAAGATAAAAGACATTTTGGTTTGATTGATTATCATGCAGATTATCTGAACCCAAAGGAAGATGAACTGGATGGAATCTTGCACCTCGTCAATAAATCTGTTCAAACAACTCGCCGGTTTGATGCACTGAAATTACTTCTTTCCCTTCGTCTGATTGGAGAAGAAGGGTTCGGCGGCATCATTGACCATACCATCCAATTTGCAAAGGATGTGGCTGTGCTTATTGAGCAAAATGATCATCTTCAAGTGATCAATCCTGAGCCGGAAATCAATGCGATCGTCTTTCGATTTATGGATGAGCATCACACAGATGACGTCAATAAGATCATTCATCGGACTTTATTCCAAACCGGTACTGCTGTTGTTGCAAAAACAGTGGTTGATGGTCAAACATGCTTGAAATTCACTTTGTTAAATCCGAGAACGACAATCACACATATTGAGGAAATCCTTTCTGACATCGTTGATATCGGGATCGCTCATATTCAATCCGGGAGGGTACTACGTTGAGTCAATATAAACAAATGGCTGAAAATGCAACCATGCAAAGCTTTTTAAATTGTTTTTTACGTGAAACAGGAATCGATCGTTCTGCAAAGAAAGAGACATACGAAGACGGTTCGCTTGTATTCGTAGCAAAACTAGCAAGGCAAGATCTTGAGCTTGTCATTCCGATCCGATATTTTTCGCCTGTCGGCCGTCATCTATTTGATTTTCCCGTTCGCTTTCGCCCGCAAGGCAGTAAGCAGGAGGGAACGGTTGTCGATTACACGACTCTTGTTGCTTTATGCTCAAAGGAACTTCTCATTGAATACGGTCGTACAGATGCAGAGGATGAGTTCATGCTTCGCATCATTTTAAGCTGCCGGAATATTGAACGATTCTTAAAGGAGAGAGAAAGTGATCGAGAGGCTCTTTCTCAAGCTGATTTTGAATATATCGAAGCGGAGCAGTCACTTCTCCTTGGACATTTAACGCATCCTACACCAAAGAGCAGACAAGGAATGACAGAAGAGGAGGAAGCCATTTATTCTCCTGAGCTGAAGGGTTCCTTCCAGCTTCATTACTTTAAAGCGCACCCTTCTATTGTGCTTCAGGATTCTTCTATTTCACAGTCTGCACAGAGCCTCATGCTTGAGGAGCTATTGCGCCAGATGCCAGAAGAAAAAGAGCGGCTGAATACCTTAACAGAAGGCGGAGAATATGTCCTCATTCCGATTCACCCCCTTCAAGTGAAAGTGGTCATGGAGAAAGCCTTCGTCAAGCGTTATATAGAGGACGGGAAGCTGGCTTATGTAGGGCCGCTAGGGTCTGAATACACAGCGACATCTTCCTTTAGAACCGTCTATCAAAAGGACTCTGCTTACATGCTCAAATTCTCTGTCCCTGTGAAGATTACGAACTCCTTGCGTGTCAACAAACAAAAGGAACTTGATCGCGGAGTTGAGATGTCTCGTATTTTAAAAACAGAATTAGGCGTTTCTTTATATGACAAATTCTCTGGATTCCGGGTGATTGAAGATCCTGCGTATTTATCCATTCAAGGAGACGAGGCGGAATCTGGCTTTGAGGTGGTCATTCGTCAAAATCCATTCTTGCATCATGAAAAAGGGGCAAGCTTAATTGCTGGGCTATGTCAGGATCATGCATATGGAGGAAAATCACGCCTGGCAGGAATCATTCATGAACTAGCAGACAGAGAAGGCAGATCAACAGAAGCGGTGAGCCGCGACTGGTTTAAACAATATTTAACCATTTCGTTAGAGCCGATGCTTTGGCTGTTTGAAACGTATGGTCTTGCCCTTGAAGCCCATCAGCAAAATGCTGTCGTGCAGCTAAAGGATGGTTATCCAGACACATTCTATTATCGTGACAACCAAGGCTACTATTATAGTGAATCGAAAAAGGACCAACTCGCAAGGCTTGTTCAAAATTTAAGCGTCAGAAGTGAAACCATTTGTGCAGATGATGTAGCCGTTGAGAGGTTGCGCTATTATTTCTTCTTTAATCATTTGTTTGGTCTCATTAACGGCTTTGGCACAGAAGGGCTGGCAAAGGAAGAAGACTTGCTGGCACTTGTTAGAGACACACTGCTTGCGCATGAAAAGACATATGGTGAATCTGACCTGACAAACAGTCTTCTCCGCTCAAAGGAATTGCCTTCAAAAGCGAATTTGCTCACGCGGTTTGAAGATATGGATGAACTGACAGGTTCTCTGGAAACACAGTCCAGATACACGCCGGTCTTAAACCCACTCTTTTTGCATAAGGAGGCGCTGATTGGATGAGGGATCGTATTAGGTTCATTCGGGCTGAATATGAAAGGGACGTCCGCCTTGTCCATAAGTGGATGCAAGAAGATTACGTTCATCCGTTTTGGCATTTGAATATTCCGTTTCCTGCTTTTGAAAAGCATTTTTATCAGGCGATTCATGATCCTCATCAAACCCTTTATTTAGGAACGATTGACGGGACGCCGATGAGTTATTTTGAGGCATACAATGTGAAAGGCGATGTGATTGAATCGTACTATCAACCTTCCCCTCATGATCAAGGGATTCATCTGTTAATAGGGGAGCCAGATTATGTTGGAAAAGGATACGCTGCACCGCTCCTTCAGGCCATGACAGCTTTTCAATTTGAGCAGAACAAACGAACAGAAAAAATCGTTGCTGAGCCGGATATTCGGAACGAAAAGATGATCCATGTCTTTGAAAAGTGTGGATTCGAGCGTGTGAAACCAGTCAATTTACCAGATAAAACAGGACTTTTGATGTTTTGTGATCGAGATCGATTTGAAAGGAAGTATAACCATGACGCGGTTCAACAAGCAAACTAATGTAGTGGATGTCATTGGAATTGGCATTGGACCATTTAACCTAGGGCTTGCTGCATTATCTGAAGAAGTAAAGGAAATTGATGCGCTGTTTTTTGAAAGAAGTGAAGCCTTTCACTGGCACCCAGGTATGCTCATTGAAGGGACGACACTTCAAGTCCCATTTTTAGCGGACCTTGTCAGCATGGCAGATGTGAAAAGTAAATATAGCTTTCTCAACTATTTGCAGGAGCAAAACCGGTTATATTCATTTTACTTCCTAGAGGACTTCCACATCCCGCGCAAGGAATATAGTCATTATTGCCGCTGGGTCGCTGAACAATTAGACTCTTGCCGTTTTGGGATGAATGTCGAATCTGTCTCATTGACCGAGAAGGCAGGCGAAAAGCGATATGAAGTGCATGTCCGTCATGTGAAAGATCAAACCGTAGAGGTGTTTGAAAGTAAGCATCTCGTTTTAGGAATCGGTACGCAGCCAGCGATACCAGCATCTCTCCAGCCAGCTTTAGGAGACAAAGTGTTTCACTCAGCTGAGTATTTGAAACGAAAGAAAGAAGGCTGTTTCAAAGGAAAGTCTGTAACGGTCATTGGTTCTGGTCAAAGTGCGGCAGAAGTATTCTATGATATTTTGTCAGATGATGAGGCAAAGGATATTCACTGGTTTACACGGTCTAAAGGATTTTTCCCAATGGAATATTCAAACCTTGGTCTCGAGTATTTTTCTCCAGATTATATTGATTTCTTTTATGAGCTTCCGCAAACAAAAAAAGATGCGCTATTAAAACAGCAAGACTTGCTGTATAAAGGCATCAGCTCTGCGATGATCCGTGATATTTATCACCTGCTTTATGAACGTTCTGCTTGTGGAAAGCAGCTGAACACAGTGCTGCAAGCGATGACAGAGGTCAATTTAATTGAGGAAACAGAGGATGGCTTATCACTTTCTTGCTCTCAATGGGTGAAAGAGGAATCCTTTACACATGAAACAGATATTGTCGTCTTGGCAACTGGCTATCAATCGGTATTACCAACGTTTATCCAGCCGATTTCTCATCATATTCAGTGGGATGATCAAGGACGTTTCCAAGTCGAACGTGAATATCGTTTGAAAACAAACACAATGGGTGAAAATGATATTTTTGTGCAAAATGCAGAGCTTCACACACACGGGGTCGGTGCACCAGATTTAGGGCTCGGGGCGTACCGAAACAGTGTCATAATCAATGAACTTGCTCGTCAAACGGTGTATCCACTTTATCAAAAGCACGTCTTTCAGACATTTGGTATACACAAGAACGTAAACACATTTGAAGAAATCAAAGGTTAAGGAGGATGAACCGATGAGTGTACAAGATGAATTGAAAAAAGCGGTGAATCCTGCTGCTTGGAAAAAAGCAAACAAGCGAATGGTGGCAAAAATGCTGTCTGAATACATGTATGAGGACATGCTTCATCCCGTTCAGCTAGACCAAAAGGATGGCATCGCCCAATATGAATTAATCATTCACGAACATAAAAAATATCGCTATCTCGCAAAACCTCGTTTGTTTGATAGTTATGATACGATTGCTGAATCGGTCGAGTGCTGTCAAGATGGAAAATGGACAAAGGATGTCAGTGCCATTGTGTTTTTACTAGACATCCAACCAATCATTCCAATGTCTTCTGACACAACTGGCCATCTGATCAAAGAGCTTCATCATACCCTGTTAGCAGATGTTCATTTGCTGTCGAAAAAGGCACTTCGTGCAGATGAACTAACAGATACAGATTATGCATGGATTGAAGGCGAAATGACGGGTCATCCTTGGATTGTGTATAACAAAGGGCGCATTGGGTTCAGCTACGATGATTACTTAGCCTATGCACCTGAAAGGCAAGAAAGTGTGCAGCTGTCTTGGATTGCTGTTCACAGGGAGCTTGCTACATTCCATGCGGTCGAACATGAAAACTATGAACAAGTGATTGCCAAAGAATTAGATGAAGTCACGATTCGTCAATTTCACCGTGTGTTAAAAGATGAAGGGCTGAATGCAGCTGATTATTATATGATGCCTGTTCATAAGTGGCAGTGGACTCATATGATCATTCAGCATTTCCCTGAAGATTTGGCTATGCGCCGCATCGTGTATGTAGGAGAAGGGCTGGATCAATATATCCCGCAGCAGTCTATTAGAACCTTTACCAACATTTCAAATAAAGGCAAGCATCATATTAAACTACCAATGAGTATTTTAAACACACTTGTATACAGGGGGCTCCCATCAGAGCGTACAGTCATCGCCCCTCGTATTACAGCGCATATTAAAGGAATCGCCGATCAAGACGCCTTTTTATCTGACGAGTGCCGCGTGATTTTACCAGGAGAGAATGCCAGTATCAATGTCGATCATCCATACTACAGCAAGCTGCCTGGTGCGCCGTATCAATACCTTGAAATGCTGGGTGTGATTTTTAGAGAAAGCATTTATACGTATTTAGATGAAGGGGAGAGCCCTGTCACTCTTGCGGCACTCACTTATGAGGATCATGAAGGTGAGCCTTATATTAAACAGCTCATTGAAAAATCGGGTCTTTCCGCAAAAGAATGGATGGCGTCATTCTTCCATGTCATCATGCCGCCGCTTCTGCACTTTATGTATCAATACGGAACGGTCTTTTCACCGCACGGGCAAAATACGATTCTCGTGTTAAAAGACCACAAGCCGCATCGTTTGGCGATCAAAGATTTTGTGGATGATGTGAACATTAGTGATCAGCCGCTGCCTGAATTAGCTTCATTAGAAGATGATTTAAAAGAAGTGCTGCGAAGTGAGCCGCCGGAAGGTCTTGTGCAATTTATCTTTACGGGACTGTTTATTTGCAATCTTCGTTACGTGTCAAACGTGTTAGAGAATCACGATCTGTTAGATGAAACGACTCTTTGGCGCTTGCTTGCAGAAGAAATTCAGCAGTATCAAAAGCAATTCCCGCAGCTAAAAGATCGTTTTGCCTTATTTGATCTCTTCCAGCCTCAGCTGACAAAGCTTTGCTTAAACCGTAATCGCATGATTGATTATGGCTATGGAGATGGAGATGACCGGCCGCATGCGTCAGAGCATGGAAAGGTCACGAATGCACTTGCTCAAGTTCTTTCATCCGTAGGCGGGAAGTAAAAAAGAAAAGCTGTAGACATCATGTGTCTACAGCTTTTTGTTTTTTAAGAAAATGCTTGTGAGGCCAGAAAATAAAGAAGCGCAGGATCGTTCTGCTTTTCGTTTCCGCGAATCATCATAAAATGCGCTACGTTCGTTTTTGTAAATCCTGCTGCAACAAGTGATGCATGCAGGCGTTCAGCCGTTTCTTCCTGCATATCTAAACGAAAGGCGCCAGAATCAGTCGAGATGAGCGATTGGATGAGTGAAAGGGCCGTTTGTTCATCGTTTGCGGCAAGCGGGCCAATCATCAGATTAGCAGGAGTTTTAACGCCAAACGCAAATCCGGTGATGTCGTGATGTTCATTCTGTGCAATCAGCCGGAACGCTGATCGTTCCATTCGCTTCTTTAAAAAGCTGGCTCGATTGGTGCCTGCGCCTTTCTCGTCAAGTGCTTCAATGGCCGGAAGGTGCGTTTCATCTGCTGGAGCAAGATGAATTTTCTCTGACACGTGAAGTGCGGAAGGGTTCGTTTTTTGTGCTTTGTATGTATGAATGTAGCCGGCGGTGTGAAAGCCGATCTTTTCATAAACGGGCCGTCCCTGTACAGTCGCTGTTAAAACGACTGGGACACTGTGGTGGCTTTGATGAAGCAAGGTGTCAATCATTTGACGTGCAAGACCTAAGCCGCGATGTGTCTCCGATACAATGACAGCTCCAATTGATGCCACTCCGTCATATTGGAAAAGTCCAGCGCATGAGATCACTTGTCCGTCCGTTGTTGTAAAACCTGTAAAGTATCCATTTGTTAAAAGAGATGTGAGCTCTTCTGCATCGTAATCAGGCCAGTCTACCTCTTTTGACAATGCAATTAGGTCAGGTATGTCATCAAGTGTTAAAGATCGTTGCATAACGTTTGCCAATACACGCAACTCCTTCTTAGCTGAATTTGTCTATATGTATCGTACCATATGAAAGCATAAGAAAAAGGAAAAGGGGGTCCTTTTCCTTTCGGATTGTTTAGTAATTGAGGTCACGGTTGTATTCATACTCAAAGGTGAGCTGCAAGTTTTTAATTGAGACAACACCCACTTTGATTAACCGTCCACCGATCAGCTGAGGTATCTCTATTGCATTGAAAGAAACAAAAAATCGGTCTTTTGCTGGTACTTCACTTGTTTTATAAGAAGAGATATCTACTTTTTGACCATTCCAAGGTACGTTCACTGTCCCGCCTTTTAAGGAAGAAACGGTAAAGACATAATTGTGTGCGTTTGTACTGCCCTTTTCAGCTTCTAATGAAAGGCCAGTGACAACGGCATCCTGCGGCAAGCTGCTTAAATCAAAAGAAGAATTTGGAGAACCGGCTTCATTGAAGCTGTTCAGTGTAGCAGGTGATCCATATCGTTTCGTTGTGCCTTTTTCAATGCTTTTATCAAACACAATACGATACATCTTGTCCTCTTCATTTAATAATCGTTTTGGTTTGACGGCTAAGTAGTAGTCAGTACTGGCGGTAATTTTCGGCATATGGATGATTTCGTTTTGGTTGTTTGTCCGCACAGAGGAAGACACGAGTGTCCCGCTTTGATTGTAAAGGTAAAGATCGAAATCATTTCCAGCTTTCACATTCACGAGTTTAATCGAAAAACGGCCGTCTGCGCCATCGAATTTAGAGCTGGTGAAACGATAAAAATCAATGTCATCCATAGAAGAGATACTGCCCTCGTGATATAAGTATGTTTTGTTTAGATGAAGAGAATGCTGTAAGAATTGAGCTTTTTCCATCGTATCATTGTTTGCATAATCACTGTCTGGATAAAGGTGCTCCAATTCTTCCGTATAATATTTTGTTTGTTTCGTAGAAGCTTCACTCGCTTGTGCAGGTGACGGAAAGAGAGGTGCAGTGATCAAGAGACCTGTAAGCAGTAAAACCCCGATTTTCTTTTTGAACATGACAAACATCTCCTTTTAAGTAAATGACTTTCATTTATAATATCGGTAAAAAAGAGTAAATTTGCATATTTATGCCACTTTTATTTAAAAAAAGAACCTCCAATCAAGGAGGATCTTCTTTAATGAACGTTAAAATATCGAGCTTCAGGATGAGAAACAACAATTGCTGAAACGGATGCTTCGGGCTCCATCATGAAGCCTTCTGTGAGATGAATGCCGATTTTTTCTGGCTGGAGCAGGTTAAACAGCTTTTCTTGGTCTTCTAGATTTGGACACGCTGGATAGCCAAAGGAATAACGCTGCCCTTGATATTTGGCCTGGAATCGTTTCTCCATGGTGAAATCAACTGGGTCAGGAAAGCCCCATTTGTCACGAATTACTTGGTGCGTTCTTTCAGCTAATCCTTCTGCAAGCTCAAGCGCTAGAGCTTGGACAGCATGCATTTTTAAATAATCACCTTCTTGTTTAAATTGCTGTGCAACCTCACGAATGCGGGCACCAGCTGTGACGGCAAATAAGGCGATATAATCTTTCTCGTTTTCTTCGCTTTTCCGTACATAGTCCGAAATGGAGCGGTATGGGAGTTTCTCCTGTCTTGGAAATTGAAATGTTTCGATGATGCGGTCAGGCGCTTCAGGATCATAAATATGCAGATCATTTCCATTTGAACTGGCAGGGAAGAATTGATAAACAAATGCAGGTGCAAACCAGTTCTTCTCTCTTCCTTCCTGAAGGAGATCTGTGACAAGCTGTTTTAACTCTAGTGCTTTAGGGTGTTGTTCAGCCAATAATTTTTTGACCTTTCCTTTTAACCCGAGATGATGACCAATCAGCATTTGCTCATTTACATAGGGCATGATATGGTGCAAATCAATGTCCCGCACATAATGGCGTTTTGTATTTTCTGGCGTGAAAATGGGCGCCTCCGGAAGTGCCGCTCGTTTTTCGAGTAATTCAATCACAGCTTTCGGCTGCTTCACTTCTTTCTCCTTGCTCAATTCTTCTTGCTCTGCTGAAGGCTTTGTTTGAAATTGAAGCGGATTCGCTTGTAACTCATTGGCTAATGACAGGCCGTCCATTGCATCTTTTGCATAAAGAACAGGTCCGTCATAATGAGGCGAAATTTTCATCTTCGTAAATTTCCGTGAAAGCGCCGCGCCGCCCACTAAAATGGGAACGGAGATGTTCGCTTTTTGTAAATCTTGAGCAGTCAGGACCATTTGCTGTGCTGATTTGACAAGTAAACCTGATAATCCAATCATATCTGGTTTTTCCTTCTCCACAGCCTCAATCAATGTTTGAGGGGTTACTTTGATTCCGAGGTCGACCACTTGAAAGCCATTATTGCTCAAGATGATGTCGACAAGGTTTTTCCCAATATCATGGACATCTCCTTTGACGGTGGCGAGGAGTATCTTTCCTTTACCGCTTGCATGCTGCTTTTCCATATATTGCTCAAGATATGAAACAGATGCTTTCATGACCTCTGCCGATTGCAGCACTTCAGCCACAATCAATTCGTTTTGGTTAAAAAGACGTCCAACCTCTGCCATCCCCTGCATTAATGGACCATTGATGATCTGAAGAGGTGATTCGAATTTTTCCAAAGCAAGGGCGAGATCATCAATCAGTCCTTCTTTCGTTCCTTCAATGACATAGAGCGCCAGCCTTTCATCAAGCGATAAGGAGACCTTTGGCTTTTTCTCCGTTTTCTTTTTCCCGCGATAAAATTGTGTGAATTCGGCAAGTGTTTGATCGTTTGTTTGATAAAGTAATGTTTCAGCCAGCTTGATTTCTTCCTTTGGAATCGAAGCGAAGCGTTCAAGCTTTTCAGTATTCACAATCGCATAATCAAGTCCTGCTTGGACGCAGTGATACAAATAGACGGCATTTAGAATTTCTCTGCCAACAGGCGGGAGTCCAAATGACACGTTACTGATGCCTAAAATGGTGAGGCACTCTGGCAGTCTTTCTTTGATTAGTTGAATGCCTTTAATCGTTTCCTCAGCAGCACCGATATACTGCTCATCTCCAGTACCTACTGGAAAGACAAGGGGATCAAAAATGATGTCACTTGCAGGAATTCCATATTTCTTTGTTAGCAGGTCATGGGACCGTACGGCAATCTCAAGTTTTCGTTCTGCTGTCACGGCCATCCCTGTTTCATCAATCGTTCCAACAACCAGTGCACCGCCATATAGTTTCACAAGCGGAAGAATCTCTTCAAAGCGCTCTTCACCATCCTCTAAATTAACAGAATTGATAATGGCTTTCCCTTGAGAATATGTGAGGGCTTTTTCGATCACGTGTTTATCCGTTGAATCAATGACAAAAGGGGCTTTGACTTTTTTCATGGCCTCTTTTAAAAAGCCTTCCATGTCTTCTGCCTCATCACGATCTGGATCTGCTAGACACACATCAATGACATGTGCACCATTTTTCACCTGAGCACGAGCAATTTCTGACGCCTCTTCGAACTTTTGTTCCGCAATGAGTCGTTTGAATTTACGTGAACCGATGACATTTGTTCGCTCTCCAACAAAGAGCGGACGCATCGCTTCTTCATAAATGAGAGGCTCAATTCCTGATACAGTATGCGGTGACGACTCATGTGTCATGCTGCGGGGCTGAAGCGAACGTACTTCGTCTGATAGTGCTTGGATGTGTGCAGGTGTTGTGCCGCAGCAGCCGCCGACGATATTTAACCAACCTTCCTTGGCAAAAGCGGCGATTTTTTTAGCAAGAGAAGCAGGGGATTCGTGATATTGTCCTTCTTCATCAGGGAGACCAGCATTTGGATAGCAGCTGACAGCCGATTTTGCGATGGAGGAGAGTGTGCGGATATGGTCTGTCATAAACTCTGGACCAGTTGCACAGTTTAAGCCAACGCTGATTGGTTTCATATGTTCAAGTGAGATATAAAAGGCTTCAATATCTTGGCCGGCAAGGGTTGTGCCCATTGGTTCAATCGTTCCTGACACCATTAGTGGTAATTGAATGCCAGTAGCATGAAAGGCTTCCTGAATGCCTTTGAATCCAGCTTTTACATTGAGCATATCTTGACTTGTTTCTAAAAGAAGAGCATCACATTTCCCATCAATCAGGGCGCGTGCCTGTTCTTCATAGTTTGCGACGAGCTCTTCAAACGATGTGCCGCCTGTTACGGATAATGTTTTTGTTGTGGGTCCCATTGCGCCTACAACAAAACGCGGCCACTCCGGTGTGGACAAACGGTCTGCCTCGCGCTTTGCCAATTGAGCAGCCTTTATGTTGAGTTCATAGGCGAGATGACCAAGGCCATATTCATCGAGAACAAGCTTCGTCGCGCCGAATGTATTCGTTTCGATTAAATCTGCACTGGCCTCAAGATATTGCCGGTGGATCGATGAGATCAGATGAGGGGCTGTGACATTCAAATATTCGTTACAGCCCTCATACTCTTCTCCGCCAAAGTCATCTGCTGTGAGATCGGCGTTTTGAATCATTGTGCCCATTGCACCATCAAGGACGAGGATGCGTTTCTGGAGCTGTTCAGTGATAGTTGACATGTGCGTTTGTCTCCTTTTCTTTCTGATGAATGTAAGTCGTGAGTTCTGCTGTTAAATCTGATCGAAGAAAAGGGGTAATTAAATAGATGCCATTAAACAATTCACAGGCTGTATCTAATAAAGACCGAGCAATCGCTAAGCCTTCAGTTCGCTGCTTTTCTTTATCTTCGCCTGCCTTCGCCATAATCTCACGAATCGAGTCAGACAATTTGATGCCCGGAATCTCATGATGAATAAACTCTGCATTTCGGCTGCTTGTCAGCGGCATAATGCCGATATAAATCGGTTTATCCAAATGACGGCTTTCCTCATGAATTTTCACAAGCTGTTCTTCAGAATAAACAGGCTGTGAAATGAAATAATCAGCACCGTATTCTATTTTTTTCTCAAGACGTTTGACCGCCTTATCAATATGACGGACATTCGGGTTAAATGCGCCAGCCACTGAAAAATTGGTCTTTTTGCCGAGCGGCTTTCCAGAAAAAGAAAGTCCTTCGTTAAATTGTTTGATCAGACGAATCAAATCAAAGGAGGTTAAATCATAAACAGATGTTGCCCCCGGGAAGTCACCGATTTTAGATGGATCGCCTGTAATGGCTAATATATCGGTTAGACCGAGTGTATCAAGTCCCATCAAATGGGATTGAAGTCCAATCAAATTACGATCACGGCACGTGATATGGACAAGTGAACGCATATCAAGCTGCTGTTTCAATAAAGCGCCACAAGCGACATTGCTAATACGGGGCGTAGCAAGAGAATTATCAGCCAGCGTGAGGGCATCAATGCCCGCACTTTTTAATTCGTTCGCTGCAACAAGGAATTTTTCAAAGTTGAGCTTTTTCGGCGGGTCCAGCTCGACGATAATTGATCGTTTTTTCACAGCCAGCTCATCAAGTCCAGGCTCTGTGCGCTGGTCTTGGATCGAAATCATTTCTTCTTTTAACACTTTCACTTCTTTTTCGGTGATCGGTGCTAAATCTTTGACCGCTTCAGCCATGGCGCTAATATGCTGAGGCATTGTTCCGCAACAGCCGCCGATGATTCGTGCACCCTGATTTCTAAACTCAAGTGCACTTTTTCTGAAATAATCATTATCTGTATCATAGACGAGTCTGCCTTCCTCAAAGGAGGGAAGACTGCTATTAGGATAGACAGATAAATACGAATTTTCCAAAATTGGAACGCCTTCGAGTGCCTGAATCATATGATAAGGGCCCAGCCTGCAATTAATACCGACGACATCAGCGCCTAGTGCGGATAATTCGGATAAACCGTCTTTTAGCGGTGTGCCGTCCTGCAGAACACCTTGCTCATGCATGGAGACATTCATAACAATTGGGAGAGCCGTTTCTTTGCGTGCAATTTGGAGAACAGCTTTTGCTTCTTCAATGTCGTAATACGTTTCTAGCAATAATCCGTCAGGCTGTTCATTTAAGAGGATGTACAGCTGCTCTCTAAAGCTCCGTTTAATCTCGTCTAAAGAGTAGGCGTTTTTGTTAAATGTTCGGATACCGCCAATCGTTCCGAGGACATAAGCTGAGCCGGCGGCTGCTTTTGCAATTTGTACCGCTTTTGTATTGATGCGTTTTGTTTCTTCTTCTAGGCCGTAGCGGGATAGTTTAATATAATTCGCGCCGTATGTGTTCGTTTGAATGATGTCCGCCCCAGCCTGCACATACGCCTCATGTACTCTTTTCACTTCATCTTCTTTCGATAAATTTAATTCTTCAAAGCAGCGGTCGATGCCGTAAGAGTATAAAAGTGTTCCCATTGCACCGTCAGCAATTAATACGCGGTTTTGTAAGTCTTGTAATAGGCCCATTGGTTTCCTCCTTATTTTTATGTAACAAAAAAAGCCTTCTGATAAGAAGAAGACTTTTTGGTTTTATTGAAATTCTTCTTCTCATCTACCAAGCAGTTGCTTGCTGGATTTAGCACCTTGGTCATAGAAACATACATTTCTACTACACCGGTTGCTGAGGCTTCACAGGGCCAGTCCCTCTGCCTCTCTTGATAAGAAAGCGATATGAACATGTCAATGAGTTGAGCTTCCATCAACTGTATCGAAAAAATAGGAAATAATCAATGGGAAATTTAAAATTTATCGAAAATTTATAAATTGGACATCAATCGGCAAATCAGCTTTGCGTATGAGAGACATGACCTCTTGTAAATCATCTTTATTTTTCCCTGTTACACGCACTTGGTCATCCTGAAATTGAGATTTCACTTTGATGCCGGACTGCTTAATCAATGCATTGATTTTTTTTGCATTGTCTTTATCAATCCCGCTAATCAGCTTTGCCCGCTGGCGTACGGTTCCCCCTAGGGCGTGTTCGGTTTTTCCGTAGTCGATGTTTTTAGTCGGGACATTGCGTTTAATCAGCTTGGTCACTAGTACATCTTTTAGCTGCTCAAGCTTGAAATCATCATCAGAGATGAGAACGAGCTCTTCTTTTTCTAACGAAATATCACTTTTACTTCCTTTAAAATCATACCGGTTTTTAATTTCTTTCAGCGCTGCTTGAATGGCGTTTTGCACCTCTGGCAGCTCCACCTTTGATACAATATCAAATGAACTTTCTTTTGCCATCACACATGACCTCCAAGTATGGGATATTGCGTCTATCTTATCATGCCAATAGGGGAAGAAGAAACTTTATCGAATAGCGTTCAGCTGTATTGCGGTATAAATTAAGTGCAGTTTGTCCACTTTAGCTAACAGAACTAGAGATGTTCATGTTGACAGAAGTATAGTAGAATAAAGTGAATCAAAAGATGAACGAACGCTCTTTTAAGGGCAGATAGGAAGGAAGAGAACATGAGACCAGGTGAGCAATTGACCTTGCAAATAGAGAACGAGATGGAATACGGCTACTTTTTAACAGATGGCGAGGATTCTGTCCTCCTGCACCGCAGTGAAATGACAGAGGATATCGAAGATCGTGATGAAGTAGAGGTCTACTTATATGTAGATCATGAGGAAAGACTGGCAGCTACGATGAAAATTCCTACAATTAATGCCCATACATATGGCTGGGTAGAAGTTGTAGACGTGGTGGAAGATATGGGGGCATTTGTCGATGTAGGACTGTCAAAGGATGCACTTGTTGCAACTGAACACCTTCCGCCTTTTGAGGAAGCGTGGCCGAAAAAAGGAGACAAACTATATTGTATGCTGAAAGTGACAAGCTACGGTAGAATGTTCGCAAAGCCAGCCACTGAAGACGTGATCAGCGAATTGTTTACTGAGGCGCCAGATACCTTAATGAACAAAGAGATCACTGGAACGATTTATCGCTTAATTGCGACAGGTTCCTTCATGCTGACAGATACAGGGATAAGAGGGTTTATCCACCGCACTGAGCGGAAAGAAGAGCCAAGATTAGGATCGACCGTTACGGGGCGCGTGATTGCAGTGAAAGAGGACGGGACTGTCAATGTGTCACTGCTTCCTAGAAAGCAGGATGCATTATCTGCTGATGCAGAAGAAATTTTGACCTATATGAGAACAAGAAATGGTGCAATGCCTTATTGGGATAAAAGTGACCCAGAAGATATTCGTGAAAGATTCCAAATGAGTAAGGCAGCCTTTAAACGAGCATTAGGTCATCTGATGAAAAATGACCAAGTTTACCAAAAAGAAGGCTGGACATATGAGAAAAAGTGAGCAATTGCTCGCTTTTTTTATTTTTGTCATAAATAATGGGTTTTTTCAGTGAAAAAAGTCATAAAAAAAGTTGAAAAACCTTCACTTTATCATTGAAACAAAGCCTCTCAAATCCGATAAGAAAGGGGTAAGGATGATAAAAGGAGTGTGTGTTTGGATGAAAGTGAAGATTTCATTACTTCTGATGGCAGCCATGATCATGGTACTTGCCTCATGTAGCAATCAACAGGGAGGACCACCACAATCAAATGCGAAGCAGATTGGCGTCATGCTGACAGACGATGGTCTTGGTGATCAATCATTTAACGATTCATCATTTAAAGGGTTAGAAAAAGCACGTGACGAGCTTGGCATTGAATTTGATTATAGAGAAATTGCAGAAACCAAAACATATGAAAAAGGGCTAACAGAGCTTGTGAAAGATGGAAATGACCTGATCATTGGTGTAGGATTCAGTATGCAAGAAGACCTAGAAAAGGTAGCAAAAAAATATCCGAAAAAGCAATTTTTGCTCATTGATGCTGTGTCTGATCTGAAAAATGTCACATCAGTGACCTTTAAAGAAGAGCAGGGCAGCTATTTAGCGGGAGCACTTGCTGCTATGACGACAAAAAGTGATGTCATTGGGTTCGTTGGCGGCGTCGATGCAGATGTGATCCACCGGTTTGAAAAAGGATATCAAAAAGGCGCAAAATCTGTGAATCCAAACATCAAGATCTTAACCACCTATGCCGGCACATTTAGTGATGCAGACAAAGGCAGTAAAATAGCAAAAGAAATGATCAATAAGAAAGCAGACGTTTTATATGCAGCAGCCGGCTTTACGGGGGTTGGTGTATTAAAAGAAGCGCAAACGCAAGGCAAATATGCAATTGGCGTAGACAGCGATCAATACTATACGGCTGAAAAAGCCGTTATTTCATCTATGGTCAAAAAAGTCGATGAAGTGGTTTATCAATTCAGCGAACAGCTCGTCAAAAGTAGCAAAATCAAAAGCGGTCATATCGTGTATGATTTAAGCAATGACGGAATTGATATGGCAAGAATCCGGGTGCTCAAAGATGCTGAGAAATTGACCAAAAAATTAAATAGACTGAAGCAGACGCTTTTGAAAGATGAGGGGGCAGCATCATGAGCTTACGCATCAAAATTTTGCTCAACGCACTCATTTCACTTCTTTTAGCGGTTGGCATTATCGCCTATATTATTGTGAGCATGACAAAGATCCAATCATCAAACGAAACAGAAGTACAAACCTTACTCAACGTACAAAAAACGAAGGCCAGCTTTGAAAGTGTTGAACAGGCCATGACCAATTATTCCATGACTCTTTCAGATGAACAGCTAGAGGTCGTTCAAAGTGATATTTCTGCAGCAAAAAAACAACTGAAAGCATTAAACAAAAATGCAGGAAATATGAGAAAAGAAGTCTTAACAAGGCTCGCTTCAAAGTTTGATACATGGACAAAAGAAGCAAACAGTGCCATTAGTGAAAAAAACGCTTCAGATGCAAGACGTGTGGCTGCAAGAATTAATGGTGTCTTAAACGACGTGCATACGATGAATAAACGAGCACAAGAAGCGTATGAACAAAACCTTAAGAATGCAGCAGCCAATGTGCAGTGGATCATCACAAGCGCATTTGTCGCAGCCCTCACGCTGATTGTCATCGCTGTCTTTTTAAATATTGTGTTAACGAGAGCCATTGTGACGCCAATCAAATCACTGTCTTACCGGGCGAAGCAGATCGCAGAAGGGAACCTCGCTGTGGAGCGGACGAACATCAAGCGTAAAGATGAAATCGGCGATTTAAATGAGTCGTTCAATCAAATGACTGATCAGCTGATTAGCTTGATTCAAGAAATCAGCCAAGTCTCAAAGCAAGTGGAGACATTCTCGATTCAGCTAGATGATGAAAACAAAAAGCTCATGGAATCTGCCAATCAAGTGTCTGTATCGACAGACGAAATGGCAAATGGTTCACAAGCGATTTCAGAGGATCTTCAGCATGGCGTTAGCTTGATTGAGAAAATGGACCATCATGGACGTAAAAACTCCGAAAGATCTCACACGGTCATCCGTAGTACAGAGGACGCCATTAAAGCAGTGGAAAGCGGGAAGCACACGTTAACAGAAACAACAGCAGCAATTGAAAAAAATACACGTGCAACAAGACAAATCGAACAGTCAGCAGGAGAATTCACTCAATACGCAAGCGGAATCTCCGCAATGGCCAAAACGGTGTCTGACATTGCGGACCAGACCAACCTGCTCTCGCTCAATGCGGCCATTGAAGCGGCAAGAGCAGGCGAAGCAGGCAAAGGCTTTGCCGTTGTAGCAGATGAAATTCGGAAACTTGCAGATGAATCGTCTAGTGCGACAAGACAAATCTTTGATATGGTCAATCATATTGAAAAAGGCATTCAGTCCATTAGTCAGACTGTACAAGAAGGGGTCAAGCTTTCTCTTCAGCAGCAGGATGCAATGGACAAAACCTCACACTCTTTTGAAGATATAGAAGCAAAAGCAGTGCATATTAAACAAGAGATGGCATCTTTAAATGAACAAATTATTCAATCAACGGAGCTTGGCGGACAAGTCCTTCACTCTATTGAAAATATTAGTGCGGTTGTAGAAGAAACAGCAGCAGGCAGTGAAGAAATTTCTGCCTCGGCCAATGAACAGCTGCAATCGTTCCATCAAATGAACAAGCAGGTAGAAGAGCTGATGAATATGACGGCTAGGTTAAACGAAACCGTTCAGCGATTTAAACTTTCATAAGAAAAGCACCCTTCCCATGCTTCAGGGAAGGGTGCTTTTTATGATGGGCTGCCTGTAAAAAAGATTGCAAGTGTGCCAGGGCCTGAATGGGATCCAACAGCAGCACCGATGATCTGAACGTCTATTTCTTTAGGGTGAAATTCAGATTCGATGAATTGTCTCATTTCATCTGCAAGTGCAGGGTCATCACCATGACTAATGCCAACCGTTTGGTTTGACCAGTCTGAACCACGTTCTTTCATCAGCTCGATAATGCGTTTTAACAGTTTTTTGCGTCCACGAATCTTTTCAAGGGGGATCAGTTTTCCATCCTCAACATGTAAAATGGGTTTAATGCTTAACAATCCGCCAACAAAAGCGGACGCTTTACTGATTCTTCCGCCTCTTGCTAAATACGATAAATCGTCTACAGTAAAAATATGTTGTAAAGATGCACAATAATGCTTTACAGACGTTTCAATTTCTTGTATTGTATTTCCGTCAATGGCAAGTGATTGAGCGTGTTTGACAGCGAGCCCATAACCAAGTGAAGCACATTTAGAATCAATGATTCGTAAATCGAAATCAGGATAGTCTTCCTTCACTTCGTTTGCCACCATCACAGCGGTTTGATATGTACCTGAGAGCTCTGATGAGAAAGCGACATAAATGGCAGATGTATGTTCTTGTGCGGCAGAAACAAAGGCTTCTTTGATCCGGTTTGGTGAAGCCTGTGATGTTTTTGGACTTTCGCCTTGTCTCATTGCATCAAATACTTGTTTTGGTTCAATGGTGATCAAATCTTCAAATTCCTGCTCTCCAAGTAACACGCGCAGCGGAATGAGTGTCATGTTTTGTTCATCATAATAAGAAAGAGGCAGATCAGCAGCACTGTCTGCTATGATATGAACAGTCATCAAAATCCCTTCTTTCTAAAAAATCAACTATATTTCATTCTTTTTAGCCTAACTATATCATAGAAATCATCTTTTCGTGTTCAAATTCTAAATTTTAGGGAAAACCATAGAGAGAATGGTAAGTGGAGGAATGACAACATGTTCATTGGAGAAGCAAAAAAACTCATTGTCGTCGTCATTGGTGCATTACTCAATGCGATTGGACTGAATTTATTCTTAATCCCAGCTGACGTATATGCGAGCGGTTTTACAGGGGTAGCCCAGCTGTTATCCAGTTTAATTGATCAATATGCGCCATTTTATTTATCAACAGGAATTTTATTATTTATTTTAAACATTCCAGTCGGCATTTTGGGCTGGATGAAAGTTGGCCGTTCCTTTACTTTTTATAGCATTATTAGTGTTGCACTGACGACCATTTTTCTTGGCATTATACCAGAGACAAGTGTGTCCGAAGATATTTTATTAAATGCTGTGTTTGGCGGTGTGATTTCTGCACTTGGGATTGGGATCACGCTGAAATACGGGGCATCAACAGGCGGCCTTGACATTCTTGCGATGATTTTAGCGAAATGGAAGGATAAGCCAGTCGGTACGTATTTCTTCATTTTAAACGGAATCATCATTTTTACAGCAGGATTATTACAAGGTTGGGAGAAGGCTTTATATACCCTTGTCACATTATATGTGACCACAAGGGTCATTGATGCCATCCATACGAGACATGAGAAGCTGACAGCCATGATTGTGACGAAGAAAGCAGATGAAATCAAAGAAGCCATTTATGGAAAAATGGTCAGGGGTATTACGACTGTACCTGCAAAAGGGGCATTTACCAACGAACCAAAAGAAATGATGGTGATTGTCATCACAAGGTATGAGCTGTATGAACTTGAACAAATTATAAAGGAAGTCGATCCAAAAGCCTTTACAAATATTGTTCAAACAACCAATATTCTTGGATTTTTCAGACGAGATTAAAAGGTGGGTAGAAGATGAAAAAAGGTTTGGTGCTTCTTCTCGTTCTATTGGTTTTAACAGCATGTGGACAACAAAAAAAGGATGAACCAAACAAGGAGGTATCCGGTCAAATGGGAGAAAAAACAGTTGTACTCACAGTAGACCCCGTCCAAAAAGGTTCTTCGGTTCAATTCAACATGTCACTGAAAAATGAATCAGATCGAGATATTGAATTTACATTTAACACAAGCCAGAAATTCGAATTAAGTGTGTACGATGAAAACGGGAATGAAAAATACCGTTATTCGAAAGACCGCATGTTCACACAGGCCATCCAATCCTTTGTGCTGAAGGCAAATGAAACATATGACTTTCAAGATAAGTGGTCAAACGGTGTAGAGCCGGGAACGTATGAAGCGGTCGTCACGTTTAAAGGAAAAGCAGAAGGGCTCAAGCAAATCACGGAAAAGAAAACGTTCCAAGTGAAATAAGCGTGATCTGTTGTTCAATAAGAAAGCTGTCCAGAAAGCGGACAGCTTTTTTTGCGCTAAAGGTCATCAAGCAGGTCTTGGAACGTATGCAGCTGGTTTCTTTCTGCATCTGTCGAGTTGGCAAATGCCGAGGATACGGCGTTTTTGGCCCGATTGACCGCCTGTTGACGCTCTAACCCAGATGAAAATGAAGAAGTAAGGGCTTCTTCAGTAAATGATTTGGCTTGATCAAAAAGTTCGTTTCTCACAATGAACCTCCAGAAGCATCAGTCTTCATATTTCCCCGGTCTTCCGCCGCTTCTTCAAGTGTGGAACGATAAGGAAAACGTGCGTCATGCAGACTGACTGAATCTTTACCTTGCTGTATAAAGCGTTTCGATTTGCTTCTTTTACCCATTCGGAATCCGCCCCTTTACACAAGCTGACAGGTCAACCTGTCTAACGGTAGTATGCCCGCTTCCTTCACCTATGTATGAATGGAAAAATTAAAGCGAGAAGTAATTCGTTAGGAATTTGGCAATCCCATCTTGTTCATTCGTATCTGTTATTTCATTTGAGACGCGTTTCACTGCATCAATCCCGTTGCCCATTGCAACCCCGCATCCAGCAAATTCAAGCATCTCTAAATCATTGTCTTCATCTCCAAATGCCACAATTCGCTCTTTGGGAACGCCATAATAATCACTGATTTTTTGCAGACCGACGGCTTTGTTCATGCCTGTTTTAATGATTTCAATCACGTGCCATGGAGCGGCCCAGCGCCGGTGATCAATGACTTCTGCATGAACATCTGTTAAATAGCTCCGAATCGCTCCAACGTCTTTTTCCTTTGCATGAATTAAGACGCTTGTCACATTCTCTCCAAGATTGTCCCTAAGGTCTCCAACAGTTACTTTGTTTGCATTCATATTAAATATATCAATGAGCTTTTCATCATGATAATGGAAATACAAATCGTCGAGCACTTCAGCCAGCACATTGTGCACGTGATACTCCTCACTTATGTCCACAAGCTGTTTTACGACTTGAAGATCAAGTGACGTGTGAAATCTGCCCCATTTTTCATCAAGCGGATGATGGACAAACGCTCCATTAAAGTTCACAATCGGTGAATCGAGCTGTAATTGCTGATAATAAGGAGAGCTGGAACGAAATGGCCGGCCAGTTGAGATACATACATGATGCCCGCTGTCTTTCACTTTTTGAATGACATCAAGTGTGTGCGCAGAAATCGTTTTATCATCTTTTAATAACGTGCCATCCAGGTCAAGTGCGATTAGATAAGGTTTAGTCTCCATAAAATCTCCTTTGATCTGTAAGTGATAGGAGGCAGCTAATGCGGGTGCCTCTATCTATAGTGTATCTTTATCACATCTTCGTTGTCTACATGTTAAAATAAACAAAGACGGGAATGATAAAGGAGGATTCATAGGCTGTGATCACCATTGATGAGCAAATTACGCGCGATATTCCATTTTTACATATCGTAAAAGCTGAAAATAAAGACAAACCGCTGCCGCTTGTATTTTTTATTCACGGGTTTACAAGTGCACGCGAGCACAACTTACATTTCGCCTTTCATTTGGCGGAAAAAGGCATGAGAGTCATTTTGCCTGACTGTGCTTATCATGGTGTAAGATCAGAAAACCTCAGCTTAGAGGAACTGGCATCAAAGTTTTGGGAAATTGTCCTGAACGAAATTCGTGAAATTGACATACTTAAAACACATTTTCAAGAAAAACAATGGATTGAAGCCGATCTAATTGGCGTTGCTGGTACATCTATGGGGGGAATCACGACCTTCGGCGCACTTGCAAAGCATGATTGGATTAAGGCAGCTGTCAGCCTGATGGGCAGTCCGAAATATACGACATTTTTAAAGGCACAAATCATGGACATGCGTCACAAAGGATTGATGAAAGACATCACGGACGAAGAAGTCAATCAGCAATTAGACGCTCTCCGTCCTTATGATTTAACGCTGCAAACGGATCGATTGAACAAAAGGCCATTGTTATTCTGGCATGCGGAAAACGATCCCGTTGTCCCATATCGCCACGCAAAATCGCTATATGACGAGTTAGCGGCAACCCAATATAAAGAAGACCAGCACCTCATTCGGTTTATCACAGATGAGCAGGCGGGTCACAAGGTCACAAGACAAGCGATGTTTGAAACGATTGACTGGTTTGTCACGCACCTGAAAAGCACAAACGTTTAGCCAAAAGGAAAAGTACGTTATACTAGTTGAAAAAGGAGTGGATATCATGGATGAAGCATTGAAAGAAAATATTTTAGGCGCCCTAGAACAGGTGATTGACCCTGAGTTAAATGTAGACATCGTCAACCTTGGACTTGTCTATGATGTCGATCTTGATGAGAATGGAAAAGTGGATGTGACCATGACCTTAACATCCATGGGCTGTCCGCTTGCACCCGTTATCGTGGATGAAGTCAAAAAAGCATTAAGCGACCTGCCTGAAGTGAAAGAAACAGAAGTTCACATCGTATGGAATCCGCCTTGGACACGTGACAAAATGTCAAGATACGCAAAAATTGCGCTTGGTATTCAATAAGAAGAAAAACGCCTGGTATGAGGAAAACTCGTACCAGTTTTTTTATGAAAAATTAAGATAGGAGATGAGAATCTCTTGATATAATGGATGTAATTTTACAGAACGGAGTACCTATAATGAAACGAAAGTGGATATGGATCGTTCTTTTGATGGGATATGCTGCTGCATTATTTGCATCTATCACTATACACGAAGGTCAAGCGCCTAAAGGGCAAGATCTTGAGGCTTTTACAGATGTCAGTCATCTCATGCCTGTCAAAATAAAGAAAGTCGTTCAAGGAAAAGAAATCGACACGATCAAAGAAGTATTAAAAGAAGCAAAAGAGAAAAATCTGCCCATTTCAATTGCCGGAAAGCAGCATAGCATGGGCGGCCACACGTATTATGAAAATGGCATCGTGCTTGATATGACGACATTCCGCCGTATTTTAGCTTTTGATGAAAAAAAGAAGACCATTCGGGTCCAAAGCGGTGCAACATGGGATGATATTCAAAAACATGTGAACCCATACGGCCTTTCAGTAAAGGTGATGCAATCTCAAAATATCTTTACGATTGGAGGGTCGTTAAGTGCAAACGCACATGGACGTGACATTCGCTACGGGTCGCTCATAGACACCGTTCGTTCTTTCAGACTTTTAAAAGCAGATGGGAAGATCATCACAGTCAAACCAGGCGATGACTTATTCACTGCCGTTATTGGAGGGTATGGTCTGTTTGGTGTCATTTTAGATGTGGAGCTGTCGTTAACGAGGGATGAATTATACAAAATGGAAACAACCTCTCTGAATTACGATGAATACACTGATTATTTTCAAACGCATGTAAAAGACAATCAAGAAGTCCGCATGCATCTCGCAAGAATCTCAACAGCGAAAACAAATTTTTTGAAAGAGATGTATGTGACGAATTATTCCCTCTCTCCTGACCAAGAGATCGAACCATACCGCAAGTTGAAAGAAGATCAACTCGTCATGCCCTTAAAATTGATGCTCGGCTTGTCAAGAAGGTTTGATATGGGAAAAGATCTGCTATGGAATTTGCAAAAGAAATATTTCCAAAGTCAAAATGACCAGCTGATCACAAGAAACAATGTGATGCGGTCAGATTCTGCTTTTTTAGAATATGAAAATGAGACAGACACCGATGTATTGCAAGAATACTTTGTTCCAGTTGAGCGTTTTCGTGCATATATCGATGAGCTGAGAGACCTTTTACAACAAGAAGAGTTGAATTTAATGAATATGACAATACGCTATGTTCAGCAGAATGAAAAAGCAGATCTTTCGTATGCAACACAAGATATGTTTGCACTTGTCCTTCTTGTGAATTACGGTTTTGAGGAAGAAGAAAAGGTGAAAGCGGCTCGGCTCATCCGCCACATGACGGATATTACCCTGCGGCATCATGGGAGCTATTACTTACCGTACATGCCTTATCAAACAAAAGAACAAATGAAACAGGCGTACCCTAAAACCGATGTGTTTTTTCAAAAGAAAAAGCAGGCTGATCCAGATGGGAGATTTATTAATTACTTTTATGAAAGGTACAACACACAATGAATGCAAAAGCAATTAAATGGTTTGTCTACTCACAAAGCCTGCTGTTTTTCGCCAGCAGTCTGATCTTCCCTTTTTACATTCTTTTTATAAAAAATGTTGGATCAAGCTATTCTCAATTTGGTCTTGCCTATGGACTGTTTGGTTTAAGCGGTGCGTTTATTCATTTATTATTAGGGAAACTGCCTGAAACGACCGATAGACGGCTCTTTTTAATCATTCATTCGTTTGGTATGGCTTTTCTGTTGCTGCTTTTTCCGCATATTACAGAAGTAGAGCAAGTCTATATGATTCAACTTGCACTAGGTGCGCTTGGCGGTTTTCAAAAGCACGGGGAGAAACTGCTCGTCACCGAACTGACAAATGAGAAGAAAAGAATGAAAGAAGTCGGGCACTATCATTTTTGGACAGCTCTTTTTTCATCCATCGCCATTATGCTTGGCGGCCTGTTAGCTGATTTCTTCACCGTTCATTTCATTTTTTATGCAAGCTCTTTATTATATTTATGCAGTGCGCTGTTGGTCATCAATATCAAAAAGGAAAGATAAATCCGCATGTCTTACGAAGATATGCGGGTTTTTTGATGAAAAAAAATGAAAACAAATATTAAATATACAATTGAATTAATTTTTATACATGTTATAATGTTAAATAATTTCACAAAGATCAAGAGGGTGTATTGACGTTGAAAATAGGTATTATAGGTGCTACAGGGTATGGTGGTGCGGAATTGGTTCGTATCCTCAAGCACCATCCAGATGTGGAGGAATGTATATTGTATTCATCCAGTGGTGATGGGCAATCATACAGTCAATCTTATCCGCATTTGACAACGATTACTGATCAAACATTAAAAGCCATTGATCCGGCTGCCATTGTGCGAGAAACAGATGCTGTGTTTCTAGCGACACCAGCAGGCGTATCAAGTGAACTCACGCCAAAGCTCATGAATCAAGGGGTGCCGATCATTGATTTATCAGGTGACTTGCGTATTCAAGATGGAGCAACTTACGAAGCATGGTATAAACGAAGGGCAGCTGATGAAGCATCCATTCAACAAGCTGTGTACGGATTATCGGAACTGAATCGTGAAACCATTAAGCAAGCGGAAGTCATTGCAAACCCAGGGTGCTTTCCTACCGCAGTTCTTCTCGGTTTAGCACCGCTGATGAAACAGAACCTAATGGATGAATCCATGATCATCATCGATGCGAAAACAGGCGTGTCTGGTGCCGGACGATCTGCTTCGCTTGGCACGCATTTTTCAGAGCTGAACGACAACTTTAAAATTTATAAGGTGAATGAACATCAGCATACACCTGAAATAGAACAAGTATTAAGAGAATGGAATCCGCAAACGGCGAACATCACATTTTCAACACACCTTGTCCCAATGACAAGAGGGATTATGGCGACCATGTATACACAATTGACATCAGATATCACAAAAGAAGAATTAATGAAGCGTATGACAGGCTTTTATGAAGATTCCTATTTTGTCAGAGTAAGAGATCACGGGGTGTATCCGCAAACAAAAGAAGTATACGGCAGTAACTTTTGTGACATTGGCTTTCATTTAGATGAGCGAACAGGCAGACTGACCATCGTGTCCGTCATAGACAATCTCATGAAAGGCGCAGCCGGCCAAGCGGTTCAAAACTTCAACATCATCAAAGGCTTACATGAAGAGGCGGGCCTCACAATGACACCTCTTTATCCATAAGAACAGGGGAGACAACAAACATGATCGAATTGAATGAGAAAAAAATTGTCAAAATAGACGGTGACGTATCATCACCAAAAGGCTTTGAAGCGAAGGGAATTCATATTGGATTACGCTATTCAAAAAAAGACCTTGGCTTGATCGTCAGTGAAGTACCAGCAACGAGTGCCGCGGTATACACACAAAGTCACTTTCAAGCTGCGCCTCTACAAGTCACACAAAAAAGCTTAAAAAAGACGGGTCAATTAAAAGGTGTGATTGTCAATAGTGCCATCGCTAACGCATGTACTGGTGAGCAGGGATTAAAGGATGCATACGACATGCAGGCAGCCTGTGCAGACATGTTAGGGACAGAACCTGATTACATTGCCGTCTCGTCTACTGGCGTCATTGGCGAATGCCTGGATATGGATAAAATCAAAAAAGGCATCACCGAGCTAAAAGAAGCAAAAGCAGAAAAAGGTCATTTTGAAGAGGCGATCTTAACGACAGATACGGTCATTAAAAATACAACATACACCCTGACGATAGACGGTAAAGAGATTCTTATTTCAGGTGCAGCAAAGGGTTCTGGTATGATTCATCCGAACATGGCAACAATGCTTGGCTTTGTCACAACAGATGCAAATGTCGAACAGGAAGCCTTACAAAATGCACTTCGTGACATTACAGATGTGACTTTTAACCAGATTACCGTCGATGGAGAAACATCGACAAACGATATGGTGCTTGTGATGGCAAATGGAATGGCAGAAAATCATGCGTTAAATGAAGAACATCCAGAATGGCCATTGTTTAAAGAAGGATTAAAACGAGCTTGTGAGGATTTAGCAAAAGAGATTGCAAGAGACGGAGAAGGCGCAACCAAATTAATCGAAGCGAAAGTCGTAGGTGCTAAAAACAACTTAGAAGCCGGTATCATTGCGAAAAAAATCGTAGGTTCAAGTCTTGTGAAAACAGCCGTATATGGCACGGATGCAAACTGGGGACGGATTGTCGGAGCCATCGGTCATAGCGCAGCTTCAGTTACACCGGAAGAGGTTGAAGTTTATTTAGGCGGGCAATGTCTGTTTAAACATAATGAACCACAGCCTTTTTCAGAAGAGGAAGCCAAAGCGTATTTAGAGCAGGATGAGGTTACGATTTTGATTCAAATGAATGAAGGAAATGGTGAAGCGGCAGCATGGGGCTGTGACCTTACCTATGATTACGTGAAAATTAACGCGAGCTATCGCACATAATGAAGGGGATAGACATGGATAAAACGATCGTGTTCAAGTGTGGAGGCAGTGTCATTCGAGAACTTTCAGAAACCTTTTATGAAAATGTCCGCTCACTTCAAGCTGCTGGATTTAAGCTGGCTATCGTACATGGCGGAGGTCCTGAAATCACCAGCATGCTGCAAAAATTAGATGTGAAAACGGAATTTGTTGATGGACAGCGCAAAACAACAAAGCCGGTGTTAGAGGTAGCCGAAATGGTTCTTTCGGGAACGGTGAATAAATACTTTGTTTCAGAACTGGCAAAGCATGATATTTCATCTGTTGGTGTATCTGGTAAAGATGGACAGATGCTTATCGCGGATTTTCTTGATCAAGATGTGTATGGCTACGTTGGTGAAATCAAAGAAGTCAATCCTGAGATGGCAGAAGCTTTAATGGATAAACAATTCATTCCTGTCATTGCTCCGCTATCTATGACCGAAGAATGCCAAACCTTAAATGTGAATGCCGATTTAGCAGCATCAGCTGTTGCAGGAGCCATGAAAGCCGACAAACTGATGTTTGTCACAGACGTGGAAGGCATCTTAAAAGATGGTGAGCTGTTAGACATCGTCACCGAACAGGAAGCCCTTTCACTCATTGATGAAGGAATTATTTCCGGGGGAATGATTCCAAAAGTTCAATCAGCTTTAAGTGCTTTATCAGGAGACGTGGATGAAGTCATGATCGTCAATGGCAAAGGCAGTCTCTTTACAGGGGAAACGTTTAAAGGAACAAGAATTGTGAAACAAAAGGAGGCGGTCCTGTGAGTCATCTCTTTCAAACGTATGGCCGGTGGAATGTTGAAATTAAAGAGGCATCAGGTTCTTGGGCAGTCGATACAAATGGGAAAAAGTATTTAGACTTTATTCAAGGCATTGCGGTGACAAACTTAGGTCACAATCACCCAAAGGTCAATCAAGCCATCAAGAAGCAGCTTGACGAGGTCTGGCATGTATCGAACCTGTTTGAAAATGGTCTGCAAGAAAAAGCAGCAGAAAAGCTGGCAGCAAACAGTTCAGGGGATCTCGTATTTTTCTGCAATAGCGGGGCTGAAGCAAATGAAGGAGCCATTAAATTAGCACGTAAAGCGACAGGGAAAACAAATATTGTGACATTTTTGCACTCTTTCCATGGGCGCACGTATGCTGGTATGGCTGCCACAGGTCAAGATAAAATCAAAACTGGTTTTGGACCGATGCTGGAAGGCTTTCATTATGTACCGTTTAATGACCCTGAAGCTATTGCATCATGTGAAGTAGATGATGTGGCAGCGGTCATGCTGGAAGTGGTGCAAGGTGAAGGTGGAGTGAATCCGGCTACAGGGGAATTTCTAGAGGCAGTTCAAGCGTTTTGCAAAAAACATCAAGCACTGCTCATCGTAGATGAAATCCAAACGGGCATTGGAAGAACAGGTACAGCATTTGCATACGAGCAAGCGGGACTTGATCCTGATATTATCTCAGCTGCAAAAGGGTTAGGAAATGGTTTCCCAGTCGGTGCGGTGATAGGAAAAAAAGCTTTAGGAGACGCATTCTCACCAGGTTCACATGGCACAACATTTGGTGGCAACATGCTCGCCATGTCAGCTGTGAACGCAACTCTTGATGTGATATTCAAAGAAGAATTTCTTTCAGAGGTCAAAGAAAAGGGTGCTTACCTTTTAACAAAACTGCAAGATGTCAAACAGCTGAACATCGTAAAAGAAGTACGAGGAAAAGGATTAATGGCGGGGATTGAGTGTCATCAGCCAGTCGGTGATTATATTACAGCCCTTAGAGAACAAGGTTTGCTGGTGCTTCCAGCGGGTCCGAATGTCATTCGTTTATTACCTCCGCTCAATGTGGAAAAAGCAGAATTGGATCAAGCAATAGAAGCGATTATTCAAGTTTTAGCAAATGAAACGGTGACAGTGTAAATTTTTTTACATCAATTCGCATAAAAATACATTTATATAATTAATTATTCATTTTGGGGTGACACAAGCATGAAAGGTTATTTAAATTTAGAAGATGGAGCCTCTTTTGAAGGAGATCTGACAGGAGATGCTGGCATGACTGGTGAAGTGGTCTTTTTTACAGGCATGACAGGTTATCAAGAGGTGCTCACAGACCCTTCCTATAAAGGACAGATCATTGTTTTCACGTATCCGCTCATCGGAAATTATGGCATCAATCATGAAGACTTTGAGAGCAAAAAACCACAAGTAAAAGCTGTGGTTGTCTATGAGGCAGCGGAGCACTTTTCTCACCATCTAGCAGCGGTAAGCATAAAAGAATATTTACAAAAGTGGAACATTCCGCTTCTTACACATACAGATACCCGCGCTGTTGTGCAGAAAATCCGGGCAAACGGCACAATGAATGCTGTCCTCAGTTTAGACGAAAACGAAACGCCGCCGGCGATGAAGCAAGTCAATGTGGTCGAGCAGGTAACAGAAGATGAGATCTACACACAAGGCAGCGGTCAAGAACATGTGGCGCTCATTGATTTTGGCTTTAAAAAGTCAATTGCAGACTCACTTGAGGCGCGCGGCTGTCAAGTAACAGTCATTCCATACAAGCAAATGGAAAAGGTGTTTGACATCAAGCCAGACGCGATTCTGCTGTCAAACGGACCTGGAGATCCCAAAACAATGAAGCCTTATTTAAAGACCATTCATCACATCATGATGACCTTCCCAACACTTGGTATTTGCTTAGGTCATCAATTAATTGCTCTTGCACTCGGCGGAGATACGTATAAGCTTCCTTTTGGGCACAGAGGAGCGAATCACCCCGTACAAGATACAGAATCAAAACGTGTCTTTATGACAAGTCAAAATCACAGCTACGTAGTCAATGAAAAAAGCATGAATGACAAAGAAGTGGACGTCAAATTCCTCCACGTGAATGACGGATCTGTTGAAGGATTCATTCATAAAGAGAAGCTGATTATGTCAGTTCAGTTTCATCCAGAAGCACACCCAGGGCCTGCTGAAAGTGAATGGGTTTTCGATGATTTTATTGAGAAAGTGAAACAAGCAAGGAGAGAAGTTGCACATGCCTAAAGATCAAAGCATACAAACCATTCTAGTCATCGGGTCTGGTCCAATCATCATTGGTCAGGCAGCAGAATTTGATTACTCAGGTACACAAGGATGTATGGCCTTAAAAGAAGAAGGCTACAACGTCATTTTAGTCAATAACAACCCGGCAACCATTATGACAGACGAGTCATTTGCTGATGAAATCTATTTTGAACCGCTTTCAGTTGATTCAGTGACAAGAATCATTGAAAAGGAGAAACCGGATGGGCTCTTAGCCAACCTTGGCGGACAGACGGCGCTCAACCTTGCTGTCGAGTTAGAAAAAGCCGGCGTGCTAAAAAAGCATGGGGTGAAACTGCTCGGTACGTCAGTTGAAACAATTGAAAACGGTGAAGATCGTGAGAAATTCCGTGCCCTCATGAAGCATTTGAACGAACCTGTACCAGAAAGTGAAATTGTGGATAATGCGAAAGACGCGCTTCAATTTGCAAAAGAAGTGGGCTTCCCTGTTATTCTTCGACCAGCCTACACACTTGGCGGTAAAGGGGGAGGAATCGCTTTAACGGAAGAGGCTTTTAAACCGCTCATTGAAGGGGCCCTTCTAGCGAGTCCGATTCACCAGTGTCTAGTAGAAAAAAGCATTGCGGGCTTTAAAGAAGTCGAATATGAGGTCATGAGAGATCGTCAAAATACGTGTATTACTGTTTGTAACATGGAAAATATCGATCCAGTTGGTGTGCATACAGGAGACTCGATTGTCGTTGCACCGTCACAGACATTAACGGATCAGGATTATCAAATGCTCCGCTCAGCGAGTCTGAAAATCATTTCAGCACTGGATGTCGTTGGCGGATGCAACATCCAATTTGCTCTTGATCCACTCAGCAAAGAATATTTCGTCATCGAGGTCAATCCTCGGGTCAGCCGTTCTTCCGCTCTTGCATCAAAAGCAACAGGCTATCCGATTGCCAAAATGGCCGCAAAGCTTGCGGTCGGCTATACATTAGACGAATTGAAAAACCCGCTCACAGGTACAACCTATGCTAGCTTTGAGCCGGCACTCGATTATGTTGTGGTGAAATTCCCGCGCTGGCCGTTCGATAAATTTAAACAGGCAGATCGCAAATTAGGCACAAAAATGAAGGCGACTGGTGAAGTCATGGCCATTGACCGTAATTTAGAATCCGCCATTCAAAAAGCAGTCGCATCACTTGAGATCAACACAAAAGGCTTCCATTTGCCCGAACTGAAAGAACAATCAACTGAACAATTATTTGAATTAATCAAAACACCTGACGATCGCCGCTTCTTCGCTGTCATGGAGCTTCTTTCCAGACAAGAAACGGTTGAAACGATTCATCAAGTGACGAAAATTGATCTATTTTTCTTACATGTGTTCAAGCATATGATCACACTTGAACAGGAGCTGAAGGAGCATAAGGGAACGTTATCAAAAGACACTTTGAAAAAGGTAAAGGAAAAGGGCTTCCTTGATGAAACAATCGCTTTTCTCACGGGGAGCAGTGAAGAAGCGATTAGACAGCTTCGTCAAGAATATGGCATTGCTGCTTCATTTAAAATTGTCGATACATGTGCTGCGGAATTCGATGCGAAAACGAATTACTTCTATTCTACGTACTTTGGAAAAAGTGATGGCGAGCATCAGCAGAAAACAAAGCAGCGTGCACTCATCATTGGCTCAGGTCCGATTCGAATTGGGCAAGGAGTCGAGTTTGATTATAGTGCTGTGCATGGAGTTCTTACCTTGCAAAAGCTTGGATTTGAAACCATCATGATGAACAATAATCCAGAAACGGTAAGTACCGATTATGAGATTGCCGATCGTTTATACTTTGAGCCAATTACGTTAGAGCATATCTTAAACGTAGTTGAAGCGGAACAAATTGATTTTGTCATCGTTCAGTTTGGCGGACAGACAGCGATTAATGTGGCAGAAGGTTTAGAAAAAGCCGGAGTCACTTTGTTAGGTACATCCTTTGCCACATTAGATGCATTAGAGGATCGTGATTTGTTCTATCAGCTTCTTGATGAACTGAATCTGCCTCATGCAAAAGGAGATACAGCTCATTCAAAAGAGGAAGCACTCGTGCATGCCGCAAGCATCGGGTATCCTGTCCTTATTCGTCCATCGTATGTCATTGGCGGAATGGGGATGATCGTTGTTCAATCAGAAGATCAATTGGCATCACTGCTTGATCAGCCGGATCATTTGCCTTATCCGATCCTCATTGATGAGTACGTCACTGGAAAAGAAGTTGAAGTCGATCTCATTTCTGACGGCAAAACGACATTCATTCCAACGATCGTTGAGCATATTGAAAAAGCGGGCGTACACTCAGGTGACAGCTTTGCCATCTTACCAAGTGTCTCCATCAGTGAGGACATCAAACAGCAGGTGTACAGCGCCTCTGAACAAATAGCAAAGAAATTAGCATTTAAAGGCATCATGAATATTCAATTTGTGATCAAAGGGGATCAGGCGCTTGTATTAGAGGTGAACCCTCGGGCAAGCAGAACGGTCCCAGTTGTTAGTAAAGTCATGGGCATTGAAATGATTCCAATGGCTACCCAGTTATTAGCTGGTGCGACGCTTGAAGAATTGAACCCTTCAACGAAGAATAAAGGGGGAACAGCTGTTAAATTCCCAGTCTTCTCGTCTCATGCCATTCAAGATATTGATTTAAAACTGACACCTGAAATGAAAGCGACAGGTGAAGGAATGTGTGTAGGCAAGAATGTAGAAAGCGCCTTGAAAAAAGTGTTTGCGCCAATTTGGCAAAAGAAAGGAAGTCTTTTTATACAAGGCAGTGAACAATTAATAAATGCAGCGAAACGTGCAGGCTTTGACGTCTGGACGGCCAGCTTTGAATCTTGGCTGCAACAAGATGATAAATCTCTTCACATTCATTTAGGGGGGGATGAAGAAGCAAAAGACCAGCGTGTAAAAGCCCTCACACATGGTGTTCAAGTCCTTACCGAATATGAAACAGCTCAAGCATTCCTGCAAGGGAAAGATGGAGATGTGTCACCAGTATCTCTCCATGAATTATATAAAAAGGAAGTGACGGCATGAGTCAAGTCGACGTACAGCCCACATTATACGGAAAAGACTTTTTATCGCTAAAAGATTTTTCAATCAATGACATTGCTTACTTAATTGAAAAAGCAGAAGAAATGAAACAACATCCATATCAAGATTTATTCAAAGGAAAAACGTTAGCCATGATCTTTGAAAAATCTTCAACTAGAACCCGTGTCTCGTTTGAAGCGGGAATGACGCAGCTAGGGGGACATGCACTTTTCCTCAGCTCAAATGATTTGCAAATTGGCAGAGGAGAAACAATTAGTGATACCGCCCAGGTGCTGTCTGGCTATGTAGATGGTATTATGATTCGAACCTTTGAACATGAGAAGGTAGAAGAACTTGCAAAATACGCATCCATTCCTGTCATAAACGGATTGACTGACTACTCACATCCATGTCAGGCACTTGCTGATTTATTGACAATAAAAGAAGCAAAAGGAACATTAAAAGGTGTGAAAGTGGCATATATCGGTGATGGAAATAATGTGGCTCATTCCTTGATGGTCGGCTGTGCGCAGTTAGGCTGTGACATTGCTGTTGCATCACCAAAAGGCTATGAACCACTTCAAGACGTGACAGACACTGCTCGTGAGTTTGCCAAACAATCAGGTGCAGAAGTGATCGTCACAACAGATCCAGTAGCTGCTGTTCAGCATGCAGATGTCATTTATTCAGACGTATTTACAAGCATGGGGCAGGAAGCTGAAACAGAGAAACGTCTAGCTGAATTTAAAGAATATCAAGTCAATACTGACCTCATGCGTCATGCCGCAAAAGATTATATCTTCCTTCATTGTCTGCCGGCACATCGCGGAGAAGAAGTGACAGCTGATATCATTGATGGACCGCACTCAAAGGTGTTTCAGCAGGCAGAAAATCGCTTGCATGTGCAAAAAGCGTTAATTAAAGAGCTCATGTATCAACAACCAAAATAGATCAAGTGTCCCTGTCTCGAATGAGCAGGGACTTTTTGCATATTGGATTGGAGAGGCAATGGACGGGACATAATAACAACAATCGAGAAAGGAGGATGGAAATGAGTCAGCAGCATCAGTTTAAATCTGGGAATAAAGCACCTAATAATGGTATCTATATCGAAATCGGTGAGACCGGCAGTATGGTAAAAGATCCTTTAAAGATTAAGCTTAAAGCAGGCGACGTCTTTCCGGATAACTCGAACCATAACCGTGTTTGGACCTACCAAAGAAAGCCGTAAGCAATTGACTAAGAGTCTGTATGAATAAGTCTTTAGAGGCATGTGTCATGCCTCTTTTTTCTTTATAATAAAAAACAATTAAGTTCAAATTTTCAAATAAATAGTATGAAAAAAAGAGAAAATGAGGTAAAATATGTAAATAGTAAACAGTTGAAAGGATTTGTGTGATGGAAAAGATGAATCTCAGTGAAAGTGTTTGGAATAAACGCTTCACCTCATTATTCATATCAAGGCTCATAAAAAATACAGGCGAAAGTTTTGCTTTTACATCCGTTCTTTGGCTATTGATTTTAAGAGGGGATGGAGCGCTCGGTACAGGACTTCTTCTAGCAGTGACAGTTCTTCCTTCATCATTGTTAGCCCCAATACTAGGACCTCTTATGAAAAAACACCATTTGTCTAAATGGATGTTCGCTTCAGATGTCGTTCGAGCAACAATTGTACTCATCATCCCACTACTACATTTTTCGCACATATTGCCTCTATGGTTATTGATCTCATTAATGGTTATTCAATCGGCAACAGGTGCAGCATATAACCCAGCTTCTGTGGCGATTTTACCGCAGATTGTTCCGAAGCATCTCATTCAAAAAGCAAATGCCATCCTGCAATCTTCCTTTGAAATTGTCGCTCTTGCTGCAGTGATGGTAGCAGGTCTTTTGGTCAAATTAATTGGACCTGCAGATACCCTCTTGATCACCACTGTCTTATTTATCATATCTGGCCTGTTTATTATTGGCGTCAAACTGAAGAAGTCAGGCAAAGAAAAAGCAGCAGACATTAAACAAGCAAAGAATACATATCTGTACAACCTAAAAAGAGGCTTTCTAGTCGTCAAAAATCATCATATCTTATTTGCGCTGACCCTTTACTGTATTTTAATGAATGTCGCAGCGGCTCCGTGGCAGGCATTATCCGCTGTATACGTAGCGGAAGCGCTGCAAAGTGATGCAATGGTATATTCCATTTTAAGAGGCGTCGCCGCAGTCGGTGCGTTTATGATGGGCTTTGCGCTGGCGAAGGTGAAAATTAAACGGTTTGGCTTGTTCTTTATTGTCGCTGGCATGATTGAAGGGGCCGCATTCTTTATCACAGGGATGAGCACATGGCTGCCGGTCGTTCTTTTTGCTTCCTTTATTTTTGGTGCAGCGGTCAGTGCAATTAATGTTCCGGAAATGGTCATTATCCAAACCTCTGTTGACCAAGAAGATCAGCCGCAAGTCTATGCAGTGATCAATGCGTCATCCAATGTCTTTCTCCCGCTTGCTGCTGTTATATCGGGCGTTCTGGCAGAACGATTTGGAGCGGGGCCTGTCATTGCTGGGGGAGGCGTGCTTGAAATTTTATCAGGCATTGCGATCTTCCTGTTTACAGGGCTTGCAAAAAGCCATTTGACCGCTGACAAACAGAAGTCCGAAACGGTTGAGGTATAAATCATTAAAAACCCCCTGGTTGCTAAACAGGGGGTTTTGGCATGCCGCTTTCACATCACGCTGAAAAAAAGAAAAAGAGCTGAAATAAATGATTTCAGCTCTTTTTCAGCCATATTAAGAATGTTTTGTTGAACTTTCCGTTTCTTTCATTGGACTTACTTCAGCAAAGATGAATAAAATAACCGTAAACACTACTGCAAGAATGGAAGTTAACGTAAAATCATAAGCAGCTCCATTCATAGATGCAACGATGTAACCAGCCATATGTGTCAGCAGAAAAGTCCAAATGAGGGTGATAATGTAATGCATTATTCCACCGTCCTTTATGTAACAATCTATTGATTATCATACCATAGATACGAGTTTAGAGAAAAGACTGTTTTGCTCCAATTGTGAGCATTTTCATCATTTGACTTTAACAAGTGGTTGAATGTGATGATTCCCCGCAGATAAAACAGGTATTTATTGCAGGATTCGTACTGAAGCCCCAATAATAAGAAGTGACTGTACTTCACGTAGACAGGGAAATGCACAAGAGAAAAAATAAAACGCGCTGAATAATAAGTAACATGAAAAATATTTGACCTATAAGAAAGGGGAACAAGAATGAAAGAACGCCATGTGAATCTTTTCAAATAGTTAGAGACTTATCGAGCTGCTATTTTAGATAGTTTAGATGATGTAAGTGCAGATGAAGCTGAGATCATCCCAAATCATTTTCATAATAATATCAGGTGGAATATGGGACATCTTTACTTGGATCAATACTTATGGATTGAGACTTTAACGAAAGAGAAAACTGAGGTTCCAGATACTTTTCGCAAATGGTTTGGTTATGGGACCACACCAGATCATTTTTCAGACGAAACGCCTTCTTATCTACAATTAAAAAAAAGGCTGGAAGAACAGACTGGTAAAATAATGCAAAAATACTCACGTCGCTTAGAAGTCGAATATCCCCCTACTGAAATGGGGATGCGAACCATTGAACAAGTGTTGATTCGAACCATCTTTCACGAGGGAATGCACCTGCAAGCGATTCTTGATATTAAAAAATGTTTATAATCAATCAAAAAAGTTCTGACGATATAGGAAAGAACTGCTTATATATTTCCATCAAATGTCAGATTCACTTAAAAGATTAAGAAGATTTCTTTCATATTAGGGGATTTCCTTATTCGTAGATGAGTTGTTTCTCATATCATAGAAAGCAGAATCACTGAAAGGAGGCTAGCCATATGGGTGTAAGTGAACGTTTTATTCAGCTTGGTTCCCAGTGGAACGTCATCCACCTTCCTCAAAAACCAAATGGCTTTGGCATTCTAATCCTCGGTGACCGGAATCACTTTGTGCAGGAAAATACATCATTCTGGCTTCAGCATTATGGGAGAAACCAGCTTTTAACTGCTTTAAAGGATGAAGGGTATACATTGTTTAATAGTCATCTTCATGGCAACCACTGGGGATGTGAAGACGCTGTCTTTGATGCTAAACAACTCATTCATTATTCATTAAAACAAGAAATATTAAACCGAGAGATTCATGTGCTTGCAGAAGGAATGGGGGCACTTATTGCGATGAGTCTTGCTGAAGAAATGCCGGAAGTGTTAAGATCCATTGCAATGCTCAATCCTTGTTTAGATCTTAGTGCACATAGAGAGAGGGAGAAAGAGCATAAATTTTTCTACAAACAGCTGATCAGGGAGCTGGCGCAGAGCTACGGCTGCTCTGAACAGGAAGCAGAAACGTATCCACTTCCTTCTTGCCCCGTTCATTCAGCTCATGTACCGATTCATATATGGCAAAGGTTAAATGTTGCACCATACGCGTATGAGCTGCATGCAAAACCTTTTATTGATCAGCACATGATGAATGCAGACCATGGTCAGGTCGATCAGACCTTGCATATGTTTGATCATCCAAGAAGAATCTTTCAGTCCATTCACAAGTTTTATAAATCGCATGAAAGAGAACTATAATGAATAGGATGATAACAGCCCTTCATAGAAAGGGCTCTTCTTTTTATTCGATATGCTAAAAAAGGGGACATGAAGATGGAAACAGGATTGATCATAGGTGCAGATGAATTTTTTGGCCTGACACTTTGTGAATATATGATGAAAGAGGGCATACAAGTCGATATCACGTGTCCACACGATCAGACAGAAGAGCAAAAGCTGCTATTAGGAGAGCGGATGATGTGGCTCGGCCGAAATGACCTCGTTCGTGTCATTGACCTTCAGGATAGCAAAGAGGCGTATGATCTCATCTTTATTCAATCAGAGGATTCACATGAAAAACAGGCAGAGTTGAAAGCAACACATGGGATGTACCGATTACTTTTCGAAGAACCGAAAGACGAATCGTCCAAACAACGTGTGCCAGCTGTTGTCCTTCCTCGTATGTTCGGACCGTGGTCACTCGATGAAAAAAGAAGAACAAGGGAAGATCACTCATTTTTTGTAGAAGATGTCGCAAAGGATCTTTTGAAGTGGGCGTCACACACTGATCAAAGGCAGGAAATGACGCATCAATTGAAGGTCGAAAGACAAACCGATGACCAACAAGCAAAGGAAATAATTGCAGAATGGAAAAGACAAAACTCAACATTTTTCGACAAAAAGCAAGAATGATCTTCCATCTTATCTTTTTTCAGTATAAAATAAACCTATATTTAACATACAGGTTCATACCTGCGTGTTGCAAAGGGAGTTGAACATGGCATGAAGTACCAACGGCTTGTCATGATCTTTTCGTTCCTTCTTTTATTATCTGCCTGCTCGCAGGCGCCTTTAAAAGGACATATTGAGAAGGTGGGTTTACTCGTCCCCGATACGATTAATGATCAAGTTTGGGGAACGAAAGGTTATAAAGGCTTATTAAATATCCAATCAACATTTGGTGTAGATGTTTATTATAAGGAAGGCATGGTCGACAAGGAGAAAATCGTTGATGCCATTGAAGAGTTCCATAAAAAAGGAGTCAATTTGATTATTGGCCATGGCAATGAATATAGCGAAATTTTCAACTTGATCAGTGAAGATTATCCAAAAACACAATTTATTACGGTCAATGGAGGCAAGCCTCAGGCTGACAATGTCACAAACGTGACGTTTAAAGGAGAAGCAATGGGCTTTTTCGGAGGCATGACTGCAGCACATATGTCCAAAACAAAAAAGATTGGTATTCTTGCTACATATGATTGGCAAAGCGAAGTAGACGGCTTTATCAAAGGGGCAAAATATCAAGACGCACATGTGCAAGTTCTAGCGGAATTTGTCGAAAACTGGGATGATGCTGACAAAGCTGTGAACCTCTATCAAAAATTGAAAAAACAAGGTGTAGATGTTGTGTATCCAGCAGGTGATGGTTATAATATCCCTGTCATTGAACAAATCAAAAACGACAATTTATCTGCGATCGGATATGTCACCGATCAATCGAACCTTGGAAGCCATACCGTCTTAACCAGCACAGTACAGCATGTTGATAAAGCGTACAGTATCATTGCGAAGAAGTTTAATGAAGGCAAACTAAACGAAGGTGAATACTCCTTTGACTTTAAAGAAGGAGTGATCGAAATGGGTAAATTTAGCTCAACCATTGACCGCGATTTTGTGAAAGACATAGAGAATGATATCTCGTATTACAAAAAAACGGGCAAACTGCCTAATGAAAAGTGAGGACGTTGAACATGCAGAACGAAAAATCGATGGAGTTTTTACAAATTGCGATGAAGTATTTTCCGCAAGCAAAAGAAGAATTAGATAAAGCAGGGGTTCAGCTTGATCCAGAAGCACTTCAGCCGCTTCTATCATTGTTTACATCTGTCATGCAAGAGGCATATGAGCTTGGAAGAGCAGATGCAGAATCAGAAAAAGCCACACAATAGTGGCTTTTTTTTATGATAATTTTTTCTTGAAGGCACTAATCATAGGGCCGACATCTTTAAACACAGGCTTCAATTCATCAATCGAATTCATAATGTTCCCAATCTGATTCATGACATGCATATAGTCAATTGAGTCATCACTTGAAGATGAATCCTTGCGTTCCTCCTTTGATTCTGATTTGTTTTTCTCCTTTTCAAGCGGCTGTCCAAACATCATTGCTGAGAAAATATCTTTTTGCGCCATATCACATGTTCCTTTCTACTATTGGTATATCATTAATCTATGAAAAAAGTGAGAGGAAAGGTTAGACGTTTGTATTGCCAAGGAGAAAAAAATAAGGTAAAATTAGTACCAGATACTAATATAAGATCACAATATTATATGCTCGTATGAGTAAAAGGAGTCTTATTCAATGAATGCTGGAATTATTGGCCTTGGCCGCTATATACCTGAAAAAGTATTAACAAATCGTGATTTAGAAAAAATGGTTGAAACTTCTGACGAGTGGATTCGTACTAGAACAGGTATAGAAGAAAGAAGAATTGCATCTGATGATGTCAATACATCTCATATGGCGCTTGCTGCTGCAAAAAAAGCATTAGCTGATGCAGATGTAGCTGCAGAAGATATTGATATGATTCTTGTAGCGACAGTTACGCCAGATCAAGCATTTCCGACAGTCGCTTGTATGATTCAAGAGCATCTCGGTGCACATAAAGCATGTGCAATGGATATTAGCGCTGCCTGCGCTGGCTTTATGTATGGGCTTGTTACTGGAAAACAATTTATCGAATCAGGCACATACAAACATGTACTTGTCGTTGGTGTAGAAAAGCTCTCTCGCATTACCGACTGGGATGACCGCAATACGGCTGTCTTGTTTGGAGATGGAGCAGGCGCTGCCGTACTAGGACCAGTGAGCGAAGGAAAAGGAATTCTATCATTTGAGCTTGGAGCCGATGGAAGCGGCGGGAAGCACTTGTACTTAGATGAAAAAGATCATACAATCATGAATGGACGAGAAGTATTTAAATTTGCTGTGAGACAAATGGGTGAATCAAGTGTAAACGTCATTGAAAAAGCTGGACTATCTAAAGAAGACGTTGACTTCTTAATCCCTCACCAAGCAAATATTCGCATTATGGAAGCAGCACGTGAACGCTTAGAGCTGCCAGTTGAAAAAATGTCGAAGACTGTCCATAAATATGGAAACACATCAGCAGCATCCATTCCAATTTCACTATGTGAAGAAATCGAAGCCGGAAAAATTCATGACGGCGATGTGATTGTAATGGTTGGTTTTGGTGGTGGATTAACGTGGGGCGCAATCGCTATGCGATGGGGCCGATAAAAGAGTGAGGTGCACAAATTAATGGATAAGAAACGGGTAGTTGTTACAGGATTAGGTGCTTTGACACCTCTTGGCAACGATGTAGAGACAACATGGAAAAATGCTGTAGCGGGTGTATCAGGTGTTGGCCCGATTACACGTGTCGATTCAAGCGAATATACCGCAAAAGTAGCTGCAGAACTAAAAGCTTTTAACATCGAAGATTACATGGAGAAAAAAGAAGCGAGAAAAATGGCGCGCTTCACACAATATGCAGTCGTTGCTGCTCAAAAGGCTCTAGAAGATTCACGCCTTGAAATTACCGATGAAATCGCACCGCGTGTTGGCGTGTGGGTTGGATCTGGTATTGGCGGACTTGAAACATTTGAAGAGCAGTTCGAAGTGTATTCAAATAAAGGGGCAAGACGCGTAAGTCCTTTCTTTGTCCCAATGATGATTCCAGATATGGCGACAGGCCAAATCTCCATTGCACTTGGCGCAAAAGGGGTTAACTCTTGTACAGTCACAGCGTGTGCAACAGGAACAAACTCCATTGGTGACGCATTTAAAGTCATTCAGCGCGGAGATGCCGATGCGATGATTACAGGCGGAACAGAAGCGCCTTTAACGAAAATGTCGTTTGCTGGCTTTTGCGCGAACAAAGCTCTTTCGACAAATCCTGATCCAAATACAGCAAGCCGTCCATTTGATAAAAACCGTGACGGATTTGTCATGGGTGAGGGAGCGGGGATTGTGGTTCTCGAAGAATTAGAGCATGCGTTAAAACGCGGAGCGACGATTTATGCAGAAATCGTTGGATACGGTTCAACTGGAGACGCATACCATATTACAGCACCTGCTCCAAACGGAGAAGGCGGCGTCCGTGCGATGAAAGAAGCGATTCGTGATGCAGGCTTAAAAGTGGAAGAAATTGATTATATCAATGCCCACGGAACAAGCACGCCGTACAATGATAAATTTGAAACCATGGCGATTAAAGAAGTGTTCGGAGAGCATGCGAATCAGCTTGCGATCAGTTCGACAAAATCAATGACAGGTCACTTACTTGGCGCAGCCGGCGGAGTAGAAGCGATTTTCTCTGTTCTTGCGATCAAAGACAGTGTCATTCCGCCAACAATTAACCTTGAAACACCAGATGAAGAATGTGATCTTGATTATGTAGCAAATGAAGCACGTTCAAAAGAAGTACAAGTTGCTTTGAGTAACTCACTTGGCTTTGGCGGGCATAATGCGACAATTATTTTCAAAAAATACGAAGCGTAATATGCTCTGAGAAGGCGGCGATCTATAAACAGATCGCCGCCTTTTTGCATATGATGAAAATGGAGGTGTTCAGCGGTATGGGTCTGATCAATACACAATATCTCATTGAGCAATCATCATCTTTTCAAGAGCTGGCGGCACGTTTTGTCCCTTATTTTAAAGGAGCATCGAAAAAAGAATGGTCATCTATTCTCACTCATTTACAGCATCACGGGATGGTTCGGTCATGGAATGCCTGCCAGGAAATGATCGACAAGCTCAAAGAAACAGGGTACTTCAAGCTCGTGATGAAAGAATACAAAGCGCTGCAAAAAGAGTGGGAAGGTCCTGATGTTCCTGTCTTTATTTTACCTGTCAATGAGAGCAGTAAAGAGATCAGAGAACAATTTTACTATCAATCCGGTATGGCATTTGACGACAAAATCTTTCTTTTTTTATCCCCGCATACGCCGAAAGAGAGAATTGCTACATTGCTGACACATGAATATCACCATGTATGCAGGTTGCATTTTCTCACGAAAGAAGAAAAAGATTTTACATTCCTTGATACAATCATGATGGAGGGGCTCGCTGAATATGCTGTGTATCATAGGTATGGAGAAAGCTATACAGCAAAGTGGACGACTTTATATGACGAAGCGCAGCTTCAGCGCATGTACAAAAAATGGGTATCCAGTCACCTTGATAAGAAAGTTCAGGACGACGAAAGACTGATACAGAACCTCCTTTATGGAAAAGGGAACTACCCTAAAATGCTTGGGTACGCAACTGGGTTTTATATCGTGAAAAAGTATTTCAGTGAGCACAGAATCAGCGAGGAGTCTATGATTGCAGAGCCTGCCGAAACCTTTTTAAAAGCGATAGAGTCACAATGAGAATAATTCACATAAAAAGTGACATATTACAATTTTACTAAATACTTCTTGATTTCGTCATGACGATGTAATAATATACAAATATAAATTTTGATCATTCTTTCTATTCTGAAAAGGCGGAATCTTTTGATTCGGTTCATTTGATCTATGAAGAAAGGGGCGAATGCATGAGCACACTGCTTGAAGTGCAAAACTTAAAAACATACTTTTTTCGAAAAAAGGAACCAATACCTGCTGTTGATGGCGTTGATTTTCGTATTAAAAAAGGAGAAACAGTCGCCTTAGTCGGTGAGTCTGGGTCTGGTAAAAGTATTACGTCTTTATCCATCATGGGTCTGATTAATGGGACTGGTGGGAAGATTATGGATGGTTCCATTAAGCTTGATGGAAAAGACCTTGTTACATATAGTGAAAAGGAATTGTGCAGTATTCGGGGTAATGATGTATCCATGATTTTTCAGGAACCCATGACCTCACTTAATCCCGTCTTAACCATCGGGGAACAAATAACAGAAATTCTCATTTACCACAAAAAACTTTCAAAAAAAGAAGCGACCAAAAAAGCGATTGACTTGCTGAAGCTTGTAGGTTTTTCAAGGCCAGAACAAATCATCAAAGATTACCCGCACCGTTTATCCGGTGGTATGCGTCAACGAGTAATGATTGCCATTGCGCTAAGCTGTGATCCGAAGCTCCTCATTGCGGATGAGCCGACTACTGCTCTTGATGTGACCATACAAGCCCAGATGCTTACCTTAATGAAAGATTTATGTTCAACCTTTGGTACATCTATTCTTCTCATTACGCACGATTTAGGTGTTGTGTCGGAAGTAGCAGATCGGGTTATTGTCATGTACTGCGGACAGGTTGTTGAAAACGGAACTGTCGAAGAGTTGTTTGATCAGCCGCTTCATCCATACACAGAAGGACTGCTTGAATCCATTCCGGTCATTGACGGAGAGATTCAGCCATTAACGGCGATAAAAGGAAATGTCCCTGCGCCAGATCAGCTTCCGGCTGGCTGCCGCTTTGCTCCTAGATGTCCGAAAGTCATGGATCGTTGCAAAGAAGAATTGCCCAAGCTGAACACATTTGAAAATGGCAGAAGCGTCAGGTGTTTCTTATATGAGGAGGCAAGCCAAACATGACACTTGCTGAAAATCAACCATACATGACAAAACGATCCGAGAAAGAAACCATTCTGGAATTAAAAAATATACGAAAACACTTTCCGATCAAAGCTGGAGTGTTGCAAAAGAAAGTAGGAGCTGTCAAAGCGGTTGACGGCATAGATCTGAAAATTTATAAAGGCGAAACGTTAGGAATCGTTGGGGAGTCTGGATGCGGTAAATCCACATTAGGGCGCACAATGATTCGCTTATATCAGCCAACAGACGGACAAATCCTTTTTAAAGGGCAAGATATTTCACATGTATCTGAATCAAAACTCAGACAATCAACAAGGAAAAACATCCAAATGGTTTTTCAAGATCCCTTTGCATCACTCAACCCTAGAAAAACACTTCGAAGCATCATCAAAGAACCCTACAAAACACATCACTTATATTCCTTAAAAGAAAGAAATGAAAAAGTAGAACAGCTTTTATCCAAAGTTGGCCTTCACCCAAGTTTTGCGAATCGATACCCGCACGAATTCTCCGGCGGGCAAAGGCAGCGGATCGGCATCGCTCGAGCGCTTGCCATGAATCCCGAGATGATCATAGCGGATGAGCCTGTTTCAGCACTTGATGTCTCCATTCAGGCTCAGGTCATTAATTTGATGGAAGAGCTTCAGGAGGAATTTGACCTGACCTATCTATTTATCTCTCACGATCTAAGTGTCGTTCGGCATATTAGCGATAGAGTCGGCGTCATGTATCTCGGCAAAATGATGGAGCTTGCGGATAAGCACAGCCTGTACGACGATCCGCTCCATCCATATACACAGGCGCTTCTATCTTCAGTTCCAGTCACCCGTAAAAAAGGCCAAGTGAAAAGAGAACGGATTATGCTGCAAGGGGATTTACCAAGCCCTGCGAATCCGCCAAAAGGCTGTGTATTTCACACAAGATGTCCGTATGCGAAAGAAGTCTGTAAAGAAAAAGTACCAGAATTTCAACAATTAAAGACGAATCACTTTGTTGCCTGTCACCTCTACGACGCTTAATCAGCTAGTATGATCTCAACTTTGAGAGGGGGGATGAAACGGGCTTCTGTCATCATTTTTAAACAAATAGGGGGAATTGTCTATGAAAGTAAGAAATAGAAAGTCCATTTTGGTCAGTTTACTGCTGATCTTTACACTGATCCTTACTGCTTGCTCTAGTGGAAATAAAACGTCAGGAGACAGTGAAAAGAAATCCACAGGTAAACCGGTACAAGGCGGGGATCTTGTCATCGGTTCAATTGCAGAGCCTACATTATTTAACTCGCTATATTCAACGGATGTAGCAAGTTCTGATATTGAAGAAAGAATTTACAGCTTCTTACTTCAAACAGACGGAAAGCTCAACCCGCAGCTATCGCTGGCAGAAGATATTAAAGAATCTGATGACGGCAAACAGTTTGATGTGACCATTAAAAAAGGCGTGAAGTTTCATGATGGCGAAGAACTGACTGCTGATGATGTTGTGTTTACATACAGCATTCCAATCCATAAGGATTACAATGGGGAGCGTGGATCAGGCTTTGAAGTATTAGAGTCTGTTAAAAAGACTGGAGATTACTCGATCGAATTCAAGCTGAATAAAAAAGATCCATATTTTTATAATGTCACCCTAGGAAGCTATGGCATTTTGCCAAAGCATATTTTAGGTGATGTGCCTGTGAAGGATCTTGGCGAAAATGAATTTAACCGAAAAAATCCAATCGGTTCAGGTCCATTTAAATTTGCCGAGTGGAAAGAAGGAGACTACGTCAAACTAGAAGCATTTGATGATTATTGGGATGGACGTCCTTATCTTGATACGGTCACCATTAAAACCATTCCTGATCAGAATGCAGCCATTGCCCAGCTGTCAGCAGGCGATATTGATTTCTTTGCTGTACCGGGATCAGAACTGCAAACAGTTGAAAAAATCAGCAACGTCAAAATCGAGTCTGATCTAGGATTGAATTATTCCTATATTGGCTGGAATCAGAAAAACGAACTTTTCAAAAGTAAAAAAGTCCGCCAAGCTCTTACACATGCCATTGATCGTCAAACGATTGTTGATCAAGTGTTAGAAGGAGACGGGAAAGTAGCCAACATTCCGGAAAGTCCGCTGTCATGGAACTATCCAAAAAATGAAAATGTCCCAGTTTTTGAATTTGACCAAGAAAAAGCGAAAAAGATGCTGAAAGAAGAAGGCTGGGAAGATACAGATGGGGATGGCTATCTTGATAAGGATGGCAAAAAATTCTCCTTTGTCTTGAAAACGAACCAAGGAAACAAGGTCCGTGAAGATATTGCTGTCGTTGTACAGCAGCAGCTCAAAGAAATTGGCATTGAAGCAAAGCCACAAATTGTAGAGTTTAGTGCATTAATCGAACAAACCACACCGCCAAAATGGGATTATGATGCTCTATTACTTGGCTGGAGCTTAGCGACATTCCCTGACCAATACAGCATCTTCCATTCAAGTCAATCAGAAAAAGGCTTAAATAACATTTGGTATAAAAATGAAGAAGTCGATAAGCTGCTAGTTGATGCTAAGAACTTGAGTGATCGAAAAGAGTATTCGAAGGCGTATGAAAAAATTTATGAGCTGATTGCAGAGGATCAGCCCTACACGTTCCTTTATTATGCCAACTCACATCGCGCTATGCCATCTAATCTACAAGGCTACTCTTACCACCCGAAAGATGAGTATTACCAAATCGAAAAATGGTGGATTGAACAGTAGATGATGAGTGAAGAAGGGGAGGTTTCTCCCCTTTTTTCATCATAGTATAGCCATCCGATGAAAAAGGAGTTGTGCACATGGTTACATATATCATTAGAAGGACACTTCTTTCCATTCCGATTTTGTTTGGGATTACGATTTTGTCCTTTGCCATTATGAAAGCAGCACCCGGCGATCCGATGTCACTCATGATGGACCCTACCATTAGTGCCGCAGACAGGGAAGCCTTTATTGATAAGTACGGCTTAAATGATCCGGAATATGTGCAATATATGAAATGGCTTGGCAATATGCTTCAAGGTGACTTTGGCACATCCATTGTAAAAAAAGGAACACCCGTGGCGGATTTGATTTTTGCCCGGCTGCCAAATACCCTCATCCTCATGATCTTTTCTACATTAGTTGCCCTGATTATTGCCATCCCATTTGGTGTTCTTTCAGCAAAACGTCCGTATACGAAGCTTGACTATGGCATTACAGTTACATCATTTATCGGACTGGCTATTCCAAATTTCTGGTTTGGCCTAATCCTCATTATGGTTTTATCTGTGAATCTAGGGTGGTTTCCGACCGGTGGCGTCGCTACCTTAAATGCAGATTTTAATCTATTTGACCGGCTTCATCATATTATTTTACCGGCCTTTGTGTTAGCAACGGCTGATATGGCCGGGCTTACACGTTATACAAGGTCAAGTATGCTTGATGTGATGCGGCAGGACTACATTCGCACGGCAAGAGCGAAAGGATTCAGAGAAAACAAAGTCATCTTCAAGCATGGGCTAAGAAATGGTTTGATGCCTGTCATTACGATCTTCGGCCTCATGATTCCATCCTTTATTGGCGGCGCTGTGGTAGTGGAACAAATCTTCACATGGCCGGGTCTTGGAAAACTATTTATCGATTCTGCCTTTTCAAGAGATTACCCTGTGATTATGGCAATGACCGTGATTTCCGCAGTGCTCGTGGTTGTTGGAAACTTAATAGCGGATATTCTCTATGCGATCGTTGATCCGCGTATAGAATATTAGAAGGGAGCTGAAGCACAATTGGCACAACCTAATATGGGGACACCTCCTGTTGATCTCAAATTAAAAGAAGGCCTTCCGCCAAAACCAGAGACGATGCTTCGTTTATTTTGCGAGAAATTTTTCAAAAATAAATTGGCGGTTGTCGGCTCCGCTATTTTATTGGTCATTATCTTTTCGGCTATTTTCGCCCCAGTGATCGCACCTTACGCACCGGAACAGCAAGACTTATTGAAACGGCTACAGCCTCCAAGTGCAGAGCATTTTATGGGAACCGACAAGTTTGGCCGAGATATTTTTTCAAGGGTACTATACGGGGCGAGGGTGTCTCTATTGGTTGGTTTCGTCTCAGTAGTCGGAGCCATTACCATTGGTACCGTCGTTGGGGCGGTAGCGGGCTATTTTAAAGGCTTTGTCGATTCAGTGCTCATGAGAATGGTTGATGTGGTGTTGTCAATTCCAGATATTTTTCTTTTAATCACGCTAGTGACGATTTTTAAACCGGGTATTGATAAATTGATTTTAATCTTTGCATTGACCGGCTGGACAACAACGGCCAGGCTCATCCGCAGTGAGTTCTTATCACTTCGCACAAGAGAATTCGTACTCGCAGCAAGAACGATCGGAACGAAAAACCATGTCATCATCTTTTCGCATATTTTACCGAACTGTATCGGTCCCATTATTGTGTCTGCTACATTAAAAGTCGGTTCTGTCATTTTAGCTGAATCAACGCTTAGCTATCTAGGATTCGGCATCCAGCCTCCAACGGCGAGCTGGGGAAACATGCTTCAAGATGCACAAAATTTCTCCATAATGGTCCAAGCATGGTGGTATCCGCTGTTCCCGGGTCTGCTGATTTTACTAACCGTTCTATGCTTTAATTTCTTAGGTGATGGACTAAGAGATGCCCTAGATCCTAAAAAATTAAAATAATATGACATACTTAAGTAACAAAAAATGTATATTTATATCAAAAAAGGTTGAAAAAGGAAATTCAATATAGTACCATAGATTTAAAGTAAATAAGAGATTGAGAGGGGAGCTCCTTATTGTCTGCTAAAGTGGAAAAACCAATTTCAGATGATGGTACAAACTTTTTTGGTTTCCAGTATAAAGAGATTTACTCACGTCTTTTATCTCAAAATGTGGATGTGGAAATTGACTTCATTCAAAGAAAAATTCTGCAAAACTATAATCATCCACACATTTTAGATTTTTGTTGTGGACATGGAAGACACCTGCTTCAACTTTGGCAGGCAGGTTTTCAAATAGATGGACTGGATATTAATCAAGATTTTTTGGCGTATATTGAAAAAGAGTCAAATCACCAAGTGACAACATTTTTAGAAGATGGAAGAGACTTTCATCCCCCTAGAACGTATGATGTTGTGCTTAATATGGAAACATCAATTGTCTATATGTCAGATGATGAGAACATGAAAATGCTCAGGTCCATGTATTCATGTTTAAATGAAGGTGGGACATTACTTCTTCACCTTGCAAATCGAGAATTTATAATTAAGTATTTCCATCCACTTATCTGGTTTGGAGACGAAAAGACAGGCTATGCCTTAGAAAAAAGACAGTTAGATATAGTAAACAGCACTATTAAAATAGAACAAACAAGGATAGTGAATGACAAAACAACCAACCATGTCATCAAAATGAGGTTATATAGTGTAGCTGAAATTACAAATATGCTAAAAGATGTTGGTTTTATCGTCAAACATATTTATGGAGATTTTGAAGGTAATTCATATAACGTAGAAGCTCACAACACGATACTTTTATGCACAAAATGAAGCATTAAAGGGGGTGAGTCCTATGAAAACAAACGTTATCATCATCATCACAAAATAATTGACATTTATATTCATTCTGAGAAGTGCGTGTTCTATCACACGCACTTTCTTACGTAAATAGTTCAGAAGAGAAGATAGAGAGGTTGATTTTATTGATCGCTATCCTGAAGAAGCCACAATTCCTTATGTTTTGTATGGCACAATTAATTTCCCGTTTTGGGGACGGTCTTACAACTATTGTCATCCTTTATGTGGTTGGAACTACATCGAATGACCCGTTATTAATTGGATTTGTGTTATTTTGTCAATATTCACCAATGTTTTTCTTTGGCTTAATTGGTGGTGTTGCGGCAGACCGATTTCAAAAACATCATATTATGATTGCAGCCGATTTATTTCGGTCTTTCATATTAATAGGAATGATCTTTAGTTTAAACAATCCAGTGTATGTCATTACCCTCGTTTTTTTATCAGGTATAGGAAGTGCTTTTTTTTATCCAGCGCGCTCCTCGTATATTCCGGTTGTAGTGGGGGAAAAAAATATTTCAGAAGCGATGGGGGTTTCTCAAAGTATTTATTCCGTTATGCAAATTGCGGGTCCTGGAATTGCAGGCCTACTTCTTCTTTTCTTTTCACCGACAGCTCTACTCATTATTGATATTTTTACTTATAGTCTATCCGCATGTTTTATCTTGCTGACGGCTGTACTTGTGAGAAAGAACAATAAAGATGAGGAATCGAGTCCTTCAACTTCTAAAGAAAAACAGTGGACGGCGATCAAGCAAGGATTGAAAGTCGTATTTCAATCAGCACCACTTGCTTTTTTAATCCTTTTATTAACACAAGTCATGTTTATCGCAGGAATTTTTAATACCACATCTAACTCTATTTTGCTACAGGAGTTTCAAGTATCAGGTTTTCATTTTGGGATGATTGAAGCATTTTCGGGAATCGGAGCCGTCATAGGTTCCATTTTAGGTCCTTACTTGCTTGGAAAATTCAAACCTGGTTATATTTTAATGACAACGACGATCTTTATGGGAATTTGGATGATGGTCATCATACCGGTTGAGTTTCTAGAAGCACTGTTTGGGTTACCGCCAGTCTACCTTTGGGTTTTTGGTATCGGCTTAATGAATGCTTTCTTGAATGTGCCGATTAGCAGTTTATTTCTAGGGCTTACTCCAAATGCTTATAGAGGACGTGCAATGTCTATCTTACAAATGTTCTCTAACTTCGGTATCATACTTGGATTAATCATCGCCGGTATTTTTTCTAAATATATTGGTGTTATATGGATTACTGCCATTTCTGGCGGAGTATTGCTTGCTATCAGTTTATTGTCAATGAGGATGAAAGGTTTTGCGGCCTTATTAAATGTAACGAAAAAAAATAAAGACACTTCAACTGCAGCACAGCTTGAAGTTTAATAAAGTTGGAATAATTTCTCTATCCCTTGCCCATACTGTGGACAACAGTTTTTAAAAAGTGAGGGATTGGTTATGTTATTTCTTCATGACGTATGGGTGAATTGGTTTGAAGGGGAAGAGAATGGCTATAATGTATGCCATTTTCATGAGTGGCGCAAGGAGGACAGCGTGGAGCTGTTAGATCAAGTACCTTTACTTAAGGTGCAGAGTCCTTTGTTTGATTACATAGAGAATGATCTATCTGAGCTGCCGAAGACGCTGCTAGAATCTGTTTTTGAGAAATCATATATTCGCAAAAATCATGAACGGCGTAAATTAGAGTATTGCTTTGTGGTCACCGACGGCATTCGCATCATTGCAGTGGATACGATTGGGTATTCCATTCCTGTGAGAAAGAGCCGCTTAATCCCAAGGCAGGAGCAATTGGTGTATGAAATGGTGAAAGATGTGAAGGCGGAGGAATATGAATTTTCAACAGATCACCTTGAGTCGACGAAAGAGTATCATATTTTGTCATTGCCGCCGCAGCATATCAGCGGATTAACGAGAAAAGAAAGACAGCTGAAGCAGCTCATGTTTATGGCGCTTGATCAACTAAAGGGCCTTCAAAACCGGGCGGAAATTGCGTATTGGTATACGGAATGGAATCCGCGTATGTACAACCAGATCAAACGAATGTCTTTCGAGGAAATTTGGAACATGCTGTACAATGAAACCATTGATGGATGGTCTGAAAACCATTTGGCCTTCTGTGAAAAAATGATTAAAGGGCAGCCATTTTTCGAAAAGCTTTGGGAAATGGAAAACGAATCAAAAGTCAATTAGGAAAAAGCTTGCAGCGTGTTCAGCTGCAAGCTTTCTTATTTGCGTTTTCTGCCAAGGCCCATCGCATTCTCCATTTTTTTCAGCATTTTGTTTGCCGCGCGGTTTGCTTTTTCAGCACCTTCGTCTAGAATACGGTCAAGCTCGTCTGACTCAATGAGTTCATAGTATCGATCTTGTATCGGTTTTAAAGCATCTATCACAACTTTCGCAAGATCTCCCTTAAACTCACCATAGCCTTTGCCTTCGTATTTTTGCTCAAGCTCCGCAATTGATACGTTACCCAATACAGAATAAATTGTCAGCAAGTTGGCAATTCCAGGCTTGTTCTCTTTGTCATATTTGACGACGCCTTCTGAATCAGTCACAGCACTTTTAATTTTCTTTTCAAGCTGCTTTGGTTCATCTAATAAGGTAATGAAGGACTTTTGGTTCGGATCGGATTTGCTCATCTTTTTCGTTGGGTCTGTTAAAGACATGATCCGAGCGCCTTCTTTTGGAATTTTCACTTCAGGTACAGTAAAGATGTCGTTATACTTTCGGTTAAAGCGCTCAGCAAGCGTTCTTGTCAATTCCAGATGCTGCTTTTGATCCTCACCGACAGGGACTAAATCAGTACCGTATAATAAGATATCGCCAGCCATTAATGGCGGATACGTTAACAGACCTGAAACGACAGCTTCTTTCCCGGCGGATTTGTCCTTAAATTGAGTCATTCTTTCTAATTCCCCAATATAAGCGACACATTGAAGCATCCATCCTGCCTGGGCGTGGGCAGGTACCTCTGATTGGATAAACAATGTTGCTTTTTCTGGATCAAGTCCAACTGCCAAATAAAGTGCTGCTAAGCTTCTAATATTTTTGCGAAGGGCTAAACGATCCTGACTTACTGTAATCGCATGCTGATCGACCACGCAAAAGTAGCCATGATAGTCATGTTGTAAATCAACAAACTGTTTCATTGCGCCAATGTAGTTCCCTAATGTCACAGAACCACTAGGCTGAATGCCTGAAAAAATCGTCTTCTTTGTCATACTAAAACCTCTTTTCTTCAATATAAAAAGGCCCACCCGTCACTTTTCAACAGAAAAGGGACGAATGAACCGCGGTACCACCCTTGTTATTTCAATCAGAAATCACTCAAGACGTTGATATCGGAGACTGCTCCGTCTAAGCCTACTAACTTTAGCAAGTGTTCGGTTAGCTGCTCCAAAGCCCATTCCATACATCCCATTATCTGCTTACACCAGCCGCAGACTCTCTGTAAATGGTGAATCTATGTACTCTTCTTTTTCATCGCAACAGTATAATTTAATCCATTATAAATAAGCAAAAATCAAAAGTCAAAGCCTATCTATAATAAATGAAGAGCAAAATAAACATTTCGGTTAGTAAACTCAAACCTAATATTTTTAAGCTTGAAAAGTTGTTTTGAAAAGATAATGATAACTGTTTGTTTAAATCTTCATTAAAATCGTCCTTTTGCTTATTTAATGAATTAAACACTTTTCGGAAGCTGTATGATATTTGATCAAAAAATCCACTCTTTAAAGTAATTAACGATAACCATATTAGCAAAGAGCCAGATGCTAAATAAAATGTGATGTTAATCATGCTTAATAAAGATATGTGCCGATAAAAAATAAAACTTAAAATGAAAACAAGGAAATTAGAACTAAGTAAAAGAATAAAAAATCTAATATCAATCACTCCTGCGCATTAAAACTTTACTGTACTAAAATAGCAATAAATATGTTTAATCCAAGACTTTCACTATATAAGAAAAACGAAACAAGGAATGAAGCAGTTGTTTAAATCGATTTCTTGATATCAGTTTACAATGAATCATGGATATTGCCAATTGTATTGACAGGATTACCTCTGATTAGGTATTTAAGATCACAAAATCAAAGAAAAATAACCAAATTATTTCAATTTTTTTATAAAATTATTAAAAAACAGTACAAATATGAAAATTTTCTTAAAAAAATGAATGCACAATTACTTATTTGCTAGTATAATAGTTCCTGTAGTTCATTTATGAAGGGGAGGTTAACAACTAGATGAAAAAGTCTAAATTTTCACTGCTTTTAGTTTTTTTATTGGTGCTGACTATTTTTGTATCTGCATGTTCAGGTAAACAAAGTAGCGACAAGGGCACTGCATCCAAAGATACAAAACAAGAGGCTACAATTTTAGAATCACAGGAAATGCCTGCAATGGATACAATCCAAGCGAGCGATACAATTAGTTTCACAACTATGAATAACGTTTTTGAAGGTTTGTATCGTTTCAACGATAAAGAAGAATTAGTGCCTGGTATGGCTGATGGGGAACCAGTTGCTAACAAAGATAAAACAGTTTATACCATTAAACTTAAAGATGCGAAATGGTCTAATGGTGATCCAGTAACAGCACAAGACTTCGTATATGCTTGGCAACGTGCTTTAGATCCAGAACAAAAGTCTGAGTATGGCCCATATATGATGGTTGGTAAAATTAAGAATGCTGATAAGGTTTACAACAAAAAAGCAAAGCCTGACGAACTAGGCATTAAAGCTGTAAACGATAAAGAACTGCAAATTACACTTGAAAAGCCAATTCCTTACTTCCAATCGCTACTTTCATTCCCAACTTTCTATCCAGTGAATGAAAAATTCGTTAAAGAACAAGGTGATAAATATGCAAAGACTGCAAAGAACCTTGTATACAACGGACCATATGAACTTTCATCTTGGGATGGACCACAAGCAACTACTTGGGAATACAAAAAGAATGAAGAATATTGGGACAAAAAGAACGTCTCTATGACAAAAATTACTTTTAAAGTATCTAAAGATCCACAAGCAGCTGTTAACGCTTTTGAAGCGGGAGAAGCTGATATTACACCTAAATTATCAACACCTGCAATCATCTCTCAATACGAAGGTGATAAGCGGATGAAACGATTACTAGAGCCTACTGTGTTCTGGTTGAAAATGAACCAAGGAAATAAATCTTTAAAGAATGAAAACATTCGTCGTGCAATCGCAACAGCAATTGACAAAGAAGCGTTTGTAAATGATGTATTGCAGAATGGTTCAGTTGCTGCATACTATCAAATTCCAAAAGATTTCGTATATGATGAAAACGGAAAAGATTTCCGTGATGGAATGCCTAAATACTTAAAAACGAACAAAAAAGAAGCTAAAAAACTTTTTGAAAAAGGTTTAAAAGAATTAGGAACGTCTAAAGTAACGCTTAATTACTTAGGTGATGATTCTGAGACAGCTAAAACGATCGGTGCGTTCATTAAAGATCAGCTCGAGAAAACTTTACCTGGCTTAGACATCAATATTCAAAGTGTTCCTTTCGCTACTAGAATTGATCGTGATAAGAAAGAGGATTACGATCTTCAGATGGCTGGATGGGGTCCAGATTACCTCGATCCGATCACGTTCTCTGACTTATTTATTACAGATGGCGGAAACAACCACATGGGTTACTCAGATAAAAAATATGATCAGTTGTTAAAAGATGCATCTGGAAAATTAGCTGCAAAACCTGAAGAACGTTGGAAAGCTTTACAGGAAGCTGAAAAAGTATTACTACAAGATGATGCAGCACTTTCACCAATTTATCAGAGAGCAACTAACTATCTGATAAATGATAAAGTTAAAGGGTTTGTCATTCACAAAGTTGGACCAGAATTCAGCTACAAATGGATGAAAATTGAAGGATAATTAACAATCTTATAGAAAAGAGAGTGTATTCTCTGAATATACTCTCTTTTTCACTGAAAGAAATATGTCGAAATATACAGAAAAGTCAGTTTTATCAGGAGGTGCAAGTATGCTGAAATACTTAATTAGACGGGTTGCCTACATGGTAGTTACCCTCTTTATCATTGTTTCAATCACTTTTTTCTTAATGAAACTTATACCAGGTTCTCCTTTTGTTAATGCGCAAAAGTTGTCAGAAGCTCAACAGGCTGTACTTAATGCAAAATATGGACTAGATCAGCCTATTCCAGTTCAATATTTTCATTATATGATTAACACATTCACCGGAGATTTAGGTGTTTCATTCCAATTCAACAATACCTCCGTAACAGAACTTCTTTCATATCGAGTAGGACCATCTGCTGTCCTAGGCCTTCAAGCGATTATTTTAGGAACGATTGTTGGTATCTTTTTGGGAGTAGTTGGAGCTTTAAGGCAGAATACATGGGTGGATTACTCCGCTACTTTCTTGGCGGTTATCGGTAAATCAATTCCGAGCTTTGTATTCGCTGGATTACTTCAGTACTATATTGCGGTGAAATTGGGCTTACTACCAACTCAATTTTGGAATGGGTTTGAATATACAATTTTACCTACTATAGCTTTAGCAATGTTCCCTATCTCCATTTGTGCTCGTTTTATGAGAACAGAAATGGTTGAAGTACTTGAGACAGACTACATTTTGCTTGCAAAAGCAAAAGGAGCAGGCTATTTTGAGATTGCATTTAAGCATGCGATGAGAAATGCTTTAATACCTGTTGTCACAGTACTTGGCCCATTAACTGTTAGTTTAATGACGGGCTCTCTAGTAATTGAAAAAATCTTCTCCATTCCTGGAATTGGTGAACAGTTTGTTAAGGCGATTACAGTCAATGACTATCCAGTCATCATGGGTACAACAATCTTATTTGCTGTTCTTTTTGTAGTGGTTGTATTTATTGTCGATGTTTTATATGGAATTATCGATCCTAGAATTCGTGTAGCGGGAGGTAACAAATAATGAAACAGCAAGAAGAAAATATTGATAAAAGTCTGTTTGAGCCCGCTGGTGTTGATACATTTTCTGCTGAAAAAATTGAAAAACCAAGTCTAAATTATTGGCAAGACGCATGGCTTAGAATTAAAAAGAATAAAGCCGCTGTTGTTAGTATGGTCATTTTATTTTTAATTGTATTCATGGCTCTAGTTGGACCATTAATTAGTGGTAAAGATTTTAGTACTCAAACGACGTCTGAAGCGAACTTACCACCTCGAATCCAAGGATTAGAGCATGTTGGTTTTCTTCCATTTACTGGTGAAAGAAAACTAAAAAACGGTGATGTTGTCAATCCATATGAACAAAAAGGAATTGATCATTACTACTGGTTCGGTACTGATAATCTTGGGAGAGATCTGTTTACACGTGTGTGGAAAGGAACTCAAATCTCACTGCTGATTGCTGTTGTTGCAGCTGTGATCGATTTAATTATTGGTGTTACTTATGGTGCTATTTCTGGCTATTTCGGCGGAAAAATCGATAATGCGATGCAACGGATTTTAGAAGTTCTAATGGGGATTCCAAACTTAATCGTTGTCATATTAATGATTCTCGTCTTAAAGCCAGGGATCATTCCAATAATTATTGCTCTAAGTATTACCGGGTGGATCAGTATGGCGAGGGTTGTACGTGCTCAAGTCATGAAGCTGAAAGAACAGGAATATGTACTAGCCGCTAGAACGTTGGGGTTAAGTAACTTTAAAATTATTTTTAAACACATGTTGCCTAACTTAACAGGTGTCATGATTATTAATACAATGTTCACTATTCCTAGTGCAATCTTCTTCGAAGCTTTCTTAAGCTTTATTGGATTGGGTCTTCAAGAGCCGCAAGCTTCACTAGGGACATTAATTGAGGATGGATTTAAATCAATGATCGCTTTCCCATATCAGATGGTTTATCCAGCAATTATTATTAGTGTTATCATGATCGTCTTTAACCTTGTTGCCGACGGTGTTAGAGATGCACTTGATCCAAAAATGAAAGATTAGTACGGGGCGGTGATGATGATGAATAAACAAGAAACGATTCTAAAAGTGAATGACTTAAATATTTCATTTCACACATTTGCTGGTGAGGTTAAGGCAATACGAGGTGTGAATTTCGAATTAAAAAAAGGTGAGACGCTTGCAATTGTTGGAGAATCAGGTTCAGGTAAATCAGTTACTTCTAAATCAATTATGGGGCTGCTTCCTAAATCTAACTCTGAAGTGAAAAAAGGAGAGATTTTGTTTCAAGGTAAAAATTTAACAAAACTTTCTGATAAACAGATGCAGAAAATAAGAGGGAAAGATATTGCCATGGTCTTTCAAGATCCAATGACATCTTTGAATCCTACAATGACGATTGGTAAGCAAATTATTGAGCCCATCTTAAAACATCAAAATGCGAGTAAAGAAGATGCTAAAAAAAGGGCACTTGATCTTCTGAGTCTTGTAGGTATCCCAAAACCTGAACAGAGATTTAAGCAATACCCTCATCAATTTTCTGGTGGAATGCGACAAAGGGTTGTAGTTGCAATAGCTCTTGCTTGTAATCCGAAAATTTTAATTGCAGACGAGCCAACTACAGCTTTAGATGTGACAATCCAAGCGCAGATTTTAGAATTGATGAAAGATCTTCAAAAAAAGATTGAGACATCTATCATCTTTATTACACATGATTTAGGGGTCGTTGCGAATGTAGCAGATCGTGTAGCGGTTATGTATGGTGGTCAAATTGTCGAAATTGGCACAGTAGATGAGATTTTCTATAACCCCCAACATCCATATACTTGGGGATTACTAAGCTCTATGCCAAGCCTTGATGCAAAAGAGGAGAAACTTTTTGCAATTCCAGGGACACCGCCGGATTTGCTAAATCCCCCAAAAGGAGATCCGTTTGCTGCTAGAAATCAATATGCAATGAAAATCGATTTTGAACAGCAGCCGCCTTTATATCAAGTGTCAGAAACTCATTTTGCAGCTACATGGTTATTACATCCTAACGCACCAAAAGTAGAGCCTCCTGAATCAATTAAGGAAAGAATGCGACAATTCCATGCGCAAAAAGGGAGGGATCACGTTGAGTGAAAAAGATGTTATTTTACAAGTGAAAAATCTTAAGCAATATTTTAATGTGGGTAAACCAAATGAAGTCAAAGCTGTTGATGATGTCAGCTTTGACATTTATAGAGGAGAAACATTAGGTCTTGTAGGTGAGTCTGGTTGCGGGAAATCTACTACTGGAAGAACCATCATTCGCTTATATAACGCAACAGGTGGTGAAGTCATTTTTAACGGACAGAATGTTCATGATAAAAAATCGACAACAGACCTTAAGCAATTCAATCGAAAAATGCAAATGATTTTTCAGGATCCGTATGCTTCACTTAACCCAAGAATGAAAGTTGTGGATATCATTGCAGAGGGCATTGACATTCATGGTCTTGCGAAAACAAAACAAGCACGTAAAGAGCGTGTGTATCAATTGCTTGAAACGGTTGGTTTGAACAAAGAGCATGCGAATAGATACCCGCATGAATTTTCAGGTGGTCAAAGACAGCGTATTGGAATTGCTCGTGCATTAGCTGTTGAGCCGGATTTCATCATTGCCGACGAGCCAATCTCTGCACTAGATGTGTCCATCCAAGCGCAGGTCGTCAATTTAATGAAAGAACTGCAAGAAGAAAAGGGCTTAACGTATTTATTCATTGCGCATGACCTTTCCATGGTGAAATACATTAGCGATCGTATCGGTGTGATGTATTTTGGGAAATTGGTTGAGCTGGCACCAGCGAATGAATTATATGAAAACCCGCTTCATCCATATACAAAATCATTACTATCTGCGATTCCGCTTCCAGATCCTGATTATGAGCGTAACCGCAAACGGATTAAATACGATCCATCTGTTCATAAAGGAACAAATACGGAATTTCGTGAAGTCAAGCCAGGTCACTTTGTCAGCTGTACTGAGGAAGAATTCAAAGAGATCAAAGCAAAACAATAAGAACAGAGAAGAAGCACTGCGAGGTCAGTGCTTCTTTTTTTATTTTACAAAAAAATAAGTTGATGGTGATTTTTATGTAAAATGAGTAAATCAGGAGGAAATCAAATGTTGTGATGGAAGACGTTTCGCTATTCATGCTTTCACTTTTTTATCGTCACTATGCTTTTTTTCAATGTCTTTTTTAACAAAACCAAACGGAGGAAAGTGGATGATCGAATTTTTGTGCTCATTTGCATCATTTCGTTTTCGGTTGAATTTGCTGTATATCGGCGCACGAATAAACAGAAGGAAGAAGTCCGGCGTATGAAATACCTTTATTTCATCATGTTTCAAATCGCAATGACACTTCTTTTGTTTGTTTGCTTTCAAATGCTCATGAATCGTTCGATATAAAACTTTTTTTTGTTTTGTTTGAAAAAAAGTGAAACCATCAATGACATTGCTGCGTCTTACTAGTACAGGTGTTTAAATAGCAGGAAATCGGGAATATCTAAGGAAGTGGTTCTTAACTATATGATAAGGAGCGGATCCATGAATTGGTATGAAAAGCTCAGTGAATACTTCCCGATAGAAGAAATGAAGTCAAAAGAGCATATGGAGGCTTTATTAAAGGAAAGAAGTGATATTTATCATAAGGAAGAAGGACCTCATCATGTGATGATGTACGCTGAATTTGATTCTTTCATCTTTATTGATTATTTATTTGTTTCCAAAGATGCGAGGGGTGAAGGCCTCGGCTCAAAGCTCATTCATAAGCTAAAGCAAAAAAAGAAACCGATCTTACTTGAGGTCGAGCCTGTAGATGATGATGATGCAGATACAGCAAAACGCCTAAAGTTTTACCAAAGAGAGCACTTCAAGCATGCTGAATCAATCGGTTATAAACGCAGGTCACTTGCAACGAATGAAGTGAACCGCATGGAAATTCTTTATTGGTCACCTCTTACAGATAACGAAGAAGAAATGATGGAGGCCATGAGGAAGACGTACGAAAGAATCCATACGTATAAAGATGAAAAATGGTATGGACAATCGTATGAGGATGTTGATGATGTATTGAAGGTCATTGAAAATAGAAAACAAAAAAATATTTTCGATCATCTCGACTAAATGAGAATGTTCAGACATCAAACAGCACCGCAAAATGAATGAAATTGTCTAGTTTTTGTCACAAAAATTGCAAGAAAAACTGTTCACACTTACTTTTTTATAGTATAATCACTATAAAGATTACTTATTTAGAACAATTTTAATTTGAGAATACAGATCAATATTCATTCTACAAATTGAGGAGTGAAGATTTATGGTAACATTATACACATCACCAAGCTGTACATCATGTAGAAAAGCAAGAGCGTGGTTAGAAGAGCACAATATCCCGTATCAAGAGAGAAACATCTTTTCTGAGCCTCTTTCAATCGATGAAATCAAAGAAATTCTTCGAATGACAGAAGACGGTACAGATGAAATTATCTCAACACGTTCGAAAGTATTCCAAAAACTAAATGTGAATGTTGAGACAATGCCGCTTCAACAATTGTATAAACTAATCAATGAGCATCCAGGTCTTTTAAGACGTCCAATTATCTTGGATGAAAAAAGACTGCAAGTTGGATACAACGAAGATGAAATTAGACGCTTCCTTCCAAGAACGGTTCGTACATTCCAACTAAGAGAAGCTCAGCGACTTGCTAACTAATAGACAAAACGAAAAGCTGCCGATCATTTGGCAGCTTTTTTTATTTGTTTTCAGCGGTTTGTTCATAAAAGAGGCTGGCTAAAATGACGGTCGCTACGGTTAAAAAGGGGAGCAAAAATTCAAGTGTTGCATGCTGAGTCATAAATTCATTCAGTTTCACATCACGGACAATCATTTCTCCACCAGTAAAAGCTAACAGGGCGCTGCCTCCATATAAAAGAAACGGACATTTGATTAGTGCTGCATGAATCAGCTTACTTCCCCAAATAATAATGGGTACTGAAATCATTAAGCCAAAAGCGGTGAGCACCATGTTCCCTTTAGCGGCGCCTGCAACAGCAATCACATTATCAAGTGACATAAAAAGATCGGCAATGACAATCGTCTGCACAGCCCGCCAAAGGGAGCCGCTGCTTTTAATCCGAATGGATTCTTTCTTTTGTTCAATTAACAAATTGTATCCTATATAAAGGAGAAAGAGACCGCCGATAAATTGCAAATAAGGGATGGTCAATAAATAAACAGCAGCACCAGTCATCGTAATTCTCATCAGCACTGCCAAAAGTGTGCCGATCCATATCGCTTTATTTCGTTTTTCATTTGATAAGCTTCGACTGGCCATCGCAATGATCAGCGCATTATCTCCACCTAATATGAGGTCTATGCCAATAATCATCAGTAAGGATACGATCCACTCTGCTTCCATCCAGTTCACCTCATTTCACTAAAAGAGCTCGTACAACCAATATATGAGGACAATTCAAATATATGTTTCTGCAAGTTTTCTCTGCAAAAAATGCGTTTTTATTTCTTTTATTCATGTTTTATCATAAAATAGACAGTACAAAGCAATACCTCAATTCTTTAAATGGTTAACATGTAGACGGAACGGGTAAAGTGTAGTAAAGTACTATTAATTGGGAGCTTGTATGTCCCTTCAACATCTTATATAGAAGGGAAGGTTGGCAAAATGGAAATCGAAAGAATAAATGAACATACAGTGAAATTTTATATTTCCTATGGTGATATTGAAGATCGCGGTTTTGACCGTGAAGAGATTTGGTATAATCGTGAGCGCAGTGAAGAGCTGTTTTGGGAAGTAATGGACGAAGTGCACGAAGAAGAAGAGTTTGCAGTAGAGGGACCGCTTTGGATTCAAGTACAGGCACTTGATAAAGGTCTTGAAATTGTCGTGACAAAAGCCCAACTTTCTAAAGATGGACAAAAGCTCGAATTGCCGATTCCAGAAGATAAAAAAGATCAAACAGATGAAGAAAGCTTAGACGCATTGCTTGATGATTTTCATAAAGAAGAGCAGGATCAAGAAGAACATAATGAGAAGGATAAAAAACTTCAACTTCAATTCGTGTTGAAAATGGCTGACTTTGAAGATTTAATTGCACTTTCTCAATTAAATATGCAGGATTTTACCACAAGTTTATATTCGTTTGAAAACCGTTATTATCTATATGTTGACTTCCACGAGGATTTGTCAGATGAGCAAGTGGAGAATAAGCTTAGCATTTTGCTTGAATATGCTCATGAATCAGTCGTCAGCATCTACAGACTGCAAGAATACGGTCAGCTGATTGTCAAAGAGAATGCGCTTGAAACAATTCAAAAGCACTTCTCGTAACAACAAAAAGTCGATTTCTATAGAGGAATCGACTTTTTTATCTGAATGAATAGCTAAACAAAGTGATCGGCAAGGAGAAAATGAAATGAGAAATGTAGTCAAAGTTCTATTTTTTCTTATCATTACGATAGGTGCTTATTTGATTATCCAAATTTTTGCCGGTGATCTAGCGGTAAGTGTATTAAGTTTCGTCAGTGTTCTATTCACTTTATCGATTATTTTCATCGGATTTGTCATTTTCTTAGAGAACAGGAATCCATCTCAAACGATTACGTGGCTTGTCCTGCTTGGCAGCTTTCCGCTTTTCGGATTTTTATTCTATATCTTCTTTGGACGCAATATTAAAAAGCGCCGCTTGTTTGAAAAGAAAGCGGCATTAGACGAACAGCTTATCCAGGAAGATGAACGTATTCACAGAGAAGCGATTGAAAAAATGACTCATATGGGTGACCATCAGCAGCTCTTATTTAAGCTGGCCCACAGACTTGGACATACCCCTATTACGTATCGTACATCCTCTAAAGTCCTGACCAATGGAGAAGAAACGTTCTCTCATATTTTTGAAGAGATCAAAAAAGCAACTCATCACATTCACCTGGAATATTATATTCTCCGCCATGATGACCTAGGTCAAGAATTAAAGGACATTTTAATCGACAAAGCCAAAAATGGTGTGATTGTCCGCTTTTTATATGACGATGTCGGTAGTTTAAAACTCTCTCGTCAATATATTGCTGACTTAGAAAAAGCGGGCGTTCAGATTGTACCTTTTTTACCGGTAAGACTACCGTTATTAAATAATAAAATCAATTTCCGAAATCACCGGAAAATTGTAGTGATTGATGGAGAAGTAGGCTTTGTTGGCGGGCTTAACATTGGGGACGAATATATGGGCAGAAGCAGACAATATGGATTCTGGCGTGATACCCACCTCATGATTAAAGGGGAGGCCGTTCGCGATTTACAGCAGATTTTTATGCAAGATTGGTATTATATGACCAATGAAAGATGCTCAGGCGTGGATTATTTTAAAGATTTCAGTCATTTGGAGAGTAGAGCAGAAGGCGTACAAATGATTGCCGGCGGTCCTGATAAACAGTGGGAAGTCATTAAAAATCTCTTTTTCTCCATGATTATCTCTGCCAAAAAGTCAATCTGGATTGCTTCACCTTATTTTGTCCCTGATGATGATATTTTGTCAGCACTAAAAATTGCTGCTTTGAGCGGAGTAGATGTGCGAATTATTGCACCGAAGAATCCAGATAAGCGCATCGTATTCCATGCGTCTCGGTCATATTTCCCTGAACTTCTGGAAGCAGGTGCGAAAATATACGAGTATGATCAAGGCTTCATGCATAGCAAGTTTATTATTGTGGATAGTGAACTAGCGTCAATTGGTACGGCAAACATGGATATGAGAAGTTTTCATCTAAACTTTGAAGTGAATGCATTCCTCTATAAAACAAAAAGTACAGAGAAGCTGGTCAACGACTTCTTAGGTGATTTGGAGCAGTCACATGAAATTGTCCCTGAAGAATTTGCTAAGAGACCTTTGAGGGTGAGGCTGTTTGAATCAACCGCTAGATTATTATCACCACTTTTATAAAAATTGTATGATCCCCCTTTCCTAATAGGGGGATTTTTCATTTTCATAAGGAAAAGCTGGTTAATATCAAGTTTTGACATGATAAAATCCCATTTTCGATATTCGCTTTCCTGTAATAGAAAAAGCTATAATACGGTCATCAAATAGCAGGGGGCGAAATAGATGAACGCAGCGATCATGGAAAATGGGAAGCTGATCCGAATTACACATCACCTAACGAAAAGGCGTCTACAGCATGTGAGAGCTACGTGCAAATTTTATTGTCCTGAATGCAGGCAGGAGGTTCAATTAAAGCTTGGTGAACATCGTGTCTATCACTTTGCACATATACAGCTGACAGCGTGTCCTTTAGCTGCTTCAGGCGAAACGGCGTATCATCAGGCGGGGAAGGCTAGGATGAAGGAGTGGCTCATGAAGATTGGACTTGATCCAGTATTAGAGAAGTATGTTTCAGAAGTTCAGCAGCGCCCAGATGTGACCGTAACGGAGGGGGATATAAATTATGCAATGGAATTTCAATGTGCGAATATCTCCCAGCAAGAGCTGCATAAAAGAACAGAAGGTCTAAAGAGAGCAGGGTTATATCCCATATGGATCATAGGGGCGAATCGCTTCAAACGGTTGTCCAGCCAGCTTTTTTCTTTCTCCTCCATGCATTGGGGGATTTTAAGGCAATCACAGAAAAATAAATTGATTTTTTACTGTCCGATACAACATAGGTTCATCCATCTTGACCAAATTGTCGTGTTTCAGCCAACGAAGATTTGTGCTGCAATAACCGTTAGACCGGCTTCAGCCTATCGTCACCTTACAGCACTCCTGACCGCATCTTCAAGCAAGGATTTATTACATAACCAATGGCTGAGATGCATTCAGCAGTTTAGGCAGAGGCCTCCACGCATTTTATCAAATGAGAGCAAGCGTTTGAGACACATTTTTTATGAGCATCATCAAACAGCATTTCCATTTTTACCGGCGGCATTATTTATTCCTCTGACAGAAGCGTATATCTTTGCAAGTCCCGTTTATGTGTGGCAGGGATATCTGTATGATTGGATGATTCGAAAAAAAGGAACAGGCCCAGTGACCATTCAACGTCTAATCAAAGAAATCAATCGTTGTGTGCAGACGAAGGAAGTGAAGCTAAGGTATGCCAATGTCACCATAGAAGAAATCAAAGAAGTGATCATCTCATATGTAAATGGACTTGTGAAGCTAGGGTTTTTATACATGACGAAAGAGGGGCATTATCAAGTAACAGCGAATCAAAAGCCTATACGAACAGCAGCTGAAGCGTTAAAACGAGATGCTTTCTTATTTCATTAGCATGTTTCATGTCCACTTTGATCATGATAAGAAAAAGGTGGTGCTGCTATTGAATAGAAAGAAACGATTTTTTCTGATTTTTTTAGTCTGTTTGGTATTTATTTCTGCATATGATTTGACAAATATAGTTCAAAACAAAGAAGATAAATACAACACCAATTTTTTTCACTTTCCGAAAGGTTGGTTCAACACAACTCATGCAAGGGGGATTCATATGACTTCACAAAGCAAAAACAATCACTTACCAGACAGAAGCGAAGTAAAAGAAGAAAACAAATGGCGTCTCGAAGATATTTTTGAAAGCGTCGATTCATGGAACAAGGAATTCGAAGCTGTAAAAAAAGAGATTCCTAAGCTAGCCCAATTTAAAGGCAAGCTGGCCCACTCCGCTGATGTCCTGTATGAAGCCCTGACATTTCAGGATCAACTTTCTGAAAAACTTGGCAAGCTTTATACATATGCGCACATGAAATATGATGAAGATACCACAAATTCATCGTTTCAGGCTTTAAATGATAAAGCGTCCAATTTATTTACACAATTGTCTAGTACATCTGCTTATATTGTGCCAGAGATTTTATCTATTCAAGAAGATAAGCTGCAACAATTTATTTTAGAAAAAGAAGAACTAAAACTTTATTCTCATGCTCTCGAAGAAATCAATAAAGAGCGTCCACATATTTTGAGTGAGGAGCAAGAAGCTTTATTAGCCGAAGCCTCTGAACCATTATCATCATCATCCACTACGTTTAGTATGTTTAATAATGCAGATATTTCGTTCCCTTCTGTTAAGGATGAAAACGGGGAAGAAAAGAAGATTACGCACGGCAACTTCATCACATTTTTAAACAGTGATGATCGAGAAGTGAGAAAGAAAGCCTTTAAAGCTGTTTATAAAACATATGATCAGTATAAAAACACTCTGGCTTCTACACTTAGCGGCTCGATTAAAAAGGATAATTTTTATGCGAAAGTACGTAATTACAAATCGGCTAGAGAAGCGGCTCTATCACGAAATAGTATTCCTGAGGAAGTGTATGACAATCTAATTGATACAGTTCATCAATATTTACCGTTACTGCACCGCTATATTGAATTGCGTAAAAAGGTATTAAAGCTTGATGAAGTGCACAATTATGACTTGTACACACCGTTAGTAAAAGATGCTGGCATGAAGCTGACTTACGATGAAGCAAAGGATTATATGCTGAAAGGGTTAGCACCATTAGGAGAAGAATATGTTTCAATTTTAAAAGAAGGACTCGACAACCGCTGGGTAGACGTTTATGAGAATAAAGGGAAACGAAGCGGCGCATATTCTTCTGGAAGCTATGGAACAAATCCTTATATCTTAATGAACTGGCAAAATAATATTGATAATTTATTTACATTGGCTCATGAATTTGGTCACTCTGTTCATAGCTACTATACAAGAAAGCATCAGCCATATCCGTACGGAAACTACAGTATTTTTGTAGCTGAAGTGGCTTCTACAACAAATGAAGCGTTACTAGGCGAATACTTGAACAATAACTTAGAGGATAAAAAGCAACGCTTGTATGTGTTAAATCACTTGTTAGAAGGGTTTAGAGGGACAGTATTCAGACAAACGATGTTTGCTGAGTTTGAGCATCTGATTCATGTGAAAGCGCAAGAAGGGGAAGCATTAACGCCAGAGTTTATGACGAACCTTTATTATGACCTGAATAAGAAGTATTTTGGCGATGGTATGGTTGTGGATAAGGAAATTGGATTAGAATGGACGAGAATCCCTCATTTCTATTACAACTATTATGTGTATCAATATGCGACAGGCTACAGTGCGGCGCAGGCATTAAGCAAGCAAATATTAGAGGAAGGTAAACCTGCGGTGGAGCGTTATACAGACTTCCTGAAAGCAGGCAGCTCCGACTATCCAATCAATGTGCTGAAAAAAGCAGGTGTTGATATGGCATCAAAAGAACCAATTGAGGCAGCATGTCAATTGTTCGAAGAAAAACTAAAAGAAATGGAAGAGCTCATCTCCAAAACTGGTGAGTAACGAGAAGACTTCTGTCAGACGTGTGAGTGTATAGGCTCACCTTTTGGCAGGAGTTTTTTCTTTTCATTAAAAAGTCCCCGCCTGAATTGGCGAGGTTGTACATTCAATGATCAACCTTTAAATCCTTTAAAGGTTTTTCGGTGGTTCATTCGATAAAGTGTAAAGAGAATGGAAGCAAATAAGAGTGGAGACGTCAGATAAAGAGGCAGCATTTTCATTAAGCCTAATAGATTTAAACAAAAACATAAGCCAATGGCAACAAGTCCAATGGTTGTGCTGCGCATGTAGATCCCTCCATTTTTTCGTTACTTTCACTATATGAAAGAGACTGTCCTCTTATGTTTTGTGACAAAAATATGAACATATAGCATATCGGTTGTCATAAGTCGACAAAATTTGATATACTACAGATGTGAAATTAATCACATACAAACATTACCCCTTTGTTTGACCGTGAAAAATTTCTCCCATCCCCTTTGTTGTCGTTAAGACATAGTGAAACCGCGCTTATCCCGGCGCGGTTTCTTCGTATGTAAAAACAGAACAAACGTTCTTTTTAGAGATAAAGAAAAAACATGGGTCAGCACCCATGTTCATTCTCACAGCGGTAAACATCAAAATCTGATTGGTTTTCTCCTTCTTTATAACGCCAAAACATTTCCTGATGTACTTGTACACGTTCTACCTTTTTAGCAAATGCCAGCTTTTTCATTTCTCGTTCAACTTCTTCAAGCGTGAGGTCATATACAACGGCAATTTCCTTTGCTGATGCAAATTGAAAATAAGCGATAAACCATTCAATTGGTGGTCGTTCTGAAGGTGTTGGTTTTTCGCCAATCATTTCAAAAAGAATTTCCTCGTATATATCATAAGAATATGCACCTGAAATCTTTAATCCTTCATCACCATTTACCGTATTAAAAAAGGCGAAAGTGGGAAGCTCAGACACATCCATTTCTGCTGCGATTTTCATATCACATTGGAGCGCTTTGACAGCACTTTGAGAATGGATATCTCGCTGGAACTCCTCGATGTCCAGTCCAGCCGTTTTTGCATTTTCCAGCAAGACTTGTTCATTTGTGACATCCTGCTGATGACAAAAAAGCGATTCTTGAATGAGTCGTAAAAATTTCATTCCGCATTTTCTGCCCTGAAGTTCAGCTGCTTTTAATGCAAGAGAGGCGAGATAAGGTGACGTCACAATTTGTTCAGACAGCATTTGTTCTTTTTTGGTCTGAGTTTTCGTGGCAAATTTCCCCCATGCTTCGGTCAGTAAATGTTTTTTTCTTTTCCGATTCAAGGCATTAATACTAGAACTTGTGACCGTTCGTAAAGTGAAAAAACGGCCATACTTCATTTTTAACTTTTTGATTGATGGCTCTAATAACCAGCAGTCTGGGCTGAGAGGATCAATGAATACATAGATTTCAATCGGTTTTTGAGGATGTCCGTGACAATGTGAGAAATATTGATCGTGCGGATTGCAGCTCAAGATCGTCCATCCTTTTCAGGTGTTTGGTTGACCATATGACGAGCCGTCAAAGAAAGCCGCTCAAATAAAAAGTCACGAATATCGCCGGTTAGTCCTACTTGATCCATTGCATCCTCCATGCATTCAAGCCATGCGTCAGCCCGCTCCTCAGTAATCGGAAAAGGGAGATGTCTCGCCCGTAGCATTGGGTGACCATGCTCCTCCGTATAAAGCGGTGGTCCGCCTAAATATTGAGTTAAGAACTGTTTTTGTTTTCTTGCTGTTTCTTTTAAGTCATCCGGGAAAATAGGATGAAGCAAAGGATGACACTTTACATTTTCATAAAAAGTATCAACAAGTTGCGATAGAAGTTCTTCTCCAACCGCTTCGTAAGGTGCGTTAAACGATTGTACCATGTTGACTACTCCTTTAACTCGTAGCTAATAGGATGGATGACCCTATTGCGAATTTCATTTATTTCAAAAGTGATATTCAGTTTGTTCTATTTTGTTGTTTCTATTCTTGTATATTTATTTTAACAACCTCTACTCAATTCCACAAACAAACCGCTTTGGTCCTTTGGGAATAGTGAGAGGGACAGGTTCCGTGTTCAATTGACCATATCATAACACATTCGGTCAAAAAAGGGTGAAAAGCGACATACAAAAAACCGAAGAGGTTATTCTCTTCGGTTTAAGCGTAATATTGAGCTGTGATTTTCTTTACATAATTCTGTGTTTCTTTAAATGGAGGGATGCCTCCGTATTTATCTACATTTCCTGAGCCTGCGTTATAAGCGGCTAAGGCGAGTGAGACATTTCCGTTATATTTTTGAAGCATTTGTTTTAAATACTTCGTTCCGCCTTCAATGTTTTGGGCCGCATCTAAGGCGTTGTTTACGCCAAGTGATTTAGCAGTAGACGGCATCAGCTGCATCAGTCCAAGTGCACCTGCATGGCTGACAGCATTCGTGCGATAGCCGGATTCTTGCTTGATCACCGCGTGAATCAGCTTCTCCGGAACGCCGTGTTTTTGAGCCATTTGTGACACGATCTGATTAATCTCTTTTGATGAAGAGCCTGAAACAGCTTCTTGAAGCGGCGACGTATAGCTGTTATTTATGACGTTTCCAATACCATTTGCTGTACTCAATTGAGCGTCACTTGCATATAGAGACTGAGCTTGCAGCTGTTCACTGCCTTCCATGGCCGCTAGATATGGGTTTGTGCGTGCATATTGCGTGCTCGGAGTCGTTGCTGTGTCCGTACCCATGAGAGCAGAAATGGAGAGCGGAAGACGAGATAATTCTGATCCGCCTAAAAAATCTTGCAACAGCGATTGGAATGAAGCCTCAGCGCTTGATTCTTGCCCAGTCTGCTGTTGGGTTTGTCCACTATCCGATTGTAACGTTTTGAGTGCTTGCAGCTGCATAAAGGATTGAAGTTGATTGACGTTCATCATGTTCCTCCTTCAAGGAATTCATCTATTCTTTTGTTTTCATTTTTTCTTCATAAAAACGAACGACTTTGTTTTTCGTGTGTCGTACAGGGATCTGAAATTGATGGAGCAACGCTGTGAATGCGGCTTGTCCAATGTCTAAATCGCTCACTTCAAATTCAAGTTCATAGTCCTCTACTGTTAAATATCGGCTGTGATCCAAAACAATTAAGCCCTCTTTGATCATTTTTTCTGCTCTTGACGTTTCAAGTGCACCAAAATACACGATTTGATCCTTTTGAATGTGAAGGTGTTCTAATCTGTCTGCCACTTCACCTTCTGGTAGGTGAACATGTTCAAGACTAGCGGGAGGTGCAATCGTTTGGTGGGTTTCTAAAAGACCGATTTCATGCGGTTCCTTTAATGTGAGGACCCACTGCCCGCCTTTTTCTCTCATTCGTAAAGCAGCGAATTTGGATTTTATATCAAATTGAGGTGTATCAAAATAATAGTTGGTTTGAGTGTGGAAATCCTCGTCCTTCAATTGAAAATATTGTTTTAGCTGTTCAAATTCTTCTTTCGTTAATAGTTGCTTGAGTTCTATTTCAATTTCCTGTGCCATTTAGATATCAACCTTTCATTTAGAGGAAATATGATTATTGTACATGAAAAGCTTGTTTTTTTCTTATTTATTCCTTAAAAAGGAGTTAATATGGATGCTGAATGAGGCAAAATGATCAATGAAAAGGAGAAAAACGGTTTCTCTCAAAAAGTTCGGTTTATCAATATTGAACTTGATATGATAAAATAAAGCTGTACTTTGTTGTAAAGGAGATCATGATGCAAAACAGAATTGAAATCACAGAAGCAACTTTAAAAGAAGACAGGCTGATCTTGACGGTTCAGTCAGATGAGCAAATTCAAAAAGCAAAAGCATCAGGGCAAATGCTTGTTGATTCTGATCACTTTGCGTTTGTTTACATACTTGAGACAGAGGAGTCTTTTACGTATCTTATCTTAGGAGAACATACATGGTCTCCATTAAAAGAAGCAATGAATCGTGATATCCCTGTCTATTTGACGGCGGAAGAACAATCGCTGGAGCTCATTCAACTTCATCAGGAATTAAACTATTTAATCGACAATATTAAAGACAATGCCAATTACGGAGATATGGAAGAGAAAGTGAAGAGCACATTCCTCTGAAATAATTAGGTATTTGGAATTGGGGGAAGTTTCATGGACAAAAAACAATGGGATCAATTCCTCGCACCATATAAGCAAGCAGTCGAAGAATTAAAAGTGAAACTAAAAGGCATTCGGAAGCTGTATGAATTTGAGGATGACCATTCACCAGTAGAATTTGTCACAGGCCGAGTGAAACCCGTTGCCAGCATATTAGAAAAGGCAAAGCGTAAAAACATTCCGATGCATGAGATTGAAACGATGCAGGATATTGCTGGGCTTCGCATTATGTGCCAGTTTGTAGAAGATATACAAGTTGTGAAGAAAATGCTTCAATCACGAAAAGACTTTGTGGTTGTAGATAAACGCGACTATATAGCAGAACATAAAGAAAGCGGATACCGCTCGTACCACCTTGTTGTGTTATATCCGCTGCAAACGATTAACGGAGAGAAGCAGCTCCTCGTCGAAATCCAAATCCGTACATTAGCCATGAACTTTTGGGCGACCATCGAGCATTCTCTGAATTATAAATATAGCGGGAATATCCCGGAGAAAGTGAAGCTGCGCCTTCAAAGAGCTTCTGAAGCAGCATCTCGTCTTGACGATGAGATGTCTGAAATTAGAGGCGAAATTCAGGAAGCACAAGTGGCATTCTCTCGGAAAAAGAAAAATGATGCGTGAGCCTGAGCTAAAACAAATATGATGCTGCCTTCTCATAGCAGCAAGGTGAAAAAGGAGAAGAATTCATGAAATTTGCAGTTTCTTCAAAAGGGAATTCTGTATCTGACACACTCAAAAATAAAATTCAGACCTACCTATTAGATTTTGGGATGGAATTAAATGAAGAGGAACCCGATCTTGTCATTACGGTAGGCGGAGACGGAACCCTTTTATATGCTTTTCACCGGTATAGCAACCGTCTGAATGAAACAGCTTTTGTCGGCGTACATACAGGGCATCTTGGATTTTATGCGGACTGGGTACCGAGTGAAATTGAAAAGCTTGTATTAGCCATTGCAAAAACACCTTATCATATTGTGGAATATCCGATTCTTGAAGTCATCGTCAGATACAACGATGGCGGCCGGGAAGAAAAATATTTAGCGATGAATGAATGTACGATTAAAAGTATGGAAGGTACGCTTGTGGCAGATGTTGAGATTAGGGGTCAACTTTTTGAAACATTCAGAGGTGACGGTCTTTGTTTGTCTACGCCATCTGGCAGTACGGCTTATAATAAAGCGCTTGGCGGCGCGATTATTCATCCTTCCATTAGAGCCATTCAGCTTGCAGAAATGGCCTCAATCAACAACAGAGTGTTCAGAACGGTTGGCTCACCGCTTATTTTGCCAGACCATCATACGTGTGTGATCAAACCGATTAATGATGTGGATTTTCAGGTGACAATAGATCATTTGTCGCTGCTGCATAAAGATGTGAAATCCATTCAATGCCGAGTGGCAGACGAGAATGTCCGTTTTGCCCGTTTTAGACCATTTCCTTTTTGGAAAAGGGTGCAAGATTCCTTTATCGGCAAAGGAGAATAAGAAAGAGGTTGTTCTCGCTGGAATACTTTAAGATAAACAAAACCATGACAGCCAAAGAAGAAGGCCGTCTGTTGAAGGACTACTTAATTGATCTTGGCATTTCGAAAAGAATGCTGACAGATATTAAATTTGATGGCGGTGACCTCCTGATTAATGGAGCGCATGTTACCGTGAGATATGAACTGCGGGAGGGCGAGAAGCTCACTATTTTATTTCCTGAGGAAAAAGTGAGTGAAGGGCTAAAGCCCGCGCCGATTCCGCTTGATATTTTATTTGAGGATGAGCATGTGCTTGTGCTGAATAAAAAGCCATATATCCCATCGATTCCTTCTAGAGAGCACCCTGAGCATAGTATTGCGAATGGGCTGCTGCACCATTATGCTAAGCAGTCTGTCCGGCTGACTGTCCATTTGGTGAGCCGCCTAGATCGGGATACCTCTGGTGTCATGTTAGTCGCTAAACATCGCTTTGCACACAGCCTTTTATCAAAGGCGCAGAAAAAAGGGGAAGTCAAGCGAACGTACAGAGCGTTTACACATGGCATGATCACGCAAAAGCAAGGGACGATTCGAGCAAAAATTGCTCGAAAATTGGACAGTATGATTGAACGAATGGTTGATGAGTCTGGTCAGGAGGCCGTGACACATTATACAGTGCGGGCGGTAGACACTCATTTAGACATGTCTGATGTGTCTCTTACCCTTGAGACGGGAAGAACCCATCAAATTCGTGTGCATATGCAATTCCTTGGTCATCCTCTCATTGGAGATACGCTATATGGCGGATCGAGCGAGCGGATAGACAGGCAGGCGCTGCATAGTGAAACCCTTGTCTTTCCGCATCCGATCACAGGGGAGTCCATGACATTTTCGGCTCCTTTGCCAGATGATATGACATCATTGCTTCAGTAAACAAGTAAACCCGGTCACCTGTAATGGTGGACCGGGTTTTTTATGGTGTGAAATGCTGGAACCTTGTTTCATCATAAGGCATAGATGAAGGGACAGAGACAGTCTCAAGCTCAGGATATCTTAGAGCGGATAGCCGGTGGCCAAAGACGCAGCCTGTATCGATGTTAACTGTTCTGCCAACAAACCGGGGTTCTTTTACGGGTGTATGCCCGTATACAATCCAAGGTTTCCCGTGATACTCCTTTGCCCAGTCCTTCCTGACAGGACGCCCATCTGGCCAAGTTTCTCCTGTGACAGCTCCAAATAAAAGATAGGATCGCGTCTGTTTATTCGGTTTTCTTCCAATATCCTTTTCCCTCATCGCTGCGTGTGCAATGATTAGCTCATCTTGAATCAGCACATCATAAAGCGGCGCCTTCTCAAATAACTGCTTAAATTCATGTGATAATTTGGTCTGTTCATGGAGCGGCAGGTTTTTGATTTCGCTTACCGTTGTTTCAATGCCATGCAGTAATTTAACGGGATTTCCTTTCAAATAGCGATAAAGTTTAAAACAATGGTTGCCTGGCACGTAGCGGATCGCTCCCTTGGAATAGGCTTGTATGACAAATCGCATCACGTCTACTGATTGAGGACCTCGGTCTGTTAAATCACCAACAAGGGCTAGTGTTCTCTTATCAGGGTGGACAGGTAGTCCATGTTTGAGTTTGTATCCTAGTTTGTGTATGAGGGTAAGCAGCTCTTCGTAGCAGCCGTGGATATCGCCGATGATATCGAATTTCATAAAGGTTCCTCCTGATTTTTTCATCCATTTATCGGATATAAAGAAGTTTGAATTTTAGAAAATATAACGAATGGCTTTCATTTCGTTTGGGCAATTGTTAGAATCAATGCTTTAACGTAAAACTTAAAAATTAAACATGAATGTTAGGAGGCTTTAGCCAATGGAGCATACATCTGTTTCATCACTCGTTGTCGTTATTATTGTAGCCTTTTTCACCCCTATTTTATTGCACCGGTTTAAGCTGACCATTCCGGTCGTTGTCGCCGAAATTATCATGGGGCTCATCATTGGAAAAAGCGGTCTTCAACTAGTTGTTGAACATGACGCATGGCTAGATACATTATCCATGCTAGGGTTTATTTTTCTTATGTTTTTAAGCGGACTTGAAATAGATTTTTCTTCTTTTGAATCTAAGAAGAAAGCACGAGAACTGCCCAATGGTTTAAAAGAACCAAATACATTTAAAGCAGCGACCATTATTTTTCTTGGCGTATTTTGTATTTCCTTTATCCTGTCCTATGCGTTTGTGCTTGCAGGTTTTATCCAAAATGCCTTTTTAATGACGCTTATTATTTCCACGATTTCATTAGGTGTAGTGGTTCCAACTTTAAAAGAGGAAAAGCTGATGCAGACAAATATTGGTCAAATCATTTTGCTTGTGGCTGTCATTGCTGATTTGGTGACGATGATTTTACTTGCTGTGTTTTCCTCCATTTATGGCGATGGAACAGGGAACATGTGGCTGCTCTTATTATTATTTGCTGCGGGTATTCTTCTTTATTTATTTGGCCGAGTATTTAAGACAAAATCCATTTTTCAGTCCATGTCAAAAGGAACGGTGCAAATTGGGACTAGAGCTATCTTTACTCTCATTATAGTCTTAGTTGCCTTATCTGAATCACTCGGTGCTGAAAATATTCTGGGCGCATTTTTAGCTGGTGTGCTTGTGTCTCTTCTTTCGCCTAATAAAGAGATCGTTCAGCAGCTGGACTCATTTGGATACGGATTTTTGATCCCAATCTTTTTTGTGATGGTCGGTGTGGACCTGAATATATGGGCACTCTTTAAAGATCCAACCATTTTGATCATGATTCCACTGCTGTTTATGGCATTATTGCTTAGTAAGCTCGTCCCGATTCTTTATTTGAAAAAATGGTATGACATGAAAAAGGTCGTCGGCGCTGGTTTTTTATTAACCTCGACATTATCTCTTGTCATTGCAGCTGCGACGATTGGTGAGCGGCTTGGTGTCATTGATCATAAAATGTCAGGAGCGCTTATTTTAGTTGCTGTGTTGACGAGTATTTTCACCCCTGTTTGGTTTAAGGCACTATTTAAACAAGAACGTGAAACCAATCATAAAAAGCGTGTGACTTTTATTGGGGCTAATCAGCTGACCTTACCAGTGACACTTGATTTGCATCAGGATGAATATGACATTCGTATTTTGCATGTCTTTCAAGAAAATAAAGAAGCCCTTCTTGCTGACTCGATCTTTGAAGTTGAAGCGATTGAACAATATGACGATGAGACGCTGAGACAGGCAGGGATTGGCCAAGAAGATGTGCTCGTTGTGGCAACAGGCAGTGAAACGAAAAATAAGGAAATTGCATTATTTGCAAAAGAAGCAGGAGCCAAACAAGTCATTGCCAGTGTGAACAAAGCGGAGACAGAGCTGACATTAAAGGAAGCAGGCATTGATACGTTTTCTAACTTTCTTTCATCTAAAACGGTGCTAAGGGCATTGATTGAAGCACCTGATGCGATTCGTTTGTTAACGAATGAGGATTCTTCTTTGTATCAAATTCAAATGAACAATCATCGGTATCATAATGTCATGCTGCGGGAATTTCCTTTTACCGGCGATTTGGTGTTTGTCCGTATTTTTAGAGGAGTAGACAGTTTAGTACCGCATGGTGATACAACGCTTAGAAGCGGTGACCGCGTGCTTGTGTCGGGCTCTCGGGAGTATGTGGCAGGACTTAGAGCGCAGTTAGAGTTGCAATGAGCCCTTGACCGATGAACAATTCCTGATTAAGATAGAGGTACAACATGATAAGTTTGATCCACTAGGGGAGTCCTTTAAAAGGGCTGAGATAAAAGTGTAGACTTTTAGACCCTCATTACCTGAACAGGTTCATACCTGCGTAGGGAAGTGGTGCGGTGTTTGACTATGCTTTTTACAAATTCCAAACCACTTTCCACGCGGAAAGTGGTTTTTTTATATGGAAAAACAGGAGGAGAGGAACATGACATTTTCAAATGAATGTAAAGAGGCAGCAGCGACTTGGTGGAATGGAAGCTTTACACATCCTTTTGTAAAAGGGATCGGAGATGGCACACTTTCACTCGATCGTTTCACCTATTATGTGATGCAGGATTCGTATTATTTAACTCATTTCGCAAAAGTACAGTCGTATGGAGCGGCCATTAGTGAGGACTTACATACGACAGGCAGAATGGCGTATCATGCACAAGGCACGTATGAAGCAGAGCTATCGCTGCATAGAAAATTTACAGAACTGCTTCAGATCTCTGATGAAGCACTCGCCAGCTTTAAGCCTTCTCCAACTGCTTATGCATATACCTCTCATATGTATCGTTCTGTGAAAAGCGGCCGCTTTGAAGAAGTTTTAGCCGCGTTACTGCCGTGCTACTGGCTATATTATGAGGTGGGGGAAAAGCTGAAACAGACAACACCTGACCATCCGATTTATCAAGAGTGGATTTTGACATACGGAGGGGATTGGTTTAAAGAGCTTGTGTTTGAACAGATCAACCGCTTTGATGAACTCGCGGAAAGAGCGCCAGAACATTTGCGGGCCAATATGAAAGAAAATTTTGTGATTTCAAGCTATTACGAGTACCATTTTTGGGAGATGGCGTATGAAAAAGAAACGTGGCAAACAGCATGCTTAGATGGGGTTGGTGCAAATGGAACTCCACGCAGTGACAAATGATTCACTTTCTGTGAGCGAGCTGATCAAGCAAATAAAAGCCGTTGAGTCTGAAGTAGACTTTATTCATATACGGGAACGGTCTAAAACAGCAAGTGAGCTTGTTCATCTCGTGAAACAACTCCTTGCAGAAGGCGTTCCGAAAGAGAAGCTTATCATCAATGACCGAGTCGACGTTGCACTGCTCACCAATATTCACCGTGTGCATCTTCCAGGCCACAGCTTTTCGCCAAAGGAATTGAGACAAAAATTTCCTCACTTGCATGCGGGGGTGTCTGTTCATTCGATAGAAGAAGCCAAAGCAGCCGAGAAGAACGGGGCAGAGTATGTCATGTTTGGGCACGTATATGATACCGCATGTAAACCCGGACGAAAGGCGAGAGGCATCAAGCTTGTGGAAGAATTGACTTCTGCGCTGTCCATTCCGGTGGTTGTGATTGGTGGCATAACGCCTGATCGACTGCCAGAATTGACGCATATTGATTTAAAAGGAATAGCGGTCATGTCCGGTATTTTTACTCATCCTCAGCCGCGCAAGATGGCACAAGCATTTTCTCAAAAGCGAAAGGAGAATCCTTATGAACAAGCATTATGACGTTGTGATTATTGGTGGTGGAATCATAGGGATGTCAATCGCCTATCATCTTGCAAAAGCAGGAAAGAAAGCCCTTTTACTTGAGGCAAATGAGGTAGGAAAGCAAACAACGAGTGCGGCCGCTGGTATGCTGGGTGCACATGCTGAAGGAGAAGGTGATGAGGATATTTTCTTTCAAGTAGGGAGAAGAAGTCAGGCTCTATATAAAAAATTAAAAGTCGATCTTCAGCATGAATCGGGCATTGATATACGGGCATCAGCGGGCGGCATTATGAAGGTGGCTTTTACAGAACACGAAAAGCGTGCACTTTGCCGAATGCAGCATCTGCCCACATTTGAATGGCTTGAAGCAAGCAGCGTAAAAAAACGCATCCCTCAAATCACAGACGACATCATAGGAGCAGGCTTGATTGAAGATGATGTGCATGTGGAGCCGTATGCGGTATGCAGGGCATTATGGCAAGCGGCTGTTCGGTACGGGGCAGATGTGAAGGAGTTTACGCCTGTTATCGAAGTGAAGACGGGCAAAGAAGCATTGACTGTTAGAACAGCTGGAGGCACATTCACATGTGATCATCTGACTGTAGCAAGTGGTGTATGGTCTGGCCGTTTTTTTGAGGAAATGGGATTCTCGCATTCTCTCTATCCAGTAAAAGGAGAATGCGTGTCTGTGTGGAATAACGGTCCAGCACTTGCACACACCATTTATCATGATCATTGTTATATCGTTCAAAGAGATAGCGGCAAGCTGATCATTGGTGCAACGATGAAGCCGAATGACTGGCAGGCGATTCCGACACTTGGCGGCATTGAAACTGTTATCAAAAAAGCGTCTCAGCTAATGCCATCCATTCAGGAGATGCCAATTGATCAATGCTGGGCAGGTCTTCGTCCAGCGACAAGCGACCGGCATCCCTATATCGGAAGACACCCAGAAGATGAGCGTATTCTTTTTGCGGCAGGACATTACCGAAATGGCATTTTACTTGCGCCCATTACCGGTGAAATCATTCGCGACCTGATAGTAGGCGAGCCTGTCAATGAAGAATGGCTTCATGCGTTTCGTATTGGCCGAAAGGAGGCATTGTTCGTATGAAAATTCAATTGAATGGAAGAATCGTTGACTTTGATAAAGAAAATGGAACGATCTTTGATCTGCTATCAGCCTATCAGCTTGAAAACCGTGTGGTGATCGTCGAAAGGAACCAAGAAATTATAGATAAAGAGGCCTTTCAACAAGTAGAAATTCAACCAAATGATACGATTGAAATCGTTCACTTTGTAGGAGGAGGATGACACAATGCTACACATTGGCGGAAAAACATTCACATCAAGACTATTACTTGGTACAGGAAAGTATCCATCATTTGAGGTTCAAAAAGAAGCGGTCAACGTATCAGAAGCTGAAATTTTGACCTTTGCTGTACGAAGAATGAACATATTTGAACCATCTCAGCCAAATTTCTTAGAGCAGCTTGATTTATCAAAATATACATTGCTGCCGAATACAGCAGGGGCAAGTACAGCGGAAGAAGCGGTACGTATTGCCCGTTTAGCGAAGGCTTCTGGATTGTGTGACATGATCAAGGTAGAGGTGATTGGCTGTTCAAGGTCTCTTCTACCAGATCCAGTCGAAACGTTAAAAGCTTCTGAAATGCTATTAGAAGAAGGTTTTATCGTGCTGCCATATACGTCAGATGATGTGGTGCTGGCACGGAAATTAGAAGAACTCGGTGTCCATGCCATTATGCCAGGTGCTTCTCCGATCGGTTCAGGTCAAGGGCTGCTAAACCCTCTGAATCTCTCGTTTATTATCGAGCAGGCGAAGGTGCCAGTCATTATTGATGCTGGTGTAGGCTCTCCGAAGGATGCTGCTTATGCGATGGAATTAGGGGCTGATGCTGTCTTGCTGAATACTGCCGTGTCTGGCGCAAAAGACCCGGTGAAAATGGCAAAAGCGATGAAGCTGGCGATTGAATCGGGAAGACTCGGTTTCGAGGCAGGCCGTATCCCGTTCAAAAACTATGGGACAGCCAGCAGTCCTCAGGAAGGAATGCCAGCGTTTTGAGCACACGTTATTCACGCCAAGAGCTTTTTAGACCGATTGGAACAGATGGGCAAAAGCGGCTAAACGCCTCAAAGGCTGTCATTATTGGCGCAGGGGCACTTGGAACAGCAAGTGCCGAAATGCTCGTTCGTGCCGGCGTAGGATCTGTCACCATTTTGGATAGAGATTATATTGAATGGAGCAACCTGCAGCGTCAGCAGCTTTACACAGAGCAAGATGTTCAAGATCGGCTGCCAAAGGCTGTGGCGGCTGAAAAAAGACTCAAGCAGGTGAACAGTGACGTCCAGGTAAGAGGAATCGTCATCGATGTGACCGCTCAAAATATGGAAAAACTTGTGAGCGGGGCATCCATCATCGTGGACGCAGCGGATAATTTTGAGGTGCGAATGATTGCAAATGATGCGGCCATCAAACAACAAATTCCCTTCCTTTATGGAGCCTGTGTAGCCAGCTATGGTATTCAATTCACTGTTATTCCTGGTGAAACACCATGTTTACACTGCTTGCTTGAGCATTTACCTGCACAAGGCATGACTTGTGATACAGCAGGAATTATTAGTCCAGTTGTGCAGCAGGTGGCGGCATATCAAGTGGCAGATGCACTGAAGTTGTTAACAGGACACGAAATGACTCCGATATTAAGATCGTTTGATTTATGGACAAATGAGCGAGCTGATATACGCTCCGCTGCGTCTTTAAAAAAAGAACAATGTCCAAGCTGCGGTCTTAAGACATATCCATTTCTCTCATATGATCAGAGAGCAAAAGCAGACGTATTATGTGGACGTAATACGGTGCAAATTCGCAGTGCAGCAGGGACACCTCCAGTTTTACATGAAGTAGCCCGTCAGTTAAAGAAAGCAGGAATGGATGTACTAGAAAATCCGTATTTGCTATCCTGTCAAAAGGATGAGTACAAGCTCGTCTTATTCAAAGATGGCAGAGCGCTTGTACATGGTACAAGTGATATTGCCAAAGCGAGAACGATTTACCATCAATGGATTGGCTAATGAGAGGGTGTGATGAAATGACGATTAAAAAGGCGTTAACCATCGCGGGTTCTGATTCTGGCGGCGGTGCAGGCATTCAAGCAGACTTGAAAACCTTTCAGGAGCTCGGTGTGTACGGAATGTCTGCGATTACAGCGATTACAGCGCAAAACACACTTGGCGTTCACGGTATTTATCCACTTTCAACCGAGGCGCTCACAAGTCAAATTGATGCAGTGGCAGAAGACTTATTGCCGGATGCCGTCAAAACAGGGATGCTGTGGAGTGCTGAAATGATCAGCGCCGTCGCTGAAAAAACGGTGCAATATGAGTTCAAGCTGATTGTAGATCCAGTCATGATTGCAAAAGGCGGGGCCTCTTTATTAAATGAAGATGCTGTCTCCGCCATGAAAACACATTTACTGCCTGTCAGTTATGCTGTAACGCCGAATATTCCTGAGGCAGAAGTACTGACAGGCACACGTATTCAGACGAAAGAGGATCGCTACCGAGCAGCACAACTTCTTTATGAGCTTGGCACGAAATATGTTGTGATCAAAGGTGGTCACGGTCCTTCAGGCGGCCTCATTACAGATCTGTTGTACGATGGAAAAGGCTTTATTGAAGTCACAAATGAACATATTGATACCAAGCATACACACGGCACAGGCTGTACGTTTGCGGCGGCATTAACAGCTGAAATAGCAAAAGGGCGTTCGATGAAGGAAGCCTTTGAAACAGCAGAAACCTTTGTCCATGAGGCAATCAAATATCCTTTGCATATTGGCGCAGGACATGGGCCAACCAACCATTTTGCTTATCAGCAAAACAGGCGTAACACATAAAAGGGGACCGTCTTTACTTGTGAGGACGGTCTCATCGTGTAGACAAACCCTCACATTCGCCCGCAGTCCTGCGCGCTGGTTGCGCACGAAGGTCAAATTCGCTCCGCAAAAGTAGCGGCTATTCCTAGATTTCAAGGGCTTTCACTCACGATGAAAAGAAGACAAAGGGCTAAAAAGAAACTTTCTTTAAGCGGAAATTGTCAATATCTCATGATTTGTGATAAGATTATGATCAGGTACTAATACTATGTCTTGAAAAAATAGGAGGCTTTAATACATATGAAATTTTCTTTAGAAGGCCGTAATATCGTGGTCATGGGTGTTGCTAATAAACGAAGCATTGCATGGGGGATTGCTCGTTCACTTCACGAAGCAGGAGCTCGTTTGATTTTTACTTATGTTGGAGACCGTCTTGCAGAATCTGTTAAAGAGCTTGCAAGCACACTTGAGCGTGATGATTCCATTATTCTTCCTTGTGATGTAACAAGTGATGAAGAGATTGAAAAATGTTTTGCAACGATTAAAGAAAAAGTACAAGTCATCCATGGTGTTGCACATGCGATTGCATTTGCAAACAAAGAAGAGCTTGTTGGTGAATACTTGAATACGAACCGTGAAGGTTTCCTTTTGGCGCACAACATTAGTGCATATTCATTAACAGCTGTTGCAAAAGCAGCACGTCCGTTAATGACAGAAGGCGGAAGCATTGTCACACTTACTTACTTAGGCGGAGAACGTGTCGTATCTAACTACAATGTCATGGGTGTTGCAAAAGCAGCACTTGAAGCAAGTGTGAAATATTTAGCAGCTGATCTAGGAGCAGAAGGTATCCGTGTGAACAGCATTTCTGCTGGTCCGATTCGTACATTATCTGCAAAAGGAATCAGCGGATTTAATACAATCCTTAAGGATATTGAAGAGCGTGCACCGCTTCGCCGTACAACGACTCCAGAGGAAGTCGGCGATACAGCATTGTTCTTATTCAGTGACCTATCCCGCGGCATGACAGGTGAGAATCTTCATGTTGATTCTGGCTTCCATATCATTGCCCGCTAAACGAATACATGACTTGCAGCATACCGATGACGGGTATGCTGTTTTTTTATTTTTCTTCTGATTTGAGGGGTCCGCTCATATATATAAGGAATGAATCATTCGGGAGGGATCAGTATGTCAAATAAAGGTGATGAGAATCAAAAGCCGCTTATGTATATTGTGCAGCCGAGCTATGATGAATCGGCGCCGGCCATGCAAAATATTGTGAGAAAACGAAAGAAGTCAGAAAAACCGCCAGAAAGCAAAAAAAGCACTAAAGAGGAAGCAAGTGAAGAAAGCAGGCAGGAACCTTTATCTCAAGAAGTAGAGCAGAAAAAAGAAGAGCCGCCTGCACCTGAACGACAGGTCATACAGGAATCAGAGCTCTCACAAGAGCGAGAGTCAGTACAAGAACAAGAAAAGCCGCCAGAAGGCGTATTTCATGAATCAAAAGAAGAACCAAAAAGAAAACGAGTGAAAAAACCTTTAAGTCAAATGAACGTAGAGGAGAAGGTCGATTTTCTGACAAGTTTGCCGCATAATATGCCAAGAGCCCTTTGTCTGATTGAAGCCGATGGAAAGACATACAGAGGGATTATCATGGAGAGAAAAGACAATACGGTGGTCATCCGTACAGCAGGCGGCGGAAATCCAGTGGAATTAGCGATGGATGATATCTCTTCTATTCATCCGCTTGGTTTTTAATGAACATCAAAAAAGTCCCATAAAGGGACTTTTTTGTTAGCAGCTACGGTTGATGAGACGTGGATTTAAGCACTCGATTGCGCAGAAGCAGTCAAGGTCCACTTCGATGCAATACTTTGATTTTTCTAATCGGAACACATCACATACGGAATCTTTATCTGTAAAATCTAAAATATGACGGTCTTTGTCAAATGCAATAAGCAAGCTGAGTGTTGCGCAGTGATCAGAGATGTGTTCGACTCTGAAAAATGCAGTGCTGAAGCAAGGGCCAGCATCTACTTCTCCGACGTTTCCGAATGCGACAAATGGTTTTGATTTTGATGTAAATAGAACAAACGGGACAGTGTCACCTAATGAATGTGATGGAGAAAGGAGATTGCTGTAACAGCTAGTCGGGCAATCTTCTTCGACGGCATTTTGTAAGTCGTCTATGTTTTCAACAGCCTCTGCTACACAGTTCCATGAATGTTTGCGGCTCATATTCAACCCTCCTATACAAGGAATTTTGTTTGAGTGTTTGAGCACTATCATCATCTACAAGCTTTATTATGTGACTCGCCGGTTTGAAGCATCTAGTTTCAATCAATGCGGAAGCGTCCGCTTTTTTTGGCTGACTGCTCCGCATGATTGATTTTCATTCTTTGAGGAAGGGGATGCTTTGATTCATGACAAGTTAGGTCAACGGACGAGCTGTTTAGCCGTGATGATGATGTTTTTTATCTTTTGTTGGCAGCACTCTGTCTACAAGTTCTGGGTTTAAACATTGGATCGCGCAGAAGCAGTTCAAATCAACCTCGATACAAAAGTCCGTTTTTTCTAACCCAAAGAAGTCAGGGTCGCAAGGGTGACAAACGCTTAACGTATGTCCGTGTACATCGACAGGTCTTAACACAGATAATGTGGCACAGCAGTCATTTAATTTTTCAACCCGGAAGAAGATGGATTCGAAGCATTGGGAATCGTCAACAAATCCTCCAATGTTTCCGAAAGTAGAGAACAATCCGCCCTTTTTATCAAAAAGTAAAAACGGAATCGTATCTTTTCCAGAAACTGTTGGGCTTAATAAATTACTGTAGCAGCTCGTAGGACATTTATCTTCTACAGCTTCCTGCTCTGCTAAAATCTTATCAACCGCATCGCATACACAGTTTTCATCATGTCGGCCATGGTGTTTTCCGCAGCTCATGGATTTCAGCTCCTTTAACAAGGTATTTGACTTTAGTCCTTAACAACATATGTATGCGCCCTCTAGTTGGTGTGGGTAAATGACTATTTATCTTTGTTGTATTTTTAGAAAAAGGAAAAGCAGAGCTTTTCGCTCTGCTTTTGTACATTAGAGGATACCAATTGCAACGATCGTCGCAACAAGTGTCTGTGTAAGCGTTTGGATGGCAATAGAGATGTCCGCATCGATTGTAGAGACTGTAACGTTTCTAGAGTTTTCGATGACAAGTTTCTGGCGATTTGTTTGTTTGTGGCTAGCTGCTTGCAATAGATCTTGAGTGACGCGGTCAGCTAGGTCACCATCAGCGATTGAGATGTTTGTAATGGTGATGATCGCTGTTTGAACAGCTGCTTGGATAGATGCTGCAACCTGTGCATCAACAGAAGAGACGTTAATGTCACAAGAATCTCTAACGATAATGACTTCCTCAGATGTCTGCTTTGTCACACTCACTTGATCAAAGTCTTGTAAAACATCTTCATCATCATAATAGTTGCCGTCACAAACTGCTTTTCTTTCGTAGTTATGATGGTAATCGCCGTGGTGTGTACAGTTACGATCTAGAGCGACCCAAGAGTATGGTTTAGAATCCATTTCTTTTCCTCCTTCCGTTTACTTTATTAAATGCTGGAATGATTGGTTTTGTCTCGGGCATTTATCCTAGCAGGCAACCCATTTTTATTTAATCGTTATTTTGCTGCGCTTGACGGCGCTGCTGGATACGATCTCGAAGTGAATTTCGTTTAGGACGCACTTGTGGTTCAGGCTCGACCTCTTCTGCATGTTTTGCTGCCTCTGCCTGACGCTTTTTCTCCTGCTGCTGCTGTACGAAATCATCTGCTTTCTTTTGTAAATCCTGAACCAGCTTCAAAATCATCCTTCTTTGATCTTCTGAAAGGTTTGCTTTCTGATCATCTGTGACATTATTTTTGTTTAAAATATCACTCACAAGAAGGCTTGTTAATGGATCAACATCAGTGTTGATTTGAAACTCCTTTTTTTCGTTCTCTTCAGCCACGATTATTTCACCTCTTTCATACATGATGTTAGAAAAAGAAAGGGTCAAAGAATGCCGGCTTCAATTAAAAGTACATTCAGTGTTTGAGTGAGAATTTGTACGGAGTTCATAATGGATGCATCAGATAATGTAATCGTGACGTTATAGCAATTGATGATTTGAATCACGGTTTTCTTTTGGACTGTCACTTGTTGTGCAGCTAAAAGCTGATCTGTGATGTCTGCAGCCAATTCATCATCTGGTACAAGAATTTGAATTAAAAGAGTAATGATTGTCGTTGCGGTCGCTTGAAGGGAGAGTGCGGCTGTTACATCTGTTTTATCAATCGTGACATTTTCGGAATCCTTGATCACAATGAAATCATCATAATTCCTGATTAATTCGTTTAACAGTTGTGTGTATAATAAATCAGCACTTTCTTCAATAGACAATACTTTCACTCCTTTCTTATCTATACATTATTTAATGCAGCAGGCGCTCAAGGTGGAATCAGAAAGCGTGAAAAAGTACAACCCAATTTTATTTCCACTCGATTCATCATGGCGGTCGTTCTTTTTGCATATATAAAGAAAGGACAGAAAAAAGAAGCAAGAAGGAGGTGGAGGTTCACTGAGCGGTGCTATGTCATTTGTGATATTTGCCCTCGCATCCTTTAGGCTGACGAGATTGATCGTGTTTGATACGATTACAGCCCCTTTTCGCCGCCTATTTCATGAAGAGCAAGAAGAGGTAAACGAACAAGGTGAAGTCGAGACCTATATTATCATCAAAGGAAAAGGGCTGCGGTCTTGGATAGGAGAGCTGTTAAGCTGTTATTGGTGTACGGGTATGTGGTGCACTGCTGCTTTACTTGTCATATACATACTTTTTCCTGTCATCAGCGTGTGGCTTCAATTACTATTAGCGATTGCCGCAGCAGCAGGCATTATTGAAGCGGTCGTGTCGAAGCTTGTGAAATAAACAGGCATTCTGATCAGACACGCTTTTAAAAAATGCATATACTAACATGGAATAGGAAAGGAAGGGTTGCGATGAAACCAACTGAAACGCCGTCACATATGCTCCAAGGGTATCCAGCGCAGTCAAACCAACAATCTGTATATACGAAGAAAATCAAGAAGACTGGCTGCGGGTGTGGAAAGAAAAAGAAATATCAATAGTAGAAAAAACAAAAGCCGGATTTATCCGGTTTTTTTGTTGCCCTTTTTTCTAGTTCTGCATATGAAAGAGAGAAGGGGTGACCAGAATGGACGCATTCGAACAATTAATCGGCTCATTGTTCACTAACCCTCATGATGGGAAAGAACAAGCGCACGAAAAGGTTGAAATGGATCTAGCTGATAAAGCCAATGATCTTGAACAGCATTTAAAGGTATTTGGCGACAAGATGGATGCGTTTGCGAAAGAAACAGAGGCATTCATGATGCGTCATGGAGATGCAGCTTACGTCTTTAAACAGCAGAAATGAAAATTCCGCACTTTTTTATGTGATCGTCCAAACCATTTCTTGTATTTTTCATATTTTGAAAGGGAGAAGAGGAGGTGCTTAAATATGAGTTGTTACGGTTACGGTGGCGGTTATTGCGGAGGTTATGGCGGCGGCTACGGCGGCGGTTATGGTTCAACTTTTGTTCTTGTTGTCGTGCTTTTCATCCTTCTAATCATCGTTGGTGCTTCTTTCTTTAACTAAACAGTAAGAAGGTGAGGGAAGCAATGGGGGAGCCTTTTGCTTTCCTTTCTCTTTGATTGAACAACGCGGTAGGATAGGCACATATCTCGCCTATTTTCATATAGTAAGGTGATTACTCCACAACGAGGAGGCAAATGAATGGATAATAAATTTTTTAAAAGCGTGGAAAATAAAACTGGTGTGAATATGAATGACGTCTTTAAGCTTGCAGGATCTTTACAAAATGCTAATTTTAAAGACGAAGCGACCGTTCGAGGTGTCATTAAAAAAGTAGCGCAGCTTGCAAACAAACGTGTACCTAAAGAAATGGAAGACAAAATCGTTCAATCCATTACAAGTGGAAAAGAAAAGCTTGATTTCAATACAATCGCTAAAATGATGAATAACAAAAAATAAACAACAGGCTCTCCACTCAAAGGGGGGCCTGTTGTTTTTGTGCGAATAATTCACGATTTTTCTTTAGAAGAGGGTACAAAAAGCGAGAACGGTGAGCGGTTTTTCCTCTTCTAAAAGATGGAACAGATAGATAGAGGGATTGTTCTGCTCTTGTCATGGCGACGTATAATAAGCGCCGCTCTTCTTCAATGGCTTCTTCATTGCCATTTCTCAGTTCATCAAGCGCAAAATCATGAGGCAAAGCTCCGTCAACCACACTAGTGATGTACACCGTTTGGAATTCAAGTCCCTTTGCGCGGTGGATCGTCATGAGCTGAACGCCGGGTTCCCCTGCTTTTTCCTTTTCAGCAGCTTTCATATGTTCGGCATGTGCGAGAAAGGCTTCAATCGTTTCAAAGCGTTTCGCCGCTGTTTTCACATCACGTACATCATCTGCACCTTTTTCAAGCACATTCGTATCATTGACACGTTTTTTCAAATAATCACCGAGTCCCATCTTTTGTTCAATAAACGCCACAGCTTCAGCCGGTTTTAACGTTCGTAAAGTTTGGAACAAAGGAATGATTGATTGTAGTTTTTTCTGCTGAAACGGCTGGATGTCTGTTAGTTTCCCAAGTGCGTCTACCATCGAACAATCCTCCGTAATAGTCAGCGCCTTCAGTGTATTTAGTGTTTGCTGCTTTAAAAAGAAAACCGGCAGCAGCTGTTTTATTGCAGCGACATCATCTGCATCTTGACTTAGGGAAAGAAAGGCGAGCAGTACCCGAACCATTCGTCTGCTATAAAAGGCTCTCACGCCAGCATCGGTCTCATACGGAATCGCCGATTGATGAAGCCTCTCATAAATGGCGCGGCCTCCCGTATTGGTTCTAAACAGGACACAAATATCATTTGGCTTTGCACCGTTTTGCATTTTCTCCAGAATATCTGCCACGATCATGGTCGCTTCCTCTTCCTCGTCATATGGATAAAAGAGCGTCGGAGGAATTTGCTCCACGCGAACGGCTTTTAACGTTTTCTCGTAACGATGCTGGTTCTTTTTAATAATGGCATCTGCACTTGCGACAATCGTATGATGAGAACGGTAATTCGCATGTAAATGGACGATCTCGGCCGAAGGGTAGTCCTGTTTGAAATCAAGAATAAAAGCGGGATGACTTCCTCTAAAGGCATAAATGGCTTGATCATCGTCACCTACACAAAATAGCTGCTCCGATTTTCCGGCCAAAAGCTGGATCAATTGATATTGGACGGGATTAATGTCCTGAAATTCATCAACTAAAATATACTTGAATCGTTCTTGATATCGCTTCAGCAGTTCAGGCTGCTTATTCAGCATGTGTAAGCAGGCGATCGCCATGTCATCAAAGTCAAATTGTTGATTGTCCCTTTTTTGCTGTTCATACGACTGATAGATCGTCCACATGTGCTTTTCCTTTTCATCTTTCAGCTCAGGAAATTCGCCCGGTAAAAAGGCATTTTTCCAATAGCCGATGGATTGCAGCACTTGATCGGTTGGGTAGTCTTTTTCATCCAGTCCTTCATTCATCATCGCTTTCCGAATGTACTGTTCCTTTTGCCAGTCAAACTTGATGAGATGCTGTCCGTTCCATTTGTTCGGATCATCGTGAAGCAGCATTTTATAAAAAAGGCTGTGAAACGTACCTGTCACGACTTGACCCGCCTGTGATGGATGAAGCTGGTACTGCATGCGCAGTCTTTCTTTCATTTCACTGCTTGCTTTTGTGGTGAAGGTCACAAGTAAGATATGGTGAGCTGGAATTTGATGGTGTGAAATCAAATAAGCTGCTCTAGCCGTCAGCACCCTTGTTTTCCCGCTGCCAGCACCAGCCAGCACAAGCATTGGTCCATCTTTGTGTGTGACAGCTTGCAGCTGCGGCGCGCTAAAGGTGATGTGCGGAAAGAGGTCGATGGTATGTACTTGTTCATTCTCTTCTAAATGTAAGGCTTCGCCAAATTGAATAGACCTCGGTTCCTGCCAGTCAAACGTTTCCTTTGTTTCCGAGATGATCTGTTTGCCGGTTGGAAAACGGAAGCCGCCAAGTTCTTTGTAGGATGCCTTTTCTTCTCGTTCTGCCGGTTGTTTTTCCTCTTGTTGTTCTGCTTTTTCGCACAGCTCTTGCTGAGATGTCTGTTTATGAATAAAGGCAGGCTCTTCATGTATATTTAATCTGAAAAAGACGGGTTGTCCGCAATATGGGCAAGATAAGTGCCCTTTTTTTCCCTCATCATGGAGGAATTGATAATGTTCTCTCGAATACGTATGTAATGAGATCGTTCGATCATGTCGTCGTGCGCATTTCAAAGCTAGTCCTCCAGTAGTCAATCAATCTTAAAAAGAAACACAACTAATCATATCAAATGAGGCGTGTTTCAAACAGTCATAATTAGGGAATAGTAGAATAGAAGAGAAGCAAAGGAGGCGTTCTTGATGGGATATATAGCACCGATTCAGCCGGATCTGTATTTTCAATATATCAACCGTCCTGCTCCTCAGGATAAAGAAGACTATGCGAAAGTGACAAAGGTCACGCGCACCTTTCATGACAAGGTATACAGAGAGCTGGAGAAAAAAGAGGACTTAGTGACAGAAGCAGAGACGAAAGTACAGCAAAAAAAGCGGGAACGCTTTGTACGAGATATGTTTATGGAAGAAGGCAAGGGCATTCATATCAATGTCTATATATAAATGACTGCGCTTTCTTCACTAATCGAACGATAATGAATAAAGAAACAGCCAGGACTATGATGCTCTGGCTGTTTCTTTTCGTTAAGCGGATAGCGTTTTTGTCATTTTTACATGTGTGATACCTGCTTCTTCAAACGGTTCAGAAACGACTTTGTAGCCTTTCTTTTCGTAGAAAGGAAGAGCCTGGATTTGTGCATGCATGACAGCTTCTTTCGCTCCATTGGCAATGGCTTCAGATTCTAGTGCTTCTAATAGTTGGTGGCCGAGGCCGAAAGATCGCGCCTCTTTTAATACACAAATCCGTTCAAGCTTTGCCTTAGGACCGTCAATCATCCGCAGTCTAGCAGCAGCCTGCGGCTTATCGTCATCGTTATAAATGACAAAATGAATGGCATCGTCCTCTAATTCATCGATTTCGATCTCTAATGGGACTTCTTGTTCTTTCACGAAAACTTCTTTTCGAACGTAATAGGCATCTTCTCGTTGTGTTTGTGCTTTTGCGATGACTGTATTCAAATGTCTTTAACCCTCTTCTCCTAAAATAAATGTTTCATAAACGGTCCAAGATCCATTTTCTAGCTGATATAACAGGTGGAAGCGGTCAACCGTTTCTTCATGATCAATCTTTCTCAGCTTTAATGTACCAAGTACGTCTGAATGCTCATCATCTGATAATTTTTGAGCCACTGTTACATGCGGAACAAATGCATATTCAGGTTTACCAGCCAGTGGTTCAGTATACAATTTTTCATTTAGAGCCATTAATTCCTCGTTCGGTTCTACTTTCATATAAATGACGTTGTTTACAGGAGCGAATGAACTGAATTTTTTGATACGTAACGTAATAGGAGAAGCATTTTTGGCATACTCACGTAAGGTGGAGACGACCTCAGCTGCTTCTAGATCCGTTAATTCAAAAGGTGTTCTTAATGTTAAATGCGGCGGTATGAGTGCATAGTTCGGATCATAACGTTTCCGATAAGAGTTCGCAATATCTTGCAATTTTTTTGATGGAAATAAAACAACTCCGTATTTCATCATGTTCCCTCCTGATTAAGAAAGTATTTATTATTGTTTATTATAACAAAATTCAGTTGATGAACGAATATGGGAGCATTCTTTTTAACGAAGGTGCAATGAGCGGCTGCCAAAATGTCCATTTATGGTCCCCTTCGAATGTCTCAAATAAATAATCCGCACCAGACTGTTCAAGAAGAGCCTTCAGTTCTTCGTTCGGCTGAATAAAATCAAGCACTTGGCCATCTGTTGTTTTCACAGCCGTTTCTTCTAACCCAATTTGATGGATAATGGCATAATGAGAAAGTGATGCTGATTGTTTGACCGCTTGTAAGACCGACTCATCAACGTAAGGGGACTGCAAAATCAGTCCGCCAAATAACGAAGGATAATCAATGGCTGTCATGAGTGAGATGGTAGCACCGAGTGAATCACCAATAAACGTACGCCCCGATCCGATTTGATACGTTGGAAAGTGTTCATCAATATAAGGGACAAGTTCATTTGCTAAAAAGCGTTTATACGCCTCGAACTTTGTGCCATCTGGATGATACGTATTTCGTCTTTCGGTGACATTTTCATAGGGAACACCAATGATAATCGCGCGTTCCATTTCTTTGTTTTGCATGAGTTCTTCCGCTTGTCTGCCTATTTTACCTAAGCGGAAATAATCATGACCATCTTGGGCAATGATGACATGATATGTATAAAGGGGCGAGTAATTGACTGGTAAATAAATCAGAACGGTCATGTCCGTCCCAAGTTCTTTTGAGTGTAAGGTTTCTTCTTGAATCATTCCTGTTTTCTTCACCATAATCCATTCCTCCAGCTAACCAAATTCATCATAAGTGAAACGTTTCCATTCATTGTAACACGAAAAACAGCGTTGTTCCTATATGCTAACATGCAATCAAATCGGCTGACATTCAATCTAGTGCAAAATACAGAAAATTTTAATTAATCGTTACATTTCCCCTTGAAAAATGAGTTTTAATGCGTTACAGTATTAAGAATTAGAACAGACAGACAACACATTCTTATCGTGAGAGGTGGAGGGACTGGCCCTTTGAAACCTCAGCAACCGGTATGCATCACATGATGTGATGTACCAAGGTGCTAAATCCAGCAAGCAGTTTTTTTGCTTGGAAGATAAGAGGAAGCGATTAAACCCCTTCTTCTTATGAAGAAGGGGTTTTCTGTTTTGAAATCAGATTTTTACTTAGGATGGTGTCAAATGACAGAACATGTGGAAACGAAATTAGCGCAAATTGGAAACCGTAGCGATGAGGCGACTGGCACTGTCAGTCCTCCAGTTTATCTTTCAACAGCATACAGACATAGAGGTATTGGTGAATCAACAGGGTTTGATTATATTCGGACGAAAAACCCAACAAGACAGCTTGTAGAAGATGCGATTGCTTCACTCGAAGAAGGGACGGCCGGTTTTGCCTTCAGTTCGGGAATGGCTGCTATCCAAACGATCATGGCTCTATTTGAAAGCGGAGATGAACTGATTGTGTCATCAGATTTATATGGCGGTACATACCGTTTGTTCGAGAACGAATGGAAAAAGTATGGCCTGCGTTTTCTTTACGATGATTTTTCAGATGAAGACTGTTTACGCTCTAAAATGACGCCAAACACAAAAGCCGTCTTTATTGAAACCCCGACAAATCCACTCATGCAGGAAGCGGATATTCAAAAGGTTGCGAAGATCGCAAAAGAGCATGGCGCTTTGGTCATTGTCGATAACACCTTTTACACACCAGTCTTGCAAAAGCCGATTACGCTTGGAGCGGATATTGTCATTCATAGCGCAACCAAATATTTAGGCGGACATAATGACGTCCTTGCTGGTCTCGTGGTCACAAAAGGAGAGCAGCTTTCTGAAGATATGTTCCAGCATCAAAATGCCATCGGAGCGGTTTTATCTCCATTTGACTCTTGGCTTTTAATGAGAGGAATGAAAACGCTGGCTCTTAGAATGCGCCAGCACGAGGCAAATGCGAAGGAATTAGCTGACTTTCTAAAGCAGCAGCCGGAAATCCAAGATGTTCTTTACCCAGGTAAGGGTGGGATGCTGTCATTCCGTGTTGCCAAAGAGGACTGGGTCAACCCATTTTTAAAGCAGCTGAAAACGATTTGTTTTGCGGAAAGCCTTGGCGGAATTGAAAGCTTTATTACGTATCCAGCGACGCAAACGCACATGGACATCCCAGAAGAGATTCGCATCGCAAACGGTGTGTGTAACAAACTGCTCCGTTTCTCTGTTGGGATTGAGCATGTGGATGACCTGAAAGCAGACCTGAAGCAGGCACTATCAAAAGTGAAAGAGGAGGTACACACGAAATGACCACACACGATTGGACACTCGAAACACAACTCGTTCATAATGCGTTTAAAACAGACCGCTCAACAGGTGCAGTCAGTGTACCGATTCAACATGCATCGACATTTCACCAAAGCAGCTTCGATGAATTTGGTCAATATGACTACTCTCGATCAGGCACTCCTACACGTCAGGCGCTAGAGGATACGATTGCAGCGCTAGAAGGAGGAACGAGAGGGCTTGCCTTTGCGTCAGGTATGGCAGCCATTTCAACTGCTTTTCTTCTGTTATCAAAAGGGGATCATGTTCTTGTCACAAGAGATGTGTACGGGGGAACATTCAGGATGATCACCCAAGTTCTTTCGAGATTTGGCATTGAGCATACCTTTGTGGACATGACAGATTTAAACGAAGTCAAACAAGGCATTCAATCGAATACGAAAGTCATTTACATGGAAACACCGTCAAACCCCACACTAGGGATTACGGATATTGCAGGCGTTGTCCAGCTTGCGAAAGAGCATGACTGTCTAACCTTCTTAGATAATACGTTCTTAACGCCTGCGCTTCAGCGTCCGCTGGATCTTGGTGTTGATATTGTGCTGCACAGTGCAACGAAATTTTTGAGCGGTCACAGTGATGTATTGTCTGGCTTAGCCGTGGTCAAAGACGAGAAGCTGGGAGAAGAACTTTATTCACTGCAAAATTCATTCGGTGCGGTTCTTGGCGTTCAGGATTGCTGGCTTGTGTTAAGGGGATTAAAAACACTTCAAGTCAGATTAGAAAAAGCAAGTCAAACCGCTTTAGAACTGGCATTATTCCTTAAAGAACATCCAGCGGTGAAAAAAGTATACTACCCGGGCTTAGATGATCATCCAGGGGCGGACATTCAGCGCAAGCAGGCAAGCGGAGCTGGAGCTGTTCTTTCATTTGAATTAGAAAACCAAGCGGCAGTTAAAGAATTGGTGGGTGGCGTCACATTACCTGTATTCGCCGTCAGCCTTGGCGCGGTTGAATCCATTCTGTCCTACCCAGCCAAAATGTCCCATGCCGCTATGCCAAAAGAAGAAAGAGAAAAAAGAGGCATTACAGATGGGTTGCTTCGATTAAGTGTAGGCGTCGAAAACGGAGCAGACCTCAAACGGGACTTCAAACAAGCACTCGATCAACTAAAGCCAGCTCTTGTGAACCAGTCATAAAAGTGATTGAAAAGCCGGTACAGATACCGGCTTCAGCGTGTAGACAAACCCTCTCATTCTTTGTCAGTCCTGCGTGC
>NZ_AMSH01000004.1 GCF_000300535.1 Bacillus xiamenensis
CATGGATTGAATCAATCCATGCCTTCTACAGGTTAGTAAGATGCTTTCTCTGATAATACAAGTGATTTTAGTTCTGCTGCTGCTTTTTTTGGATCAGTGCTTTGGCTGATGGCACTAATGATGCTGATGCCATCTGCGCCTGCTTGGATGACTGGTGCCGCATTTTCATAAGTGATGCCGCCGATACCCACAATGGGAATATGAAGGCCATGACGACGTACTTCGTTGATTAAAGAAACACCTTGAACACTTCGTGTATCCTTTTTCGTTTCTGTAGGATAAACTGGGCCCATCCCGACATAATCTGCTCCGTCCTTCACCGCTTGTCGCACTTCATCTAAGTTGTGCGTGGACACGCCTAATATTTTATCCCCAATCCTTTCCCTTACGTCTTGCGCGCGTGCATCCTCCTGTCCAACATGGACTCCATCTGCATCAAGGTCTATCGCAAGCTGTACATCATCATTCACAATAAAGGGGACATTCGCTTCTTGGCAAAGTGCCTGAATTTGCTGGGCCAAATATTTCTTCTCTTCACCTTGCAGAGCTCCTTCACCTTTTTCACGAAATTGAAACATGGTGATGCCGCCTTGAATGGCTTCTTTCACGACATCAAGCGGATGTCTGCTTGTATTCGCTGTTCCCATAATAAAATAAACCGATAATTGCTGTTTGATTTGCTGTTGATCAGCCTTCGTCATGCAAAACTCCCCCTATTTTCCCAAGCGTCATCACATCATTGCCATTTGTATTTGATAATGCGTTTAATAGTTCCATTTGAAAGGTCCCCGGCCCTTTCTCTTTTGTCTCCTGAACAGCCTTTTCAGCAGCGACACCATAAAACAGCAGAGCTGCTGCTGAGGCATGAATTGGACGTTCACCTGTTGCACAAAATGCCCCTATGACAGATGTAAGTAAACAGCCAGTCCCTGTCACCTTGGTCAGCCATTCATGTCCATTATGAATGGACAGAACCTCATCTCCATCTGATACGACATCGACTTTTCCTGTGATCACCACAACAGTCTCCAGTGCTTTTGCCGCTTGCTTTGCTAAAGACGATACATTTCCACTTGCCTCTTTTGCATCAACGCCTTTTGACTGCCAGCCATCAACTCCGATTAAATGAGCCACTTCAGCAGCATTTCCTCTGACAACCGTTATGTTCACTTGCTGTAACAGCTGTTTCGCCGCACTCGTCCGAAACGCAGTCGCACCCACACCAACAGGATCTAAAAGGACCGGTACACCTTTTTCATTGGCCGCTTGTCCAGCGATATTCATTGCCTCCACCGTATCCTTGGTCAGTGTGCCGATATTCAGCACAAGTGCATCAGCTAATTGCGCCATTTCGGCCACTTCCTCTTTTGCATTTGCCATGACTGGAGAAGCACCTAAAGCAAGCAGTCCATTCGCTGTAAAATTCGTCACGACTTGGTTGGTGATATGATGGACGAGTGGATGATCCGCTCGAACCTTCTCCAATAGATGAGACGCGCTGCTTAATTTCATCAGTATCATCCTCCCTTTTACTCTGCATCCCAAACATAGGATTTTGTATGCTTTAACCATTCTCTTGCTGCAAAGGACAAGTAGCGGTCCTTTCGCCAAATGACACCCAAATGCCATGGAATAGACGGATTTAAGGAAATAACCCTCACCTTTTCAGGATCTAGATCACGGCAGATCCGTTCAGGCAAAAGCCCGATCCCAAGGTTCTCAGCTACCATTTCACTTATGAAATCCCATTGTGACGTTTCATAAATGACGTTTGGTCTGAACCCCGCATTCATACATTCATTCAAGATTCGGCTGTGCAGGACGAAATCCTCTCTAAAGAAAATAAAAGACTCTTCCTTTAAGTCGGCTAAATGCACCTCATCACGTCCTGCCATCGGATGCGATGGATGCGTCACAAGCTTCATATTTTCTTTAATAATGGTGTATGTATGAAAAATTTTATCATTTGCAGGCAGAACAATCACACCAATATCTAACGACCCATCCTCGACCCCTTCCTCTACTTTAATGGAGCCGTGCTCCACCAATTGAAAGGTGACATCTGGATAATGCTGGCGGAATTCTCCCATGACATTTGGGAAAAAACTTGATCCAATCATAGGCGGCAGTCCTATTCGGATATGTCCTTTTTTCACATGCATGACATCATTTAATTCACTTGTTAAATTCTGAAATGATTGTGTGATTTCACTCGCCTGTGTATACATGGTTTGTCCAGCATCTGTCATTTCAACCTGCCTGCCATTACGGTAAAACAACTGCACCCCCAGTTCATCCTCTAGGTTTTTGACCATCTTGGAAATGGTCGGCTGCGACACATAAAGGGATTGTGATGCTTTCGTAAAACTCTTTAACCTTGCCACTTCTAAGAAATATGTTAAATGTCTGATGTCCATATGATTCACCCTTTCTATAGACAAAAGGAATAATAACTATTCAATATATGTATTTTACCTATAATGAAACGTGCTGTACACTTTAAAGTAAGCTCACCGATTAGAACGTTGTTTTGTTTTTGTGAAACAGTGAACAATTTATATAGAAAAAGGAGTGAACAGAAAGTGCAATTGCTCAGAACGCCGCTGATGGCTATCCTTCAGATTATGGCTTTATTTGTTTTTGCGAAATTGATGAATGTGCTGGCGGCCTTTTTGCATTTAAGAATTCCGGGCACAATCTTAGGCATTCTTGTCATTTTCTTATTACTTCATTTTAACATCATTCAATTAAAATGGATTGAACTTGGCGCCGTATGGCTGCTTGGAGAACTGCTGCTGTTCTTTATCCCTTCAGCAGTAGGTGTGATTGATTATGGAACATTGCTTTCTCAGTCTGGCACAAGTATTGTCCTTGTTGTTTTACTTAGTACCTTTGTGGTCATGCTCTCGACTGGCATGATGACGCAGATGATTGCGAAAAGAAAGGAGCGAAAAAAGCTATGTTAGTTGGCGGACTATTTCTGATCTTAACGATTCTGATCTATATCGGCTCAAAAGCGGTTTACAAACGGCATCCGAAAGTCTACGTCTCCCCTTTACTTGTGACCCCTGTCGTCCTTGTGGCCTTGCTGTTAATCGTGAACATTCCTTACGACGCTTACAATCAAGGCGGGAAATGGCTGACAAATATGCTTCAGCCTGCGACTGTGGCATTTGCCATTCCTTTATATAAGTATTTTCACATTCTGAAGAAGCATGCAGTCGAAATCATTCTGAATGTGGCCTGCGGTTCTGTCGTTGCCATTTTATCAACAGCATTTATCGCCAAATGGTTTCATTTGGACACGGGCCTTATTGAGAGCCTCGTCCCAAGGTCCGTCACAACACCTGTTGCAATGAGCGTGTCTGAAATGATTGGCGGCATGCCGTCCGTTACGGCTGTTTTCGTCATTTTAACAGCCCTATTTGGCTCGATCATTGGCCCATTGGTCATCCGTTATTTCCGCATTGATAATGACATTGCAATGGGCGTCCTGCTTGGTACAGGAGCTCACGGTGCAGGAACATCGAAGGCCTTTGAACTGAGCTCCGTCTCAGGCACGATCTCAAGTGTATCCATGATTATTTCAGCCATTATTACATTATGTGCAGCGCCTATCCTCATGTCGTTTGCCTTATAGAAAAAGCCATTTCCCCTTATCGGAAAATGGCTTTTTTCTTTAAGCTTGGATGAAGACAACCTTTAAATAGTTCCCCTCGGGATAATTTTTTGTTGTACGGAAGTCCTCAGGGAGTGTATATTCTTCAAGAATACGATACGTCTTCCCTGATTCTTTAAAGGCCTGTGCAATAAATCCTTTAAACTTTTTCATCCCAAATGCACTGCTATTGGTTGATGCCACAATGACGCCGTTTTCAGCTGTGATCTGGATGGCTTCTTTTAATAGTTTCTTATAATCCTTCGCCGCACTGAATGTGTGTTTCTTCGTTCGTGCAAAGGAAGGCGGATCCAAGATGACTAGATCATAGGTCCAGCCTTTTTTCGCCGCAAACGGAAAGTATTTAAATACGTCCATGACTTTAATATCCTGCTCTTCCACGTCAATTCCATTCACTTCAAACTGCTCGGCTGTCTTTTTTAAACTGCGATTTGCGACATCCACACTTGTCGTACGGCTCGCTCCGCCAAGCACTGCTGCCACCGAGAAAGCGCCGGTATAAGAAAACGTATTAAGAACGGTCTTTCCTTTTGCATAGCGATCTCGAATTGCTTTTCTTACATGACGCTGATCAAGGAAAATGCCTGTCATTGCACCATCATTTAAGTAAACTGCCACGTTCATCCCGTTTTCTTTCACGATAAGAGGAAAGTCACCTTTCTCTCCCTTCACAAAATCGTCGTCCTCAATATATTGTCCAGATGTATCAAATCGTTTCTTTTCATAAATTCCTTTATAGTCAGGGTACACCTGCTCAAGCGCAGTCAATACCTCTGCTTTAAATGTATAAACACCTTCACTATACCATTGGATGAGATAGAATCCGTCATAATAATCAATCGTGAATCCACCAATTCCATCTCCCTCTCCATTGAACACACGAAAAGCCGTTGTCTGCGCATCACGAAATAAATGCGTTCTACTTTTCGCTGCCTGCTCCAGCTTAGAGACAAAAAAGGCTTGATCTATTGTTTCGTTCGCATCAAAGGAAAGCACCCAGCCAATCCCTTTATTTTGCACACCATAATACCCTTTTCCTAAAAAAGAGCCTCTTTCATCCACCCATTCAATGAGCTCGCCTTCCTGTACACCGTTCACACGCGATACAGCATCTTTTGAAATAAGCGGATATCCCTTTTTCACTTGTTCTGCAAATGTTTGTTTTAATGAGATTTTTTTCATTTTTGTCATCCTTATCCTAAATTGACTCTCTCTATCCTACCATATGAATGTATACGTTACTTCTATTATGATAAGATGAGGAGAAAAATATCAACATGACATAGAGGAGGCTCTTCTTTTGACAACATTACGCTTAGATCATACAGGTATTATGGTTACAGATATTGATCAGTCCATTGATTTTTATGAAAAGGTTGTGGGCATGAAATTAAAGGATCGAATCACACATACAAACGGAGTCATTGAGCTTGCATTTCTTGGATTCAAAGACGAAGCAGAGACAGAAGTTGAGCTCATTCAGGGCTACAGCAGTGATCTGCCATCTGAAGGAAAGGTTCATCATCTCGCCTTCACAACAGACAATATTCACGCTGAATTCAATCGTATTCAAAAGCTGCAAATTGAATTAATTGATGAAGAAATCACAACATTGCCAAATGGATATTGCTACTTCTTTTTCAGAGGACCTGACCAAGAATGGATTGAATTCTTTCAGCGCTAATATTTCCTAGGAAATGCATGTCATATTAGGGGCTTTTCACATTTGTGAACATGCTTAAGACGGGCATTACCTGTTTATCGGTGCCGTCTTCCTTGCCACCATTGTACTTCTTCATTTATTGAGTGAATTTGTTCATTCTAGTCACTTCATTTTTCAACAAAAGAAAAAGAGTAAGAGCATGTATCCCTGCTCTTACTCTTTTTTTATAACACCTTACTAAGAAATAATTTTGTACGCTCGTGCTGCGGGTTTCCAAAGAGTGCTTCTGGTTTGTCTTCTTCGACGATATATCCACCGTCCATAAAGATCACGCGGTCTCCAACCTCTCTAGCAAAGCCCATTTCATGTGTGACGACAATCATCGTCATCCCTTCGACTGCTAGTTGTTTCATGACAGCTAATACATCCCCAACGACCTCAGGGTCAAGCGCAGATGTCGGCTCATCGAATAATAGCACTTTCGGGTCCATCGCCAAGGCTCTTGCAATGGCGACACGCTGCTTTTGGCCACCGGATAATTGGTTAGGGTAGCTTTTGGCTTTGTCTTTTAAGCCGACTTTTTCAAGCAAGTCTATAGCTTTTTCGACTGCCGCCTTCTTTTCGACACCTTTTACTTTAATTGGTGCGATCGTGATATTTTCTAAAACGGTTTTATGAGGAAATAAATTAAAGTGCTGAAACACCATGCCCACTTCTTGTCGTACTTTATTGATGTTGACCTTTGGGTCTGTAATCGTATGTCCATTGACAACGACCTCTCCAGCCGTAATATCCTCTAATTTATTGAGACATCTTAAAAACGTGCTTTTTCCTGACCCAGAAGGACCAATAACACACACGACTTCCTTTTCCTCGATGACTGCATTAATATCCTTTAAGACTTCGTTTTCACCAAAGGATTTCTTTAAATTTTTCACCGTAATCATACTCATTTCACATCAAATCTCCTTTCTGCGTAACTAGCCAGTAGAGAAAGTAAATAAATGATCACGAAATAAATGACACCGACAATGAGCCAGACATTCAAAGGATCAAATGTAGCCGATGCTTGAACTTGTCCCCTCTGCATGATATCGGCAATCCCGATAATGGATAAGAGTGACGTGTCCTTCAAGCTGATGATGGCTTGGTTGGTAATGGCTGGAAGCATGCGACGAAATGCCTGTGGAAGGACGATAAAGCGCATGTTTTGCCCACCTGTAAATCCTAAAGAGCGTGCGGCTTCTGTTTGTCCTTTGTCAATGGACTGAATTCCTGCACGAATAATTTCTGAGAAATAAGCCCCCGCATTAATCGCTACTGTAATAATCCCTGCCGGCACTCGATCAAGCGAGATAAATTCAAGTGTATTTAAACCAAAATAAATGAAAAATAGCTGTACGATAAATGGCGTACCTCGAATCGCATTCACAAAAACAAGTGCAATGAAATTCAAGATTTTAAATGGTGACAAGCGGAATAATGCCACAATTAAACCGATAATAAACCCTAAAATGATGGCAACAACAAAGATATATAAAGTGGTTTGCAAACCATCCATTAAATACGGAAATGCATTAACAATCGTGTCCATGTTTCTCCCTCCCTAATTCACATACGGTTTACACATAAAGAAAGCGCGCTCGTAGCGCGCCTCGCTTTTGTTATGACTTCAAATATTTTTCAATAATTTTGTCATATTCACCGTTTTTCTTTAGGTTCTCTAGGCCTTTATTGATTTTCTTCAATAGGTCTTGGTTTTTCCCCTTCATCACAGAGATACCATATTGGTCTCCATTCAAGCGGTCTCCAACTGTTTTCAATTTTAAATCTTGTTGAGCAATTGCATACGTAATGACAGGATAATCTTCAATCAATGCGTCTGCATTTCCATTAGATACTTCTTGGAACATAGATGGACTATCATTAAATTGAACAACTTCATACCCATATTTATCAGCGTTATCAGATGCAAATTTCGCTCCTGTTGTCCCATTTTTAACCGCTAGCTTTTTCCCTTTTAAATCATCAATCGATTTGATGCTGCTGTCTTTCTTCACAACAACTGTCAGTCCAGCGTCAAAGTATGGATCTGAGAAATCTACTTTCTTTTTACGCTCATCTGTAATACTCATTCCGCCCATTCCAACATCAAGCTGACCAGCTTGCATTGCTGGGATAATCCCTGAGAAGTCCATTGCTTCAAGCTTCACTTTAAAGCCTTGGTCTTTCGCAATTGCGTTAATTAAATCTACGTCTATTCCTTCATATTTACCGCCCTTTTCAAATTCAAATGGCGGATATGTTGTATCTATCCCAATTTTATATGTACCTTTGCTTTCTCCTGAACCGCTGTCCGATTTTGATCCACAGGCTGCCATGACGAGCACAACAATTAATCCCATGATCAGTAGCATCGATTTCTTCATAAAACACGACCCCCTATTGTCAGTTTTGTCTAAATATTCGCAACAACAATCTTACTATAACACGCTAAAGCTACGATGTGTGATATTTTTTATCAATACCAAAGATCTATACAATTCTAGATCGATAGTCTCTTTAAATTTTACTTTTTTGCGAATAACTCATTTTATTCCGAAAGCAGAGTGATTCACAATATTTATGTTATAAAATCTCACAAAAAAAAATAAGGATTACCCTTTAGAACCGACGTTTCTTTCTAATCTATGAAAAAATACTCTTCCACCGCCTTCCTCCCTCTATTAATATCGTGATATATTTTCTCCAACATCCTCTTTTTACCTAAAAAAATGCAAGCGTATACAAACGAGCGGTTATTCCCTTTATTTTTCACCAATGGTTGAATTTACATCAAAAAACATGTTTTACAAATTGCGAGAGACCGCTTAAAATATAAGAAGATACATTCAAATGAACGGGAATCGGAATACATGAATAGGTGAAGAAAGGAGGATGCCAATTGGCAGAAACAGGTGTTTTATCGTCCGTCGATGTAGCAAACATGCTAAATGACTGGTATGTCATGATGAAAAAAAGAGAGATACAAGAAGCCATTCAACTAAAAGAAGACATTCTTCAAGCGTTTGATCAAATGGAAGAGAATCAGGACGTTTTACTTTACTATCAACTTCTAGAATACCGTTTCAAGGATTTAATCGAAGATACAGCTTCGTTAGATCATAGTCTTTTTGTTGATGAACATGCAATCCGGACAGATGATATGCTCAGCTACTATTTTTATTTCTTTAAAGGAATGTATGAAATGCGCAGAGGGAATCAGGATACAGCATTACACCATTTGAAATTGGCCGAGGATAAATTAGATCTCGTACATGATGACATTGAAAAAGCAGAATTCCATTATAAAACAGGGTGCCTATACTATAATATTAGGTCCACACTTCTCTCCATCCACCACTTGAAAATGGCTTCATCTATTTATGACGCAGATCCATGTTATGTGAAAAAATCAATCAGCTGTCAAATGATGCTCGCTTTGAATTATGCTGATCAATCGAAATATGATGAGGCAGAAACTTTATTTGAACAAGTGATTCATTCACTAGAACAGATGAAGGACCCAGATTTACTTGGTCACGCGTATTGCAATGCAGCCTTTATAAAAAGCTTAAGAAATGAATACAGTGAAGCTGTACCGCTCCTAGAAAAAGCTTTATTGATTGAGACATTCGAAACTTCTTCTCCAGGCGGCTATTTACTGGCCATGTATGCCTACACGAAAGCACTATTTAAGCTGAAAAAGCCTGGTTTGTTCCACTATTATGTACAGCTTTCACTTCAAAAAGCAGAAAATTTAAAACAACGAAACATTTCACTTAAATTATCAATTTTAGAAACACTCATGCTCCAGCCAGACAACATGATTGAGCAGATCATTTCTTATTGTGATCAATTAGAATCCATGAATTTCCTTGTTGATCTTGAGGCCATCTGTCAAGATGTAGCGGCATACTTAACTGAAAATGGTCTTCATCAAGAATCAACTTATTTTTGGAACAAGGCGTTATCAATCAAAACTTGTTAAGAAGATGGAGTGATGTATGATGAAGAAATGGCTTATTTTAAGTTCAATTTTTGCACTCTTGATCACAGGTGTTTTCATTGGTACTTCTACCCAAAAAGGCAGCCAATCTGCCCAATCACAAGATGAGGGTACGATCATTCAAAAGAGAGATCGCGGAACCAACCCTTAATACGACTGAAAAGAGTAGCTGTGATCATAACCAGCTACTCTTTTTTATCTGCTAATCAATTTCTCGTTTGATATTTTGCATTTTTTCATCTAAGTAATGGGCGATATCTGCCGCTTCCTTTAGCTCATCGGTGAGCTGATGAGGGACATCATTTTGCAGTTTATAATAGATTTTATGTTCAAGACTCGCCCAAAAATCCATCGCAATGGTCCGCACCTGAATCTCAACCTTCACATGCTCCACACGATTCGTTAAGTAGACAGGAATTTCAACAATTAAATGCAGACTTCTATAACCATTTGGTTTTGGATCTTGAATGTAATCCTTTACCTCAAGAATCTTTAAATCCTCTCTTTGCCTCAGCACATCAATAATGTTATAGATATCTTGAATAAAAGAGCAGATGATGCGGACACCAGCGATATCATGAATATGCTCCTTGGCACATTGTGTGGTGATGTCGCACCCTTTCCTTGCTAGTTTGTTCACGATGCTTTCAAAGGATTTGATGCGTGATTTTGTATGCTCTATTGGATTGTGTCCATGGATTAAATTATATTCCTGACTAATGATCGAAAACTTTGTATCCATTTCATCTAATGCAAATTTATATACTAATAATTCATTTTTCCAGTCTTCCATGACACTTTTCAAATCTTCTACATGAGTTGCTGACATATTCATTTCTCTTTGTCATCTCCTTTTGGCAAACAGCTGTTACACCGCTTTCCGTTTACTAGACGGAGAAAGGACTCGAATGGTTTTAAAAAAATACATCTTAGCCCCGCTGTTTGTAATAAGTCAGTGCTAATGCAAGTGCCAGCACAGATCCTTTTACAATATCCATCGCGTAATAAGGGACAGACATCATCACAAGACCATTTTGCAAAATACCGATGAGCACCGCACCAATAAATGTACCAAATGCGTTTGGTTTACCTGCTCCCATGACCGAAAAACCGATAAATGCAGCAGCAACGCCATCCATTAAATAAGGCGTACCAGCATTAATTTCTGCTGTCATGACCCTTGAAGCGAGCACGATACCACCGATTGCAGCAAATAAAGCAGACAGAAGGTATGCTGCGATTTTGTATTTGTTCACATGTATGCCAGATAATCGGGCCGCCTCTTTATTTCCACCGATGATATACATCAATCGCCCGTGCTTTGTGTAGGTCATGAAAACATGCGCAAACAACACGATGGCCGCCATAATCATAATGATATAGGGCACCTGCCCGATTTTGCTGAAAAAGGCAGGGATGGTACCAGTTGAGAACGTGCCATCCGGCATCACCATATTTTCAGAAATGGTTGCCCCTTTCGTATAGGTTTGTGCCAGCCCTTGAATGATAAACATCATGGCTAATGTCATGAGCATATCTGGGATCTTCATTTTGACAATCATCCAGGCATTCAGCAAGCCGACAATAAGGGAAGCCGCTAGCGCAGAAAGGATCGCAATCAGTGGGTTTTGCGAGAACCATACAAACATAGAAATCACAATCGCATTCGATAACGTTGCAACCGATCCTACGGATAAATCAAAGCCATTCACTGCTAATGAGATGGTTAATCCCACCGCAATGATGGTCACAATGGAAATGGATCGTAAAATATTGATGATATTACCTGACTGTAAAAATGCTGGATTCGCTGTCGCAAATACAACAATCAATACGACGATTGTTAAAATGGTGCCATATTGATAAAAGAAATCAAACAGGTGAAATGTTGGCCGCTGTTTTTTGATTTGCTGAACAGGGGCTGAAATTTGTCGTTCACTCATGATTGTCCTCCTGTTGAATGATATAAAAGCTCTTCTTCTGTCGTTGGTGCAGTCATTTCCCGGGCAATGCTGCCATCGTATAGGACGTATACTCGATCTGCGATCCCTGCGATTTCCGACAGTTCACTTGAGGCATAAATAACGGATTTTCCACGGGCAGCAAGCTCTGCAATAAGAGTGAAAATGTCTTTTTTCGCTCCAACGTCTACGCCTTTGGTTGGTTCATCAAAGAGGTACACATCCGCCTCAGCCAGTAGCCATTTTCCAATTGCAATCTTTTGCTGATTGCCGCCAGATAGATGCTTCACCTTCGCTTCCAGAGAAGGTGTTTTGACACCTAGCCGTTTGACGATTTCACTTGCTGCCTGCCTTTCCTTAGAACGATGTAAGAAGCTGAACATCCTTGCAAACGAACGGAGGCTTGCAGCTGTTAAGTTCCATCCCACGGTCTCTTCTGTGAGAATCCCTTCTTTTCTCCGCTCTTCCGGCACAAGGGCAATTCCAGCTCTCACGGCCTGATGAGGCGATTGGATGTGAATGGTTTGACCATGAAGTGCCACAGTGCCTGTCTTTTTTTCTGAAGCACCGAACAGGGCTTTGCACAGTTCCGTTTTACCAGCGCCGACTAGTCCTGCGATTCCGAGGATTTCCCCTTTTTTCACATGGAGGTGAATGTTGTTCAATTTATGCTGGTCATGCAACTCTTTCACGTCAAGCACAATCGGTGCATCCTTCAAAGGTGTACGGGGCGGGAATTGCTCCTCTAATGGCGCACCTAACATTTCTTCAATGACCTGCTTTGGATCGGTCTCTTTGACAAGGTGTACCGCCACATCGGTTCCATTCCTCATCACAGTCAATTCATCGCAGATGTTGAAAATTTCTGGCATGCGGTGCGAGATAAAAATGATGCCCGTGCCTTTCTGTTTCAATTGCTGAATCATTGAGAATAATTTGCTTGTTTCCGCATGACTGAGTGGAGCCGTTGGTTCATCTAAAATTAAAATGCTGCATTTGATAGAAACAGCTTTGGCAATGAGCACCATCTGTTTTTCTGCCAGTGTCAAGTCACTCACAAGACGCTTCGTGGAGATGTCAATGTCCATCTCTTTTAATAGTTGAGCTGCCTTGCGGTGAAGCTCTTTCCAGCGGACAAATGGTTTTTTCTCAATCTCATGTATCATCATATTTTCACCAACACTTAAATAGGGAACGAGGGCTGTATCCACTTCTTGATGGACTGTCTGCACACCATATGAGGCCGCATCCTTCGGTGTTTGAATCGCTGCCGCCTCGCCATTGATGTGGATGGTTCCTTCAAAATGCGAATGAGCACCAGAGAGAACCTTCATTAACGTGGACTTCCCAGCACCGTTCGCCCCAATAAGGGCATGGACCGTTCCTCTTTTTAATGTGAAATTCACTTGATCCAGCGCTTTGACCCCTGGAAATTCAATCGAAATGTTCTTCATACAAACAAGTGGCGATGTCATAGGTGTCCTCCTTCTCTACTGATCGTCATTTGAAAAACGAAACACCCTCTATTGAAAGAGAGTGCACGCGGGTTATTTTGCATAATGCTTCTTCAAGGTCTTCATCCAATCTTCTTCAAAGGCAGTCGATGAACCGAACCCTTTTACTTCCTCTGCAAGATTGACCATATTGATGGCCTTTCCTGCTTGTTGAAGTTGCTTTTGTGAAATGAGGGAGGCCTCAAGGTCATAGGAAGATGGCGTTTTCTCGCCAGCTATTTTCTTCGCAAGAATCCTCACGTCGACTGCCCCGATGAGCTTCGGATCGACCGCTGCTGTGTACTTCCACGGACTGTTTTCCGAAGTCATTTCTTGCAGATCGGCATTAGACACATCAATACCGTAAATTTTCACTTCTGTTCTTCCTGCTTCCTTTAAAGCTCTTGCCGCACCGATGGCAAATGCATCCCATGTGGCAAAAATCGCATCAAGCTTGCCCTTTGGATACTTATTCAGCATCGCCGCTACTGCATTTTGTGTTTGAACAGACGTATCAGAGGAAGCAACGCCAAATCGGTCAAGCTCCTTGATCCCTGTATGTTGTTTGAGCGTTTCTTGGTACACCTTGTTTCGTCTCACCATCGGCGGGAACCCGTCTACCCAAAGGTACGCAATGTTTGCTTTTCCTTTAAAATCAGCCACGAGCGCGTCTAATGATTTTTTCGCTAATTGTTCATCATCTTGAGATGTCACGGTGACTCCTTTGATGTCCTTTAGCTTCGGGTTCGAATCAAACGCCACAACTGGGATGCCTTTCGCTGTGATCTTTTTCACATCAGCGACTGTCGCCTCATCATCCCCATGCGAGATGATAAAGCCATCATAGTTTTCTTCTAGTGCCTGAGAAATGGCATCATGGAACTTTGCTGTATCACCATTTGCCGTGTAGACGTCCACTGTAAAGCCCAGCGCTTCACCTTCTGCCTTTGTCCCTGCTAAAAATTGAGCCGTATGATCGTCCCCGCCAATTTTACGGATGACTTTAATTTTTGCTCCCTGCCCCTTTGCAAAGCGCTTCGGTACATTGTCAAAGGATACCTTTTCGTTTGCATTGGCTTTTGAGCCTGCGCTCGATCCCGTACCGCAGCCAGATAATAGAACTGTCAGGATCGTCAATAATACAAGGGATGATGTCCAATATTTACGTTTCATTGTTGTTCCTCCTTCAATTATTTTAGTTTTCACATCAGAAAACTAGGGTAAAAAGTGGGAAAATGCCTGTCAACCAATCATTTGTTTCTTCAAAAGAAACAAAAAAGCCTCTCTTGTAAAGAGAGGCTTGATCACCGTTGCATGAAACATGTATCGGGAAGTCTTCCTCTCTTATCTGTCAAAGCTGTAACAGCTTTGCAGGAATTAGCACCAATTTCTTGAATAATAGAAACGGTTGCCGGGCGTCATAGGGCCAGTCCCTCTGCCTCTCTTGATAAGAGATGTGTTATGAAGTTTGTTTTAGTTGAAATGTCTTCTTAACTTTAATGTGATGTTCCATCATTGTCAATCATTTTTTGAATATTTTAAATTTGATATCGTGATCAAAAAGAAATCGAATGATAAAAAAACCTGATAGTCAATGACTATCAGGAGCAAGATTTGCGTGTTTTTAGGTAGTTTTGGAATTGTCATGAACAAGAAATGAAATGTGCCGAAATATTAGATTATGAACAGACTTTCCCTGTATTTGCATTGATTTTTACTGTTTTCTCTTGTTGAGCTTGATCAGTTACTTTTATGACATAAACTGGCACATTGCCTTCTTTCTTTAATTGCATATCTTTGACTACGCCTGTGCAATTTTTTAAGGCAATCTCTTTAGCATGTTGTTTTGTAATTCCCTCTGCTTTTGCAGACACTTTTTGTTTCATTACTTGACCCTTTTCACAATTGATATGATACGTGTAAGCTTTTCCATCCTCACCCAATACTTTTATCACATAAACATATTCATCTGTATCCTTTTTTAATTGTACCGATTGAATAGCACCTTTTGTTTTAGAAAGTGCAATCGTTTCTGCTTTTGATTTCGAAATACTGATCGTTTGACTGCCAGTTTGGTGTGAGATTACCTTTCCATTTTGACAGTTGATTTTTTCAACATGTTGTTTACCATCGTCACCTAGTAGCTTAATGACGTAAACATAGGTCTGATCCTCTTTTTGCATTTCTAATGACTGAATGACACCTGAGCAATTTTTCAAAGCAATCTTTTGAGCGGTTTGCTTGTTAATTGCTTTTTCTTTTTTTGCTGTTTCGTGCTTGATGATTTTTCCTGTATGACAATTGACTTTCAGCGTATGCTGTTTACCATCTTCTCCAAGAACTTTAACCACATAGACTGTTACTGACTTTTCAGTTTTTACAGTAGTCGATTGAATGACACCTGAACAATTTTTCAAAGCCACTTTTTTCGCAGTGGCTTCTGTTACAGCCGTTTGTTCTTGCTTGGTCGTTTGTTGGACAACGTCACCCTCCTTATGCAATACAGCAGCATGTGCCGATGTTAATGAGCTAATTGAAATAATTGTTCCTAAAGCAGCTCCTGATAATACTTTAAATGGTCCTTTCATAATGAAATGCCTCCTCAAATTTACTGTTGAGCTTCTCCCAACACTAGCGATTCTACACCCTCAACCTGAAAAGGACTTTAAGGCCACCTGAAAATAAGCTGAAAACTGATAAATATCTTATTTTGGTTGTGACATTCTTTGATATAAAGGGATATTTTTGCTCATTTGAAGCATGGAAAAAATAGCATATCTTTCATTCAACTCATTTTCAGCTGTTTTTCAGGATACTTTCAGCTAAACACAAAATAATAACGGTATGAGCTTTTTGGAAGGAGTCATGATCATGAAGTATCAGCATATTAAATTACTTGTAGTCGATGACGAACCAGCCATTGTCGACTTTTTAACATTGGGGCTCGAAAACGAAGGTTTTCAAGTTAAAACTGCCACTGATGGTCTATCCGCTTTAAACATAGTCAAAACGTATCAACCACACATATGCATTTTGGATGTGATGATGCCAGGTATGGATGGCTATGAAGTATGTAAATTGATGAAGAAGGTTTGTCAAATCTCAATTATTATGCTTACTGCAAAAGATGAAGTCGAATACCGAATCAAAGGTTTGTGTGGCGGAGCAGATGATTATATGATGAAGCCATTTAGCTTTGATGAGCTTCTTGCAAGAATTCAAGCGAGACTGCGCAATCAATTTCCTTACTTATTAAGTGATTTATCTATTGGCCCTTTTCAAGTTGATGACAGAAGAAAGGAAATTCGCTTCAACCAAAAGGTATTAAAGCTCTCTGCCACGGAGTATGAGCTGTTAAAGTTATTCATTGTCAATCATGGTATTGTATTGAGCAAATCAACCATTTTAGAAAAGGTTTGGGGCTATGATTTTAATGGGGAGGACAATATTGTCGAAGTTTATATCCGTGCTTTACGAGATAAAATTGGTGACAAGGAACACAAAATGATACGTACGCTTAGGAGTACAGGCTATAGATTGGATATTCAATGAGCATGCGAATTCGGTCATTACGTATTCAGCTATTGTTAGGTTCTTTTCTCATTCTTTTCTTCCTACTTGTTGCCATTGGTTATTTTCAGTTTATCTTTATGAAGCAGTTTTTATATGAAAACAAAGCTCTCAGCCTACAAAGTCATATTTTGTCCGTCCCTGGGGAAACTTGGCTTGAACATAGCGAACCCTCTGCATTAGAAAAATCAAACATCCCAAATGTTTTCTTTCCAGGAGTGAGTGTCGCCTTTGTCTCTACTGATGAAAAAGTAACCGTTTTGTCCAAAGATCCTCATGCAGGGTCTGTCCCAACATTAAAAAAGGAAACATACCGTCACTTTCTTCAACCGAAAAAAAGACTTAATTTTAAACTGTTAAATGAACATTCAGGACAAGAAATTCTTGTCGTTGTTGAACCCATCCGTATAGATGGAAAAGTAGTCGGTGCAATTCAAATGAGCTCCTTTACAGTGGGTCTCACAGATATTCTTTATAAGCAGATGAAAAACTATGCCCTCATATCATTTATGGCTTTGTTCATCGGATTTACTATCCTTTATTTTGTATTGTCTATCGCACTGAAACCCTTATTTTCAGTCATTCGCTTGATGAAACAAATTGATGCCAATAATTTACACCAGCAACTCCCTTCATTTCCTAGGCAATATGAGATTCATGTTCTTTCCGTTTCATTAAATGCTATGCTGAAACGAATTGAAGAAGCATTTGACGCGGAACGGAGAGCAAAAGAACGAATGAGACATTTCATTTCTGATGCTTCTCATGAACTCAGAACACCACTAACATCCATTCGGGGGTTTTTAGAAGTGCTATTACGGGGAGCTGCCACCACACCAAAACAATTGGACTTGTCTTTAAGAAATATGCATACTGAATTAACCCGTATTCAGCGTCTTGTGGAAGATTTATTAACACTTGCTAAACTAGATAAAGCGCCTACTCTCCAAAAAGAACCTGTCTATTTAGATCAATTATTACAAGAGATGAAACATCAGCTTGACCTTTTGGCAGGGGGCGGACATGTGATGTATCATGTTGAGAGTGGCGTATTCACCTGCGTGGATATTGATAAGATCAAACAAGTCATTCTCAATTTGTTTATGAATGCCGTTCAGCATACCAATCATACCAACAGAATCATTCAAATGAAGTTATACCAAAATGAAACACATATTGTGTTATCTGTTCAAGATAACGGAAGTGGTATTGATAAAGAAAAAATCCCTTTTGTTTTTAATCGCTTTTACCGAGAAGAAAACTCCCGTTCTAGAAGGTTTGGTGGGGCAGGATTAGGTTTATCTATTTCCAAATCCATCCTCTCATTACATGGTGGTGATCTGACTGTCCAAAGTGTCAAAGGGGAAGGAAGTATATTTTCAATGCTCCTGCCCTTACAATCCGAATGCAATAAAACCCCAAAATCTTAATGATTTTGGGGTTTTATTTCCATTTTTCGGAATATTTTTGTAGCAGGTGATGATGCCTTAAGACGGAAATCATATTTTTTCTCATTCACATATTGTGGATTGAGGTGTGCTGATCCTTTATCTTGACCGCTTTTGGAGCGATACGTTTTGTAGCCTTCCATCCATTTTCCTCGCCATACCCACTGTGATGCTTTCGCACCTTTACGGTCATCATACACGTTCTTCTGGAATGTATTCTTCTGGTTCACTTTATAAAGGTTCACGACTAAGTAATGCGAAGCACTAGCTGTCATGATATTATTCGTGATTCGATTGTTCACGGATCGATATTGCATCAGCAATTGACCGCCTTCTAAACCGGCTGTGTCATTTTTGTACAGAATGTTATGGGAGATCGTCGTGTTTGTGGTTCCGCCCCGCTTCTTGTCATAACCGCCAATTGAGATGCCTGTATAACGGTTCAAATACACTTGATTGTGCTCAATGCGAATGCGATCGGCCGTTTTCCCTTTATGCTCACTTGTGACTTCAATTCCAAGGTCATTGTGATGGGTGATGTTATGGTCGATCACGATATCTTTTCCGCCATCAACATAAATTCCCCCAGCGGAGATGTCCTTGCCATAGGCTGGGTTCCCAACACTCGTTATGTCATAGACTTTGTTTCTAGATACGACACCGTTTCTAACTTGATCATACTTTTTAGAAGGTGCGACATTCTCAAAACCAATCAAATCAATACCGATATTGTCAGTATGCCTAACCGTATTATGTGTCACGCGGAATGTTTTGACGTTCCCATTTAGCACAAGCGCTTCACTAAAACCCAGCTTCAATTTTTCAACGATATTTCCTTTGATTTCAATGTCTTCAATCGCCGCAGGTGCTTTTGTTCCATAGACAGCAATACCATGTGCATTCCCATTTTTGTGTGTTGTCTGAATGTCGTACACACGGTTGTTGAGCAGCTTGACTCCTTTGCCGCTGCCTGTGATCAACATACCGACCGGTGTCACATCTTCTTTATTCGTTTTGATATGTCCGACCGTTACGCCTTTGAGGGTGATGTAGCTTTTTTGATCAATGTTGACAAGACCCCCGTCAGCTTGATTTCCTTTGAAAGACCGCCCGCTAATAACAGGCTTTTCTGTTCCATAGGCTTGAAAGACAACAGGTGCTTTCTTTGTTCCTGAATGGCGGACAATCAATTTCTCTTTGTATGTACCGCCTCTTATGTAAATCGTTACCCCTGCTTTAGCCATACTTGCCGCTTTTTTCAGCGTACGGAAAGGTTTTGACTTCGTTCCCGAATTTTTGTCGTTTCCGTTTACTGCCACGTAATACGTTGTTCCTTGCTTCGCACCAGCCTTCTCTGTCATTGCTTGACAACCAAAGCTGATCACGATCATGAATACAATCAGTAGGATACCTGGTATGATTCGTTTCATCTCGTTGTTTGCTCCCTTCCATTCTCTTCTTACTTTATCGGCTAAAAAAAAAGAGGGTTAAAATATGGCGCTGCCCCTTGCAATGTACTAGTCAAAAGGTGTATGGTTGAAAGAATATCTTACAGAAAAACCACACGCTTTAAAATTGTCAGATTAATCAGTTAATAACGAAATTGGCTTTTATTTCTTTTTTTGAAAAGAGGTGACACCCGTAAGACAGACGGCAGAGAGGAGGAAAGCGCTTAACAGATTTTTCTTGTTTGAATTCCAGAAAACCTATTGCTAATATTTTGTGAAGGTATAGAATAGAATCATAATTATTTCATATTATTAGAATTTTCAAATAATCAAACAGCAAGGAGATTTACGATGCCAAAACAACCCATCCGCATTGAACTTAGTTCAACAAAAAAACCAAAACCTCAATCTGATCAACTTGAATTCGGAAAAATCTTCACAGACCACATGTTTGTGATGGATTATTCAATTGATAAAGGCTGGTATGATCCAAGAATTATTCCTTATCAGGCGATTCCCATGGACCCAGCTTCTATGGTCTACCATTATGGCCAATCGGTTTTTGAAGGCTTAAAGGCTTATGTTTCTGAGGATCAAAAGATTCTCTTATTCCGTCCAGAAAAAAATATGGAACGCTTAAACAGATCGAATGACCGCCTGTGTATCCCGCAAATTGATACAGAAACGGTTTTAGAGGGCTTAAATGAACTCATTCGCATTGACAAGGATTGGGTACCTGATGCAGAGGGCACTTCTTTGTATATTCGTCCATTCATTATTTCCACTGAGCCCTATTTAGGTGTTGCACCATCAAGCACATATAAACTGATCATTATCTTATCTCCAGTAGGCTCTTACTATAAAGAAGGCATCCATCCGGTCAAAATTGCGGTTGAAAACGAGTTTGTTCGTGCCGTTAAGGGCGGAACAGGAAATGCCAAAACAGCTGGAAACTATGCATCCAGCCTGAAGGCACAGCAAGTTGCTGAAACGAAAGGATTTTCACAAGTTCTTTGGCTTGATGGCATCGAGAAAAAGTACATTGAAGAAGTCGGGAGTATGAATATCTTCTTTAAAATCAATGGAGAAATCGTGACGCCTGAATTGAATGGCAGCATTTTGGAAGGCATCACACGTAACTCTGTGCTTGAACTTCTAAAGCATTGGGAGATCCCAGTGACAGAACGAAAAATTTCAATTGATGAGATCATTGAAGCCCATCAATCAGGTGAGCTTGAAGAAATCTTTGGAACAGGAACGGCGGCTGTGATTTCTCCTGTCGGTGAATTAATTTATCATGATCAGTCATACGTCATTCAAAATGGTCAAACGGGTGAAGTATCGAAGAAGTTGTACAATGCGATTACTGGCATCCAAAAAGGCACGCAGCCAGACATCTTCGGCTGGACCGTAGAAGTCGACTCGGTCGTCAAGCAAGCATAAGCAAGCGAAAGAACCTTTCATTTCACGAAGGGTTCTTTTTTTGTTTATGTTTACCTTCCTTATCGCTTATAATGGTCATTATACACTTATTCCCAAAAAGGAGTGATGGTATGTTTTTGACTTATCTACTAGCTATATTTGGGATTTTCATTGGGTCATGCATAGTGGCTACAGGATTCGAGGATTCGCCGTTTCTCACTCGATTTACATTTAAGTTTCTCGGGATTTCTACCATTGCCCTTTCTGTTACTTTTGTGAAGTATCGACGAAAGAGACGACATAGTCAAAAGACAAAATAAGACTCAACTTCACGCTCGATCGAATTAAATCGTGCACCAAAACAAAATTGATACACAGACAATCATCCCAGCATACATCCACTTTACCCCTTTGATCTCCCGCTTTCTTTCAATCAACAAAAAGATTTCCGGCAAAAAGATGATGATGATTTCAAGGATAAAGACAAGATTGTAAGCAAGCGGCATTGGCTGAAAATCAAACTCTCTCGCGTCTCCTCCAATTGTCGCAAAATACATCAACAAGTTGGTCACAGGGATTGTCAGACAAACCAACAAACGCAGTACATACATCCATACATATGATTGATACCGAATGAGACCGATAATCGAAGCGATCACTCCATACAAAAACAGCGCCACCGTGCCAAAGCTCATCATCGGGTGGACGACAAACCCGTAAAGCATGAAGCCGATTGCCATCATATTCTTCTTCCACCTCTTTCTTTTCAGCAGTACGTGCTGTTTTCTGTAGAACCCTTCCTATCATACACTTCTTTCTCATGTTTCCATATGGTCAAATCATCAAAAACGACCCCATAAAGGGGCCATTTCGTTTTATGCATTCACTGATTTGAAGAATTGCGGTAAATATTCACGGTGCGCTTCTAGCATTTCATCTAAAATTTGCTTTGCGATTTCGTCAGAAGGAACGAGTGGATTGATCGTCATGGCGACTAGCGCCGTCTCATAATCACCCGTCACAGCCGCTTCAGCTGCCACACGCTCGAATGATTTGATTTGTTGAACAAGTCCTCTTACAGCCACAGGGAGATCACCTGTCGCTATTGGTTTTGGTCCGTCCTTTGTAATGATACAGTTCACTTCAACCGCTGATTCAGCCGGAATACTGGCAATTGCTCCTCTGTTTACTGTATTCACTGGTTGTATGTCATGCTTATCATTATAAATCGAGCTGATTAAATTACATGCCGCATCGCTGTAATATGCCCCGCCTCTTTTTTCTAGCTGCGGCGGTTTAATTGATAAATCAGGGTCTTTGTATAACTCAAACAATTCCTGCTCGACTTGCTGCACAACCTCTGCTCTTGTTCCTTTTTCTTGTGCCGCTTTTTGCTCTTCTTCCAGCATATCTTTCGTTTTATAGTAATAACGATGATACGGACATGGAATGACCCCTAAACCTTTGACAAAAGAAGGCTCCCAGTTTTTCGCTTCAATGTTCCTCATCGACCACTGGCTATTTGGATTTCCTAATTCATCGAGCACCTGATCCATAATGCTGACCCCATCTAAATACACATCTAATCCATAGACCATATGATTGAGACCTGCGAACTGCACCTCGATGCGTTCAACATCGACATCAAGTGCTTTTGCAATCCCCATTTTGATTCCAATCGGCACATTACAGAGACCGACCACTTTTTTCAAATTCGTGTAGCGTAAAACAGCTTCTGTGACCATACCTGCTGGATTTGTAAAGTTCACAAGCCAAGCATCTGGACAAAGCTCTTCCATATCTTTCACGATCTCTAGAATGACTGGAATGGTGCGAAGACCTTTCAATAAACCGCCTGGCCCGTTCGTTTCCTGTCCAATGACGCCATATTTAAGCGGGATTCTTTCATCTTTCGCTCTAGCTTCAAGCAGTCCTACACGAAATTGTGTTGTGACAAAGTCAGCATCTTTCAGGGCTGCCCGGCGGTCAAGGGTGAGGTGCACGTCAATCGGCAAACCGGCTTTTTCGACCATACGTTTTGCAAGAGCACCTACGATGTTCAGCTTTTCCTGCCCTGCTTCAATATCCACAAGCCATAATTCCTTGATAGGCAATTCATGATACCGTTTGATAAAACCTTCCACCAGCTCAGGCGTATAGCTCGATCCACCGCCTATTGTGACAATTTTGATTCCGTCTTTCATGAATTGACCCCTCCAAATTGCTTCATTTTTTCATGGATCTCAATGATTTCCGCTGCAAGCTCCTTGACGGTCATTGCGTTCATGAGATGATCCTGTGCATGAATCATTAAGAGACTGATGTCAGTCTTTTCACCTCTGATTTCTCCTTGGATCAGTTCTGTCTGTGCGTGATGCGCCTCATTTAACGCGTCTTGTGCTTCCTGCAATTTTTGCTTCGCCTCATCAAAGTTTCCTTGTTTTGCAAATGTAATGGCCTCCATGGCTGAGCTTCTGCCATTTCCACCGTGCAAGATGAGTTGAAACACAATTTGTTCCATTTCCATCGGCCGCATCCCCCTAGTTCCCTTTATTACATGCTGGCGACATTTTCATCCGCTGATGCTTTTGTTTCCAGCTCATTTTCTTCTTTCAATTTCTGCTTATCCCACATTCTAAAGAATGGGTAGTATAGAACAAATGATAATGCAAGGTTGATCAGCTGCATGACAGCGCCAGAGATTTTCCCGCCTGTTGCGAGATAGCCTGAAATGATTGGCGGCATAGTCCATGGAACAGCGATTCCTGCCGGTTTTGCCACAAGTCCTGTGCTCATTCCGATATATGTGGTGACAATCATCAAGATTGGCGTGAGGATAAACGGAATGAGAAGCATTGGGTTCATCACAATTGGCATTCCAAAAATGATCGGTTCGTTGATGTTAAAAATGGCTGGCCCAATGGCAAGACGTCCTAGCTGTTTCATTTGTTTACTTCTCGCACGCAAGATCATCGTCAGCACCAAAGCAAGCGTCGCGCCGCTTCCGCCGACGTTGATGAAGATTTCAAAGAACTGCGCTGTGAAAATATTCGGCAGCACTTCTCCTGCTTGGAATGCAAGACGGTTTTCATCCATCGCCCCGAGCCAAATCGGTCCCATGACGCCTCCGACAATCGTGGCTCCGTGAATACCACATGCCCAGAGGAGCATTTGTACACCCATGGCAACGATACTTCCACCTAAGCTTCCGCCAAGAATGGAGAGCGGTGTGCCAATTAAGACCGTGATGATATTATGAATACTCTCAAAAGGTGTCATCTCGATCAAAAGTCTAGCGACCCAGATCAGCGTGATGACCACAAAACCTGGAATAAGTGCGATAAACGATTTACTGACTGCTGGCGGTACACCATCAGGCATTTTAATGACGATATTTCGCTGTACAATAAAACGGTAAATTTCGGTTGAAAGCATGGCAATAATCATGGCGACGAATAACCCTTTACTGCCCATGAGTGAGACAGGAATGCCGCCATTCACTAGAATGGCTTCTGTTGAGCCTTCAGGTGTGAACGGTACTTGATATGGTGTGGCTAAAAGGAAAGCCGCAACAGCGATCGCACCAGATGACAGTGCATCAACCGCATACTTTTCCGCAAGCCTGTACGCAATCCCAAAGGTTGCAACAAGTGCCATAATGTCAAAGGTTGCATTCACTGGATAAGATAGTTTCGTGGCCCACTCGTCTCCAAAGATACTTGCCATAAAATCGCTGTATCCCGGAATTGGAAGGTTGGCTAAAATAAGAAACAGTGAACCGACAATAATGAGAGGCATTGTTAAAACAATTCCGTCACGCAATGCTTGTAAATGTCTTTGAGCGGCAATCTTTCCTGCAAACGGCATAACCTTCTCTTCTAGAAATCGGTTGAATCCATTCATCCCTTCCGCCCCCCTTATCCGTTCACTAACTGTTCAGCAGATTTTAGAACTTCGGCGCCATTACAAACACCATAATGCACGGTATTAATGACGTCTACTGGTATTCCTTTTTCTTCTCCGAGCTTTTTCATTTGTGGTAATAAATATCGAACCTGCGGTCCCAATAAAAGCACATCGGCTTGATCAATATGACTTTTTGCAGCATCTCCAGATACCGCCCAAATACGATAGTCTTTTCCTTGTTCTTGTGCACTTTTCTCCATTTTGGTGACAAGTAAGCTTGTTGACATACCTGCTGCGCAAACCAATAAGATGTTCATGTGTAAACGCCCCCTTTTCGAAGTATGAAGCTTTTCTTTACACATTCATCATATTATGAAACCGCTTTCATAAACACCTATACTTTTTCCTTTAGGAAGCGGAAAAAGTTAAGATCACACCTTTAGTTCTTGTACGAAGGAACTTTTTTATACATCACATCCAGCATGTCTTCAAAGGTATCACAGGCGATGAGGTGCTGAATGAATTTCACATGATGCACAAGCTCTCCCAGCAGCCGGTACATGCCTTTTAAGTCTTTGACATTCTCTTTTTCGACACAAAGCAAGCAGACAAATTGAACTTTTTTCTCTCCCCAAATGATCGGTTTTTCTAATGTACAGATCGCCCAGAACGTTTCGTCTGTCAGCGGCGTCATCGGATGCGGAATGGCTGTGTAATGCCCAAATGAGGTAGGTGCAGCCTCTTCTCTTTCCATCACAGATTGTGTCAGTTCTACTGGCGCTAACCCCAGCTCAATGACTTTCTGCGTGAGAAATGTTACCACCTCTTCCTTTGTTTGAAAGGCGCATTTTGTAAAAACCAATTCCTTTTTCATATATTGAGAGGCTAGTGTCACTCTCGTTTCACTCGTCAAGGCTTCCTCAATTTTTAAAAAGTCGCTGCCTCCTAAAATCGTGTTTACTTGAATGACTGGAATCGGTAATTCCATCTGAATGGGGATGGTCGTGATAATTAAATCCAAAGCATGTAAAGAGACGTGCGGAAGTGAGTAGAGCTCTGCTGTTCCTAAAATGGTCAGTTTTGATCCAAATTGTGACTGCAGCCGATCCTGCAATAGTCTTGCACTTCCTGCGCCAGATGCACAGACAATGAGACATCGCTTCGGCGGTATCTCCATTTTTCTACGCTCTAAGGCAGCACCAAAATGAAGCGCCATATATCCGATTTCATTCTCATGAATGGACAAACCCGCCTCTTTTTCAATGACCCTGCTCGCAATAATTCCAGCTTCAAAGGCGATTGGATAGCCTGCTTTTATCTCATCAAGCATCGGATTTCTTAAGTTCATTCCATATTTACACCTGTTCATTGCTGGCTTTAAATGCAGACTGAGCCCAATCAGTAATTCCGCATCATCCGCTAAATCGAGCTGTAACTTTTGGTCAATGGCTTTCAGCATAAGCTGAACAAGACGGCTCGTGTCGTCATCGACAATTTGTTTTTGACCGCTCGATGAAAAAGACTGTACCATTTTGGCTGTTCCTAACAAATGAATGGCAATATAGACAACTTCCTCTTTTGGAAATGAGACATCAAGCAGTCCTTCAAGACGCTCAACCATTTTTTTGGCGACCTTGTATTCCTTTGCCCTCGGGATTTCATTGATTTCCTCTGGCAGCACAGATACATAGTTTCCGTGTCTAATCCGTTTACAGGCAATGGCAACATGAACTATTAAATTATTCATGCAAATGTCTGATAGATTCATTCTTTCCTCGTTGATATAATCAATCATTGTTTTCTGAATCAATTCCAGCTCATGTTTTGGCAAAATGGTGATGGCTGTATTCAGCATCGTTTGATAGGAACGGCGTTCGTTGAACAAATATTCTGACATGCAATAGCGGATTTTCATCTCAGACCCTTTAATTCTGCATCCTTTATTCGGCTTTGCTTCCAGTTTCAGATCAAAGGGCTCAAGCTTGCGTTTGACCCATTTCATGTCGTTACTCATCGTCGATTTACTAATAAACAGCTGCTCCTGTAAGTCCTCTAGCTTCACATACGATTCTGCTAGAAGCAGCTTCTTTAAAATAAATCGAACACGTTCCTCCGGTAAAACGGCCAGAGGCTCTTCCTGTTCAACCTCTTCCTTCATAAAACGGCGAAAGGCATTCTCATCTTTGATCAGCAGCTCATAACCAGCTCCTCTAACAGCTGATACATTCGCGTGATAAGGGGCAAGGCGGTCATTCAGTTCCTTGATGTCTGTACGGATGGTGCGGCTTGTTACTTGTAAGCTGACAGAAAGCGCAGCGCTGGTGAGAGGAGTCTCAGCTGCCATCAGCTGACTTAAAATATGCGCCAGTCTTTTACTCAGCATCAGATCGGCCTCCTTCATTAAGGGTGGAGAATCTGCCTTGTCTGGACAGGTTGTATACGCTTGCAGTTCTCTTCATTACTCATATTCTACTGAAAAGAAATAAAAATTGCCAACTCATTTATATGACAATTGCCCCTATTTATACAATCAACCATATCTAATGACCTATGAATCTCCTTCTAAGAGGCTGCTGTAAACATCATGAAAAAGGCGTTACACCTTCGTGTATCCGCCTTTTTTATGAGGAAGTCAGTTGTCATCTTTGGTCATGTGTACCGGTTGCATGATCAAATGGCTTTGAACGGTTTCCCTGCTTTTTTCCGTACACAGAGGCAATCGCATCTCATAAGTCCTTCGTGTTTCAATTCACGCTTCCGCTTCTTTTTCGACAGCTTTACTTCCGTCCATTCCCTTTTACATCGTACTCACTGCTAAATAGGCATACTCTGAGAACTAGCTGATCAAGTGCGGAACGAAGCGGGATCGTTTAAAAAGCTTTTTTCATTTTCATTTGTTATGTACTGAACGGAGAGAGATGTAAAATCAATCATTCAAACAGCCTCTTTTTTGTTCAATTGATTTCATAAAAAAAGCCGGATTATCCGGCTGATATGTTACGACTTTTTGATGCTTTTCGTTCTTTATATATTTTCCTCACCACTGGATAAATCACTGGAGCCCATTTGACCATTTGTTTCAGCCATTTTTTCATTTTCTCCCGCGCCTCCTTATTGTCATTCTTACAAGACAATTCCCCATCTTGTCACGAAATAAACAGGTGCGGGAGAGCAGGAATTAAATGACGCCTTGTGCGATCATGGCATCTGCGACTTTGCGAAATCCTGCAATATTTGCGCCTGCCATTAAGTTCCCAGAGTGACCGTATTCTTCAGCTGTCTCGGTACACTGACGATAAATCGACTGCATCATTTGTTTCAACTGACCATCTACTTCTTCAAACGTCCACGACAACCTCGCACTATTCTGCGCCATTTCTAATGCTGAAACACCGACACCGCCAGCATTCGCCGCTTTTGCAGGTGCAAACAGAATATCATGTTGTTCAAATACTTTGACCGCCTCAAGAGTGGATGGCATATTAGCTCCTTCTCCTACAGCGATGACACCGTTTGCCACCAGCTGCTGTGCTTGCGTCTCTGAAATTTCATTTTGTGTCGCACATGGCAGCGCAATGTCACAAGGGACAGACCATATTTGTTCACAATCTTCAATTAACTCAGCGTGCGGGTGAGTGTTTATGTAAGCCCCAATCCGCTGGTTGTCGACTTCCTTCAGCTGCTTCACTGTCTCAAGTGAAATGCCTTGAGGATCGTAAATGACTCCGCTTGAATCACTACAAGCAACGACCTTTCCGCCTAATTCCAATACTTTTTCCATGGCATAAATTGACACATTCCCTGAGCCAGACACAACAACCGACATGCCTTCAAATTGCAGTCCATGTGCTTTTAACATTTCTTCCATAAAGTACACCAGTCCATAGCCCGTCGCTTCTTTTCTGGCTAAGCTGCCTCCGAATCCAGGACTTTTCCCTGTAAGGACACCCGCTTCATACGCACCACGCATTTTTTTGTACTGGCCGAACATATAGCCAATCTCGCGTGCACCTACACCAATATCCCCTGCTGGCACATCTTGATCTGGTCCAATATAACGGCTGAGTTCACTCGTAAAGCTTTGAACAAAACGCATGATTTCTCCATCAGACTTCCCTTTTGGATCAAAATCTGATCCTCCTTTTCCTCCGCCGATCGGCAAACCAGTCAATGCGTTTTTAAAGATTTGTTCAAACCCTAAAAACTTGATGATGCTTGCATTGACCGATGGATGGAAACGAATGCCTCCTTTGTAAGGACCAATCGCACTATTGAATTGAACCCTAAACCCTCTATTCACTTGCACTTTGCCTTCATCATCTACCCACGGTACACGAAACACAACAAGCCGCTCAGGCTCAATTAATCGTTCTAAAATCCCCAGTTTTTCATACTCTGGATGCTTTGCAAAAACCGGAACGAGTGATTCCAGAATTTCTTTTACAGCTTGCTGGAATTCCGCCTCGCCTGGATTTCTTTTTTCTACATCCTCTAGTACACGATGGATGTAGCTTTGTGCTGTTTGTGCTGCTCGATCTAAGGTCAACATGTCTCATCTGCCTCCTTGTAAATATCTCACATTTTTGATTGTCAGATTTTCTAACGCATATTGAGACTAATTTAACACCATTTGTAAAATCTGATCAATATTGATAACAGATGAAAATGATGCCGAATTGAGATAGATCAAGCAGTCTCATCTTTCGTCTTGAAAAATGCCTGCACAAAGAATGACGATCGTGCTAGAAATGATGAATTGGACTTACTATGTCCCGCTTTCTTTGACAGATTGTTGAATTCCTCTTTCTTTCTAGATGATTTTTATTTGAAAAAAAGGCCAAAAGTTTTATCAGGGAGGCTCAATCTTTGCGAAGCTTCCCGCATCTTCGATCAGGTAATACGACACAGAGCCAATATAAAATAGAAGAAGATGGGAAGTTCAACAAACCGACAATGCCCCAGAACCACTTATAACGCCCTCTTTTCTTCGCATCCATAAATAAAAGAAATCCCTGTGCAAACAATAACGGCAATACGCATAATAAGATGATTATTTCCGTCTGACTCATTAGAAAGACCCTCCTTTGATGTGATGATATTCCTTGATGCCTACTATGACGCAGAGCGGCACACTTACTACTTGGAGACATATGAAGATCATGGGCAATTGAGTAATGGCAGCTGCAAAAAGTGTAAGTATGGTGAGGCTGATGATAATGTACGCCATCATTTCTTGTTTCAAGCGTCTTTTCTCTTTTTCCTTTCCCTGCTTTAGCATCCGCATCACAGCCTGTTCACTCGGCTTTTCTACTTCAATCTGTTCATCTAGCTGCTGTAACTCCTCTTTCAAATGCTCGGCGAAACGATCTTCCTTCATTTGAACCACTCCTTTCGAATTTTCTTTACCCCATGATGAACCCTTGATTTCACAGTGCCTTCTCTCATACCAAGCATCGAAGCAATTTCGGGGTACGTATAGCCATTATAATAATGCAGAATGATCGGTACTCTCTCCTGAACCTTCAATTCATTTAAAACATCCCATATCTCATGCCATGTATGCCCCCTTTGCTGAACGTCCCATTTGAAACGGCGTATCGCCTCTTGATTCGCCTTCCCTTCTCTCGTTTGTTCACGTTTTCTTTTCTTCTGGTGATCTAAAAATTGTCTAGTTGCAATAGAAACGAGCCATGTTGAAAATAAGGAATCTCCTCTAAAAGAAGAAAGTTTCATATATGCTTTCAGCATCGTCTCTTGCATCATTTCCTCTGTCTGCTCTTGCTGAAGGGTGAGCTTCATCAGATAACGATAAAGAAACGAGTAGTGATGCCGATAAAGAGCGGTAAATGCAACATCATCTCCCTGTTTTGCCCGCTCAATCAATAAGGTCTCCTCTGTCTGCTCCAAACACGTCCCTCCTTTCTTTTCTACGCTTATTTATCAGACGACACTGCTGATCACATCGTTTAAAATGAACTCTATTTTTTCAAAATGGAACCTTTTCTCCCTAATAATCCGATCAATGACCCATTTTATATCCAATTTTTTCTTATGTAATGATTATGACATTGCTTTGTCCCTAACAGAATGACGTTTTCGTAATCATCATGATTTTCCATAGAATGGAACGTCTCTTTCCCATAATCCCTATGTCATCCCAATACCTATCGTCAATGATCCTTGTCTCATTTAGATGAAAATGAAATAATCATCGCCTTAGTTTCCTAGAAAATCATGAAATCTATTGATCCTATTCTTAGCCGATGATACCTTTTCGCATGCTATGCTCGTCCTACATTCCGAAAGAGGCGATGCTGGCGAAAGAAGGAGGAGTGTTTCAATCGCAGCTTATTTTGGAAACGTTTACATTAAAACAAAATATAGAATGGAGATGTTCATGTTGAAGAAAAAAATTCCAATGTTAGCTGGTGTGTTAGCGGTTGGCCTCGTGACTTCATTATTTGCACCAAATGGGGAGGCACAAGCAGCAACCAAATATCCAGAAAGCCCTTCAATTATGGCCAATTTTAATCAGCAAGGATTTGCTACTCTAAATGGTGGCACAACAGGCGGTGAAGGCGGTAAAACGGTGACAGTGAAAACTGGAAATGAACTATTAGCTGCCCTCAAAAGTAAAGGAACAAATGAGAAGTTAAAAATTGTTGTAGACGGAAAGATTACCCCTTCTAATACATCGGCCAATAAAATTGATGTGAAAGATACAAACAATGTCTCCATCGTCGGTAAAGGCACGAATGGCGAATTTAACGGGATTGGCATTAAAGTTTGGCGCGCCAATAACATTATCATCCGTAACTTGAAAATCCACCACAGCAAAATTGGTGATAAGGATGCGATCGGCATCGAAGGCGCTTCTAAAAACGTATGGGTCGATCATAATGAACTTTACAACACGTTAAACTCTGATAAAGATGATTATGATGGTTTATTTGATGTAAAAAATGACTCTGATTACATTACGTTCTCATGGAACTACGTACATGACAGCTGGAAAACGATGCTCATGGGCAGCTCCGATAACGATAACTACAACCGAAAAATCACTTTCCACAACAACCGTTTCGAAAACTTGAACTCTCGTGTACCGTCTATGCGCTACGGGGAAGGTCATGTGTATAACAACTATTACAAAGGCATCCATACAACAGCGATTAACTCTCGTATGGGCGCGAAAATGAGAATTGAGCATAACGTATTTGAAAATACAAACAATGCCATCGGCAGCTGGGACAGCCGTCAAGTCGGTACATGGCATGTCATCAACAACTCTTACATTAACAGCACAGGCAGTCTGCCAACGTCTTCAACAGGTACGTACAACCCTCCTTATAACTACTCTTTGCTTAACGTGAACAATGTGAAATCAGAAGTTGTATCAAATGCGGGTGTAGGAAAAGTAAACCCTTAATACACAAAACGTTCGGACAGCCATCTGTCCGAACGTTCTTGTCATTCATTTGATTGACACTGTAGAAAATGGACGGTCCATCTCATACAACTTTTGATAACGCAGGTTTTCTCTCAATAAATCCTGGTGCTTGCCCTGCATCTCAATGCGACCATCTTCAATAAACATGATACGGTCACACGCCTCACACCCAGTCAGGTGATGGGTAATCCAAATCACCGTCTTGCCCTTTAATACACGAAATATCGTGTCAAGCAATTCAGACTCTGTGCGCGGATCCAGTCCGACAGTTGGCTCATCCAATACCACAATCGGTGTATTTTGCAGCAAAATCCGAGCTAACGCCATCCGCTGTCTTTCACCACCTGAGAAACGAACCCCTGTCTCCTGTACCCCTGTGTGATAGCCTTCTGGTAACGATTCAATGTAATCGTGCAGCTGCACCTGTCTCGCCGCTTCTTTTACCTGTTCTTCTGTTGCGTCTGTAGCGCCTAAGCGGATATTGTTCAAAACAGACGTATCGAATAAATAGGGCTGTTGATTGAGGACAGACACATCATCTGACATATTCCATTGAACGCCCTGAACTGGTTTCCCCAGAATGCTGACAACACCTTGATTTGGCATGACTGCCCCTTCTATCAATTTTAAAATGGTCGATTTCCCTGCACCGCTTTTTCCTAAGAGGGCGAGGGTTTCTCCTTGTTTAAGGGAAAACGTGAGGTTTTTCAGTACATGCTGATTTGCCTCATATCCAAAGACTACATGATCAAAACGGACCGCTTCATCATGAGAGACTGGTGTCTCATCTGCTGTCTCCCTCTCCGCTAATCCTTCGTATGACTGCTTTTCATAATGATGTAACCTACTGACGGCATGCTGGTAAACAGGAATATCTCCTGCTGCATCTGACAGCGGAAGAAAGGCTTCTGTTAACGGAAAGAGCACAAGTACAAAGGCCGCGATGAGTGTATGTGACATGGAACCTGACTGAACGACCGAGCCGCTCCAATACACGACAAGGACGACTGCTCCTCCAATGATCAGCTGCGAAAAAAATTGGCGCAGACGGATAAACCGATGCTTGGCTGCTTCGAGTGTTAACAGCTTCGCTTCTTTCTGTTCATACCCGTCAACAAAATCGTTCTGCCTCCCGCTAAACAACCAGTCACTGACGCCCATAACGGCATCTGTTAAATGGCTGTACAGTTCATTTCTGCCTTTTTTCATTTGAATTTGCCTTGCCCGGTTCACAAGCACTGTGACATACGGGAAAACAAATACAAGCAGTGCCATATAGAGCAGCATCAATCCAGCAAAAGGCCATGAGAAAAGGCCAAGTGCTCCAATCGATCCTGCATATAAAAGCAGCGCACCGATGGATGGAAAGATGGTTTTTAAATACGCATCCTGTAATCTCTCCACATCTTCTGACAAAAGCCCAAGCATTTCACCTGTACCCAGCTTTGTCTGTTTGGCACTTCGTTCAGCCATGTCATATAGACGCACCCGCATTTTTTCAATCATCGTCAAAATGAGCTGGTGGCTCGCCAGTCTTTCTGCATAACGAGCAGCTGAGCGTGAAATACCAAAGGTACGTACTGCCACGATTGGGACATAGACCATCAAGATATTCTCGGGTCTTGTGGCAGCTTTTGAAATCAAAAATCCTGAAGTATACATGAGCATTGAAGCAGAGAACACCGCAATGGCCCCTAAAAAAAGTACCAAGGCAAACAGCTTTTGATTCTCCTTGATATAAGGTATAAACCAGCCTTTACTGACCATGTGTGACCGCCCCCATTTGCTCCTGTACCAATTGATAGTACACACCTTTTCTTTCCATTAATGATTCATGAGTACCCATTTCTGCAATGGTACCATGATCCATGACAATGATTTCATCCATATCCGGCATCCAATGAAGCCTGTGTGTGGCCAAAAACACAAGTTTATCTTCAAACAGCGGAAGCATCGTTTTCTTCAATTCATACTCTGTCTCAATGTCCAGATGTGCCGTTGGTTCATCTAACAGCATGATTGACCGCTGCCCCAGCACAGTCCGAGCAAGCGCAATCCGCTGCGCCTGTCCGCCGCTCAGCCCCCTTCCCTGTTCACCAATGACCTCATCCAGCCCATTTGCCAGCTCCGTTGCGAGCTGAGATAAGCCTGCCTTCTGCACAGCTCTTTCGACTTCTTCATCTGTTGCATGCGGCTCATAAAAACGAATGTTTTCTCGTAATGTCATGTGAAACAAATAAGGATGCTGCGGCATATAAACGACTTCCTTTTGCCACGCCTTCAGCTGTAAATGAGCAAGCGGCTGGCCGTTTAGCAAGATTTGACCTGAAGACGGTTCAACAAAACCGCCGAGGACATCTGTTAACGTCGATTTACCTGAACCGCTGGCACCAATGATACCAATCTTTTTCTTCCCTTTAACAGTGAGGTTCACATCCTGAATTGAATAAGGGGCTTGTTCATCATGCAGGACACATACATCTTGCAGTGTGAGTTCAGATTGGTCATTCCACTCGTTCAGCTTCACAGATTGTGTCTCCTGCGTGCGGAAGCCTTTTTCGTCTAAAATGACCTGAATGGCTTCATTTGCTTCTTTTCCATTTAACGTCGCATGATAATCATTTCCCACCTCACGTACTGGCAGGAAGTATTCCGGAGCAAGCATCAGTGCTGTCAAAGCCGGCAATAACAGAAGGTCTCCTTCAATTAGTCGCAAGCCAAGAAATACAGCGACGGTCGCAATGGACAGCATGGAAAAGAAATCGAGGGCAAACGATGAAAGAAATGCGACCTTTAGCGTACTCATGGTCGCCTTTCGATATCGCTTTGAGACCTCCGCGATATTGCGAGAGTGCTTTTTGCTAATACCTAAGTAGCGAAGCGTTTCAAGACCACGGAGGGAATCAGTAAAATGATTGGATAATTTCTCATACGATCTCCATTGTTTGGCCGCTTTACGCTGAGCGACAAGACCTAGCAAAATCATAAAAACAATTAAAATCGGCAGCGTCACAATCAAAATGACAGCAGATGTTTCATCTAATGTCCAAACATAGACAAGGACCATCACCGGAATCACAGCCATGTTCACCATTTTTGGCAAAAACAGCTGTAAATACTGACGATATTGGGCAATTCCCTCCATCGCTAATGTCACAAGCTTTCCTGTTCCTTTTTTCTTGGTGAAGGCTGGACCTAACCGAAAGAGCTGGTCTAACAGCTGCTTTCTGACGTCTGCTCCAATTCGGGAGGAGTAGGTAAACATGACCTTCTCCCGAATGAAGGTGAGACCGTGCCGAACCAGAAAGGCAGCAAGAAACAGCAAAACATATGGCGTTGCCTGCGTGAGGCTTTTCCCGTCAAACAGCGTTGTTATGGCATGTGCCAGCCACTGTGCTTGGAAAATGATACTTGCTCCTTGGATGAGTGACACAATACCTAAGAGGGCAAGCAGCCCTCTCATTCCCTTTAATTGAAGCAAACGTTTATCCATTAGTAGGTCATTGGCTCCTTACCGCTTACACGTTTACGGAAGACATAGTAGCTCCAAATTTGATACCCAAGCACAAAAGGCAGCAAAGAAATGGCTACAATCGTCATGACCGTTAGTGAATACGATCCTGATGCAGCGTTTTGAATGGTGAGGTCAAACGCATGGTTGATTGAACTAATCATCACACGTGGGAACAATGCGGTGAAAAGCATTGTCACCGTCACCATAATACCTGCACCTGTGAACAAGAACGTCCAGCCATCACGCTCTTTCCTCATAAAGGCAAGAGCCGCTAGATAACAAACCACAATCAGTACAGTTAACGGAATGGTGATGATCGGGCGCACTGTATAAATGTCTGTTTCAATGATTGACACACCGACAAATACAACAAGAACTGGGAGTGCAATCAATAAGACACGCCGAGCGAGCTTTCTTGCACGATTTCTTAAATCACCCTCTGTTCGGAGTGTGACAAAAATCAATCCATGCAGAAGGCAAAGAACCGTCACCGCCACCCCGCCGATGACTGAATAAAGATTCACAAAGTCTGTGAAACCTGCGTACATATTCATGCTTTGATCAATTGGCATGCCTCGTAAAATACTTGTGAATAACACACCGAGCAAAAATGGCGGAATCAGACTGCCAAAGAAGATGACCCAATCCCAGGTTTTGATCCAGGATGCTTTTTCAACCTTTCCTCGAAATTCAAAGGCGACTCCCCGCCCAATGAGCGCTAATAACAGAACCGCAAACGGAATATAGTATCCACTGAACATTGTGGCATACCAGTGAGGAAAAGCAGCGAATATAGCACCTCCAGCTGTAATGAGCCAGACCTCATTCGCATCCCAGAAAGGACCAATCGTATTGATTAAAATGCGGCGCTCGTGAGCATCCTTTCCAAGCAGCTGCATGGACATTCCTACACCAAAGTCAAAGCCTTCTAAGAAGAAAAACCCAACAAACAATACTGCGACAAGAATAAACCAAATCTCGTTAAGATAAGCCATGATATGCGCCTCCATCAAATGGATCTGTAGACAGGTCCGTTTCATCCTTATGATCTGTATCCTCTTCAGAATGTGCCCCTTTTTTAATTTCTCGAATGAATAAGTAAGCAAGCACAATGGCAAGAATCAGATAAATGGTCGTAAAGCTAATCACTGAGAATAACAGCATGCCGTATGATACGTTTGGTGAAATTGATTGAGCAGTCGTCATCATACCAAAGACGGTCCACGGCTGACGCCCGATTTCAGTCATGATCCAGCCGGCTGAGTTCGCAATAAACGGGAACGCAATCATCCAAACCATCAAGCGTAAATACCATTTGTTTGATTCAAGTTTTTTTCTAAAGCTCAAATACAAACCAATCATACTAGCAAAAATCATCAGCATTCCGGCACCAACCATGACTCTAAAGCTCCAGAACGTTGTTTTCACTGGAGGAATGTAGTCTCCTAGGCCAAACTTTGCTTCATATTCTTTTTGAAGCGTCAGCATCCCTGGAACATCTCCGCTGAATTTCTGATAAGCTAAGTAACTTAAAGCAAATGGAATATTGATTTCACTGGAGTTTTCTTTTTTATCGGTATCAATGTTGGCAAATAATGTCCAAGCGGCGGGATCTCCACTATCCTTCCACAGCGCTTCACTTGCTGCCATCTTCATCGGCTGTGATTCCATGAGATGCTTCGCTTGGTCATGTCCAGAGAATGCTACACCTAAGCCAGAAATAAGCGCGAGTACCATGGCAATCTGGAATGATTTTTTGAAAAAGGCGATCTCTTGTTTTTTGATCATTTTATAGGCACTTACCCCTGCAATAAAGAAAGCACCTGTTGCCAGTGCACCAAACAGAACGTGCGGGAACTCTACCCAGAGCTGCGGATTCGTCACAAGCGCACCAAAATCATTCATTTCTGCACGTCCATTTTTAATCACAAATCCGACTGGCTCCTGCATGAATGAGTTGGCGAGTAAAATCCAAAACGCCGAAAAGATCGTACCAAGAGAAACAAGCCAAATACACAATAAATGAATTTTTTTCGGCAGGCGATCCCAGCCGAATATCCAAAGGCCAATAAAGGTTGATTCAAGGAAAAAGGCCAAAAGCGCCTCGATGGCAAGTGGCGCACCAAAGACATCACCGACAAACCTTGAATAGTCAGACCAGTTCATTCCAAACTGGAATTCTTGCAAAATACCTGTCACGACACCTACTGCAAAGTTAATTAAGAAAAGGTGACCCCAAAATTTCGCCATCTTTTTATAGATGTCTTTTTTCTTCACCACATAAAGGGTCTGCATCAATGCGACGATAAACACCAAACCGATGGACATAGGAACAAAAATAAAATGAAATAATGTCGTTGAGGCAAATTGAAATCTTGCTAAAAACAGTTCGCTCACAGCCTTACATCCTCCCTTACTTTCGCCTACCGAATGATTTGAGATATTTATGCTCACTACTTCACATAAAGTTCACCATTTGTTCAAACATTCACAAGTAATAGTCTATTTGAGTTGGTTCATCCGGTGAATTTTTACTCTTGTTTTTCATTCGGTTAGTTATTTATACCTGTACTTTACACCCATGCGCTTCAAAAATAAAGTAAATTTTACCTAAAAATTGGATGGTATTGTGTCAGTTATTTGAATACTTTGTCAAAAATATGTGACAGAAAGAAAAAAGCGCAAATAAATAGCGCTGCATATCATCCGCAGCGCTGTCATTTTATTTAGGCTTTTTTCTGTAAAGCTGGTCTTGTCACTTGCACTTCATAGTACGTAATCTTGTTTTTTAATAGCCCTTCAGGTCTTGCTTTTCCATGAGCGTGAGCATCACCAAACGCTTGGGATTTTGTCCAGTTCACAAAGTCTTCTTTTCGATTCCAGCGGGTATGAATGGTCACTTCATCGTAATCAGTTGTCTGCTGTGTGACCCACACTTCCATGCCTAAAAACCCTTCCATGAATTCTACTTGTCCCTGCTTGTTAAACCGCTTGACGAGGTGGTCTGCACTGCCCTTTTCTACTCTTACTTGGTTGTTTACAATGATCATGTTATTTTCATCTCCCTTTTGTTGTTTGATCGAAGCAATTGGAATAATAAGCGGATGCTCACCGTCCAAGTGAACCTCTGCCTGAATCCCAAAAACATCCTTGAAAAAGTCTTCTGTTAACACTTCTTTTGGTAAGCCTATTTGATGCACCTGACCACGCTTCATGGCAATGAGGCGGTCACAATATTTTGCTGCCTGCTGCAGGTCATGAAGAACCATTAAAATGGTGATCCCATGCTTCTGATTCAGCTGTTTGAGCAGCTCCAGTAATTCAAGCTGATGGGCAATATCTAAATACGTTGTGGGCTCATCCAGAATGATGGTATCGGTCTTCTGAGCGAGCGCCATCGCAATGTACGCCTTTTGCCTTTCTCCGCCTGACAATGTATGCAGCATCCTGTTTTCATTGCTGCGGCTATTCGTCACCTCAAGCGCCCACTCAACCGCTTCATGATCTGACTTCGAACTCTTTTTCCAAATTGAACGATGCGGACTGCGTCCAAGTGCGACCAGCTCACGTACTGTCATAGATGGGATGGCTGTTCTTGTCTGCATGAGAACGGCGATCTCCTTTGCGATCTCCTGCGCCGTCATCTCCTTTTGCGGTATGTCATGAATGTAAATCATGCCGCTTTCAATTGACGTGAGACGTGCGGCCGCTTTGATAAAAGTCGACTTCCCTGACCCATTTGGTCCAATGATTCCAGTCACGCTTCCCTTTGGAACAGCTGCTGAAATGGAAGACAGCCGAAAGCCCCCTTGACGGAGACTCACATCATCCATTGCAATGACATCCAACTTAACCCCTCCCTTTCTTTTTTAATAAATAGAGGAAGAAAGGTGCACCGATGCAGGCTAGTAATATACCTACAGGCAATTCAACCGGTGTAAACCAGACCCGTGCCGCTGTATCGGCAAAGACCACAAGTACGCCTCCGCCCAGCATCGACATCGGCAGCAAATACCGGTAGTCATCTCCAATCAAAAGGCGGATAAAATGAGGAACGACCAGCCCGACAAACCCAATTAAACCGCTCACGCTTACAGCCGCTCCAGCTAAAAGTGCCGCCAGCGCAATTAAGAAAAAGCGGGTCCGCTCTACTTTAAGGCCCAAGAGCTGAGCCGACTCATCACCAAGCAAGAGAAGATTTGACGGCTTGATCGCAAAAAAGCAAAGACACAATCCAGCGAGCGCATATGGCGACACAAAGCTAAGATGATGCCAGCTCCGACCGTTTAATCCTCCTGATAAAAAGGGCAGAACGGCCTGCACACGTTCACTATAGAGCACCATAAACCCGTTCATCACTGCACCAAGCAGGGCATTGACTGCGACGCCCGCCAATATCAATTTAAGCGGTGAAACCCCTTGGTCAAATGACAGCATATACACAACAAGTGCGGCTAATAAAGCGCCAAGAAAGGCAGCGGCTGGAAGCAAATACGTGAATTGCGGCAAAACAATCATGCTGAGTACAGCAGCTAACCCGCCGCCAGCAGTCACACCAATGATGCCAGGGTCAGCCAGAGGATTTCGAACGACTCCTTGTAAAATGGCCCCTGATGCCGCAAGACAAGCACCGACGATGAAACCAATGAGGACACGTGGCAGACGTAAATCCATCACGATTTTTTCATGAACAGGCTGGCCTGATCCCATCAAAACAGCGATTACATCCGTCATCGACAATTGCACAGAACCTAATGCAAGCCCTAGACATGCACCTACACATAAAGAGAGAAACAGTCCCGGTAACAGCCACTTGCGTCTAGACTGCCTTTTTTTAAAATCTAGCTCTGGATTCATTTTCATGATGATAATCGCTTCAATTTCTTCTCTAATTCATCAATCGCTCTGATCACTTCTGCGCCTGGATTCGTCCCAAATAGATCGTTTGGCAGAATCTCAACGTGTCCATTTTTGACAGCTGTCACATCATGCCACGCCGCATTCTGCTTCATCTCACTCATAAAGCCTGCTTTGACGTCTTCGGGGTTGCTATGTGTCATGAGCAAAATGAGATCCGGGTCAGCTTCGATCACCTTTTCTGCATTGATTTGTGCGTATTGCGGGAATTTTTCGAGCGCCGGTTCATTCTCGGCAATGTTCACACCACCAGCGATATGCAGCAGATCACCGCTTAAAGATTGTGGAAGTGCCGCCATATATGTGCCGGGTGCACCGTATACAACGAGTGTTTTTACTTTTTTCTGTGGCTGCTTCACTTGCTTTATCCGCTGATTGATTTGATCATTGAGTGCTTGGGCCTTTTGCTGCTTCCCGAGCAAATCTCCGAATAACGTAATCTGACGCTGGATATCCTTCACCGAATTGGCACTTGTCAAAAGAAGCTGTGAACCAATTCCTTCTATAGTCGAGATGTCCTTTTTATTTAATGATTCATTCCCAAGCACCACATCGGGCGTTAAACTAGTGATCAGCTCTACATCAAATTGATGTGTTGTGCCGATCGTTTGTACGGATTTTGCCTTTTGTAGACTCTCTGGCAATTCGGCAGTAGGCCGGCCGACGACCTCACCACCTAAGGCATAAATGATGCTCATATCGCCAGTCGACAATGAGACAATACGTTGAGGTGACTCATGAAACGACAACGTCCTTCCGGAAAAATCCTTTATCTTCAGTGCTCCTTGCCCGCTCCCTTTTTCGACGGGTGCTGCCTGACTGCACCCGCCAAGGAGAAGCATCAGGACGAGTCCTGCCAAGATCACATGTAAACATTTCAACCGTCTGTCTCTCCTTTTCTAGTAAACTTTCTTTAGCTTCGCTTGTACCACGAGACGTCTGTTTTTAGGTGCCAGTACATGATCACAGGTTGATAGGGTGAGGATCAAGTCATCCGTGGACACGTCTGTCTTTGTTTTGTAAATAGACTTCTTACGCACCGCTTTTAAGTAGTGCGCATATTCGCCAAGATCCTGAAAATCAGTCTGAATATAATCGAAGTCGACCGTTGTTTCATACACAGCAAAAATCTCTGCTTCATAGCTTTGATACAGCGTATCGTACTGAAATGTCCGGTGCTCTTGGAAAAAATCTTTTTTTAAATAGTTTGTGAGTCCAGCGAACATGGATCCATCCCGCATCCGGTGGCCATACACCACTGTATTTGGGCTTTCATGCAAGACGTCATTCCGATAATCCATAAAGATACTGCCTGCCCGGGTGTTGTCCTTTACATAATTGCGAGTTAAGTAGAATGCATTATCGCGAGATTGTACAATTGGATACTGAATCATCGTGTCCTTCATATTGATCCAGCCGACAATGTCTTGATTCACCTTTCGCAGGTCATCAAATGACTGACGGATTTCTCCTGGTTTCCGCTGTTTATTCATTTCATTCTCTTGTGTGTACAGCGTCTGAGCCTTTGCAAGTACCTGACGATTTTGGTAATAACCGAAGATCTCGAAACCGATGGCTGTACCGCTATAAATGAATACACCTAAACAGACGATCGTCAGCATCCGCTGACCGAGCCGCTTTCCTCGTTTCATACTGTTTCACCTGCTTTTTGCACAACTTATATCCCAACAGGTACGATGTACATCCCTGTTTCTGCGTCCTGTCTAATTGTGACGGACACGTGATAAATGTGACGCACCATCTCTTCTGTTAACACATCGTTTGGCTTTCCTTCACTGATGATCTGTCCATCCTTCATCGCAATGATGACGTCGCTGTAGCGAACAGCCTGATTCATGTCATGCAGCACCATGACAATCGTTAATCCATGCACGACATTGAGCTCTCGAATGAGTTCAAGAATGTCAAATTGATAGTAAATATCCAAATAGGTCGTCGGTTCATCTAAGAATAGGATCGGTGTTTTTTGCGCCAGAGCCATCGCAATCCATACACGCTGCCGCTCTCCGCCTGACAATGAGGCGAGCGGCACCTTTCGCTTTTCCGTCAGCTTTGTACAGGCCAGCGCCCACTCAATGGCTTTCTCATCCTTTTCCTTGTCACCGCCGCGCATCGTCTGATAAGGCGTTCTCCCGAAGGCCACAACCCGTTCGATGGTTAAATCAAGCGGCGCTTCATTTTGCTGATGAACAACAGCCAGCTTTCTCGCCAGCTCCTTTGGCTTGAACGCATTCAGCTCTTGACCGTCTAAGTAAATCTGCCCTTTATTTGGGCAATGATTATGTGCCATCAAGGAAAGAAGCGTGGACTTTCCCGAGCCATTTGGACCAATAATGGTTGTGATTTTCCCCTTTTCAATCCGTGTTGTAACCGATTGAACGATGTTTCTCTGCTGGTCATAGGAGAATGACACCTCACGAATGTCCATGAAGACGATCCCCCTTTCTTAATAAAAAGATCAGAAACGGCCCGCCAATCACAGCCATGATCGTAGAAGCAGGGATTTCATTTGGCGCTACAAGCGTTCTGCCGAGCGTATCAGCCGTCAAAATGAGCAATGCCCCGCTTAATGCAGAAAATGGAATCAGCACCCGATGATCCGAGCCGACAAGCCTTCTTGAAATGTGCGGAATGAGCAGCCCGACAAAGGCAATCACGCCCGCTACTGCAGCTGTCACCGCTGCTAGTAACACCGCCGTCACTGAAATCAAAAGGCGCATTCTGGTCACACGCAATCCTAAATTTTTCGCTGTCTTATCCTGAAGGGCGAGCAGGTTACACCATCTGCTAAAGAAAAGTGAAGCGACAAGACCGGCGACACCATAGACGCCGATTAAACGGACATCTCCCCATGTTTTCATCGTGAGATTCGACTGTCCTGACTGATTAATGGTGATATTAAAATAGCTGCAAATGGTGACAAATGCCTCTGCCATCCCAGTAAACATGGCATTGATGGCGATCCCAACCAAAATCATACGGATCGGGCTTAAACCGCCCTTCCAAGACAGGACGTATACGAGGAAACATGCAATGGCCCCGCCTAAAACCGAAAATAAAGGAGAGTAGAAATAAAATTGAGGAAGCGCTGTAATCGCCATTAAAGAAAAGAAGCTGGCTCCTGATGAAATGCCAATGACGCCGGCATCCGCTAACGGATTTCTCATAACCGACTGCAGCAGGACACCGGAGACAGATAAAGCCGCCCCTGTAAACATTGCAATGAGCATGCGGGGGATTCTCAAATCTTTAATGATTTCTACCTGTGCATGTTGACCGGTGATGAGCCCTTCCAATAATTCAATCGGAGTGACATGAATGCTCCCAGTAATGGCGGAATAAATAAATACGCCGACCAATAAGAAACTGACTATCAGAAACAAAAACCCTGTTTTTTTCATCTTGAACGTCCTTTTGTCATTAAGATTCGCCGCTTATGACGGATACAACATACGGGTCAATTCCTCTAATGCCTCTGCTGCTTTTAAATTCCCTGTTGTCCCGAATAAGCTTTCTTCTAGGTCGTACACTCGACCTTGCTGGACTGCGTTAAAATGCTTCCATATATCATTTGTTTTGAATTCTTGATCAAACATACGGACGACTTCATCTGGCATCCCATGGGCGGCCCGGAGAATGATATCTGGATTGGCTTTTTGTAAATACTCTGTATTGGATGCCAAATACTCCATCTTCTCACCTTTGACGATGTTCTCTCCTCCTGCGATACGCACAAGATCACCGATATATGAATTCTCTGTTGCCACTAAATAACTGCCTGGTACACCAAGCAAAATGAGAACGGACGGTTTACTCTTTCCCTTCGTCCTCTCCTGTATGTCTTTCTTTTTTTGCTCAAAGTCAGACACAATGCGTTTGGCTTGTTTCTGTCTGTCATACTTTTCTCCAAGCTTTGTGATGGCTTTCTCCATGTTGTCCAGACTTTCAAGATTTAAGTATGTGGCAGGGACACCTGCTTGTTGAAAAGGTGTCTCTAAATCGTATTGAAGGGTCGTGACAGACAAGACATCTGTCGGTTGAAGTGATTGGATGATTTCCATGTCCGGGCTCATTGGGTTGCCGACTTCTGGCAGTCCTTTGTAACGAGCTGGCAAGGATTTTTGACTTGTTGGAACCCCGGCAAGATCGACCTCTAGGGCATCCATGATCTCTGCAGCAGCTACAGTCGTTGCCACAATGCGTGCACTTGATTCTGCACTTTTTTTGCCTTTTGCTGAGCTTTCAGCTGACTGTGAACAGCCTGACAAGATCATGTACATGCTGAGAGCAGCGATCAAGGTCCATAGCATTCGATGCTTCAAAAAACAGAAGCCTCCTTTCGAAAAAAGAGCGTGGATGCGCCAAGATGAATGGCGCATCTCACTGAAAATAGATCATTTTATCTTGTACGAGTTTGATACTTTCTCACGAGCACGAATAACGAGCCGCCGAATAAAAGAAGATACACCCAGAGAAGAGAGGTATCTCCTGTTTTCGGGTTCAGCTGTCCAGTCTCAGACTTGGTTTGGTCATCTGATGGAGTAAATGTCATTTGCTCTGCACCCGTTTCCTCTGGTGCCAAATTCACAAGCTGGTTTGTTTGAGAATCGTGATCATTTGGATTTTTAACAAAGCCGATACCCTCATCGTCTCCAATCACCGTCGCAATCCCGCTTCCTTCACCAAGTGCGATTCCTTTTGTGTCATAGACAAGCTTGACATCATATTGCTCATGGTAATTCGCAGCTGGAATATCGATCTTCACACGTGCCATCTGATCACTGCTTAAACTTTTTGTTTCATATTGAATCACTCGTGTATCTGCTTTTTGGTCTGTCTTTGCCACAAGTGTCTCTGCATATTTCCCGCCAGTCCCTATTTGGAAGGACGTGATGGCTGAGCTGTTCTTCACTGTATATGAAACGAAATAGCGGTCATTTTTCACCACCAATGTCGCAGGGCTCACGACGTAATCGTTCATTCGAGACAGCTCATCCTTGTCCGCTTTCTTTATTGAAAAAGGAAGCTTGTATACACCATCTTTTAGCTGCGCAGTCTCTTGATTGGCTCCGCCGTTAGTGGTTTCTGCGGCTGGTGTATTTGGTGTTGGTGTTTCAGAAGAAGCTGGTGTCTCCTCTTCTACCTCACCGTCCTTCAGTGGAGCGATACTATTTGAATCAAATTGAAAACGAATATCGTACGTTTGGTCATAGTGAGCGGCGGCTACCACAATGTGTACTTTTCCTTTCACCGCTTTTGTCAGATCAGCTACATCAAATGAGACCACTCTTGTGTTCTTCGCTTGATCTGTGCTGACAGTCTTCACTTCTTGATATGAACCGTTCTTCTCTGTTTTCAAAGAAGCAACAGACGTATGGTCCTTCACCGTAAAGGAAATGGTTTGCTTTCCATTTTTGACGGTTAAAGATGCAGGGTGTGAGAAGTATTGGTTCATCCGAGATGCCTCATCCTCATCTCCTTTGAGCACACTATAATTGATACGATACACACCATCTTTTAATTGATTTTGTGCAGAATCATCAGGTGTTGTCGATTGATCGTCAGGCGTTGTACCGTTTTGATCATCCGGCGTTGTTTCGCTATCATCTGGTGTTGTGCCGCTGTCGTCCGGTGTTGTTTCGCTATCATCTGGTGTTGTGCCGTTTTGATCATCTGGCGTGTTGCCGCTGTCGTCTGGTTTCGCAGGCGTGACAAGTGTGAGACTGCTTGGATCGAAAACAAGCTGTACGTCATACGCTTCGTCATAAATAAAACCGCCTAAATCCCAGTAAATTTTGACCCAGCCATTTAATTTCGCTGATAAATCGGCTACATCAAACTTGATCACACGTGTATTGGCTGTTTCATCCTCACTCACCGTTTCAGTAGTGACGAGAGTGCCATTTTGTTCGACCTTAAAATCTGTGATTTCTTTGCTTTGTTTTAGTGTGACATAGGCTGTCGTTTTGCCGTTTTCCACAATCAACTTAGCTGGCTTTTCTGTATAGGTATCCATCATGGACGCTTCACTGCTGCCATTTTTTAAAATAGTGAATCCGGCTGTATATTCACCATCAGCCAGCGATGCCGCTTGAGCCGTTCCTTGAGGCAGCTGAAACGCAGTCAACAAACTGAATAAGACGAGCAGAATGGCTGCGTTTAGATGAAAAAGACGTTTCAAAAGGTGACACTTCCTTCCGTCAATGCTTGATGATCCACTTTCTCGCTAAAAACCCGCCTGAGCATAGGACGAGCACAAGGAGCCATCCTATCTGGCTTGTATCACCAGTTTGAGGATTTTCTTCTTGTTTCGTATCAGTGGATGCATCAGATTTTTTTGTTGTTTCTTGTGATGATGCATGCTTGTTTTTTGCACCAGCTGTTTCGTTCGAGCTGTTCGACGAAAGTGACTTGATGCTGCTTTCATCGAATTTCAGCTGGATGGTATAGTCGTGATCGTAATCAGCAGATTTCACTGTGACATGAATTTTTGACTTGATTGGTTTAGACAAGCTCTGCGCTTGGAATTGAACGAGCCTTGTGTTGGCTTTTTTATTCGTTGATAGAACCGTCGTGTCGACATAGCCGCCATTTCCCGGCACTTTAAATTCCGTTACCCAGCTGCTATTTTTAATGGTCATTTGCACAGTCAGTTTCCCATTTTTCACGATCACTTTTGCTGGCTTCAGCCAATAATCATTTGCCATAGAGACCGCATTTCCTTCGGCCTTCAGCACAGTATAATTGACGGAGTATGTACCATCATTTAACGAGGCAGCCTGTGCGTTTGAAAAGGGCAGTATAAGTGCCAGTAAACATGCAGCCATCAGGGCAGGCATTCTTATCCATTTTTTCATCAAACGAATTTCCTCCCTTTTTATTGAACAGTTGCTGCATCAAACTTGATGCGAATGTCGTAATTGCCTGTGTATCCAATGACCGGTACAGTCACACTCACTTTTGCTGGTACAACGTCTGTCAGGCTGGTTACATTGAATTCTACCGTTCTCTTATTAGCAGCTGTGTTTGTACTGATCACCGTTGCATCTTTGTATACACCTTGATCAAGTGTTTTAAAACTTGTAATCCAAGAGCTGTTCGTTAACGTGACTTGTGCTTTGATTTTCCCATCTTTCACGACAAGCTTGGCTGGTTTTTCAAAATACGAATTTGCTGTTGAAGTCGAATCACTATCTGCTTTCCATACCACATATTGTGCTGAATATTGACCATCTGCTAAGCCTGCTGCTGAAGCAGAGCTAACCGGAGCTAGAGCAAACAATAGAACAAAGCTAAAGAATAATAAGATATGTGATGTTGAACGAAGTCCTTTCATCATGAACCCTCCTAAATGATATTGATAATTATTCTCAATAGACAATAAAAAAAATAACCTTTATACGAGTGTAAGATCACTCGTAAATGATTATGATAATCATTATCAATTGAGTTGGAAAAATAAATCTTTGCTTCTAAAAAGTCAAAGATGTTTGTTTCTAGATGATGAATTGATACTTGTTTTAGGCAATCTGTCCCATTCATGATACCATGGCATAACCTCCATTCCATTACAGGGAAAAGAACCCTCTTCTCCTTGATATTATATGATGGATGAATTTATTGTCAATATCCTTTTTCATACTATTGTCTTAGATTTCTGGAAAATCCAAAAAAAATTTCGATCAGACAGACTGATCGAAATCAATTAGGAAGGGACATGTTCCCCTTCTTTGCTGTAATTTCGCTCTAAAGACCAAGCATACATTTCCCGAATAATCGGTTCAATTTTCTTTCCTTGTTCTGTTAACTCATATTCGATTCGCACTGGGATGTCGGGATATACTTTTTTCTCAACGAGTCCTTCAGCTTCTAAATCCTTCAGCCTTTCCGATAATAATCTTCCGCTGATGTTCATTTCATTTTCAAGCTGACAAAAACGTTTCGGCCCTGTCAAAAGCTGATTGATGATGAGAATGACCCACTTCTTCCCTAGAATCTCCATGGCATCTGTAATTGGGCAGCCATCTACTTGAGCCATACCTTACTCCCTCCTGCTTTTCTCTACTTTTTTTCATTATAACACAATTAATTACTTGAAATAAGCTACTAACTATTATATAGTTTAGTTACTAAAAGTAACAAGATATTCATTTTTATAGATTGTCTAAAACATTTGAACATGCTGATGCATATATCATGAAGGAGATGACCGAGCTTTGAATAAAATCGAGCAGCTAAGATTGGGTGTAACGGAATTGCACGTATCCAGCTTTGAGCGTTCTTTACCTTTTTATACAGACATTTTAGGCTTTACTCTATTAGAAAAGACAGAATCGACCGCCACTCTTGGCAGCAATGCAAAGGAACCGATCCTTTTACTGAAAGAAGATCCACAGCTGAAGGAGAAGCCTGATCATGAGCCGGGTCTTTATCATTTTGCCGTTTTATTACCTGCCAGAAAAAACCTGGGCACATGGCTGGCGCATGTGATCAAAAAAGGCTATCCTTTAATTGGAGCAAGCGATCACTTTTTCAGCGAAGCCGTATATTTAAGTGATCCAGACGGCATTGGCGTCGAGATTTATGCTGATCGCCCCGAAGACATTTGGGTCGGTGAGCATGGAGAGCTAAAAGGTGGCGGGAATGCTCCGCTTGATGGAGATGGTCTCCTGCAAGAAGCCGCTGATTCCACATGGGAAGGACTTCCGGCTGGAACAGTCATGGGACATTTGCATTTCCATCTCAACCCAGAAGAAGCTGATTCCTTTTATGTCAATACGCTCGGTTTTCATATCCGCATGGCTCCCCCAGCAAGTTTATTTATCGCTGCTGGCGTGTACCATCATCACCTTGCCTTTAATGCATGGGGACGCGGGAGAAAAGGAGCCATTGATCCACGCTTTTCAGGAATTAGAAGCTATACTCTGGTTTTTCCAAAAGAAGAAGATCGAACATCTGTCGTCGAACGTCTGACTAAAGCTGGCGTTTCCATTAAAACGACGGCAAAAAGCAACGAATTTATTGATCCATTTGGCGTTCTCGTTCGTTTACAGATTGAAGAAACTGACAAAAAAGAAGGTGCAGAATATGGACAAACACACAGAGCATAAAACAGCCATTTTAAAAGATAAAATCAAACGAGTACAGCAAGAAGACGGGTATATATATATCACTGGACCCATTAAACTGCCAGTGAATTTAGACGGTAGAACAGTGATGTTCAACTGGTATTCATGGTTAAAGGACGATGGAAAAGAGCCCTTATCAGATGAAGCTTTAATCGAAAGCCTTTCCTCCCGGGAGCTTGCAGATCACCAGCAATCAAGCGTCCTTGTTTACGGAGACTTCGAGCAGGCCGATGAAGCACTTATCCGCATGCATTCCATTTGCCATACTGGCGATATTTTCGGAAGCAAACGCTGCGATTGCGGGTTTCAATTGAAACAGTCCATGCGGATGATTGAAGATAATGGAGCAGGCGCCCTGTTTTATTTAGCCAATCATGAAGGCCGCGGGATTGGCCTTTTCAGTAAAGCCATGGCCTACATTCTTCAAGAGAACGGCTACGATACAGTAGAAGCAAATGAAGCACTTGGCTTTGAGGATGACACACGTCAATATGAAGAAGCGATTGCTGTTCTTCAAACATTGCGTACAAAGCCAGTCAGACTCATTACCAATAATCCGAAAAAGACAGATGCCATCAGCCATGCAGGCCTTTCTCTTTCTGGACGAATTCCGCTTTGGGGTGATGTCTCTGAGTTCAATGAAAAATACTTACAGACAAAAATTAACCGCTCAGGCCATATGAAGGCGGATCAAGAGGTGCGTACGATTGCCACATCATGAGCGATATATGAAGCTAGCCCTTGAAAATGCACGGGCTATGAAAGGTCAGACTTCTCCAAACCCGCTCGTCGGGGCTGTCATTGTGCGAGAGAATGAAATTGTTGGTGTTGGTGCCCACATGAAGGCTGGTGAACCACATGCTGAAATTCATGCACTCAACATGGCTGGAGAAAAGGCAAAAGGCGCCACGATCTATGTGACCCTAGAGCCTTGTTCCCACCATGGCCGCACAGGCCCATGCGCTGAAGCACTTGTGAAAGCTGGCGTAGAAAAGGTGGTTGTCGCAGCACTTGATCCGAATCCGCTTGTGGCCGGCCGCGGAATTGCCATTTTACAAGATGCAGGTATCCAAGTGATCACGGGCGTACTTGAACAGGAATCCATTCTCATGAATGAAGTGTTTAACCACTTTATTACGAAAAAAACGCCTTTCGTAACGCTCAAAGCGGGCATCACGTTAGACGGAAAAATTGCATCTGCTACGTCTGACAGCAAGTGGATTACATCAGAGACATCCCGTTATGACGCGCATCACATTCGCAGTATCAACGATGCGATCTTAGTCGGTGCGCAAACCGTCATACATGATGACCCTTCATTAACTGCGCGGATTCCAAATGGGCATCATCCAATTCGAATTGTCTTAGACTCTAAACTGTCTACACCGCTGACGGCAAAGGTCGTCACCGATCAGATGGCACCTACGTGGATATTTACAACAAAGCAAGCCGATAAGGAAAAACGAGCCGCTTTAGAAGCAGCAGGGGTCAACGTCATTATGACAGATGGAGGCACGCGAGTCCCTTTGCAAGAGGTGCTTCAAGTGCTTGGAGAAAGACAGGTCTCTTCCCTTATGATCGAGGGAGGCGGTCAAGTCAACGCCTCATTTTTAGAGCAGCAGCTTGTAGATAAATTGGTCATCTATATGGCACCTAAACTCATTGGCGGACGACTCTCTCCTTCCTTTTTCGGAGGCGAAGGCATACGCCTCATGAGTGATGCCATTGAATTGGATCACCTCTCTATTGAACAAATGGGGAAAGATATCAAAATAACGGGCTATCCCGTTTATCAATAATCATAAGGCTGTCGAGAAAATTTCGACAGCCTTATGATTTCTTTTTGAGATGCACCCTAAAAAATGTTTTCTACACCATTCTCTCTAAAAACTCAATTCGATTTCCAAATGGATCATCTACATAGAAACGGATTGCTCCGTCTAAGGGCTGATCTTCTTTTATCAGAATGTGATGTTTCATTAATGTCTCTTTTAAATTTGATAGACTCTTTACTTGAAAAGCTGGATGAGCTTTTTTCGCAGCATGAAATGGCTCTTCAATACCAATATGAAGCTGCTGATTGCCGCACTGAAACCAAACTCCACCACGTTTAGCTAGATGAATAGGCTTAGGTATTTCACTCATTCCTAACATGTCTCCAAAAAACAAACGTGCTTTCTCTTCACTCCCCTTTGGGGCAGCTAATTGGACATGATCGATCCCAAAGAAATTTGACACCATCGTTCTCCTTTCCTGTTCCTTTCATTTCTCAAACATGATGTTTTACTATCACGTTTGAGAAAAAGCCTAGGGTGATGTACTCAAGCCATATGATGTTGTCCATTCCCCATCAACACCATAAAATTTGTCGTAAAATGTTTCATGTGAAACATCTGTGACCTGATATCAATCTCCTTCTACCAGCCTGCCAAAGCTTTCGGGTGAAAGTCCCGGTGAAATGCGAAGGCGGTGTAAGGACATCATGCCTTGTTCCTTTTTGGCATGTCCTGGCTCAGTGGTCACAGCCATCTCATATCCTGCTTCCTTCGCCAGCTTCAGCGTGTCTTCGTTATAGCGTCCGACCGGATAGCTAACCATGATCGTTTGCTGAGAAAACCGCTGATCAAAGAAGGCTTTCGATCCTTTTAATTCTTCTTCCTGCTGCTTCTGTGATAAACGATTGAGCTCTAAATGATGAATGGTATGACTCTCAATTGATATACCGTGCGCCATCATGTCATCCATTTGAGCATCTGTTAAGTGATGCAGGCGGCCAATGGATTGCTCAATCATGAAAATAGTTGCTTTCATTCCATATTGTTTTAAAATCGGAAATGCCTTTATGTAGTTGTCCGTATATCCATCATCAAATGTGATGAGAACACACTTTTCACTTGGTGTCGAATTTGTCATGAGGACCTGATAGGCATCTTCCGGCGACAGCGTGACATAGTCGTTGTCTTTCAGCCATTTCATATGAGCCGCAAACTCGCTCATTGGCACACGTAACGAGTTGCCGCTGGAGATGCTGTGATACATCAAGATCGGAAGCGCAACTGGTTCCTTTTGCTGAATCCAGTTTTGTTTGTCTATCTCTGCCACTTCTATTTGATGTGTCTGTTTTGTTTCTTTTGCTTGTACTTGACCCTTTTCCTCTTTTCCTGCTTGCTGGTTTCCTTCTGTTTGCTGCTTCGTTCCCATACAGCCCGAAATCAGCAGCAAGACAAAAGCAACCGACATCCACATACATGTTTTTTTCATTCACCAATCCTGCTTTCTCTCTATCTACCGAATGATTATAACAGAAATTGGTTAATAGCTGACAGCTATTTTGACAGGGTGTTCATTTTTTTACACATTTCGATCATTTCAATGGCAAGCAGATGGATGGTCTCTGTTGTGAGCATTTGATCTTCTGCATGTATGAGCAGTAAAGAAAAGGGAAGCTGTTCACCCGCCGCCTCTTTTTGAATAAGCGACAAGTGCAGGTGATGAATGCTTCGAAACGCTTCCTCCCCTTTTTCAATCAACTGCTGCGCTGCTTCAAAGTCATCCGCTCTTGCTAGACGAATAGCTTCTACATAATGGCTCCTCGCCTCACCTGCATGGGCAATGATTTGAAAGGCTGCTCCCTGCATTTCCTCTAATACCGTCATCTGCTTCTCCTCCGATTACTCAAGATTCATTTGCTAGTTTCAATGCATGCTCTAGAATTTTGTCTCCGTTCGCTGTTCCGTATAATCTTACATTTACAACATCGACAGGGATGTGATAGGGTGCCGCCGTTTTTTCTGCTGCCTTTCTCATAAAGCTGACTTGCGGTCCTAGCAAAATGACTTTTACATCGTCTCCATGCTCTTCTAATTCATCCGCAATGGCCCCTTCAGGTATGGCATAAATATGATAATCCAGCCCTTTTGCTTCTGCGGCTGCTTTCATTTTAGACACAACGATTGATGTTGACATTCCTGCTGCGCAAGCGAGAATGATTCGTTTCATACTCCATCACTCCTATTGATAAATGAAATCTGGTTCAACCTTGAGTTCTCTTGTTTTGATTAATGTTTTGTACCAATATGCTGATGCTTTCAGCTGACGATTCCGTTCATTTTCCAGCTGGATTTCAACTAATCCGTAGCGATTTTTGAATGCATTCATCGGTGAGACATTATCCGTAAAAGCCCATAGCATATATCCCTTGCAGTTTGAGCCTTCTTTTTTCACTTGAAGGGCCCTTTTCAAATGCTGGCTGATAAATGAAATGCGGTATTGGTCATCAATGATGCCTTCTTCGTTTTTAAACCGCTCTTCCTGCTCTACCCCCATACCGTTTTCAGCTACAAACCACTCAATATTCCCGTATTCTTCTTTGATTCTCATGCCCATATCATAGACGATATCCGGATAGATTTCCCAACCTCTAAATGGATTCATTTTTCTACCTGGAAGTTCAAACATATCGTAATAATAGGATGGATGAAACGGTGTTCCTTCGTTCCAAGCCTTGCTCGGCGCCTTGACACGATGCGGATAGTACAAATTGAGACCTACCACATCTACTGTATGATCTTTGATGATCTGAAGGTCTTCCTCTGCTGCATCGAAAAGAATGTCATGCTTTTTCAATACATCAAGCAGTTCCTCAGGATACTCGCCTTTGATGGAGGGATCTAAGAACACGCGATTAAAAAACAAATCATACATACGGGCCGCCTCTTGATCATGTGGAGCCGTAGATCTTGCATACGTCACTTCTGGATTAAGAATGACCCCGATTTTTGCACCCGCAGATTCCTTCAATCCCATTTCCCGAAACAGCTTCACTACTTTTGCTGTCGCCAGAGCTTTATGATAGTTCCACTGCATCCACTTCTTCGTATTCTGTTCAAAGGGATAACGGATTGCATCTAAATAAACACGTGTCTGAACAACAATAGGTTCATTAAAGGTAAACCAATGTTTGACCCGGTCTCCATAGCGCTCAAACACCTTCTCTGCATAGAGAACAAACAGCTCCACAACGTGCTTAGATGACCAGCCGCCGTACTTTTCAAGTAAAACAGCAGGAAGTTCATAATGCTCTAGGCAAAACATCGGCTCTACACCTGCAGCAATCAGTTCATGAATCAAATCATCTATATAACGAGCATAGGTCTCATCCACAATCCCATTCTCGTAATCTATGAGAAACCTTGACCAATTGATGGACGTTCTGTAATGAGTTAAGCCAATCTCCTTCATGAGGGCTACATCTTCGGGATACCGCTCGTAAAAATTCGTCGCTCCTGCCGGCCCATACCCGTTGTGCCACACGTGATACCCTTCCTTATACCAGAGATCTATATACGAATCCTGATGCGGCTGCTTTCCTTTCCAGCCTTCCGTCTGCCAAGCAGAAGCCGCAGCACCTAGGATAAAATCATTCGGTATATTCATTTTGTTCATGTGCCACCTCACCCTTCTTCGTTTGAATTTGAAGTCCTTCCCAAATCCCTTGTACATACATAGCCCCAAGTGCTCGGTCGTATAAGCCATAGCCAGGTCTGCCTGTCTCACCAAAGATCATTCGCCCATGATCTGGCCGGACATAGCCAGTAAATCCTTCCTCAAACAACGCCTTCACAATCGCTCCCATATCAAGACTGCCTGCTGACGATAGATGAGCCGACTCTTCAAAATCACCGTTCTCATACAATTTGACATTACGTAAATGAGCAAAGTGTATTCGCCCTTTTTTCGCATACTTTCTTGCAAGTGAAGGAACATCGTTTTTCACATCACAGCCGAGGGAACCAGAACAAAAGGTGAGGCCGTGCTGCGAGCGGTCATCAATCTGAAGAATACGATCTATATGTCGTTCACAACTGACAATACGAGGCAGGCCGAATATATCCCAGGGGGGGTCATCTGGATGCAGTGCCATATTGATGTTCTCTTCCGCTGCAACCGGAAGGATATTTCCCAGAAAATAAACCAGGTTCTCAAATAACCCTTCAGCTCCCAAATCCCTGTATGCAGCCATCAATTGTCTCATTTCTGCCTGCGAATAAGACGGATCCCATCCCGGTAAGGAAAGTTGATCTTTCTCTATATCCATATGTTCAAGCTGATGCTGAAAATAGACAAGGGTTGTCGATTGATCAGCTAGTTGAAAATCGAGCTGTGTTCGTGTCCAATCAAGGACAGGCATAAAGTTATAACAAATGACCTTCACACCATGTTTGGCTAATCGGCGGATATTTTCTTGATAATGCTTAATATAGATATCCCGACTAGGTTTCCCTAGCTTGATATCTTCATGGACTGGAAGACTTTCTACGACATCAAAAGTAAGATCATGACTTTCAATTTGCGCTTTTAATTGAACAATACTTTCCTCTGGCCACAGATCACCAGCCGGCACATCATAGACGGCACTGACAATGCCTTTCATGCCTGGAATTTGACGAATATATGAGAGTGAAACAGGATCTTCCTCCCCATACCACCTAAATTGCATGTTCATTCATGAACCCTCCTTCTATTCTGAATCAGGTGCAGCCTCTGGCTTCCGGTTGGACAAAAGGACAAACGGCAAATAAATGAAGACTGCGACGACAATACAGATCAGCTGTGTGATAACAGCCCCCATGCTGCCAGCAGTAGATAGCCAAGCATTCACAATCGGGGGTGTCGTCCACGGCACCATCACGACTGCTTTGCCAGCAAAGCCTGTAGCCGTTGCGATATAACCAATCGTACCTGTCACAAGCGGTGTGATGATAAACGGAATCGCCATCACAGGATTCAGCATGACGGGTAATCCAAAAATAACTGGCTCATTGATGTTGAACAATCCAGGTCCTGATGAGAGCTTGGCAATGCTTCGCATCTCTTCCCTTCTCCCAGCGATAAAAATCGCAATCAAAAGCCCAATGGTCACACCCGAACCACCAATACTCATATACACATCCCAAAATGGCATGGTGATAATATTCGGAATCTCTTTTCCCTCTTGAAATGCCGTCATATTCACTGCAATCGACCCTAATAACAGCGGCTCCCGAATCGGCTTAATCATTTGGTTGCCATGAATACCGATCACCCAGAAAAATTGAGCCACAAACATCAACGTTAAAATGCCTGGCAGCCCCTGCACAACACTTTCAAGCGGACGCTGCACCACGTTATACACTGCTTCATGCAAATAAATGCCTGTCAAACGGTGAAACGCAAATCCGAATGAACTAATGATTGTGATTGTAATAATTGATGGGAAAAGTGAAGAAAAAGACGTCGCCACATTAGATGGAACAGAATCTGGCATCTTGATTTGAAGCCATTTCACTTCGGTCAGCTTACAAAAGAGTTCAACAGATACGATGGCAATGATCATGCCTAAAAATAAACTTTTTGGATCGGAGAATTGTCTCGCCAGGACATCTACCACCTCGCGCATTGATCCATCGACCTCTAGAAGAAGAGTCGTCGGTATAACAGATATGAAGGATATCAATGCCATCAAGCCCGGGAACAAAGATTTGTGTCCATTGATTTTTCCAAGCTCGATTCCGATAAGGAACACAGCCCCAATCGTTAAAAAGTTCAGCGTGGCATAATTGATTGCCTTCATAATTGGCTGAAGCTCTGCTAAAAATCTGAATATCTCAAAATGAGCAAGCCCTGTTTCCGGACTCATGATCATATTCGCCACTAGTACAGCAAAAGCCCCCGTAATGATGATTGGCATCAGCGTGACAAATGCTTGTTTAATCGCCATAATATATTTCTGATTGGTAATGCGGTAAGCGACATGTCCCATGACGTCTGCCGCTTTCTCTTTGAAGCTCATGATCCGTCTCCCCCTTTACAAAAACTCGTAATCATCCTCCTTTTTGATGTTATTTTAAAAGCGCTTTCATTAACATCTAATCTTTTTCCTCACAGATGCGGAAATGGGTGTCCATTTTTTTCATCTGGCTGTTCCAACACGTGAAACGCTGCGGTCAACTCCTCAAATGAAGCAGCTTTGATGATTTGCTCGACCACTTCCTTCTGCTCTGTCAGCCGCACAAGAAATTGATAAAGAGACTGCAATTCTTTTTGATACGTCTTTTGAATACTTAACAAGCAGACGACCTGTACTCGCTCTTCGCCCCACAGCACCGGCTTTCTCAACGTACAGATCGCACAAAACGTATCATCTGTTGCCGGTTTAATTGGATGGGGGATCGCGATCAAATGACCGAATGACGTAGGTGACACTTGCTCTCTTTCCAGCAATAGCTGTTCGAACTCATCCGGTATGCGATTTTGTTCCTGCAATACTTTCACGAAGAATTGAAGAACCTCTTCCCTTGTTTGTAGATCTTGCTGAAAAAAAGTCATCTTCGGACTGACATATTGCAAGACCCCCATATTCTGCGCCCCCTGTACAAACCGTTTCAATCTCAAAATATCCTCTTCACTGAGAATGGTATGTACATCAATCACTGGCGCGGGCAGTGTGTTCCGAAGCGGAATGGTACTAATGATAAAATCTATACTTCTCAGGTCATACGACAGAAGGTCACCAACACTTGCAGTTCCAGCAATCTCGAGCCTTCCGCTAAAGGTGGCCTTCAGCTTATGAAGAAGAAGCTGACTGCTGGCGACACCCGTTGCACACACAATCAGGCATTTTTTTCTTACATGTTGGGTGTTTGTCCGCTCTATTGCAGCACCAATATGGAGTGCCAAATATCCAATTTCATCCTCATGAATCTCTACATTCTCTTTTTCCTTCAGCCATCTGCCCATATATATGCCTGCCTCAAACGCAATCGGATAATGCCTTTTAATGTCTGATAAATAGGGATTTCGAATGTTCATGTCATACTTGAATCGATGAATAGCTGATCTCAGATGAAGGCTTAGTCCTACGATCAGCTCCTTATCTGTCTGAATATCCAGTGACATGTGCTTTTCGACATAAGCAAGTAATTGGTGGGTTAAACGAAAATGATCTTCATCAAGCATGTGAAATAGTGTGTGGCCCGTTTCTCCATATGCCACCATTTTTGCCCCCATTAAATGAATCGCAATATACGCCATTTCAGATGCTGGAAATTCTATACCAAGCACGTGACGCATATCTTCTGCCATTTGTCTCGCCACTTGAAAAACAGGCTGTGTTTGAATGTCTTTTAGTTCGGCCTCTGGCATCATGACCAGCTTTTTCTCTTCGATTCGTTTGCACGCGATGGCGATATGTGTCACTAAGTTACTTAAACCGATCTCCGACACATGAAGACCGCTTGCCTTTGTCCGTGAACGCACCATATCCTGAATCAATTGATACGTTTCTTCGGGTAAAAGCGCAGGATTTGGATGCTCCTGCTGAAATACATGCTCTGCGAGACAGTACCTTAATTTCATTTCATCTCCAGTCAGCCTTAGTCCATATTTAGGCCGATGTGAAACAGAAAGTCCATGTAAAGAAAATAAGTGCCTCACTGCTTTCAGATCATTTTTCACGGTAGATTCACTCACAAATAATTCCTCAGCCAATTCGTCTAATTTGATATAGTCTTCAGACAATAAAAGCCTTCTCAGTAAATAAAAGATGCGGTCCTCTGGCTGATTTGGAATGACCTGATTCTTTTTTTCATTTCTTTCTCTCATCGACTTTTTCAAAAATGTAAGAAATGCTCCATAATCCTCGACAGTCAATGTATATCCTGCTCCGCGTTTTACATGAAGTGTTGCCCCATGTTCTTCCAATATTGATTTAAGCGCTTTCAAATCAGTTCGAACTGTTCGTGATGTGACGCCTACCAGGCGGGCAATTTCTTCACCTGTCAGCTCCTGCTCCGCCTGCATTAATCGCCTCAGCAGCTCCTCCTGACGTAGAGATAACATAGACTCCCCTCCCTTAGTCAATTACTTTTGCCTATCATCATAAACGAAAATAGAACTCTTTGCCCAGTTTTTCTTTCGACTCGGGAACTTCGTTATAGCTCAAACGTATGAATATGAAACAAGAGGAGGGATACATCATGTTTGTGATCATAATCATATTGGCTTCTTTAGGTTTCATCGTTGCCCATATCCTTACACCGAAGGATAAGCGCACATCTTCTAAACATTCTGCACATCACAGTTCAACAACAAGTCACTATACTGATTCGTATACACATCACGCTTCTGATGCCTCCTGCGGGAGTGATGCAGGCGGAAGCGGCGGATGTGACTAAAACAAAAAAACAGCCGCTGTTCAGACGGCTGTTTCGTTTATTTGATTAAAGAGCTTTCCAGCCCCGTTCAATTAAATGTTTGACATCCTTTGCAAAATCCTCGCCCTTTTCCATCACATCTTGGGCTCTCCCGGCAAAATTACTAGCGACAGCGAGCTCCATTTTTTTCAACTCAAAGTGCATAATTTTTTGGTCAATCTCCGTCATATAGGTTTCATACTCATGGTTCACAATGTCGTGTATCGCACGATAGGCTTCTTTCCGATGGCGGTGAAAATCTGTTCCCCTCTCACCTTTCCATGACAAATCTAGAGCAGGCTTCTTGATTTCCTTCATGTCAGACTGCGCAAGATCTTGTTCTGTTCGAATATTACTTTTGGCTGTCTTTAACCGAGAGATCATTTCGTCAAATTCTGCACGCTTGTTTTCAATTCCCATATGCAGATGGTGCAGCATCTCGGATAAACTCATGTCATCCACCTCTATTGGACCTCATAAGAAAGCACGGCGCCAGAGTCTTGGAAACCGAGCAGATCACCTGCTTTTTCCAATCCTGACATTTCTATCGTTCGCTTTCATTAAGTATAGTATAAGGTGAAAAGCCTTAGGCTTAAATAGGGAAAAGGTGTCCTTTTACCATGAGGTTTGAAAAAAAACGGAATAATACAAGGTCATAAATCCTGAATTATATATGAGTCTTTGAGACTATATTTCAATTAATATTCAACTATGCTGTCAATAAAACGATTGTGACACATTATTTTGCAGCAATCGCTTCGTCCTGTTCTTTTAATGTTTTCACATTAGAGCGTGTATCCTGAACATTTTTGATCAAGGCTTCTTTAAAGCTTGAAACCATTTCGCCCACCTCTGCTTCACGTGCCGTCCACTTGGTCACAAATTCAAGGCTGTTTTCACCAGCTTTATCTGCTGCTTTTTTCATTGTTAAAGCTTCAACTGCTTGGGAGACTTCATCTAGTTTATCCATGACTGTTTGGTAGTTTAACTTAATTTGTCCCATTGTGATATCCTCCAGATTTGTTCAGCGTGAGGGCAGCTTTACAAGCTGCTCCATGCTTTTGAGATCAAACGTTTTGCGTCTTCTACTGCGTCTTCTCCTTTTTCAGCCAGACGTGCGGCGTCTCCAGCTAAAGAGCTGGCAAAAGATAAGGCAGACTGCTCAGCTTCTAATGTACTGATTTTGAATTCAATGCGGCTCACATAGCGTGGGTATTTGTCATTCACGATCGTTTGCAGCGCATCGTGTGCTTCATTCCGCTTTGATTTAAAATCTTGGCTCCGCTCACCTTTCCAAGAGGCCCCAAGCTTTGGCTGCTTGATTTGCTTTAGGTCTGTTTCTGCCGCATTTTGTTCACGTTCAATCTTACTTTTCGCTTTTTTAAGTCGATCGATTTTCTCTTCGATCTCTGCCTTTTTATTTGAAATGCCACCGTTAAGGGCAGACAGCATATCCGATAAGCTCATATGGGTTCCTCCTCCTGTCAAAAAATAAAAACGCTGCTTAGAGTCCCTCTAAACGAGCGTAATGGCGAATCGTACTTTTTCCAATATTGTTATTATAAGGTTCAAAGACTCATGTTTGAATAGGGATTTGTGCCCTTTTTATGGTATAAATATGCTTTCGATCTACCGCATACCACACCTTAAGCCCCCTTTTATAAGGGGTCAAAATACACATTCGTCCATCAGACGATACATATAGTCTTCCGGTCCTAGGACAAATAAAAGCCGCCCCTCCCCCGGGACGGCTTTTATAAACGGCTTATGATGCCGCTTCTTCTTTTTCTTGCTGGTCTTTCACGTACCAAATGAACTTCCCTGTATATCCATAGATGATCGCAAGTCCAATGGCGACAAAGCTCAACCACATGAATGGTAAATACGAGAATGTCGATACGCCGAGAATCCCTGCCATGTAAATTCCGTTATCTGACCATGGAACCATACCAGAGGTAAGCGTTCCTCCGACCTCAGAGTTTCTAGATAACACACGTCTGTCTAATTTTAATTTGTCATAGCTTTTTTCCATGATTTTTGGTGTAAGAATGATGGATACATACATTGCACACCCAAAAACGTTGGCAAAGAATGCTACAAGAATTGTGGACAGTGTCACATTTCCCGCATTATATAGCTTTTTCTCAAATGTTGAGACAATGACTTTCAATACACCCAGATGTTCTAATACTCCGCCAAAGCCAAGACCCAGGATAATGACGACCAAAGAGCCGAGCATGTTGACCATTCCACCACGATTTAATAATTGGTTAAGGAAGTCTACATCTGATTGAATTGAAAATCCATTGTATGCTGAACCAATTGCATCACTTGGATTCGTTCCCTGAAAAGCAAATGCCCAGACCGCCCCAAACAAAGCACCAATCGCAATAACCGGTAAAGCAGGCTTTTTCATCACGAGTAAAACAACAACAATCAGAGCTGGAATGAGCATCCACACATTAATATTAAATGTATCAAGCAAGGCATTCTTTAAAAATTCCACCTTCTCTTGATCAATATTGCGCCCTCCATAGATAAATCCAGTCACTGTAAACATAATAGCTGTAATAACAAAGGCCGGTATGGATAATACCATCATCGCTCTTACATGTGCGAGCACCTCAACCTTTGATAAAGACGAGGCAAGAACTGTACTGTCTGATAGCGGAGAAAGCTTGTCTCCAAAATAAGCGCCAGACAACACTGCACCTGCTACGATTGGAAGGGGAATTCCTAGCCCTTCACCGATCGCAACCATGGCAATACCAGCTGTACCAACTGTTCCCCAAGAAGTACCTGTAGCAACAGACATGATCGCACAAATAATTAATGTTGCGAGTAAGAAGATATTCGGATGAATAAACTCTAGTCCATAATAAATGAGTGTAGGGACAACGCCACCCGCAATCCATGTTCCAATTAAAGCACCAACAGCCAGTAAAATTAAAACAGCTTCAAGCCCATTTGATATTCCTCTAGTAATAGCATTCTGTAAATCTTTATAAGAGTGTCCTAAATGAAGACCGAGCCCAATTGCTAGAAACCATGAAATAAATAAAGCCAGTTGAATATCTAAGTTAAAATAAATAGTAAAGGATAAGACAATCGCTAAAAATAGCCCTAGTACTGCGATGATCTCCACCATAGATGGCAAGCGAACCGATTTCAATGTTTGTTTCCTCCCTTTGCGCGTGCGTTAAGCGTTTTCAAAATATTGCGAAAAAAGTGTGTCAATTTGAAAGAAAATGAATTGCCTGTTTTTTCTCTCTTTCACAGGCAATTCCACATATTAATAAAATAAATTTTTTGATATTATTGTCGCTCTAGCAGCTCTTCACCGGCAATACCAGGCTTTGTCATCTCGTAAGGATTTAAAATAATATCAAGTTCTTCTTCCGTTAAAACATCATACTGCAAGCAAAGATCTCTGATCGATTGTCCCTTTAAAATCGCTTCTCTTGCAATCCTAGCGGCTGCTTCATAGCCTAAGTGAGGGTTCACGGCAGTGATCACGCCCGCACTTTTTTCTACATATTCTTTCAAACGTTTTTCATTTGCTTCGATGTCCACTAAACAATGATCTGTGAATGAGCGGAATCCGTTGTTCATTATACTAATAGATTGAAGCAAGTTAAAGACCAAAACAGGCTCCATCACATTTAACTCCAGCTGACCTGCTTCAGAAGCAAGACAGATGGTGTGGTCGTTCCCAATGACCTGGAATGCGATTTGGTTAATGAGCTCTGCCATCACTGGATTGACCTTCCCAGGCATAATGGATGATCCCGGCTGACGGGCTGGCAATGCAATTTCAGCAAGACCTGCACGTGGACCAGACGCCATTAAGCGAAGGTCATTCGCAATTTTAGACATGTTCATCATACATACCTTTAATGCAGCAGATACTTCTGTGTACGCATCTGTATTTTGCGTGGCATCAACAAGGTGCTCTGCGCCTACTAATGGCAGCCCTGAAATGTCAGCGAGTTTCTTCACCACGATCTCAATATAGCGAGGATCTGCGTTAAGGCCTGTCCCAACAGCTGTCGCACCCATGTTGACTTCATATAAATGCTGTTTTGATTGGTTAATTCGTTTAATATCACGGCTAAGCACACGGCTGTATGCTTCAAACTCTTGTCCCAAACGGATCGGAACAGCATCTTGTAGATGAGTACGCCCCATTTTGATCACATGATCGAATTCTTGTGCTTTCTTTTGAAATACGTCCTGCATGGCTTGCATCGTCTCAAGCAGAATGTCTAACTGCTTCAGCACAGCAATATGGATCGCAGTAGGGAACGAATCATTTGTCGATTGCGACATGTTGACATGTGTGTTTGGACTTAAATGAATGTAGTCACCCTTTTGATGTCCCATGATCTCCAGGGCTCTATTCCCAATGACCTCATTGGCATTCATATTCATGGAAGTTCCTGCGCCGCCTTGAATTGGGTCTACGATAAAGTACTCATGGAGCTTGCCTTCAATGACTTCATCCGAAGCCTGAACGATGGCATTGCCAATTCCTTCATATAGACGTCCAACTTCCATATTGGCTTGAGCGGCTGCTTTTTTGACGATAGCAAAGGCTCTAATGAGTTCCTCATGCATGCGATATCCTGTAATCGGAAAATTCTCTTTTGCACGAAGGGTTTGAACACCATAATACACGTCTGCCGGAATTTCTTTTTCACCAAGAAAATCCTTCTCGTAGCGATAAGTTGCTTGAACCATCTTGTATGACCTGCTTTCTATAGTTAAATCACTAAATCTTCTGCGATTGGCGTTTCCATAATCTTTTTCACTTCTCGTGGATCTGTTGTTTTGCCTAATGCCCACATGAGCTTCGGCACGATGGCTTCTGTGTTCATGTTGCGTGAACGTGCCACCAGTTCTTGATTGATTTTGCGCCCTACTTCGTACACACTCATGTCTTCTCCTTCTTCGAGACACTGAGTTGTGATGACAACAGAAATGCCTTCTTCCAGCAATTCGTTGATTTTTTCTAGAAGGTTTCTTCCTTCGAAAGGAATGCCGCCGCTGCCGTAGCTTTCAATGACGACACCTTTGTATACACCTTTGATTGAATCTAAAAACTCAGGCTTCAGCCCTGGGTGCAGTTTTAATAAACAAACATCTGTGTTCAAGGATGCATCTAATTTAAGCGGTTTCATTGGTGATCTTTTTACTTTGCTATTGTATTCAATTTGATGGTTTTCAATCGATGCAATATATGGGTAGTTGATGCTTTCAAATGCATCGTAACTTTTCGTTCTTAGTTTGATTGCACGCGTTCCTTGAATGACCCTGCCATCAAACACGACATACACCCCGCCAACGCCGTCACATGCAAAGCGAATCGCATCTGTGATGTTTTTCTTCGCATCTGTTTTCTTAAAGGTAATCGGAATTTGTGAACCTGTAATAACGATCGGCTTATCAGGATTTTGTAGCATATAAGATAGTGCTGCTGATGTATAGGCCATTGTGTCAGTTCCGTGCGTGACGACAAATCCGTCATATTGATCATAATTTTCATAAATGGCTTTTGCGATATCCACCCAGTATTCAGGCTGCATATTGGTACTATCTATACTCATCAGGGACTTTGTGTCCATTGTGTACTCTGCATTAATTTCGTTTAAATAGCTTAAAAGGTCCTCAGCTTTAACACCTGGAGCTAAACCATTTTCACTCTCTACAGATGCAATCGTCCCACCAGTCGTTAAAAGCAATAATTTCTTCAACAGGTCCACCTCTTTCAGTAAAATTACTTCGTTTGTCACACATATTATAAGCCAGCTTGTGCTATTCTATAATATACGCTTTACGCGTACCTTCATTGCCATTATAGTCACATAACGCGAATTAATCAAGAAATTATTACGCATAACGCGTACACTCTATGTCAAAATATGATATACTGTTGTTGTATATAAAGGAGCGTTCATGTATGATACTCGATCGTTTAACCACCCTTAGAAAGAAGAAAAAATGGTCTCTCCAGCATACGGCAGATCGCCTAGGTATCGCCAAAAGCACCTATGCCGGTTACGAATCTGGGTACCGACGACCTTCGCTTGAAGCAGTGAAGCTGCTGGCTGATTTGTATGATACGTCCATTGATTTTTTACTTGGTAGAACGGACGAGCCAGAGATACAACGCAAAATCTCTGATATCAAAATTGAACTGACGGAAGCAAAAGAAGGAACGATCTATGTAGACGGCGTTCCACTAACTGATGAAGAAATCAAACAGCTTGTTGCCTTTATTCGGGCGAAAAACACTCTGAAAGTATAAACACAAAAAAGAGAGATCCCTGTCATACGGGTACCTCTCTTTTCCCTTTCATATCAGCTGCTGCTTACGACAGCTCACTTAATTCCTCTAACCGCCGCTTTGCTTCTTCTTTATTAAAGGAACTATAATAGCGATAATTCTCATCGTCTAAGATGCGGTAATGCTGGCTTAGTACATTTTGCTGGAGACGAAACGCACCTTTTTTCACAGACGTTCGCCACCAAACCTTTCCGCCAATCGTACGTTCAACCGATAGATGCAATTCATCATGTGCCACGACTTCCAAAATCTCGAGCGGATCATCCCCAAGTGTTCCTTTTAAAATGTCACTATCCCTGAATAATGCACATACGGCCGCCGATTGTGTCCAGTTGAGGCGGAGTCTATTTTTTTCTACTTGCTGCACATGCCGCTTTGATAGACCAAGCACCTCAGCCATACGATCCTGCGTATAATTCTTTTCTTTTCGAATTCGTGCCATTTGTTCTGTGACGAGGTCGATTACCATTTCTTTGTCCATCTCTCATCACCTCTTGAATGTTCAGTCTTTACTGACATCATACACGATTTCTTCAAAAAAGTAGCGTCTCATCTCATGAAATCATGACAAATTCAGCTTAGTTAACCGGCTCTTCGCTCTGACCATGCTGCTGTCTCCAATTCTGTTGGGCTGTCTCATGTAAATATGGATATATGTCTTGCTTGACGGTTTGCTCAAATACGTCTTCATCTAAAATACTGTACGCCGGAATCTTTATTAATTTCCCATCTATTTTACGAATGAGCACATCCATGAAAAGAAAGCCCCTTATACTGTACCGATGCCTACGCATATCAATGGATTGGATATCTTGAAAAGGGATCTTTTGTTGTTGATACAAAACAGCGCCATTCTCTCCGCGCTGAATGCGAAAAATGACATTTCCTTTCTTCGTAAAAGCCGGCAGGATCATCAAAAAGGATATGCATCCGTAGACAATGCCTAATAGTCCGCCTAAAAATAAAAACAACGTATAATTCGATTCAAATGTAAGAGCTTCTGAAAATAACCAAATACCGATGATACCAAAGCCGCCCGTTGCTAAGAATGCCCATACTCTTAGAAAGAGCCTGCTCCTCACTTCTATTACTTCACTTGGATTCAAGCGCCATTCTCCTTTTCCCCATTAGAATATAGAACGTAATCCGTCTCTATGAGCTGTCTCTATGCGAAATTCGTTTTCCTTGATCCCAGACACAAGCCAAGAATGCCTCTCCCCCGGAATAACAAATATCATAGATTCTACATCCGGCGTATTGTTTTTGTCATAAGCGACCTTCATGAGGGAGTCCATTTTCCCTTTTCTTGCCCGCACATCAGAAACAAATGCCATCACAAGCTCTTGGTTCTCTGCTTGGTTTAGAAAAGAAAGCCATTCACCTTTGCCTTCGCTGGCTTGTTCTAACAGCATTTCAAATTCCTCTGCCTGCAGGTTGATGACGGATGTGGGGTGATCACTCATGTGTATGTTCAAGAAGGTTGTCACTTGCTCCTCTGTCTGCTGATCGTCTTTTAGTTTGTGGATCTGATGCACTTGCTGGTCATAAAGCGTATGATGCGCATACACACCTGCCTGCGTCGTATGAAAGGACGTACTGACATCTTCATCTAACGCGCCAAATCTTGAAGCCTTCACGGTATGCGATGCATCATTCATGGCCTGAATGAAATGCCGGTAATCTTCTTTATAACGGTATTGTCTGTTTCGAAATTCCAGTACGCCCTTTGCCAGCAGAGAGCGGCATGCGATTTCAAATAAAAAACCAAGACGTTCATCCTCTACTTCTGGATAATAAGCTTCCTTTAATGACATGCCTTGTTCAAAATAGCCTTCACTGTAAAAACTAAAGATGAGCTCCTCGATACTTAGACTTAGCTGATCCAACTTGATCTCTCCTTATCCAAAAGAAAATGCGCCCTTCAAGAAATCACCTGCACCTTTCATCAGCGAATCTGCGGTTTCTTTTGTTTTTTCTATTCCTTTATGTATCATCTGATTTGCTTGATCAATGGTGTCATTGACTGCTTTTACCCCTTGACCCGCCAGTTCAAATGCTTTTTTCCCTTTGTCGACGACCGCATGAATCGTGTCTTTCAATTTCACTGCGACCTGTTCTGCAAAACCGGATGTAAGTTTGGCGACTTTTTCACCAATAAATCCACCCACTGCCGATCCTATCGCTCCGCCGACTACTGTTCCAATCGGCCCTGCAAAGCTTCCAAGAGCGCCGCCGACAACGGCACCTGCAACGGACCCGCCTGCGATAAAGACCGTATTATTCACTGCATTTCCAACTGCCTTTGCATTTTCACGCTTGAGCACTTCCGGTTGATCACCGAATTCTGCATAGTTCTCAGCAATTTTCAAACCACAGCCAACCGTTTCTGTTGCACCTGTGACAACCGTTGCAATGATGGCATTTCCTTTCGCAAATCTTGCACCATTTTTCAGAACAGACTTGATTCCAGCTGTGTCCTTCCAATTGATACTTCCTTTTGTGAAATCACGGACACTGTTTGTAAACGCAACCGTGTCGTCAGGATAAAATTTTGTGAATTTCTTATGGACCAAATCAGCCATCGACCAGTTCGACCGTTTTAATAATTCTTTTTTACTCAGCCAAATCCTTGCCAACCGGTCAAATCTCGTTCCTTCGACCCGGTTTGTCAGATCAAGAAGCAGCTTTGAATGCTGCGCTGCATAGCGGCCATTTTCCTTCAAGAAGGTCGTCATCCCGAGCCCATAGTATTTCGCCTGCATCATCACAATACCAGCTAAGCTCGTGAGTGTACCATATTGATCATAAATGCTGTACATTTTCCTTAAAATATCATCAGCTTCGACCATTTTATCCTTGGCATGACGAATGGCAATATCATCACTGCTCAATTTGCTGATTAAGGCTTGGCCAGCGCTCCATGCGTCTCCAACTCCAGAAAAACAGCTTCTATAACGAGGATCACAGCCTAGGATCAGACCATCCAGTTCACTATGTAAATCGTGATGCTTTGTTTCAATGACCGAAAGCTCTCCTATCACATCATTCGCCAGCCCTGTCAACTGATCTGGGTCCACTACAATGTCACGTGCCATCACATCATCTCCCTTCTCGAGCTCTTTCTCTCCGTTCTTCTCTTCTTTTTCGTTCAAGCTCTTCCATTCGAGCAATTTCAGCTTTACGCTCCTCGATTTTGGCGGCTGCATCCCGCAGTTCCTGACTTGTTTCAAGCAAATCCTTTTCAAATTGATCATAGCGTGCCGCTGTTTCCTCAAAGCTTTGATCAAATTTATTTCTTGCTTCTCCTTGCCAGCCTGATCCCACTGCCTTCAACCGGTTCTCAAGCAGCTGCTTTGACTGCCGAATGTCATCAGCCGCTTCTTGAAACTTTTGAGCGAGTGCCAGCGTTTGACTAGAATCCAACTTTCGCACCCCTTTCTCCCAAATTAACGTACAAATGGATGATTTTATATGTCCTCATTATAAATAAAAAGACACCCAAAAAAATCACCCTAAAGAACCATTCAGCACATCACAAAATAAAAGTAGGCCTTTTTTCTCTCCAATTGTCAGAGAAAGCCTTTTTTGTTACGAAGCACATTCAAGACATGATAAAATGAACGTATTCTACAAAAGGAGTGACGTATTGATGAAAGACGAAATGATCCAGCGTTTCACACGTTATGTAAAAGTGGATACCCAGTCTGATGCAGAAAAAGAAAGCTGTCCATCGACTGAGGGACAGTTGAACCTAGCGAGGCAGCTTGTTGAAGAGATGAAAGACATCGGCATTCAAGAAGTGACAATGGATGATAACGGCTATGTCATGGGAACGATCCCATCTAACACAGACAAAGAAGTGCCGACCATTGGCTTCCTGGCTCATATCGACACAGCCACTGACTTCACTGGCAAAAATGTAAAACCGCAGATCCATGAGAACTACCAAGGCGGCAACATTACGTTAAATGAAGATCTACATATCGTCTTATCTCCAGCTCAGTTTCCAAATTTACAAAAATACCGAGGACATACACTGATCACCACTGATGGCACGACCTTACTTGGTGCAGATAACAAAGCAGGTATCGCAGAAATTATGACCGCCATGCATTACCTCATTCAGCATCCAGAAATCAAGCATGGAAAAATTCGAGTCGCCTTCACACCAGACGAAGAGATCGGCAGAGGGCCGCACAAATTTGATGTTGATGCCTTTGGCGCTTCTTATGCTTATACGATTGACGGCGGGCCGCTTGGAGAGCTTCAATATGAAAGCTTCAACGCAGCAGGTGCAAAAGTATCAATTAAAGGAAACAGCGTCCATCCAGGAACAGCAAAAGACAAAATGGTCAGTGCTGCGAAGATCGGAATGCTCTTTCACAACAAACTTCCTTCAGACGAATCTCCAGAATATACAGAAGGATACGAAGGCTTTTTCCACCTCACGAGGTTTGTAGGAGAAGTAGAAGAAGCAGAGCTGCAATATATTATTCGTGATTTTGATAAAGAAAAGTTTAACAAACGCAAAGCATTATTTGAAAAAATCGCGAATGACTTAAAAGCGGTATACGGTGAAAACAGCATTACCCTCAGCATTCAGGATCAATATTACAATATGAAAGAAAAAATTGAGCCGGTGAAACATATCGTGGACATCGCTCATGAAGCCATGGAAAACCGCTCAGTGACACCTGTCATTGAACCGATCCGCGGCGGCACAGATGGTTCACAGCTTTCATATAAAGGACTCCCAACACCAAACATTTTTACTGGTGGAGAGAACTTTCACGGTAAATATGAGTTCATTTCTGTGGAAAACATGCTAAAAGCAACAGAAGTCATCGTAGAAATTGCACGTTTATTTGAAGAAAAAGCATAAATATGTTTAAAACCGTTCCTGTTCGGGAACGGTTTTTTAATGAAAGTTTACAATTTTCTGAAACTTCTGTGACACTTAATCGTACTAATAGAGACAACCCCAGAAAAATTCTTCTTGACGAGTGAAATAACTGGAAATATAATAGTTACAAACGACCAGTATTTTAGACCTAAATTAGCAGATAAACTAAACCTTAAGGACTAAACTGAGTCTGCTGCTTATTTTCAGTTATAAACATCACTCACCCTGTCTACACTGAAAGAATAGGATGAATTGGAGGAATGTCATATGATGATTTTATTGATTATCGCTTCACTTTGCTGCTACTTACTACTCTCTTTCAAAAAAGATAACCGCACCCAAAAACGAAAAAGCGCAGAGCTTTCGGAGTTCGAAATCTTTCGTATGCGCCGCCACTACAACGGCAAACGCCGCCACCCACTACACAATGCACCCAAACAAGTATAAATTGAAAGGAAGAGCCTGATCAGGGGCTCTTTTTGTTTGCAAATAACCGATTCAGACACATCAAAAACGACCAAATTCATGGCCGTTTCTCTTTTTTTTATTTATACACCTTCGCAGGAACTTGAATCATAGGGATTCCTTGAGAGTATGGTGCGATTTCATATGGCTGGAAGACAACTGCAATTCCCTTTTTCGTGAAGTAATACTGCGTGTTGTAGTCGATTTGAATATCACTTTTTTTCAGGTCCGCATAGAATTTACTTTTATGCTTCTTCGTATATTTATAGATATAATCTCTTACTTTCGTGCGTTTTTTCTTTGTTTTCACAACATCTGTTAAGTACAACTGCTTTGTCTTTTTCTTTGTTAACACATAGTTCATGCTCGTGACCATCGTATCCCCATGCATGGTGCCGTCATTCATGTAATCATAGTTTAAGAAACTTAGTTTCTTCCCATTGTTAAATTTCGTTTCGAACGATCTCTCGTACGTGATCTTCCCAATGCCTTCTTTTTTCGCTTCGTCCTTTAAGAACAAGTACATAGAATAGGAGAATGCGATATCTTCTTTTAAATCATGGTTGATGGTTTTCATATGCGCCTTACTAAGGTTTTTCACCTGTGCATATTTGAACGTTTTTTTCTTCTTATAATAATGTGTGCTTACTTTTGCTTTTTTTGCTTGTTTGGCATCCGCAGATCCAACTGGAGCAAACAACGAAACAATCAGCGAAAAAATGAGCAGGCTGATCGTTAAGCTCTTTTTCATTGTCATAGTAAAAACCCCCATTTTTGTCTATTACCAAATGAGTATACCATGACAAAAGAACCAAAAAAAGTATTTTTTCCATATTATCCTTTCTTTTTCCACATCAGGTTTGTTTACCGTTTTCATTAGTTCCTGTATGCTTAATATAGAATGTTAGATGAAGTGTGGTGTTTATCATAGAAGAGAATATTTTTAGTCATATTAGAACAACGTTTCATAGTTTATCTCCAACACAGAAAAAGATTGCCAATTACATTTTGCAAAACCCTCAGAAAGTTGTGCTTCATTCCATTAGTGCGCTCGCCGCTGAATGCAACACAAGTGAAACGACGATCTTTCGGTTTCTACGAAAAATTGGCTATGAGTCATATCAAGTGTTTCGCGTCCACATCGCGCAGGATATTGCGACCAATACGCCCCAATCAATATACGGCGAGATCGAGGCATCTGATAGTGTCGCAGATATTAAACACAAAGTCATAGAGTTAACAACAAACTCGATTCAGGATATGAAGCATATTCTAGAAGACCAGGCTGTGACAAAGTTTATTGAGAAAATGAAGCAGGCACATAAAACTGTCTTCTTTGGAGCAGGTGCATCCGGTTTTATTGCTGGAGATGCCTATCATAAATTCCTTCAGCTTGGTTTTGAAGTGAGTCTATGCAGTGATCCTCATATGATGAATATGATTGCAACCCATGCAACGGAACATGATTTTATCGTTGCAATCTCACATTCAGGAGAAAGCAGAGAAATCCTGGATGCCGTGCAATTTGCTAAGGAAAAAGGAGCAGCAATCGCTTCGATCACGAGCTATCCAAAATCAGAGCTCGCCAAGCGATCTGATTTTCATCTGCTCAGTTCATCAAGAGAAACAACCTATCGCTCCGACTCAATGATTTCCCGTATTAACCAGCTTGTGATCATTGATGTTCTGTACGTTGCAGCTGTTTTAGAACTAGGACCACATGCGATCGAAAACGTCAAACGATCTCGATTAGCCGTAGCTAAAAATAAAACATAAATGGCATAAGACCGGAGCTGATTCCGGTCTTTTTTTGTGACTTCCCTCATATTTTCCGTTGACACGTTCTATCACGTCATGTACATTAAATGAACAATAGTTTATTTCCTACTATCAAATATAATAGATAGTATATATACTAACAAAAAGAAAAGAAAGCGCTTTTTGTAAGGGTTTTCGAAATGGGAGGCGACAAAATGACGAAGCAAATTGGATTCATCGGATTAGGAATTATGGGAAAACCTATGGCACTTAATCTATTAAAAGCCGGTCATACTGTGACTGTTTTCGATATTCATACGGAAGCTGTTCAAGCATTAAAAGAAGCAGGAGCAAAAGGCGCCACTTCAGCTGCTGAGGCAGCATCTGAAAGCGATATCATAATCACGATGCTTCCCAAGGGTGAGCATGTAGAAGCAGTTGTAGCAGGTGAACAGGGCATTTTAGCTGCCGCTAAACCTGGCACGGTCATCATTGATATGAGCTCTATTTCACCTGTTACTTCTAGAGCATTAGCTGCACTGGCAAAACAGCATCAGGTCGAATTTATTGATGCACCTGTCAGCGGCGGAGAGCCGAAAGCGATTGACGGAACACTGGCGATTATGGTGGGCGGCGAAGAAGCGATCTTCGAACAAGTGAAGGATGTCCTGCATGCCATGGGCACAGATGTCGTATTAGTTGGATCAAATGGAAGCGGGACAACCGCTAAGCTTGCGAATCAAATCATCGTCAACTTAAATATCGCTGCCATGTCCGAGGCGCTTGTTCTTGCCGCTAAGTCAGGCATTGCGATTGATAAAATGTATGAGGCTATTCGCGGTGGACTGGCAGGAAGTGCTGTTCTCGATGCAAAGGTTCCGCTCATCTTAGAACGAAACTTTGAACCTGGCGGACGCATCGACATCAACTTAAAGGATTTAACCAATGTGATGGAAACTGCCCATGATATTGGCGTTCCTCTTCCGCTTTCTAGTCAGCTGCTTGAAATCTTCCACGCCCTCAAAGCGGACGGAAAATCTGGACTTGATCATGGCGGAATCGTTCAATATTACGAAAAAATGGCTCATGTTGAAGTGAAGAAGGGATGAGGCTTTATGAAACAAAGTATTGATTTACTAAATACCATTCCGAAAGCGGATTCAGACCGCATTCAATCAGCATACGAACAAGCACTAAATCAATTTCACCATAAAGTGATTGTATTAGACGATGACCCAACAGGCATTCAAACCGTACACGGCGTCTCTGTTTTCACCGATTGGTCAGAGAAAAGCATTGAAGCTGGTTTTCTTGAAGACAGCCGTATGTTCTTTATCTTAACCAACTCTCGCAGTATGACAGAGAAAGAAACGACGGTTCTTCATGAAACGATCGCATCAACGATTGTGAAAACGGCTGAACGGCTTGATCAAGATTTCATCATTGTCAGCCGGGGGGATTCCACCCTGCGTGGACACTTCCCGCTAGAGACTGAAATTCTCAGAACGACCATTGAACAGCAAAGCTCCCACCAATTTGACGGCGAAATCCTTCTTCCCTTTTTTAAAGAAGGCGGGCGCTTTACGATTGGCAATATTCACTACGTACAGGAAGGACACGAATTAATTCCTGCTGGTGAGACAGAGTTTGCACTAGATCGTACATTCGGATTTCAATCTTCTCATCTCGGTGAGTGGATTGAAGAGAAATCAGGCGGATCGTTCACAAAGGAGAACACTACCTATATTTCTTTAGAGGATATACGGGCTTTACGCATTGACCACATCAAGAATCAGCTTATGACCGTGAAGAATTTTCAAAAGGTGGTTGTGAATGCGGTGGACTATGATGATGTCAAAGTCTTTGTCACTGCCCTCATAGATGCCATCAAAGCAGGACAGCAATTTCTATTTAGAAGTGCGGCCGCTCTTACAAAAGTGCTTGGCGGGGTTCAGGATCGACCCTTATTAACAAGAGAAGATTTGATCCAAGAAGAAAGCCAGCACGGTGGTCTCATCATGGTTGGTTCCCATGTCAAGAAAACAACGGAACAATTAAAAGCACTTCAACAAAATAAAGAGATCGCTTTTATCGAGTTTGATACACACCTCGTGTTAGAACCTGAAGCATTTCAAGTGGAAATTGACCGCGTGATCCAACAGACTGAAGCGCTGTTAACATCAGGGCAATCTGTTGCTGTTTATACAAGGAGGGAACGGCTTGATCTTGGGGACGATCGTCAAGAGGAAGAATTGAAGCTGTCTGTTCAAATTAGTGATGCTGTGACAAGCATTGTCCAGCGCCTCTCCATTCGTCCTAAGTATCTGATTGCCAAAGGTGGAATTACTTCAAGCGATATAGGAACAAGGGGTCTTAACGTCAAGCGTGCGACTGTCGCCGGTCAAATTCGACCAGGTATTCCCGTTTGGCAAACAGGAGAAGACAGTAAATTCCCATTCATGTCTTATGTGATTTTCCCGGGAAATGTTGGCTCAAAGGATACGTTAAAAGAAGCTGTAGACATACTTGAAGGATAAAGCATAGGGAGTGTTCACGCTCCCTCATGCAACACAAAGGAGGAAAGATCATGTCATTAGTTTTTATTGGACTTGGCGTTTTGTTATTACTTTTACTTATGGTGGTCTTTAAGTTAAACGCTTTCATTTCATTGATTATTGTCTCTTTAATTGTTGCCGTGTTAGAGGGCATGTCACCACTTGAAGCGATCGCATCTGTCGAAAAAGGGCTCGGAAGCACACTCGGTCACTTAGCATTGGTTCTTGGTTTTGGAGCGATGCTTGGTAAATTGATGGCTGATTCTGGCGGTGCTCAGCGTATCGCGATGACACTCATCGACCGATTTGGTATCGGAAAAATTCAATGGGCGACGATGCTGACTGGTTTTGTTATCGGAATTGCTCTATTTTATGAAACCGGATTCATCATTCTCATTCCATTAGTCTTTACCATTGCTCAAGCCGCAAGACTTCCTGTGTTGTATGTGGGAATGCCGCTCGTCGCTGCACTCATTACAACACACGGCTTCCTCCCTCCTCACCCAGGGCCGACAGCCATTGCCAATGTATTTCAAGCCAATATGGGACAAACCTTATTAATTGGAATCATTTTAGCGATTCCTGCTGTTTTAGTAGGCGGACTTCTCTTTACAAAACTATTTAAAAAGGATCAACTGCACGCACACATTCCAAAGAATTTATTTAATCCAAAGGAATTTACAGAAGATGAAATGCCTAGCTTCGGCATTAGCATTTTCACCGCTGTTTTGCCTGTATTGCTCATGACATTCAGAGCATGTTTAGAAATTTTCTTCCCGTCCTCTCCACTGCTGCCGGCGGCTGAGTTTTTAGGTGAGCCGGCGATTGCCCTATTAATCTCTGTGCTGCTTGCCATCTACACATTTGGCCTTGGCAGAGGAAAGAGCATGCAGGACGTCATGAAGTCGATTACGGATTCTATTGGCTCCATTGCGATGATTCTCTTGATCATTGCAGGCGGCGGCGCCTTTAAACAGGTGCTCATTGACAGCGGCGTCGATCAATACATTGCGGGGATCATGCAAGGAAGCACTCTTTCTCCCCTCCTCCTCACCTGGCTGATTGCCGCTGTCCTTCGTGTCTCTTTAGGATCAGCCACTGTCGCCGGTCTCACAGCGGCTGGCATTTCTGCACCGCTGATTGGTTTGACGGGTGTCAGCCCGGAATTAATGGTGATTGCAACAGGTGCCGGGAGTATTACGTTCTCTCACGTAAATGATGCGGGTTTCTGGATTTACAAAGAATACTTTAATCTGTCGATGGCTCAAACCTTTAAAACTTGGACATTGATGGTGACTGTTCTTTCACTTGTCGGACTAGCTGGTGTCCTCGTCGCTGATTTGTTCATGTAGGAAAATAAATTGTAAAAACCATTGACTTTTTCTCAAAAAGGTTGAATAATTGTGTTTATTAAGAAAATTGAATCAAAAGGTAACCTTATTAAGAGTGGTGGAGGGACTGGCCCTGTGAAACCCGGCAACCGCTGTTCCTCGGAACAGAATGGTGCTAATTCCTTAAACAAGCTGATGCTTGTTTGAAGATAAGGCAGAGATCTCACAGTATATGATGCTCTTCCTTATCCAAGGAAGAGCTTTTTTATTTGAATGTTAACCTGAAGAAAGAAGGGATTCAGCATGACACAAGTACAAACCATCGGAAAGAAAACAACAAAGCCGCCATTTCGCGCAGATCAAGTAGGGAGTTTGCTTCGTTCTGAGCGCATCAAAGAAGCTCGCAAGCAAAAAGCCGACGGTACACTGACAGCAGAGCAGCTAAGGCAAATTGAAAACGAGGAAATTACACGTATTGTAGAGAAGCAAAAGGAAATTGGATTAGAGGTTGTCACAGATGGAGAATTCAGACGTGCATGGTGGCATTTTGACTTTCTAGAAGGACTTGATGGAGTCGAAGGATTTGAAGCAGACCAGGGCATTCAATTCCACAACACGACGACAAAAGCGAGAGGCATCAAGGTAACAGGCAAGATTGATTTTACAGATCATCCAATGCTAGAGGATTATCGCTTCCTTCACAGCATCGCCGGTGATCATACGGCTAAAATGACGATTCCAAGCCCGAATATGCTCTTTTTCCGCGGCAAGCTTGATGAAGGTGTGTATGACAGTTTAGATGAATTCCACCATGACGTGGCACAGGCTTATAAAAAAGCCATCCGTGCATTTTATGATGCTGGTTGCCGCTACTTACAGCTAGATGATACAGCATGGGCTGTGTTCTTCTCTGAAAAGGGACATGAACAAATCAAAGCCTTTGGCCGCGAGGAAAATGAACTTCGTGAGTCGTTTGCAAAAACAATTAATGAAGCCGTTGCCGATCGTCCAGAGGATTTAGTCATTACAATGCACATTTGCCGTGGTAATTTTAAATCGACTTGGGCAGCTGAAGGTGGCTACGAAGCCGCAGCAGAAACGATTTTTGACGGCCTAGATCTGGATGGTCTCTTTTTAGAATTCGACGATGATCGTTCTGGCGGATTTGAACCCCTTCGATATGTGAAGAATCCAAACCTTCAAATCGTACTTGGCCTTGTGACTTCAAAGTACGGAGAGCTTGAGCCGGTTGAACAGATCAAAAAACGAATCGAGGAAGCCGCTCAATACGTAAACATCAATCAAATTTGTCTAAGCCCACAATGCGGATTCGCTTCAACAGAGGAAGGCAATCTGTTAACAGAAGAGCAGCAATGGGAAAAGCTGCGTCATGTGATTGAGATTGCGGATCAAGTGTGGAAATAGGCGGAAATCTGCAGAAAAAGCTTACCGTCATAATAAAGAACCGCTTTTTTGGCGGTTCTTTATTTTTTGTCATCTCTATCAACATTATATTAAGTTTAATCGTCATACTTCTATAGTAGAGTTAAGAAGATAATGAATATAAGTTATCTTCTTAAAAACCATCTTTTATACTCATAAGTTGTCTTACAACAAGTTGTGTAGATTGATATACATCTAAGTCATCTTTCTTTCTTGCCAGTATATCCCCTACTGAAATTCCCTTGAAATCGTTTGGTAAATTATTTATCATTGATTTTAATTTTTCTTCTACCTTTTTTCGTTCATTTTCATCCAAAAGATCAATATTAACCAGCTCTCTCCACTCGTCCTTTTGAATCAGTCGATTCCTTAATTCTATTAAAATTAGATCTAGCCAAGCTGGCTGACCGAAGGTAAAGTTTAATGCAATGGTTTCTTCAGAAGAACTAGTTGAATGCCAACAACCTCTTGGAAGAAATAAAAATGAGCCTGCATCCAAAATCAATTCCGTTCCATTAGATAAATTTTCATCAGGAAATTCACCATTCCAATACGACTTTAATGGATCTGGCAAATGAGGAGCCTCGATTAATTCATAATGTTGAAGTGGGTTTATTGTATTAAAATTTTCAGCCAACTTCCATTTCTTTTTCCCTTTAAGTTGGAAAATGAAATTGCAATACGCATCAAAATGTGCTGAAAATCCAGCTGACTCTTTAGCAGCGTACAATACTGCTTTTGCCATTGTTCCCTCAGGCAAACCTAACAGTGACTTTAGTTTACTAATAGATTCACGAAGTTCTGGTATAAATATATCCGTGAAATCAAACTCTAAGGCAGCTCCTTTTTCATACCAACTCATTGCCTCTTCAGGTGGAACTAAAAATTTGTTAAGGATCCCCCCTGTCTCCTCAATAATTGCATCCCCAACAACCATTACTGGATTTTTATATATCTTTAAAATATTCTCCAAGCTAGAAATATTTTCGATTCCAGGAACTGAAAAAAATCGTTCTATACTTCCTTTGTTATGTAAAAAATGATTTGGCCAATATTCATTTAAAAACTCATCAGAATTCATCTCGTTTAAAACGTCATCTAAAATATTGCCGTTTGTTATTTTCATTATTTACCTCCTATGCTTATATTTCCAAATACAATTATACAAAAAGAAAATCCAATTTCAACTAATAATCATAACATTCAGATTTAAAAAATATATTCAACTAAAATAATATGTATACAAAGATCTACACAATTCCTGTTAAAAAACCTACGATCAAATAAGATGAAAGGTATTATTCCTACTTAATTGTTAGTCAGCACAATCATCAAAAACATAAATGATTATCCTATTACATTTGCAATTTAAAACCAGTTATTATCCTAACTTCTAAAGCCATAAACGTCCCCAAAGGTTACAATAACCGATGATTCTCGCCATCTTTTGAATTTTCTCCTTTTTTTTTGCTCAACTCTAACTCTATTTGTACCATTGATTTACTTAATACGATGCACTTTATAGATAGAGTACCGACATAAAAATTTGTCAAAAAAATCATTATTTAAATATTGAAAAAAATATAAATAATGTGATATTATGACTTTCGTTAGGGTGTGAAATTGAAATTTAAGACATATATAGGAGGATGATTACATGAAAAAAGTTTATAAAACTCCACGTCTCGTTGACATTCGTAATGTCGTTGTCGCTGGTGGACATTAATCTACTCAAATCCTCTTAAAAGGAGACAGTACAGGAGGTGAAGCACATGAAAAAAGTTTATAAAAATCCACGTCTCGTTGAAATTCGTAATGTAGTTGTCGCTGGTGGACATTAATCTACTAAAATCCTCTTAAAAGGAGACAGTAAAGGAGGTGAAGCACATGAAAAAAGTTTATAAAACTCCACGTCTTGTTGAAATTCGTAATGTAGTTGTCGCTGGTGGACATTAATCTACTAAAATCCTCTTAAAAGGAGACAGTAAAGGAGGTGAAGCACATGAAAAAAGTTTATAAAACTCCACGTCTTGTTGAAATTCGTAATGTAGTTGTCGCTGGTGGACATTAATCTACTAAAATCCTCTTAAAAGGAGAAAGTAAAGGAGGTTAAGCACATGAAAAAAGTTTATAGAACTCCACGTCTTGTTGAAATTCGTAATGTAGTTGTCGCTGGTGGACATTAAACATAAACTGATTTTTTTCATACCCTAACACTTTATGAAAGGAGTGTACATTCTTTGCTGACTCATGATGAATGTTATTTATATAATGATTTCGTCAAAGAAAATCAACTATACATATATCCGTTGATAGGTAATAAAATTTTAAACCATACTCTTTCAGGCTCTGAAGAAACCATTGTTGATATGGGAACTGGCCCCGGTTATTTAACACATTATTTATGTGAGAATTCAAATGCGACTATTTATGCTACTGACATTAATGAAACAATGTTAGAAATAGCCCAAAATCAGATAAATACGTGTCTTAATAAAAAAAATGTGATTTTTGAAATACAAGATGTTCATTCACTGACGTATGCAAATGAGTCGATTGATGCTCTAGTTTCTTATTCATGTCTACATCATTGGATAGAACCTGTAAAAGGATTAAAAGAATGCTATAGAGTGCTAAAACCGGGGGGTAAAATCATCATTATTGATACTCACCCTATATCTTTACTCTCCTTGAATAGCTTAAGAAAACAAATAGACTCAAAGTATATAAATATTTTGGAGGAAGCCTTCTTAGAAAGCTACACTGAAAAACATGTAGGAGACATGCTAGCACACGCAGGTATTTCCAATTATTCATTCCATCCTTTAGAGTTCTCTGTTGAAGAATTTATGGAAGTTATTGATGAAATTGGAGATATACCAACAAATATGGATACAAACGAGCCAAAACCACAATCTTGGTATCTTGTTATAGAAAAAAAGAATGGAGGAAATCCAAATGGATCATAATACAATTCTCGTAAAAAATCCAGATAATGTTACAAGAAAGTATCTAAAAGGTATCATTATCGAACCAGGCATGTCCCTAAATCAAGTCGCTGCTGATTTTTATGAACGAATTGACGGACAAAGAGAGTTTATTTCAATAGTAACGGAAATTGCTGAAGAATATGATACAGATGTTCAAACTTGTATCGAAGACCTGCAAGCATTGAGTAAACAATTAATTGAAAAGGAAGTTGTATATGTAAAATGAATAAACTGAATGATGATATTCTAGAAAACATCTATAAAAACATTTCAACTAAGAGAAGCAAAACAATCGTTAATTACATTGCAATGCTAATGGCACTAGCAAGAGATCATGAACTAAACGACGATGATTTAATTAATTGGATTCACAGTAAATTAAGTGCAATAGGATATTTTCAAGAAAAAAACCGTTTATTTACTCAAAACAAATTAGATGAATTTGTCGTAGAGTTTATTGAAGGAAGAGCACTATTATATGATGATATCAACATAACTGAAACAAAACAAAACGAATATGTCATCAGTAGCAAATTGTGGTACAAAAAGAATCCACCTGAAAGTTTTTTTTATTTTGGTATTGACCCTGAAGATTTTTCGAACTATGCACAAAAACTTGCTCAAATAAACGCCGAAAAACTAGGTATCTCAATCCATTTTTCTAAGGATCAAGCGAATGACAAAGAAATAGCCCATATCCAGCTGTCAGAAAATTTTTCTCATTCAGAAAAATTGATAGTAACTCAACCAAGTTCAAAAGACTTTTCATGGTTAACATGTTTTTTCAATGAACATTGGGGCGGAACGACTATGGTGTCTAAAGGGACAACTTATAATGTTTTAAATGAAAACATTATATTGGCTAAACGTGGAGATTATATAGTAGGAATACTAGTTTACAAAATATTTAAAAATGAAGCAGAAATTCTGACTTTAGAGGCTCTAGAAAAGTATCACGGCATTGGAAGCAAATTACTTTTCGAGTTAGAGCATCATCTAAAAACACAAAATATACACTCAATTAATTTAATCACTAGTAATGATAACTTAAATGCCATTAGGTTTTATCAAAGAAAAGGATTTTCTTTTAAAAACATCTATATTGGTGCAATTGATAAAGCAAGAATGGTTAAACCTACAATACCCTCTATAGGAAATTACGGAATACATGTCAAAGATGAATTAGAATTAGAAAAAAGGTTGATACAATGACTATAAAGAGCAGACTAATTGTTATTGCGATATCACTAGGAGTTTTTGCTAGTTCAATGAGTACTACCATGTTATTTATAGCCTATCCTGAGCTAGTTCATTTTTATAACATTGATTATGAAGTCATGCAGTGGAGAAACATCGTTTTTTGGTCTTTCTTCGGGGTTTTCATGCCCTTTTTTGGCATCATGGCTAAAATGACAAATGTTAAAAAAATGTTTTTAATAGGCTTAGGTTTATTCATTATTTCTTGCTTGCTTAGTGCTTTTTCATCTAACTGGGGAATGTTCTTGGTGGGCCAATCTCTTCAAGGGTTAGCTGATGCTATGATTGTTCCAGTACAGGCTGTGCTTATTAGAAACATATTTAGTGAAGATAAAATTGGTTGGGCATTTGGATTACAAGGGTCAGTGATGGCCGCATCAGCGCTGTTAGGTCCATCGTTAGGCGGTTTGATTATACAGAGTATGAAATGGCAAATGATATTTTTGTTACTTGGGCTAATTGGATTGATAGCACTTGCTCTAGGGTTAATGCTAGTTCCTAATATTGAAAAATCAACTAAATTTATTTTTAGACATTTACCTATAGTAGGAACTTTAAGCTTACTTATAACCTTTATATCCATTCAAGGAATATTTATTAGTGAAAGTGAGGTTTGGATTTTATTTGGTTTTGCTGGTATTGCTACATTTTTGTATGTTGAATTTATCAATAAAATCCAAACAAAAATCATACCTCAAGATTTATGGAGTAATAAGCCCTTTTTGATCAATGCGCTCAGAGGTTTTTTTATTTTTTTATCCATAAATGCTATTGCTACGTTCACCCCGATTTATTTTAGAATTTCTCAAGGGTATGAAGCTAGTGTAGTAGGCATGGTATTACTTGCAAGCCCTATCGTGATGATTTCACTAGGTGCATGGGGTGGGAAACGCGTGGATAAGTCTTTAAATAAAACGATGATATTAGGGTTAACTTTATTATCAATATATAGCATTGGATGCATTCTCCCCGGTGAAAAGTCTTTTCATTATGTATATTTTGTCTTGGTGTTTATTATAGGTGGTATTGGTGCTGTAATGGTTCTGCCAGCTCAAAATAAAGTAGCGCTAACTTCTTCACCAAAAACTGAAACAGGGACCTATATGGGGTTATTTCAAATGGTTCAATTCACCACAGCAAGCTTAGCGGGCGTTTTGTTTGCTCCAATCATACAATCAACAACGAATACAGAAATATCAGTATCTGGATATCAGATGATTGGTGTCACCTCTACTGTTTTCTTTCTCTGCTCAATGCTTATTGTATTTATAGAAGCGAAAATAAATAGACGAAAAATAGTAGATAATAATGTAGAAATTCAACTTAATAATAAGGAATGATCATTTATGTGCGGAATAGTTGGATTGGTTAAATTTCATGATGATGTTACTTCACATGAAGTTTTTTCTATGAAAAACATGTTGGAAGAAATCAATTACAGAGGCCCAGATGGAGAGTTTTTTCATATAAACGGAAGAGAAGCATTCGGATTTTGTAGACTTGCCATAAACGATATTACTCATGGTGATCAGCCCTTCGTTAATGATGACGAATCTATTATTGTCATGGTTAATGGTGAGATATACAATCATCATGATCTAAAAAGCAGACTAAAAAGAAAACGAGCATTCCGTAGCCGGTCAGACTGTGAAATTGCATTATATTTATATGAAGATTATGGGATAAATTTCTTGAATTTTTTAAATGGGATGTTTGCAATCACTATTCTAGATAAAGTTCGACAGAAGCTTTTTCTTATAAAAGATAGATTTGGTATTAAACCTTTATTTTATAATTTTACCGGAGAACGTATTATTTTTGCATCAGAAATTAAAGCCTTATTTCAATATCCTGATTGTCCACGCACATTTGATTGGATGGAAGCTTTAAGTGATTCTTGGTTAGCTGGACATGTTTCAAATAGCGTAACGCCCGTGGGGAGCTTTTTCTCGGGGATTGAAAATATAGCAGGTGGACATTACATCGAAGTGAACCTCAGAAATAAAACAGTGAATACAAAAGAATACTGGAACATCACCAAAGTTCCTATACATCACCTATCGAAAAATACAATCATAGAGAAATATATAAATCTTTTAGAATCTTCTTCAACAAAATGTTTAATGAGTGATGTAGATATAGGGTTATTTTTAAGTGGTGGTATTGATTCTGTGTCAATAGGTCATTTTGCTGCAAAACATACAGAGATCAACAGCTTTTCTGTTGTAAGTAGAAGTACCATTGTTAATGGGGATGCAGAGTATGCTTTAAAAGCCGCACAGCACTATCATTTTAATGAACATTTTGCTGATTTTAATGAGTATACTATGGACTATAGTATCGATGATTGGAAGTCTCTTTTATGGTTATGTGAGAGCCCGTATTGTAGTGCCGAGCAGCTCTATAAATATCATCTTCATAAATTCGCAAAACACACCAATCCAAATATAAAAGTTATATTAACTGGTCAAGGTAGTGATGAATTTAATGGTGGATATAGCCAACTTTTTTCTGAAAGAGATTCAGCCTGGGCCACTTTCATGCAATCGTTAAACATTTTGGATAAAAACAAAGAAATGAATATACTGAACGACCCGATTCATACTTGGGATAATTTATTTCAAGGAAATTTGTTGAAAAATAACTTTTTTAAGACCAAAAACAATCCTTATTTAAACTATGTTTATTCCAAGTATAGAGATATTCAGATGTATAACTGCTGGATGGAAGACAGAATTGCTGCTGGTAACCATATAGAGAATAGGGTTCCTTTTTTAGACCATAATCTCATTGAATTAGCACTTGGGGTTGAAGAAAATAAGTATGCTGACCTTTTTTTTGATAAAAACATACTTAGAGAAGGTCTTCTAAAATATACAAACATTCCCGAAACATTAGTGAAGCGACCTAAAGTTCCATTTTATTATGGAAAAGGGGTTAAGTCTACTAGACATTTAATTTTAAATATCCTAAAGAAGAATAATTATGAAATAATTGATTACGCTTTTAATAAAAATAATTTTGTTAATATAGATTCCATCTATCACTTTGCAAAAACCATTGAAAATCATCACGACTTAGAAAATATTGAGTTCTTAACACGGTTAATCAACATGGGAATGTTAGACCAAATGTCTAGTGATTTATCTGTAAAAGTGAAGGACACGAATCAAATTAGTATTCCACCAAGAATAAATATACACAAGTTTAACTTAGGCCAAAACGAAGCTCTCACAATTAATACATTACACGTTCCAATACTAAAAGAAAACATAGATATTTTAATGCCTCTGCATGAGAATAACTTATTATACATCACGATTAATAATAGCATTGAATACCTTGTTGATTCACGCGATGATTATGAATGGTTTACTTTTTTAAGTCAAATCAATGGTATCAAATCCATAGAGGATATTTTATCTCAAAATAATCTGAACTTGGAAGATATAAAAGAAACACTTGAAGAATCAATATTTCTAGATGTTATCGAATTAAAACCAATTTTTGAAGATCAAAGCCCCTCTTCAAAAGCTTAAATAAATATATTCTAAGAGCATATGATTTATTTGAACCACGCAACAAGTTAAAGTGTGGTTTATTTTTTGTGCAATTTTGTCTTTTTCATAAAACAAAAGGCATTATCACCCCATCATGCCCCTAAAGAAGACCTAAAAAATGATAATGCCTGAATTCAAATTGTTTTCACCGTTTCAAGACAACTTATGTTCTCAAAGGAACGAAACAATATTTTCTCTATTTAGTATCTAAATGCTCGCCATTCGTAGCAATCACTTGCTTATACCAATCAAAGCTTTTCTTTTTCTTTCTCTCTAATGTACCGTTTCCTTCATTATCACGGTCGACATAAATGAAGCCGTAGCGTTTTTTCATTTCCGCTGTTGAAGCACTGACAAGGTCAATTGGGCCCCAGCTTGTATAGCCGATGAGATCCACACCGTCTGCGATGGCTTCTCTTGCCTCTAACAAATGGCTTCTCAGGTAATCAATTCGGTAATCGTCTTGAATGGATCCGTCTTCTTCTACTTGATCGACAGCGCCCAATCCATTTTCTACAATAAACAATGGTTTTTGATAGCGGTCATACAGCTGATTCAGTGTCGTACGAAGTCCTTTCGGATCAATTTGCCAGCCCCAATCACTTGCTTCTAGGTAAGGGTTTTTCACGCCAGCAAATAGGTTTCCACCTTCCGCCTGATCAAGGATTGCAGGGTCTGTACTTGCCACGAAGCTCATATAGTAACTAAACCCAATATAGTCCACTGTATGGTTTCTTAGAATGTCTTCGTCACCGTCTTGGAATTCAATGTTGATGTTATTTTCCAGGAAATAACGTTTCATGTATCCAGGGTAATAGCCTCTTGCCTGTACATCTGAGAAGAACAATGTTTTACGATCTTGTTCAATCGCAGCAAACATATCTTCCGGTCTTGAGCTGTACGGATATGTCGTCATAGCTGCAATCATACAGCCTATTTTCGCATCTGGAATGATTTCGTGTCCTGCTTTGACAGCTAGAGCACTTGCAACAAATTGGTGATGTGCTGCTTGATATTGAATGCTCTTCTCGTCTTCGCCCTCTTCAAATACAAGGCCGCCACCTGTGAAAGGTGCATGTAACACGACGTTGATTTCGTTGAAAGTCATCCAATATTTCACTTTGTCTTTATAACGAGTGAACAATGTTTTGGCATAGGTTTCGTAAAAGCCCACAAGCTTACGGTTTCTCCAGCCGCCATAGTTTTTCACAAGTGCAAGCGGCATTTCATAATGAGAAATGGTGACAACCGGCTCGATTCCATGCTTATGCAGTTCATCGAATACTTTGTCATAGAAAGCGAGTCCAGCTTCATTTGGTTCAGCATCGTCACCATTTGGGAAAATACGCGGCCAAGATATAGATAGTCTGAAGCATTTGAATCCCATTTCTGCAAAAAGGGCAATATCTTCTTTATAGCGATGATAGAAATCGATCGCATCATGGTATAAGTTAAGGTCTTTCATTGACTCATCGAATGGATGCATAATGCCATGCGGTGATACGTCAGCTGTAGATAAGCCTTTTCCATCTTTGTTATAAGCACCTTCAATTTGGTTGGCTGCTACTGCGCCGCCCCATAAGAAACCTTTAGGAAATGTTTTTTCTAATTTGGTCATGTTGAATGCCCTCCTCATTTTCTTCCACACTGACTGTAAGCAGTGTTTCTTTCACTGTAATCGTACCATCTGTTTTCGCATCAACTCGTGCAAAATCGTTTGTGTTTGTGACAATAATCGGTGTGGTTACGTCATAACCATCTTGCTGAATGCCGTTGATATCAAATTCAACGAGTACATCTCCTGCCTGGACAATATCACCTGACTGCACATGAGTTGTGAAATGCTTTCCGCCAAGTTTTACTGTATCAATTCCGACATGGATGAGAAGCTCTGTGCCTTGATCACTCTTTAAACCGATGGCATGTTTCGTTTGGAAAATGGTTTCAACCTTGCCGTTGAACGGTGCAACCACTCGTCCAACTGTTGGTACAATGGCAGCTCCTTTGCCCATGATTTCATTAGAGAATGTTGCATCATTTACTTGATTTAGCGGCTTTAGTTGACCTTCAAGCGGGCTTTGTACCACTTCATTTTGAAGCGCTGTTGTATCTTTATTTTCTTCTGGTTTGTCTGCTTTTGTATCATCTTTCACTGGTACATCTTTAAATCCAAGCACAAGTGTCATGATGGTTGCTACGACAAAGCCGATGATTAAACCAATGATCGAGTAAACAAACGTTGGTCCAATGAACGTTGGGATACCTGGAATACCTGCTGATCCAGACACCACATAGGATTTTACTTTAAAGATGGACATGAACACGCCGCCTGTTGCCGCACCGATGAGGGCTGCAATGAACGGTTTTTTCAATCTCATGTTGACACCATACATAGCAGGTTCCGTAATACCCATTAATGCTGTGATACTTGTTGACATTGCCAATGACTTGAATGTTTTGTTTCTTGATTTTAAGAAGACACCAAATGCTGCACCGGCTTGTGCCATATTGGCAACAAACATCATTGGGATAATGTAATCAAAACCGTTTAACGTAATGTTGTTAATCATGATTGGAACAAGTGCGTAGTGCATACCCGTAATGATCAATGGTGACATGAAGCCGCCGATTAAGAGTCCTGCTAAAATACCTGCATGTTTAAACAATAAATCAATTCCGCCTGAAAGGCCATTTCCGATAATGGCACCAATCGGTCCAACTGCTATGAGCATAATTGGCACAACGACAAGAAGTGTAACCGTTGGAACAAGGATGATTTTTAATGATTTCGGACTATATTTTTCTGCGAATCTTTCAACATATGAGCCAAGCCAGATTGTGAGCAGAATCGGAATCACCGATGAAGAGTACACAACGGCTACCACTGGCAAGCCTAGAAATTCTGTATTTCCTTCACCAAGTAAAGCGGTTAGCTGTGGGTGCAGCGCTGCTGCAGCAATGGCTGCGGCAATATACTGATTTGTGCCCAGTTTTCTGGCTACGCTTACAGCAAGCAGGATTGGTAAGAAGTAAAAAGCTCCGTCTCCGATTGCTGTTAAAATGGTATATGTGCTGCTTTTATCTGATATCCACTGGAACGTCAGCATGAGTGCCAATATTCCTTTGATCATACCGGCTCCAGCGATGGCTGGAAGAATCGGTGTGAAGACACCAGAGATAAAATCGAAAAGTTTTGACAATACATTTTGTTTTGTTTCTTCTTCTGTGCCGCCTGACTTTACCTCTGTTGATAGCCCTGAATCAGCAACCATCGCTTGATAGACGTTTGATACGTCGTTGCCGATAATGACATGGTATTGACCACCGCTTTGATTCACACCCATGACGCCATCTGTTGATTGCAGCTTCTCCTTATCCGCCTTGCTCTCATCGTATAAGTTAAAGCGAAGTCTTGTCATACAATGTGTGACGTGCTTGACATTCTTTTCACCGCCGACTAGCTCTAGAACTTCTTTTGCTGTTTGTTTGTGGTTCATTGTGTTACCCTCCAATCGTTGATTTCATTTTATAGAAAAAACCTAAACATCCATTAATGCCCGAAAAATAGCGATTCAGACATTAATCGATATTTAGGTTTTGCCTGCTTGACCAGTAACAATCCTTCATAGCGATTGATGGTTATTTAATTTTATAAGTCTTTAGAGACAAAAAACCTAAATCATGCCTTATCAAAGATAGGGACAATGATTTAGGTTTTGCCTGCTTGACCAGTAACAATCCTTCATAGCGATTGATGGTTATTTAATTTTATAAGTCTTTAGATACAAAAAACCTAAATCATGCCTTATCAAAGATAGGGACAATGATTTAGGTTTTGCCTGCTTGACCAGTAACAATCATTCATAGCGATTGATGGTTATTTAATTTTATAAGTCTTTAGAGACAAAAAACCTAAATCATGCCTTATCAAAGATAGGGACAATGATTTAGGTTTTGCCTGCTTGACCAGTAACAATCCTAAAAGATTGTGGGTTATTGAGTTTATAGTTATAAATTATCATGTTAATTTTGTGATGTCAACGCTTTCTTTTTGATTTATTTTCTTTTTATGACTCGATCGATATGCAAAGTTAAGTATAACATCTCATCTTCTATGAGACTTCGGTTGTATTCTTTCTGAACATAATCATTAATTTTCTCAGCACATTGAAAAGCTGCTGTGTTTTTTTCCTTTACCACTTCATACAGAAATTCATTTTGATTTTCCATTTGTGTTTCGTTAAACAGACGTTGTCCAAAAAACTTTAAATGCGTGACAAAACGGAAATAATTTAATGATTCCTCGTCCAAATCAATTTGAAAGTGATATTTGACGATGTTCAAAATATCTTGAATCAGCTTTGTGATTTGAATAACGTTTGGCATTTCCTCATTGAGCTCTGCATTGACGATATGCATGGCAATAAAACCTGCTTCATCCTCAGGAAGGCGGATGTTGAGCTTGTCCTGTATGATGCGAATTGCTTCTACACCGCACATAAACTCATCTTTATACAACCGTTTGATTTCCCAAAGCAAAGCATTTTTAATGTCCATTCCTTTTTGATGACGTTCAATGGCAAAGGTGATATGATCCGTCAACGTGACATAAATACTGTCATTTAAATTTTTGTTCAGGCTCGTTCTCGCATGATCAATAATCGCCTCACACACTTGCATATACTCAATTGGAATATCGTAAAGCAGGGTTTTGAATTTTTCTGATATATCTTTATTTTGAATGGAAAATACTTTTTCAATACGTTCTTCGTCAATCGGATCTCCGCTTTTCTTTTGAAACGCAATTCCTCTGCCCATAATGACCAGCTCATGCTGCTCGTCATCATAAGCACTGACCACATTATTATTGATTACTTTCGAAATGATCAATTGATCCCCCCCCAGTACATTCCGCTTTTTCAAGCATTTCATTGTTGATATGTCATTTTATTATTATTTTCAAAAAAGAGGACTTTAAGATGATTTTACATTTTTTTTTGATACGGTCAACTAGAAAGAATGACATATTCCCTCTCAGAAATGATGAAATAGAGGCAAAAAAGTCTAAAAACATATGAAAAAACAACAAAGTGCTAAAATAAATGACATTTTAGCACTTTGTTTAACTTTATAAAATACAAAGGTGTTCATTTTTTGAAGTTTAGAAAAAACACTCACGAGTTGAATGACATCCTTTCTCTTTCATACATAAATCTTTCCAAATAGTTAACGCCTTCTAATTTTTTTGGATGTGATGTTACCAGCGGATTGAATGACCTGTACAATCACAACCAGTACGAAAACAGTGACCACCATGGTGGCTGTATCAAAGCGCTGATACCCATACGTCAATGCCAAATCACCAACTCCGCCTGCTCCAACTGCACCTGCCATTGCAGATGCTCCTACCAAACCAATTGTAGCTGTTGTAAATGTAAGCACAAGCGAGCTGAGACCTTCAGGCAATAAAAATCGATAAATGATTTGCCAAATTGTCGCTCCCATCGCTTCTGCCGCTTCAATTATCCCCTTATCTACCTCAAGAAGTGAGTTTTCAACAAGTCGTGCGATATACGGTGCGGCGTAAACAACGAGCGGTACAATTGCTGCAGTCGTTCCTATCGCTGTTCCAACGACGAGTCGAGTAAATGGAATAAGTGCAACAAGTAAAATAATAAACGGGATCGAGCGTAAAATGTTAATGACAGAATTCAACAGATGAAAAATGGCCGACTGCTCCCAAATGTGTCCCTTTCTTGTGATCACCAGAATAATTCCAAGCGGCAGCCCAATAATGATAGAAAATAAAAGGGATAAAGTGACCATATATAACGTTTGACCAAATCCGGTTAAAAGTTGATCTAGCGATACTTCCATTCCAAAAAGCTGCGTTGTACTAGTCAAGACCTGCTACCTCCTGCACATTGATCTTCTCCTGTTGAATATAAGAAAAAGCTTTTTCAATTTCGGTTTGTTCACCTGTCACTTCAACAATCATATTGCCAAAAGGGGTATCTTGAATTTCTGAAATATTGGCCGACAAGACATTGACATCAATATCATATTTCTTTGCAATTGTGGATAGAAGCGGTTTGCTGGAACTATGACCAATAAAGTTCATTTTCCACACCGTTTTTTGACCATTTTTTAATTCTTCAATTATGCTATTTGGCAAATGCTCATGGATAACCGTTCTGACAAAACGTCTTGCAATATCAGTTTGCGGATGAGAAAAAATCTCATACACTGAACCTTTTTCAACGATTTGACCGTTTTCCATGACAGCTACTTTTGTACAGATATCTCGAATGACAGACATTTCATGTGTGATTAACAGAATCGTAATATCATATGCTTGATTAATTTTTTTAAGCAGGTCTAAGATTGCAGACGTCGTATCAGGATCAAGTGCAGATGTCGCTTCATCACATAGAAGAATGGACGGATTCGTTGCCAGTGCTCGTGCAATTCCGACACGCTGCTTTTGTCCCCCAGATAGCTGCTCTGGATAATTGTTCGCCTTTGATTCAAGACCTACGAATGATAAAAGTTCGTCTACTCTTTCTTTGATTTTCCGCTTTGAGCTTCCGCTTAATAAAAGCGGCAAGGCCACATTATCAAACACTGTCTTCGATTGAAGTAAATGAAAATGCTGAAAAATCATGCCGATGTCTTTTTTCTCTTTCCTTAAGCTCGCTTTAGACAGTGAGGTCAATATTTTTCCATTCACCTTTACCTCTCCTGATGTCGGCCGTTCTAGTAAGTTCACGAGTCTTAATAGCGTGCTTTTTCCTGCCCCGCTATATCCAACCACACCGAAGATATCGCCTTTTTCGATGGTCAGATTGATGTTGGACAAGGCTTCGATGTTTTGCTGTCCACTCTGATATACTTTCTGTACATCTTTGAATTCAATCATAGGCCGGACCTCTCTTTACTTTATTGATATCGATTAACAGGTACACGAAGCCCCAAATGATCCCGAAGCGTGTGCCCTTTGTAATCGGTACGGAATAATTTTCTTTCCTGTAAAATAGGAACAACGAGCTCGACAAAGTCTTTTAATATATCTGGGAGAACAGCAGGAATTAGCATAAATCCATCTGCTGCACCTGCATCCACCCATTTCTCCATTTCATCTGCTATTTGTTCTGGTGTACCAATCCAATGGTCATGTGATGCTGCATTGCTCACCTTGGCATAAAGCTCACCAACTGTTGGGTTTTGTTCATGGATGATACGCATGATCGTTTCAAAGTCACTTTGAATACTATCTACATTCTTCCACGCCACTTCTTTTGCAGGCGTGTCTAGAGGATAAGCCGTTAAATCGACATTTCCAACATAACCAGATAAGAACTTTAGTGCCTGCTCAGGCAAGAGCGCTTCGTCAAGCTGACGCTTTTTTTCCTGTGCTTCTTTTTTTGTTCTTCCGATAACCGGTGATATTCCTTGTAAAATATGAAGTTCATTCGGTCTTCTTCCGAATTGAGGCAGCCGTTCTTTCAATTCTTTATAAAACGCTTGAGCAGATTGCAAATCTTTCTTATGACTAAATACCACTTCCGCTGTGCGTGCGGCAAATTGTTGTCCTGGTTCAGAAGAGCCCGCCTGAAAGATGACGGGCTGCCCTTGTGGTGTTCTTCCTATATTTAAAGGACCTCGAACTTGAAAGTATGTACCTTTATGATGAATCGGATGAACCTTTTGTTCATCGTAAAATCGCCCTGTCTCCTTATCTCGAATAAAAGCATCTTCCTCCCAGGAATCCCATAATCCTTGCACGACATCGATGAATTCCTCTGCCATTTGGTAGCGGTCATCATGTTTGACATGTGACGTTCGTCCAAAGTTTTGTGCAGTTCGTCCCGTTGCATCTGCTGTGGTGACGACATTCCACCCAGCACGTCCTCCAGTCGCATGATCAATAGATGCGAATTGTCTTGCAAGCACATATGGCTCACTATAGGTTGTCGAAGCAGTAGCTACAACGCCAATCCGATTTGTAGCAACGCCCAGCGCCGTAATGAGAATCGCTGGATCAAATCGATTAAGAATATGAGGGTGAGAATTTTCATCTATTGCAAGGCTGTCTGCAATAAATACCGCGTCAAGTTTTCCTTCCTCTGCTTTCTGAGCCATTTTTTGATAAAAATTCACATCAATGCTTGCATCTGCTTGTACATGCGGGAGTCTCCATGAGCCAAGATGCATACCAGATCCAACGAGATATACGGCTAATTTCATCTCTTTGGTCATGCTCACGCCCCCTCTTTTTGTATAGCTTTGTCATATTCCTTTAGTAATTGATCAATCGGTGTGGTGACTGGCAAAAAATTTCCTTCGTAGTGCTTCGTAATATAATCCGTAACTTTTTTAGAATGTAAAATCTCTGTGATTGTATCAAGCTCTTTCTTTTTCTTCTTTTGGACATCCTTTGTCACAGCAACTATATTCACGTACGGAGCTTCTTTTTTACTTTCATGATATAAAGAACTCGTCAATTTATAACCTGCTTCAAGGGCGACTCCATTATTGATCACCGCTGCATCCACATCATCTAAAAGACGGGGCAGATTTGCCGCTTGAGCAGGAACAATGTCTAAGTTGTATGGATTTTCTAAAATTTTATCCTCTCCCCCTTGTCCATTAAAATCATCCTTTAGCTTGATTAAACCAGCATTTTGCAATAAAACGAGGGCACGAGGCCAGTTGCTATCATCATTTGGAATCGCAATTTTATCGCCCTTTTTAATATCTTTTAAGCTCTTTCTTGTTTTAGAGTAAATACCGAGAGGCGCTGCAATGGTAGCAATATCCGCTACCAGTTCGCTCTTTCTTGTTTTATTCCAGCTTGCTAAATAGGCAAGATGCTGAAAGGAGTTCGCATCTATTTCGCCATCTTCTGTTAATTGATTGAGATCAACGCCACCAGTAAATGTTTTTAACTCTAAAGTAAGGCCTTTCTTTTTCGCCTCTTCCTTTACAACCTTCCAAAAATCAAGGGTTGCCTCAGTGGTTCCTAAAGTCAGCGTTTGTTTTTCATTCGACGCATTTGTTTGTCCGCAAGCGGTAACAAGGAGGCTCAGTATGAAAATAAAAGCGAGTATATTGATTTTTCTCATGTAGATTCATCCCCTCTTTATGAACTAACGGCTTTTGTTTGATTTGTCACGTCCTCAAATGTAATATCAATGGCATTCACGAGTGAACGTCTAATGGTGCAGCCTCTTTCAGCAGATGTAATGACCTTTTGACGAACCTCTTCACTTAATTCTTTAGGCAGCTTGATTGACAGGTGTAGTTTTTCTACTCTGGATGGTCCCTCCACAGCTTTTTGCGCTTGGACAGCCACGTTGAAATTTTCCTCTGTGATCGGAGTCCCTTCCCTTTCTAATAACACTCGTAAATTGAGCGATGTGCAGTATCCAAGTGAAGCGCCTAATAATTCAAGTGGTGTTAAGCCCTCTGTTCCAATGGTGCGACTGCCTTTTACCTGTTTGCCACTTTCGTTATAAATCGAAAATTCTTCTCCATCTAATTTAATATTTGTCATTGCATTCATCCCCTATATTCGTTTTAGTTCGTGATTTCATTGACTGGTTTATCGACAGGAATTTTCGTTCCGCCAAATTCCTTTTTGACATAGTTCTGAACTTCTTTTGAATGATAAACCTCTGCTAGTTTTTTTAACGTTTTGTTGTCTTTGTTTTTTTCTTGTGTCACAAGCAGGTTGATATTCGCCTTCGTATCTTGATTTACTTCTTCATGATATAGCGAGTCTTTAATAGCGTTTAGACCGGCATCAAGTGCAACACTGTTTCCAATTAGCGCAGCGTCTACATCCGGGAGCACTCGTGCCGTAGCTGTACCATCTGTTTCAACAAATTGCAGCTTTTTCGGATTGTCATCAATGTCCTTCAAGGTGCTAAAAGAGTTGAAATCAGACTTCAGCTTGATGAGCCCAGCCTTTTCTAGCACTCTGAGTCCTCTTGCAGTATTCGCTGTATCATTTGGAATCGCCACTTTCGCACCGTTTGGAATGTCCTCAAGTTTTTGATATTTGTCAGAGTAAAGCCCCATTGGTTCAAGATACGTTGTGGCGATGGCGACAAGCTTTGCCTTCTTTTTCTTCACGTAATCTTGGAAATAGGATAGTGATTGGAAGGCATTCACATCTACTTGACCATCATTTGTGGCTTCATTGATTTGCACGCCGTCATTAAATTCTTTGACTTCAATATTCAAACCTGCTTTTTTTGCCTCATCTGATTTCGCAATAAACTGCCAAACTTGGGCGTCTGATCCTTGTGATGCAATCACAATTTTATCCTGATTTCCTTTGCTGCTTGACTGTTGACCACCGCATGCGGCTAGGACTGTTACTATCATTGCTAGTAAAATAAACACACTATTTTTTCTCATTGTCATCTTCTCCTTTTATGCCAATGTCTCTGCGTGATCGTGATGAAAGGCATCCTTTAAAAGAACAAGAGACCTTTTTCGTTTTTCCGCATCATCAATTGGTGTCAAAATGATAAATTCATCAATTCCCAGCTTCTTCTGCAAAGCAAGTAGCTCCTCTCGAACTAACGCCTGTGTGCCGAAAATGATCTTTCGCTCTTGTTTTTTAATCTCATAGGGTTCTCCGCTTTGATTTCCAAATTCTCTTGCATTTTCTTCGCTTGCTAGAGTAAATGTTTTTCCACTCTTTAAGTGGACTTTGACAATTTCGTCATTTGAAATAAGGCTTTTCGCTTCTTCATTGGTTTCAGCTGTGATAACAGGCAATGCGAGAATGAATGCCGGCTTCTTCTGTACATGTGGATCTACGTTCTGTTGAAATGCTTCGATTGCTCCCTCTAGTTCCTGTTCATCACTATTGATAAATTGGGCAAAGACAAAGGAAACGCCAAGTTTAGCAGCAAGCTCAGCACTCCCCTTACTTGTACCAAGCAAAATAAGATCAGCAGGTACCGGCGGGAGCGGATAGGCTCTAATCTCATCCCCTTTTTCATCCGTATGTTTTTGGTTATGAAGCCACAGGGCCAGCTCTTTGATTTTTTCTGTGAACGGATAATGATCCTGTGATACACCTTTTTGTAAGGTAGCAGTTGAGACAGGCAGTCCACCAGGTGATTTCCCTACACCGAGATCCACTCTTCCTGGTGCAAGGCTGGCTAGTACATTGAAGTTCTCCGCAACTTTATATGGGCTATAGTGCTGCAGCATCACTCCACCAGATCCGATTTTGATTTGTTTTGTTTGAGCGAGCAGATATGAAATGAGCACCTCCGGCGAAGATCCTGCACGCTCTTTCATATTGTGGTGTTCCGCTACCCAAAACCGATGGAATCCTTTTTCATCTGCCATCTTTGCTAGTTCGACGGTATGCTGCAAAGCTTCTTGAGCGGTCTCATTTTGATGGACAGTACTTTGATCAAGAACGCTTAATTTTAGTGACGACATCATTAATCACCTCATCTATGGTTGTCAAAACTGATTATCACTATAAAAATAGTATGATTTATATGTAGACAAATCTCATTTATGCAAGCATTAGGCTCCTATTGAATTGTTGATAAATCGCTTTGACACGATCAGTAAAAACAGATTTTGTGCCTTTTAATGAAACAAGACTGATTTGATGACTCACGCTTAGCATGTTCAATTTCTTTTTCATCAACGTGCCTTCTCTCAGCTCTTTCATCACACTCAATTCAGGTAAAAAACCGACTTTTCCATGTCTAATTAGTTCTTTAGCTACCTCAAGATTGTCTGTGTGAAAACCAATATTAGGCGTCTCTGGAAGTGCTTCAAATATTTTATGAATCATTGCCCAATCAAATGAGCCACATTGATAAAAGACAATGGGATGATGGCTAATATCCTCAATCGTTGGCTTCTCATTCGATAATAATTCATGATCTGGTGGAACAATCAAGTGAATTTGATTGTCTAACAGTTTAAAAGAATCCACTCCTGGATGGGAAGTATGCTTCATTAATCCAAATTCCACCTGTTGATTTAAAATCGCTTCGAGCATCGAATCATTCGTTGTCGTCATCGTTTTAAATGTCACATTTGGGTAGCATTTGCTCAAATACGGTAATAGATACGGTAAATAATATTGTGCCATTAATAAATTGGAACCAATCGTGACTTGATCTTTTTCGTTCGGCACATGTAATTGTTTTTTTCCATTTTGATAACTTTTTAAAATCTCCTCGGCATATGGTAAGAAATTCTTTCCCTGTTCAGTGAGGTGAAACTGTTTCCCTTTTCTCATGAACAATTTTGTATTGAGTTCGCGCTCTAAAGACTGAATTCTTGCAGAGACAGAAGGCTGTGACAAAAACAGTGCGTCCGCTGCTTTTCTAAAACTCTCAAAATGATTAACATAAACAAATGCCTCTAAGTGATCAATGTTCATGGCGCACCTTCTTTGTAAATTAATGTTTCACATTCTATCACACAGATATTAATCAGACAATTCAGATATTTAAAATATAAATGAATAAAATTCTAATTTGACTTATCATGTTAAATTAAAACATAGTAAATTTATATGTTTAATTTATATTAATGTTATCCTTCAATTTTTTCACGGTCAATTTGATTTCATTCGAATACTTTTATAGGTTAATAGATATTTTCTATCAATAATCGTTAGAGCTTTGACCACAAAAAAACCTCCATCTGAGATGGAGGTGCATACCGTAGGCAAATCTTCTATAAAGAGTGTTTTTACAAAATCAGGAGCAATCCCAATTATAGACGACGTTCTCAAAATTTTTTCGTTTGAGGTCTTCTGGTTTGATAAAAAAGTTGGCGATTCCGCAATCTCCCCACAACATATCTACTTCATCATCTGAGTCAATTTGCAATAACAGAACGGTATGTTCTTGATCTTCATAAGTACGCGGGTCTTCTTGTGTAAACCCTGGATACCCGCCCAATTTGTGACCAAAGCCACTCGCTGTTTCATAGAATTCATCCAACAGGGTATCTGCTTCATCACCATCAATACCAACTGCATCTTCGAATAGGTCCCAGCTATGCTTTCCTGTGACTTTTTCAAAGCGGAAATCTCCTACACTGATCGTTTCGCTTGCTAATTCACCTGTAATTGCGCCTTCCTTCGTAACGGGAAAATAAAAATCGTCTGGAATTTTCACAAAAGAAAAATCAGTCAATAACTCTTCTTCTGCTAAGAAAGGTTCTTCAATAAATTTGATCCGGAAATCTTTTTGTTCTGTTTTATGGTCAATATTCATTCCATAAAGATCATCATGCACAGAAATAAAGACTTGCAAAAGTCCTGTTTCTGGATAATCTTTCAGCTTCGGCAGCTGGCCGAAATTAATTTGTGCCAATAGCTTCATAGGATGACCTTCAGCATCCACTGGATATTCATCGGTCTTTGGGAAGTAGGGATCACCTGCTATTTTACTGTCATAAGGTCCTGTTTTTCCTTGCTTCATTTGTAATTCAATCTTTGGTTTTTTGGTTTGATCTAACAATGTACGGTAAGGCGCTAGTACTTCTTGCAGCTTTGCTGATTGTGTCACGATGATCTTCCTCCTTATGAATCGGTCTAGTGATCAAACAGGTATCTCTTTTTCTATCATACAGAAGTGTACCCTGCCTGTCAGCGATCAACCGGTCAATATTCTGACAAATACCTCACCTTAAAACGTTAAAAAACCTCCGATCTAGCTGGAGGTTTTGGTCAAAAAGTTTTTATTTTACTTGATAATTTACTAAGTCATCTGCTAATGTTTTCATCGTTTCGTTTGTTTCATGAAGTCCTTCAATAATTTTTGTGAAAGTGCTGACAAGCTCTGCTTGATGTTCAGAAGAAGCTACAATTTGTGCAATTTCTTCTTCCATTCCTTTAATCGAGCCCTGCACATCTTTCAATGCTGCTTCGATATCCGTTGTGGCTTGCTTGGCGTGGGTTGAAAGTTTTCTGACCTCTGTTGCGACCACTCCAAAGCCTGCCCCTGCTTCACCTACTCTTGCAGCCTCAATGGATGCATTGAGTCCAAGTAAGTTTGTTTGATCAGAAATTCCTTTAATGAGATTGGACACTTGATTGATTTTAGAAGAATTTTCGACAGTGGCTTTTGTATTTTGTAGAATTTGTTCACTTGTCGCTTGTAGTTCCTCTGAATGTGCGGCCACTTGCTGGACCATCGCGACTAGTTTTTCAGAAGCTTGGTTACTTTCTGTCATAATGTGTTCTAATCGTTGTTGATTTGACTGATCATAAGCAACACAAAAGACAGCTACCACTTGACCTGTCTCATCTGTGATTGGTACGGCTACGATATCCAATGGAATTCCGTACACCTCTTGAGGAACTTGGATAAATGATGCCTCTCGGCCATTTTTCAGCATAGAAAAATTTTGAAATCCCTCATCAACTGCATCACCAGTTTTAAACCCTAAGTTAATATCCCCGTGTTGCTGATAATAAAGTACCTTCTCTTTACCTAAAACAGAAAAGGTGAGTTGCTCTCGCATAGCTAGTCCAACGATGGGTAAAGTGGCTATTATGTTTTCAACAATTCTTTGTGACATTCGCTCACGTTCATCCTCTCTTTTCTCAGTACACCCTCTATATCGGTTCGTTATATGATCTATTACAGCCTGTAATGCGTCCCAATATCAACCAAATGACCTAAGTCACATAAAAAACCCACATTCCATCATAAGAATGTGGGGGTTTATCAAAAAATAAGCATGCACAACAGGACACTCACACTAATGAAAAAGAGATACATGTAGTCAATCCATGATGTGCTAATGACATGATAATACGTTCGCTCTCTCGTTCCTGTGAAGCCTCTTGCTTCCATCGCAATGGCCAAGCGCTCTGACTTCCGAATGCCCTGCGTGAAAAGGGGCAGTGCATAACACATAAAAGCTTTCCAGCTGTTTTTTTGCTTGTAGCCTCTGATTTTATGCGCAGCCTTCATTTGCTTTAATTCACTTTGAAACAACGGGATAAACCGGAAGCCTGCAAGCATTCCATACGCCCATTTTGGTGACATTCGGCATTGATGTATCAAGCTCATCATAAAGGCCGTCAAATCAGTTGTGGATGTAAAAAGGAGACCAAATGTCACAAAGCCAAGCATTCTAAAAGAAATGGTGAGTCCATTTCTTAAACTCTCCTCTGTGACATGAAACCATGCCCATTTCCACACAGTATGATCCCCCTTACCAAAAGCCGCCATCATCCAAAACACGAGAATAAAAAAGAGCAGATAAGGAACAAGTCTTGTGATGAGATATTGGATATTCCAGCCGCCTAAGACAAGCCCGATGCCAAGGGCCAAAAGCCAGATGATGAATGTGGTTTTAGGATCAGAAATGGCCATCAGACAGCACATCGCAAGGAGATGAGCGAGTAATTTCACGACTGGATTCACAGTGGATAGAAAGGAATGATTACTTTGCAAGCGTCAGCACTTCCTTTCTTTCAACCACATAGCGGTAATGCAAAGGCACTCTCAGCTGATAACCATTGACGAGTTCCTGATTTGAAAATAAATCGAAAGGCGTCCCATCATACACATGCTCCCCTTGATGAAAAAGAAGTACCTGATCAGCGCACGCATCGACGAGCTCCATATCATGTGTGACCATGATAATAGTGGTGCCTTGCCGTTGACGCTCTTTCAGACGTCTGATTAGCTCCTTCGCCGTTTTCTCGTCCTGCCCGAAGGTCGGTTCATCTAAAAGGAGTACATCCTGATCGAAAAGAAGCATCGTGGCGACACTTAGTCTTCTTTTCTGCCCTAAACTTAAGGTGAATGGATGCGCGTTTGCATGCTTCTCTAAGCCGAACTCTACTAATAGCTGATTCGTTTTTTCTTGCACCACTGATTCTGGCCAATTTCGCTGTCTTCCACCAAATGCGATTTCATCAAACACTGTGTCCTGTATAAATTGAAGTTCAGGATTTTGAAATACAAAGCCCGCCTCTTCATATAGTGATCGGTCAGACCACTTTTTTAGATGTTTTTCTTTTAAGAAAATGTGGCCTTTTTTTAATGGCTCTAAACGTATGACATGTTTAAGAAACGTACTTTTCCCGCTTCCATTTTCACCGATGATCGCAACCCAATCGCCTGCTTTTATGTCTAGCTGCAGGTCATCTATAATCCTTTTTTTCCCGTAGCTTAGTTGAAGGTGTTCGGTTCGAAGGATTGTCTCTCCATCTATTGATGAGACTTTCTCATGCCGCTCTTTTCTTGCCTCAAAGGTTTGCATGAGTGTTTGGCTTAGTGGATGAAATGGATCTTGTACGACTGTGGACCATTTCTCGGGAAATATTTTCGGACGCCAAATTCCTGCCTCTTTCATTTCTTCCCCAAACGCTTTCATCACGTCTTTTGGAAGTCCATCTGCTATAATACGGCCTTGATGGTCTAATAAAATCACTCGATCCATCCACTCGATCACACCGTCCAACACATGCTCCACAAAAATCATCGTTTGATCCTGATCAACAGAAAGCTGCTGAAGCAGTTGAAATACCTCCATTCGTCCTGCTGGGTCAAGCTGTGCAGTCGGTTCATCAAAGAACAGGACATCTGGCTCTAGCGCTAGTAAACAAGCAAGCGCCAGCCGCTGCTTCATGCCGCCAGATAATGTATGAATATCTCTATTTGGAGCGACATCCAGCTGTACCTTTTGCATGAGATGTTGAATGATGTCATCCATTTCTTCACGAGGTACAGAGCGGTTCTCTAGGCTAAACGCAATTTCTTCATTGACTCGGTGCATACAAAACTGGGCGTCTGGGTCTTGAAACATGACACCTGTATGTCTTTGCAACATCACTTCTCCCTGTACATCAGCTTCCATATGTTCTGGAATGATTCCAGCAAGCACCGAAATGAGCGTGGATTTTCCGCTTCCGCTTGGTCCTAAAATCAGCACCTTTTCCCCCTTTTGAATAGAAAGAGATACTTGATGGAGCACGGGGTTCGGCTGTTCATAAAAACGGACAGTAAGGTTACTGCACGCGAGAAATGAATCCATGCTGTTCACCCTTATTTCGTTTTTCTTTCATAATGGCATATTGATTCAATACACCAGTTTTAGATAAGGCATCCACTACAACCTTTGCTAAGCATCCACCGAGTAGCATGCCACTGATGATTTGAGTGACAAGTGTCATGAGTAGCACTTGAGGGGTGTAATAACCAAAGCCATTGGCAATCAGGCTATATACCATCGCTCCTACTGCTGCAAAGGCACCAGACAGCATGAGTGTCCACATGCGATATCGCTGATAGCCAAAAAGCGCGAAGGCGATTTCTGCCCCAAAGCCTTGACATATACCAATCAGCAGCGCAGAAAGACCAAAGTGGCTGCCTGTCAGTAATTCTACGGCGGCGGCAGCTGTTTCTGCGATGAGTGCAGCTCCTGGCTTTTGGATAATGTAAGCAACGATTGGACTGGCAATGACCCAAATTCCGAACATGATGCTGCCCCCTGCTGGGCCAACAAGTGCTGTAATCGGTAAATAAAGAGTCGACCACCCTAAATAGATGACACCGCACGCTACAGATAAAATGACAGCAAGAACGACTTCTTTCATTTTCCACGTCATGAAGAATGCACCTCCATTTGGACTGGCCACTCTTCCACAGTAAAGGCCATTTCCCAAAATTGATACTCAAGTTGACAGCTTAAGATGAAGTGCTGTTTCATTTTCTCTTTTTCTTTCTCACTTGCTTCTTCTGCACACTGATCAAGTCGTTTGCAAAGCTCCACTGTGACAGAGTCCGTTAACCCGCCATAAAACGTGATCCACTCATAAAACGGATGGGCTGTGTCAGGCTGCACATCTGAGAGCATTCGTTTGCCTATTTCCCAATAAGTCCAAGGGCACGGGAGCAGCACTGCAATGATTTCTCCAAGTGTGCCTTCCTGAGCGACTTGCAGCATGTGATGAATATAATGGTGAGCGCTTGGCGCCAAAGAAGCACCCTGAAGCTCATCATATGCTACACCTGCTACTCGGCAAAGGTTTTGATGAGGATGCGTCTCACTATCGAGTACAAACGCCATCTGTTGGTGGAAAAAGCGAATGTCCTCTCTGTCTGTACACCGGCTGATTGCCGCCGCATAAATTTTAATAAAAGCATTTAAATATTCTGCATCTTGTTTAACGTAATGAATGATCTGCTCCTTTTCCAGCTTTCCTGCTGCAAGTCCTCTGACAAACGGATGCTGATAAATGGCTTCAAATAATAGTTCTGCTTCTTGCCTTAATTGCGTTGAAAATGTCATAAAAAAAGCCTCCTCTTCTTCAGTTGAATAAATGAAAAAGCCACCCCAAATGGAGCGGCCTTCTTATCGATTCAATCATGAATAAGACAAGGTCCAGCTCCACTTCCCTCCGCTAGTACAAACTAGATCAGGTTCAAAGGGTCCAAGATTTTCTCTTGTCTCAGTCATACATGACTCCCCTAGTGGACTTTTGTCATTTAATTATCTTTACTCTACACATGTGGCGATTTGATGTCAACCGCCTATCTTAATTCAATGTTTTGATTGTTGGTAGCTTCTCGATTCCTGCAGCATAGTAGAAATTCAGGACACTGAAGAAATCAATTGGCTTTCCTGTTTTTAAATCAACAGCCAATATATGATCACCGTAATTTGTCAGATCATCAATGTCTAAACGCCTTGGCGTTGTCTTCCCGAGTGTATCCACAAAGGTATCATGGTAGTATTGTCCGCTAGCAAACGAAGATTGATGGTACATAAACAATGTCTCCACATCTAAGTAAACGAGAATGGCCTCAGATGAGCTCGCATAAGGGGCTGAGTACGACACTGGTGTCGAAATGCTTTTCACTTTCACGCTTGAAATAGAATGGGTTCTCTGTTCATATTTTCCATCATAGGAGAAATAAAATACACGCTCCCATTGATAATCGGCCGTCTTTGATTGGTTGTTATACACTTTTGCACCGTTCGCAAAGACGTCTCCATTTTCATACTCAGCGACAAAGTATTGCAAGGTTGACGATAGGGATACAGCACCTGTGAAATTGGGTGGATTTTTCGCATTAACCTGCAACGTGTAGGCGTCTCCGAAGTCTCCTCCGCTGGTGATACCGAATGCGTAATCACCAGCCGGTAAATTGGTTAATCCAAGCAGGCTTCCTGCCGGCTGAATGAGATCCGTCGGATAGGCTTGATCTGCTTCAAAATCAACCACAAATAATTGGACGAAATAATCAGCATTTGGAGAAGTAATCCGGCTAATAAGCGCCTGAGGTGACGATGTGCTTAAAAACCATAAATCAACTGGATCTTCCTCGTTTAAAACAGACGATTGATTGATGGCTAGTTCATCAATCGAGCGAACAGCAGACGTACGCAACTTTCCATCGGCAGCGGCTTTTCGTTTAATACTCACCCCGTTTTTCTTATCTACTTTAAACGATTTTTTCACTTGCTTTTGTTGAATCGCCGTTCCTTTATCTTGCTTGACAAATGACTCTTGCACTTGCTGAATGGCTTTTTCTGTAAGCGGTGACATTTTTCCAATTGTTTTTGGTGTATCTTCCGCTTTTATGGCTGGTGAAAATAAGCCTGTTACCAATAAAATAGATAGTAAGGCAGCGGTGATTTTTACGTAAAATGCTCTCACAGGAACATCCCCTTTTCCCTTATTTGGGTTTTTTACCCTGTGATCATTTTACCATTTTTCAATACTTGTTTTGGTCTTTTTGGAAAATTTTTATAACAAAAAACCAGCCGCATGAGATGAGTCACGACTGGTTTTTAGTGATTTATGAAATGGTTTTGACAAATAAGCGTGCTGTTTCTGCACTTGATCCTGGATTTTGTCCCGTAATGATTTGTCCATCTACAACAGCAAATGGCGCAAATGCTTCGCCTTTTTCAAATGCTGCACCTTGCTCACGAAGCTTTGTTTCTAATAAAAATGGAACCTTAGATGTCAGCTGAACAGCGTCCTCTTCCTCGTTCGTGAAGCCAGTTATTTTCTTCCCCTCGATAAACGACTTTCCATCACGACCCTTCACATCAACAAAGGCAGAAACACCGTGGCAAACTGCTCCAACCGCGCCATTTTTGTCTGAAATCGCTAAGATCGCATCGGCTACCAGTTGATTGGACGCAAAGTCGATCATTGGGCCATGTCCTCCTGCAAAGAAGATCCCATCATAATCAGCTGGGTTCACATCTGTTAGTGCCTTTGTGTCTTGAAGTAATTCATACACATCTTGATATTGCGCTGGGACACCGTCGGGAATCGAATTTTTATCAATCGGTACTGTTCCGCCCCGTATAGAAACAATTTGTACGTCTAGTTCATTTTCTTTAAAAATATGAAATGGCTCGGCCAATTCTTCTAACCATAAGCCTGTTGGGTGTCCGTTCATTTCTGAGCTGCTTGTTGATACTAATAAAACTTTCTTACTCAACTTCATCATCCTTTCCATTCATCATGTGGCTATTTTATATTTTGTGCAATTAAATTTCAAGCAATCATACTTGGGTGCAACTATTTATGTTATACCCGATTTTCTAAAAAATATGGCATCACTTTCAATCTAATCATTCTGTCACATTCTATTGGCAGGGAATTTCATGTAAAATTGTTATGGAGTGATATATAATATGAGAAACGATTGACAGACCTCTTGTGCTAGAGAGACTTTTAAAGGAGTGGAAAAAGAGATGAAAACCTATTCGATTGTGATGATTATCATCACGCTCTGTATCATATTAGCCGTCTTTTTGATGAACCTAACTGGGGTCATGTACGGAAAAATCATTTTGGCTGTTGCTGTTGCACTGTGCCTCACATCCATTATTCGTTTGATGGGTCTTCGAAAAAGATAAAAGCCGCCCCGACTAGGGCGGCTTTCTTTCGAATTAAATAGCCAGCATGAGCGCAATTAATGCGAGCAAGGCTGGTAAACCTTGTTTAATTAAAATGGATTTATTAGAAGTCACACCGCCAAATATCGCTGCGATCAACACACAAAGAATGAAAAATAGCTGAATCATATATCCAACAGTATTTGATCCAAGAATGAGCCCCCAAATGAGTCCTGCAGCTAGAAAACCGTTATAAAGCCCTTGATTAGCAAACATCACTTTCACATTTGGATCCTTTTGTAAGTGTTCAGGCAGTCGGAAAGATCTTTTCGCCATGTTTGATTCCATAAAAAACATTTCTAGTAACATGATGACAATGTGTTCTAAAGCGACAATTCCTACTAAAATCATTGCTAAAATATTCAATTTAGTTAATTCCTTTCTGGCAGACGATCATGAATCTGTATTTTGTCCGTGTATAAATCAAAGTCTTGGATGAGTTCTAACGCTTCAGTAAACCGACTTTGTGGAATATCTTTCATTTTTCTTACACCAAATTCCTTTTTAATAAAAGCCATGATGGTATTGATATGAAGCTTCCCGTGGCCATCATATTCTAAATGGCTGCAAAAAGTCTGCATTGTCCCTCGAATCACCCTTAATTGCTTGTCAGTGACACAACTCATTGGTAACGCTCATCCTTTCCTGTTTTTTAACAGCTAAAAAGAACTACGCATGAAAGAAAAACCTTCCAGTCTCTATTATATAATGATTTCATTCGGATATCAAAATAAAAAAGAACAGACATTCGATCAAAGAGCGATCTTGGGGTAAAATTCTCGACTTCACATAGGAAAAAGCCGGATTCAGTGATAGAAACCGGCTTTTTGTTTAGTTACTTTTAGAAATTAATACCTTTCCAACAGAACGATCCTTACTTTGTCCGACGACTTTAAAGGATAGACCATATGTTGGTACATCACGTCCTGCATCTGGATTATCTGGATTCACATAGTTCTTTTTGTCACTAAATGTACGGGTCGGTCGAATATAGCGATCTTCTAAAGTTAAGCCTGTTGTCGCTGTATAATCAATATTCAACTTCGTACTTGGATTCAAAGAGAATGCTGCATCATGTACTTGGAAACCTGTTGTTGCGATAGTGCCGTCACTCCATTTCAACACTTGTTGATCCGCATCTACGACACCAAGGAAGCCGTTACCTGGATGTTTTCCAACCCAGTTATCACTATACGATTGATCAACATACCACACGACCAAACCGTTATTATAGCTCATCAGACTCGCTCCACGTTTGATATGCTTCAAGCCTTTATCGACTTCAGCATAAGAGCGCCATTCTAGTAAATAGTACTGCCCTGCAAATTGTTTTCCATTAGATTGAGAGAATCCATTGAAGGTGAACGTGGGCGTTCCCTCCGCATCATCTGACCACACTTCCGATCCATCAGCTGTTATCTTTAGATCATCTACAAATAAACCTGGCAGTGAATAGCCTGCATCAGTTGTATAGCGGAATTGCAGATCGATCTTCTTCCCTGCATAAGCCGACAGATCAAAGGATGCGTCTACCCAGCCGTCTGATGTTCCGTCGATGCCATTGCCTTCATTAGCCCCTTCTTCATTTCGATCATTCGTGATATTACCAGCAATGGTTGTCCACTTATCTGTCCCAGTTTCACGAACTTCTACATACGCATAATCAAAATCCTCTTCGATATCGTACCATGCTTTAAAAGTAAGCTCTGCTTTGCTTCCCTTCGACAAATCAATCCCTGTTGTCGTCATGGTTGCGTTCAAATTGTCACCTGTTCCGCTAAAGTATGCGTATTTCCCTTGGGCAGGCTGCGTAACGACAATCTCTTTATCTGGTAAATCGACCCGAACCGCATCATAATTGGTTCCTTTTGTGGCTGCTTCATCGATTAATACTGTTTTACTTTTCTTTAAAGTTGTACCATCAATGGTTTTTCCAGAAAGCCAGTTGCCGCCATGCAGATTTTGAAGCATTTCTTTCGCATATGGACTAAAGCCTGTTGGTTCCGTACCAGGTATTCTACCTGCCCAGCTCCCGCTTGACATGATAGACCAATAAGAAACGGGCTCTCCTCTGCCTGTGTATTGTGTATCGTACTCATCAGGAAGACCAAGATCATGTCCAAATTCATGTGTGAAAACGCCCGCTGCGCCATCTTCAGGCTCAATGGTATAATCTAGAGCGCCTAACTTTCCACCTTGACCCACTTCAGATTCAGTGTTTGGAATCTCAAATACATCACCAAGTGACCAGCGGTGCGACCAAATAGCATCAGAGCCAAGCTGTCCGCCGCCTGCTTCTTCACCTATGCCAGCGTGAACGACCATGAGATGGTCAATAATGCCGTCCGGCTCATGATAAACACCGTCCTCATCAATATCATAACGATCCCATTGATCATATTCACCAAGGTCAATATTTGGGTCTTTTGCCGCTTCTTCTAATGCTTCTTGCACCAATTCACGCGGTCTGACATCACTGCCTTCTTCGTCAGGTCCGTTCCCACCATAATAAGCAGCATCATGCTTAGCCGTATACCATCCAGCAACTGTTCCACTAATGGTATAGCTACCACCAGACTGATTTTCATAATATTGCTTCATGGATACTTTGCGTTTACCATCTGGACCGATGTAGCCATTTTCTCCGAAAATCATATCTTGATAGTGCTGCTGATCGTACTTATCATAGTACATATCAGTCTCTTCTTTTTTAATACTATTATGCTTATAATCTTTAAAATCTATTAATAAAACCAATACTTTATCATTGCGAACTTCACCTTTATACTTTTCCTTTTTAACCGGTTTCACTTCATTTTCTACTTGTCCTTGATGCTTCTTTAATTTTTTCTTTTTGGCTAGTTTGTTATGTACTTTTTGTTTGTATTCTTTCAGGAATTCAGGTTCTTCTGTTAAGGTGCTTGCGCTTTGTTTCATCGCCGCTTCTTCTTTTTTCTTGAGATATTTCTTTAATGCTTTTTGGGATTCTGCTTCATTGGCATTCTTTTTGATTTTCCCTTGCTTTTTCAAGGCTTTGATGAGACGGTCTTCATTCACAACACTTGCGTCAAATGGAATACCTGAATAATGACCGCCATCTGAGGATGTTGACTTTTCCGAGGTGTGGGCAGATAGAGGGGTGCTGAAAGCTGTCAATGTGCCTAAACTGAGGACAGCCGTTAGTGCTATGCTCGTCCATTTTCTTTTTTTCATATTATTTCCTCCCTAATTTGGTAATAAATAATATCTTATTCTAGCATATTCCAATATACTTAAGCCGAAAAACATTTTGTTTTCAGAAACTTTGTGGAAAATGCACAATACGGGAGTGAAATAGATATCGAAAATAAACGAACCCTAGGCAATAAACGCCTAGGGTGTTTGTTGTTTTTCTATGAAAGCTGCTCTCCTTGAAATGCTACAACATCAAGCGGAGCCGCTAAAAATTCTTTTGCCTTTGCTACGAAAGCTTGGAAATGTGCACTGGCATTATGACTCTGAACCGCTGTTTCATCTTTCCACACTTCTACCATTAGAAAGACATTTTCCTTTTCAGTATCCTTGAACAGCTTGTAGGATATATTGCCTTCTTCTGCCTGTGAAGCTTTCATTAACCCATTGATCTCTTCTAGAAATACGTTTTCCTTTTCTGGATGAATGGTCATCCCTGCATGAATAATGATCATGTGATCGTCTCCCTTTTTCAAAAATTATTTCCACTCCGCTATACGATCGATCGGTAAGCGGTAAGATGCATAACCTTCGTCAGCCGCTTTCCCAATGGATAGAAGCATGACTGGTACATAGCGTTCTTTATCCCAGCCAAACGTTTCAGCGATGACCTCTTTGTCATATCCGCCAATTGGGTTTGTATCATAGCCATGAGCACGAGCAACAAGCATGAGCTGCATAGACACAAGTCCACCGTCAATTAAGATCGTTTCACGATTCACTTGCTCTGGAAGAGCGTCAAAATGTGCAGTTAATGCAGCAATTTGTCTTTCTTTTACTTCTTGCGGCATGTAGCCATTTTCTACTGCTTTTGAATAAATTTCTTCTAAGTATTCATTGTTTTTCATATCTGCGAACACTGCGATGACAGCTGATGATGTTGCCACTTGTGTTTGGTTGAATTTTGCGAGTGGTGCAAGCTTTTCTTTTCCTTCTGGGCTGTCAATGACCATGAAGCGCCAAGGCTGTGCATTCACTGATGATGGTGCTGTAGTTGCCTCTTCTAAAATCTCTGTCATTTCTTCTTTGCTAATTTTCACAGATGGATCATAGTTACGAATCGAGCGGCGTCCTTTCATAATGTCCATAAAATCGTTTGTTTTTAATGTTGTAGCCATGTGTAACACTCCTTTAGGTTGTTTGAATCTTTTCGATGTTTTGTTGTATACGGATGAGCACATCAGTGAGAAGCTTTCGTTCTTCATCACTTACGTTTTCAAGCATTTCTGAGATAAATCGTTCTTTTTCTTTTTTAGAAGCTTCGATTCTTGTTCTGCCTTCATCTGTGAGACGAACAAGTGTGACTCGATTATCTTCTGGCTTTCTTCTGCGCGTGACCATTCCTTTTGTTTCTAACTGCTTTAAGTGACGCGTCACAGCCGCACTATCAATATTTACTTTTTTCTGCAAATCTGATTGGCTGATTTCGTCGGCCTTGAATAACAGTGATAGCAATTCCAGTCTTGATTGGCTGATGCCCGTGCATGCTTCGAACTTCACACCCATCATACGGCTCACGCACTGCAAACGATATAATACCTCTGCTTCTTCAGAGCAAAATGCAGTCAATGCCATCCCCTCTTTTCTATTCAGATCAATTAGTTGATATATCAATCATTGACTCGTCAACTAATATACACCCATTGTTTCATGATTGCAAGAGGTTTGTTTCATAAGGTAACTCAACTCTACCAAAATAAATAAAAAGGATAGTATTAAATTTCACTCAAAAAATATTGACTTAATTACTATAAAATGTAATTATTTCAAAAGTAAGTAAAAATTTAATAAAGGATGATAATTTTGAAAAAGAATTTTCTTAAGTTTTTAACAGTTATTATGATTTGTTTCATTATGATTACGCCAATAGTAGCTCAAGCAGCCACTAAAGATTTCAAATTTGATATGACCCACCAATTATATATTGGTAAATACAAGTCAACTAAAAATTCTGTAACCGGAAAGATAAACATGACAAGTTGGGGCGGAGATACCTATTTCACCATTCATGTATATGAACAGAATTGGTGGAGTAATGAGTTAGTTACTCGTCTAGGATTTGAAAAATCTAGTAAAGGTTCTCTAAGTTACTGATAATCTTAGATTCAAGGAGAGTCTCATATGTTAAATCCTTCTCTACCCTATTTCATTATATGCGGTACTAGTTTAGTGATCTTCATATATAAATTAATGCGCGGTACTACAAGTAAAATCTTATTTCTATACTATATATTATTTTCTTTATATATTGCTAGTCTTGTTTCACTAACTTTTTTCCCATTTCCTTATCAAAAGAAGTTAATAGAACTCATGATAGAAGACAATTTAGGTACTATTCATAATTTAATACCTTTTAAAACAACCATTGTCACACTTGAATTAGGCCTGACATCATTTATAAAACAAATCATTGGAAACGTTATTCTATTCATACCACTTGGATTTATTCTGCCTATTCTTTTCTCATTTTATCAATTACGAAAGGTTACTTATATAGGTTTCCTAGTGAGCCTGAGTATTGAATTGATACAATTTGTTTTAGATTTGATTGTAGGCTACAATTATAGAAGTTTTGATGTTGATGACATCATAACAAATACTTTAGGTACTTTAATTGGAGTCATAATTTATAAGTATTCAAAGAATTTATTAGATAAGTACAACTTAGCACTACGTTAATATTTTTAGTAAAAAAGGACAAAAGCGACGAATCACTTTTGTCCTTTTTCTTTATTCAGTAATAACCGTATGAATCAAAGTCGGTGCATCGGCATGGTCAGCAATGCGGATGTTGTCATAAATTTTCTCGATCACATTCGCCACATCTTCACGATTTGCATGCAGCGTCACGAGAGATTCGCCTTTTTCTACACGATCGCCTACTTTTTTGTTCAGCATGATGCCGACAGATAGATCAATATCGTCTTCTTTTGTTGCACGTCCCGCTCCAAGAATCATCGCTGCGACACCAATTTCGTCTGCGACGATTTCAGCAACCACACCTGATTCTTTTGCAGGTACTTCGATTTGGTAAGGTGCTTGCGGCAGTTTTTCAGGCTGATCCACAATGGAGCTGTCTCCACCTTGGTTTTCTAAGAATTCTTTGAATTTCTCTAGTGCTTTGCCGTTTTTCATCACTTCAATCAGCTTTTCTCTTGCTTCATCAAGTGTGCTTGCTTTTTTCGCAAGAACGACCATCTGACTTCCTAATGTGAGCACAAGTTCATTTAAATCTTCAGGACCTTCACCACGCAGTGTGTCGATGGCTTCTTTCACTTCTAAAGCATTTCCAATCGCTAAGCCAAGCGGCTGAGACATATCAGAGATAACAGCCATTGTTTGTCTGCCAACATTGTTCCCGATGCGAACCATTGCTTTTGCGAGCTTTTCAGAGTCTTCAGGTGTTTTCATGAAAGCACCTGCACCTGTTTTCACATCTAATACAATGGCATCTGCACCAGCAGCGATTTTCTTACTCATAATAGAGCTTGCGATCAGCGGGATGGAGTTAACAGTTCCTGTCACATCACGAAGAGCATATAGCTTTTTATCCGCAGGTGTCAGGTTGCCTGATTGTCCAATAACCGCAACTTTATGACGGTTCACCAGCTCGATGAACTCGTCTTTTGATATTTCAACGTGGAAGCCTTTGACCGCCTCAAGCTTATCCACTGTTCCACCTGTATGTCCAAGGCCGCGTCCAGACATTTTCGCAACAGGTACATCAAGTGCTGCAACAAGAGGAGCCAGTACAAGCGTTGTTGTATCGCCTACACCGCCTGTTGAATGCTTGTCTACTTTAATGCCGTCGATAGCAGACAAGTCAATTGTGTCCCCTGAGTTTGCCATAGCGAGTGTTAAATCTGCACGTTCTTGATCCGTCATATCTTGGAAGAAAATCGCCATCGCCAAAGCACTTGCTTGGTAGTCAGGAATTGTTCCGTCCGTATATCCTTTGACAAAGAAAGAAATTTCCTCTGAAGATAATTCTTTTCCGTCACGTTTTTTCGCAATGATATCTACCATTCTCATTGTTTTCACCATTCCTTTTTTAAATTAGTAAATCAAACCGACAACGACTGCTGTTAAGAAGCTGACGAGTGTTGCACCGAATAACAGCTTTAATCCAAAGCGTGCGACAACGTTTCCTTGTTTTTCGTTTAAGCCTTTGACTGCTCCAGCAATGATACCGATAGACGAGAAGTTGGCAAATGACACAAGGAATACAGAAATGATTGCTTCTGTACGAGCAGTGAAATGGAGACCGTCCCCAGAAAGAGCCAGCATTGCTACAAATTCGTTAGACACCATTTTCGTCGCCATAATACTTCCTGCTTGTACCGCTTCGCTCCAAGGTACACCGACAAGGAAAGCAAATGGTGCAAACACATATCCAAGTATATCTTGGAAAGATATGCCAATCGTTGCTGTGAAAATACCATTAATCATCGCAATTAATGCAACGAATCCAATCAACATCGCAGCAACAACAATGGCTACTTTGAAACCATCCATAATATATTCGCCAAGCATTTCGAAGAAGGATTGCCTTTCTTCTTCTACAACTTCGAGCATATCTTCGTCCTTAGACACTTCATATGGATTGATGATAGACGCAATAATAAATCCACCAAATAAGTTCAGCACAAGTGCTGTGACAACGTACTCTGGTTTAATCATTTGCATGTACGCACCGACAATAGACATTGATACAGTCGACATCGCAGATGCACACAATGTATAAAGACGCTGTTGAGGTAATAATCCGAGCTGTTTCTTAATGGAAATGAACACTTCTGATTGACCTAAAATCGCTGACGCTACGGCGTTGTAAGATTCTAGTTTCCCCATTCCATTGACTTTACTAAGCAAATATCCAATTCCTCGTACGATCAGCGGAAGGATACGCCAGTGCTGCAGAATACCAATCAATGCAGAAATAAAGACGATCGGCAGCAAGACATTGATGAAGAAAGTTGATGCATTATCATTCATTAATCCGCCAAATACGAAGTTGATCCCTTCACCGGCATAGCCTAGAAGCATTTGGAACCCTTTTGCAAAGCCTCCAACTAGGAAGTTTCCAACACCTGTATTGAGCAGAATATAACCTAAAATAAATTGCAGTACAATCATGACAATGACTGGACGGAATTTCACTCGCTTTTTCCCGTTACTTGCCAGCCATGCAATGGCGAGAATCACTAGCAAACCGAAGATACCAATGACGTATTTCATGTTTTTCCTCCTTGAATGAATTCGTTTACATTAATGCGCTTGTATGATGCAAACCCTATTTCGCAAACAAAGCGCGGAAGAAATTACCATAAATGAAATTCTTCCGCATATGACTTTTTCATCATTTACTGAGTCATGAATGTTATCCTACCATAGGATCGTATGAATTAATAGTCTTTCGAAGGAGCTGATTGATCACCTTTAATAATGGAAACGCCTGCACTGGCACCAATGCGGGTAGCGCCTGCAGCTGTCATCGCTTCAACGTCTTCTTTTGTTCTCACACCGCCTGATGCTTTGACACCGATGTCAGGTCCTACTGTTTTACGCATTAATGCGATGTCCTCAGCTGTTGCACCGCCTGTACTAAAACCAGTTGATGTTTTCACAAAGTCAGCGCCAGCTTTTACTGAAAGCTCACATGCACGTACTTTTTCTTCATCTGTCAGTAAACATGTTTCAATAATGACTTTCACAAGCGCCTTGCCTTTTGCAGCTTCTACAACGGCACGAATATCTTGTTCAACGACATCATTGTCGCCATCTTTTAATGCGGCAATGTTGATGACCATGTCCACTTCTGTTGCACCGTTTTCAATCGCATCCTTTGTTTCGAATGCTTTGACCGCCGTTGTGCTTGCGCCTAACGGGAAACCAATGACTGTACACACATCAACGCCTGTTCCTGCCAGCTCTTTTGCTGCAAGAGACACCCATGTTGGATTGACACAAACGGAGGCAAACTGATAGGTCTTGGCTTCTTCAATTAACTGCATGATCGCAGCTTTAGATGTATCTGGTTTTAGTGCTGTATGATCAATGAGCTTTGCTATCGTCATGCTTCACACTTCCTTTTAATTATGATACTTTCATCTTAAATCACCATTGAACAATTGTAAACATAGTTATGAAATTTTGTTCAACTATTTTGTGACATTTAAAAGAGCCCTTGCTGTGTGCTGGTCAATAATTAATACGTTCGCATATTTTCCTCTAAGCGCCCCATGGATGGAGGCAACCTTTCGATGTCCGCCAGCGACAAGAATGGAGCGTTCTTTTGTTCTTAAATCATCAAGCTCCACGCCGATTGTTCGATTGTTAATGGCTTCACTGCAAATGCGTCCTTCTTGATCATAAAAACGAGAACAAATATCTCCCACGCTGGATGCCTTGAGCAGTGCCTTTTCTTCTTCACGGAAATAACCGAGCCTAAACAAAAGTGCCTCATCTCTTACCGTCCCCACAGTAAACACAGCGATATTCGCCTGTCTGCCCATTTCAATGATGCGCTGAATATGTCTATCCTGTTCGACCATCTCTTTGACGGTTGCACTATCAAACACAACAGGCAGCGGTAAATAGCGTGGGGCTGTTTGAAAAGCCTCAGCAAACAGCTGGATTGTTTCCGCAGAATATGTATTCACATGTGAGTGGCTGATCCCGCCTTTTAGCTGGACCACCTCTACACCCTTTACTTGTTTAGGTTGCATCTTTTGTGCAATTTGATACATCGTGGTTCCCCAGCTCACCCCAACGATATCGCCGTCTTTTACCTTGTCTTGCAGGTAATCAGCACCAAACCGGCTCAAGTAATCGGTGATGGTTGGATAGTCGTCCTTTGGCGAAAATACCACATGGGCCTCAAGCAGATCATATTTTTCTTTCAGCAAAGAGGACAACTCATTTAAATCCTCAAACGGGTCCATCACCGAAATTTGGACGTACCCTTTTTCCTTCGCATATTGAAGCAGCCGAGACACAGTTGGTCGCGACAGGTCAAGCTGTTTGGCGATTTCCTGCTGACTGTAATCAGATAAGTAATAGAGCCTTGCTGCTTCAATACTTAATTGCTGTTTCTCCCGATCCATTCGTACGCCTCCTTTTTTCTTCTATCATAACAAATTGTTCATCTCATCATGCACAAATGTTCATTTAAAGAAAATGGTATAGGCTGCGTGAAAGGTCTCATTCTTCTCTAAAGTTTGAATGCCGAATTTCTCCTTATACTGCCCATTCGTCCCTTCCATATCAGCGATCCCATACCAAGGCTCAATACAAACAAAAGGTGCCATCGTTCCCTTTTCTTGATCATATGGAGACCAAATACCAACGAACGGAAAGCCACTGAGATCGACCTCAACCCCGTGACCCGCCTGTGAAGTCAATGATACTCGATTGATATGGCTAAAGATCATCGCATCGTTCTGAAAAAGCTCTGGGCGAAGCTGAATCGGCTCAAGTTGAACACCTTTTTTCTTCTCTCTTACAAGTGAATCCTGAAGTTCATATTGGACTGGATCATGTTCGGTAGAAGGTGTCAATGTGAGTGAATAATCCGCAGGCTTCTCCCCTTCAACAAGCGGGACATGAAATGCCGGATGCCCGCCAATAGAGAAATACATCGTGTCATCACCGTCGTGAACAATTTCCCAGGAAATCGTCAGACCATTTTCCGACAGCTCATAACGAATACGTGCTGTAAATTCATACGGATATTGTGCAGTGTGGCGGCCATTTGATTGATATTGAAAAACCACATCATCTTTTGCTTCTTTCAATAGATCGAAATCAACATCACGCAAAAATCCATGCTGAGAGAGTTCATATGTTTGGTCTCCTATCTTATATTGATCATCCTTCAACCGTCCGACAATCGGAAATAAGACGGGCGACACCCTGCCCCAATAAGCAGGATCACCAGACCACATATAGTGACGTCCGCTTTCTTTATGAAGCACCGCTCTCACCTCGGCGCCTCGCTCATTGATTTGGACCAATAACAGATCATTTTCAATCGTTCTCATTCAACACATCCCCTTTCCTTCTTCTTTTATTATGACAGGGATTTTCGGTTTGAGTATAAAAGAGTTCGTTACAACGAAAAAAGCTTCTCCGTTAACAGGAGAAGCCTCAGATTGTTGACAAAGAATGCGAGGGTTTGTCTACAATCTGAGACTAGCAGGGTCGCTAGTCTTCTTTTTGTCATGTCAACACGCTCGCTCTCATCGCTAACGCCCGCTCTTCTTGCGTTTTTTGATCCACCAAAGCGAAGACGCCATTCGAATACGCTAGTGAAAATAATTCTTCCATATGAAAGACGCCTGCTTGAAATCGTCTGTTCAATAAGTGCAGAGCTGCGGCACAGGCAACCTGAGCCGTTGCTTGAGACTCATCATGCCCCTCGATTCCAATCGCTGCATGCTGCCTCCCATCCTTCCCTGTCACATCCACTTTGACCGCATATTGTTCTGTTCCCATTTGAGAGGATTGAATCAATGAAATGACTCGATCCTTCATCTTCGTTGAGGTGAGAAATGACGTCATTCCAAGGGTTCTTGTCAATGCCAGTGCACGCGTTGCCACGCGGGAATCAAAACAAAGTCTTGTCGTTACAGAAGGCACTTGGAGTGTGAAAGGCAATGTCTGTTGATCAGAAAAAGGGAATCGGTAAGCATACCGCTTTCCAAGCCTGCCACCAAAGTCTATTTGTTTCCCTCCAGTAAAGCTTTTGACTCTCTTTTGCTGATGATTCTCCGTCAACTCATAATCCGTATGCACATGATCAATTGTCCATTCAATGGCGGCTTTTCCATGCTGATCACCAATCCCAAGCATGATGCTAATATCGATTTGCTCCACGGATGTCAGCTTAGATACCGCCTTTGCTGCAAGTAAATTTGTTAGGCCAGGCGCAAGCCCTACACTGAGCAAAGCCGTTGCGTTCATGTGCTGGTGATCCAGCTTTGCCACCTGCTCAATATACGCGCCCTTTGCCGAAATATCGAGATAATCAACACCTGATCGCAAACATGCTTCAGCAAATGACGTGTCTTCTTGATCAAGGCACATGATCACGAGTTTCGTTTCATCCATCCAGTCCGTATTTAAAGGGTGTTTGACATCTATTTGAAAGGGACGTACACGCCCCTTTGTTAGACGTGAAAATTGGTCAGCCTTCTCATAGCTCCTGCCTGCCGCAAAGACTTGACCAGGATACTGTTCACTTAATTGAAGACATATTTGCTGTCCAACATGTCCATAGCCGCCTATCACCATAATCTTTGACTTCATCTCTCATCCGCCTTTCTACGGCCTCGCTTGCAGACAAGCCCTTTGATCATCCCCGCTTGAAAATAAGGTCTGATGTCTTGAAATCCTGCTTCGGTTAATTGTCCTGTCATCTCTTCTTCAGACACGGGATGTGTTGTTACGCCCAGCCTTTTTTGAAAGGACGTAAACACGTCTTTTCCCAAGCCTTGACGTTTCATGAATAGAGAAAGCATATGAAGCTCCTGCCGAAATGCAGGCGATTCCGGGTCTCCTTGAATAAACGCCATCATGAGCGGTGCACCTGGCTCAAGCCGGCGGGCGATCTCCTTTAAAAAGGTCATCTGATCTTTTACAAAATGAATGACAAGCAAACTCACCGCTGCATCGTACAACTTTTCAACCGGCACATTGTCTAAGGCAATCTCATACCAAGTGACGCGGCCCTGCATATGAAGCTGTGCCACTCTGCGCTTGGCCATATCAAGCATAGCCTGAGATGGATCAACCCCTGTGAGATACCAGTCTTTATTTCTTTGAAGCATGTTGATGATCTCTTCGCCCCCACCTGCTCCGACTGTCAAAATGCGAGATGCCGCCCCCATTAATTCGATTTCTACTCTATCCACTGTCAGCTCATGCAAAAGATGATAGCCCGGTACTTTATGCGCAATTGTTGCTGCATAAGATTCAGCAACAGGATCATGCCAATGTTGATTTACACTCATATGTCTTCTCCTCCAGTTTCCGCTTTGCTTCGTTTCCTTTACACTAACGGTATGTTATCTTCATTGTAAGAAGATAGATGAGAAAAAACGATCCCTAAAAGTGGGGATATTGAGGAGGAGATCAAATGACCAATCCAGCCCTTCATTTTCAGCAGCTGAGAAAAAACATTCGAGACGAACTTGCCGATATCTGTGATTTTGATGCTGCCTGTATCACAACCATTGATCCAGCGACCCTCCTCTCGACGGGTTCTTTCACAGATGAACCGATTGAATCCATACATAACCAGCTGTTTCAAAATGAATTTTTAAAAAAGGATGTGCACCAGCATGAGGATCTGGCTAAAGGTCCTGTACACACTGCGAGTCTCGTCCAAAGCGGAGAATATCTCAATAGCGGTCGATACCAGCACATTTTGTTACCTAACGGATGGGCAGATGAATTGCGGGTGGCTCTTGTGATCCAAGGTGAATGCTGGGGAATCGCAAGCCTTTATCGGAAAAAGGGAAAGGAACCTTTTCATGAACAAGACATACAAGCGGTTAGCCGCCAATTACCAGCACTTGCAGCCAATCTGAGGGATGAGCTTTTCAAAAAAAGAGAAACGGAAGCAGATGAAACGGAGGAACATCAAGGCTTCCTCATTCTTTCACACGATTACCATCTTCTTTATGGAAACGAAGCTGGACTTCATTGGCTTCACACCTTCCAAACCTTTGAACAAATTCACGACGATGCCGTCATGCCCCGTCCGTTCAGAGCATTAGGCGCTAAGCTTTTATATGGTGGCGGTGACCAAACAGCGGTCAGCATATCCAGAATGCCGACAGGACTTTTTCTCTCTCTTCAGGCCTTTCGATTAACGCAGGCAACAGAGCAAGAAGAAGCAGTTATGATTCATATTAAACGAGCGCAAACAAGTGACATTCTTCCTTACGCAGCGAAAACATATCGCCTGACAGAAAGAGAAATGAACGTCCTTGACTGCTTAATAAAAGGGCAATCCACGAAGGAAATTGCCAGTACGTTATTTATCTCGCCCCATACTGTGCATGATCATGTAAAGGCGATGCTGCAAAAAACGAATTTGAGCAGCAGACGTATGCTCGTTTACTTTTTCTCACACATTTAAAAAAGCGGCTACCTCATTGGTAGACCGCTCTTTCTTTATTTTCCGATGACTCGCTCATGCAGAATATGTGCTACTCCAGCTTCATTATTGGATTTTGTCACAACATCCGCAACTGCTTTGACATCATCAATGGCATTTCCCATGGCAACGCCACAGCCTGCAAACTCAAGCATCGACACGTCGTTCCCATTGTCACCAATCGCCATCACTTCTTCACGAGAAATCCCCAGTTCATGAGCTAAAAGCTTCACAGCATTCCCTTTGCTCACATCAGGATGAAGGATTTCTAGGAAGAAATCTGTACTTTTCACCATCATATATTTATCCTTCACTTCAGACGGGATAGCTTGTATCGTCTTTTCCAAACGTTCCGGCTGATCAATATACATCATCTTCGGAAGCCTCATTGATGGCTCTGCCTCTTCAACAGGTAAATACTTAAGCGGCAATTTCGTTAAGTACGATTCAAGCACCGTGTATTCACTAATATCACGATTCGGTGTGTACAAATGAGCTGAATCGAAATAATGCATAGGTGTATCGAGCTGACGGCTCAGTTCATATAAAGAAGTCAAATCATCATAGGATAAAGTTAATTCTGACACCACTTCATTTGTATGGCTGTTTTGTACAAGCGCTCCATTGTATGCAATCACATAATCTCCCTCTTGATCGAGCTGAAGCTCTTTTAAGTAGCGGTTCACCCCACCAATCGGCCGGCCTGTACATAAAACAATTTTCACGCCTGCTGCCTTTGCCTGTTGAATAGCTTCAAACACTTCATCCGGCACCATATGCTGATCATTTAATAACGTACCATCCATATCAATTGCGACTAATTTATACATTTACTGCTCCCCTTTTCTCAGCAAAACGTGCTGTCACTATTTAAGCGATCATTTCTATGATCACATGATGTTCCATCATACTATTTACCTATTTTAGCCTATCGTTTTTTTCTCAAGCTGTCTACTTGTTCATATCTGTAACAAAACATCACTTTCTCCTCATCTATTATAACGTATTCTATGAAATCTGCTGTGAATAGATCTGCTCTCTTTAACTGAATTGAAAAGAACAAATGTTCATCGGAGAATATTTTGAAACTAGCAAATCTAATTGTATGATGGATAGCAAAGAAAGGAGGTGAAGGTAATGATGACATTTACAAGAGGAAAATTGTCAAAAATGTCTGGTGTGCATATTGAAACCATTCGTTTTTATGAAAATGAGGGTGTGCTCCCTGAGCCTAAGAGAGCTCGTAACGGCTATCGTTTATATGATAAAAAATATGTACTGATGCTATCATTTATCACTGAAGCGAGAAAGCTAGATTTCTCACTTAAAGAAATTCGTGAAATTATCACGTTACTATTCGAGAAACAGTCCAAAACCGAAGCTGAACAGCTGCTCGAACAAAAAATAGAAGATATTCAAAACTCCATTCAAGAGTTAAAAAAGAGGAAAGCAGCCATTCAATTGTTAACAAAACAAACATTAGCCAACATCAGCTAATTGGAAGGGCTGCCAAAGTTGTGCCGGTATTCTTGACCGGCACCCCTCTGCCCCCAGTTGCCAATGCACGTTCTATGAAAACATCAGGTATACTAGAGACAGCTTTACTTGACATCAAACGTTTGGAAGGGGTTTTGAGTAGAATGAGAATTGCAACCATAGGGACAGGTGTGATTGTAGAAGGCTTTCTGCAAGCAATTGAACAGCTCGAAGGCGCTTCTTGCCACGCTGTCTATTCAAGAAAGGAAGCAACGGCAAAGAAACTCGCAGATCAATTTGGGGTGCAAACGACTTATACAGATTTAACCGCTATGTTAGAGGACCCACACATCGAAGCGGTGTATATCGCATCACCGAATCGTTTACATAGCGAGCATGCCGAAGCTGCATTGAAGCACGGAAAACATGTGATTTGCGAAAAGCCTTTTACCTCTACTGTGAAAGAGCTAGAAGCCTTAATCGCTCTCGCAAAGGAAAAGCAGCTCCTCTTATTTGAAGCGATTACGACCGTTCATATGCCCAACTATCATTTAATCAAAAAGCACCTTCATCAATTAGGCAGAATCAAACTGGTTCAATGCAACTATAGTCAATATTCAAGTAAATATAATCAGCTGCTAGCCGGCGAAACACCGAATGTCTTTAACCCAGAATTTTCAGGCGGCGCTCTCATGGATATTAACATCTACAATGTCCATTTCATCATGAATCTCTTTGGACCACCGGAGCAGATTCGCTATCAGGCGAACCGTCATCCAAACGGTATCGACACATCTGGTGTTTTGACCTTCACTTACAATGATTTCATTGCGACAAGTGTCGGCAGTAAGGATACAAGCAGCATGAACTTCGCATTGATTCAAGGAGAAAAAGGATTCATGCATGTGAAAAATGGGGCAAATGGATGTGAGGAAGTGCTGTTGCATATGGATGGCCAAGTGATCTCACTGAATGCACAAACGAATGCAAACCGCCTGTTTTATGAAGCAGAAGCGTTCCAGCACATCATTGAAACAGAAAATCACAAGCAGTGTTATGCATGGCTTGAAGAAAGTCTTTCTGTCATGAAAGTTCTTGAAGCCGCAAGAAAAGACGCCGGCATTGTGTTCCCAGCAGACCATGCTTAAGCAAAAAACCGCCTTCTGATAAAAAAAGGCGATTTTTACATTATATACTCTTTGAATACGCCACAAGACGTTGAGACATATGATTCACTTCATCAACTGAAGCGTTCACTTGCTCGGTTAAAGCAGCCTGTGTTTGTGTAAGAGCTGTCATATTCGAGATATTTTCAAGGATTTGATCAATCTGTGTTTTCATTTCAGTTAAACTAGATTCGATATTTTCCGTGGCATTGGCACTATGGAGCGCCAGTTTGCGTACTTCATCTGCAACGACGGAGAATTCGCGTCCCTGCTCACCAGCTCTAGCTGCTTCGATGGAGGCATTCAAACCAAGCAAATTCGTTTGGTTTGCCACTTCTTTGATCAAGTCTGAAATGTTCTTCGTCTCATCTGCACTGTTTTTCGCAAGATTTGCGGCAGACGTTGACTGCTCTTGAGCGACAGCAAGCTCCTGCGCTTGGTTTGTCACAGAGCTGATGCCCGAAACCATCTCACTAATAGAGCTTGAAAGCTGCTCTACTTGGGAAGCCATTTCATTGGCTGTTTTCTCTTTATTTTTTTCTAGCGTGATGTCACGAATGGTGCCTGCTACACGAAGAGGTACACCTTTTTCATCACGAATGGTTTCACCGCCTGCATGAAACCAGCGGTACTCTCCATCTTTACGCTGTAATCTGTAATCAGTGTCAAATGGTGTGCGGCCAGAATGATCCAATAAGTGCGTAGAGAATGCATTCAAGGTGTCTTCGTACTCATCTGGATGAATTCGAGATGCCCAGCTGTCTAGGACATTCGGAAAATCGTTTTCATTTTGAAAGCCAAGCATTCTGCGGAAATCATCCGTCCATGTGAATTCATTTTTCGGATTCACAGGATCACCTGCTACAACCGTCATATCCCATAAGCCTACTTTAATGGCTTTTGTCACTAAATTCATGCGCATCTGAATATCTTCATACGCTTCTTGCATCTTTTGCAAAGCTTCATTTATTTGAACCACTGCTTCTATTGTTTGACTAGAAGAAAATGCAGCAGTATCTATTCTTGCTGAAAAATCTCCCTTATTCGTTCTACTAATTGACTGCTTTCTCTTAGAAGGGTCCCCGACGATGAAACACTTGCTTTTCTCATAAACATCTTCCATAACTCCTTTTAATCTTTATTTATCGAAATATTTTACATTTATAAATCATTCTTTTTTAGGACTTTAGCATCACAAACGATATATCGACAACAACAGACAATTGTTTATGTCATCCATAAGGCAAATCTTCTTTTTTTTCGTAACGTTCAATAAATGATTTTTATTTTTGGAGATAGGGCGCAATATATGGATAAAAATAGGTTTTTTGATAAAATCAACCGGCTGTTCTGTCTGAAAAATCTCTTTTTTTATATTGACACTGACGTCTCGAAAAAAGAAAATGGAACATAAGCATTTTAAAAAAGGAGAACGTCATGAGCGCGAGTCAGGAACAACATGAATTAAAAAAGCTTTTATCGCCGCGTCACATTCGCATGATTGCAATGGGCGGTGTCATTGGTACAGGAATCTTTAAAGGAAGCGCCGATACAATCGGCTTAGCAGGTCCTGGGGTGATCTTTTCCTATGTATTTGCTGGATTGCTTCTTCTCATTGTCATGGCAGCTTTAGCTGAAATGGCGATCGTCTATCCGGGAAATAACCTTCGCGACCTCGTACAAATTGCGCTTGGTCAACGTTTTTCATTCGTTGTCGGATGGGTGTACTGTTTTATGTGGCTCACTGTATGTGTCATTGAAATCATTGCAGCGGGCAGTTTACTTCAATATTGGATGCCGAATGTCCCTTTGTGGTCCCTATGTTTACTTTGCTCACTCTTAGTGATCGGGATTAACTTAAATAATGTAAAATACTTCGGTGAAATTGAGTTTTGGTTTGCTGGAATGAAGATTTTTGTTATTATTGTCTTTATTTTTCTTGGTGCAGCACTATTATTTGGGGTTATTCCAAACGAACAAAGCACACCTGTCCTCACCAATTATCAAAACTTCGTCCCGAACGGATGGGGCGCTGTCTTCGCCTCATTATTAGTAGTTATTTTCTCTTATGGGGGCTCTGAATTGATCGGGCTGACCATTACAGAAACAAAGGATGCGGAGAAGGTATTACCTGGTGTTGTCAAAAGTATGATGTGGCGTATTATTTTATTTTACACATTGCCGATTTTAATTATTTGCGGACTGATTCCTTGGAATCAAATCGATCCTAATAACAGTCCTTTTGTTCAAGTCTTTTCAGCAGCTGGCATGCAAGGCGCCTCTCACTTCATTAATTTCGTATTGATTACAGCCGTTCTATCTGCTGCCAATTCTGGAATTTACGGAACAACACGAATGATTCATTCTCTTTCTAAATCAGACGGCGGTCCGAAAAAGCTGGCACAGGTCAATCAAAGAGGTGTACCTATTTTAAGTTTATGGGTGACTGTTCTGTTTCTCTTAATCGGAACATTCTTTGCTTACTTGTATCCAGACCAAATTTTCAGCTATATGCTGGCTATTCCTGGTTTTGCTGTTTCTCTTATTTGGATCAGCATCTGCCTGGCACATTTGAAACTGCGTCCAACATATTCACAGGAACCGTATTTCAAAGTTTGGCTGTTCCCGTATTTGACGTTATTTGCTGGTCTTGTGCTCAGTGTCAGTTTTGTAATGTTCCTATTCAGACATGAGAACTTACCTAGTTCCATTATCAGCATCGGTTTCTTAGTAGCTGCCATCATTGCTTCATTCTTAATGAAAAAGAAGGCTTAACCACCAAAACCCGCCTCAATGGGCGGGTTTCAGATTGTTGACAAAGGGCTAAAATGA